>CAROLD010000003.1 GCA_949035555.1 uncultured bacterium | reverse complement strand
ATTTATAGAAACAAAAGCGGGATTTCAAAAATGAAATCCCGCTTTTGTTAAAGTTTAATCATCTGATTCATTTCCGATTGGAATTGTTACAACGTAATAGTTACCGTTAGTCGTTTTTGTCAAATCTTTCAGTCTGACATTTTCGCCAAACATATAACTTTGCTGGAATTCAGAAATTTGTTCATTATTTTTTGATTTTTTAACTGTTCTGCCGTTTATAGTTAAAATATTACCATTAGTCAGCACCTGAACATTGTTTTCGTTATTATCGAATGCTCTGAGGTCAATAATCACTTTGTATTCATTTTTTGCCTGTTCAAGATGGATAACATTTGCTGCTCTTCTTGACATAACACCGTCTTCTTTAAGCATATCGTCCATCATACGCATATCTTTTTTAAACATTCTGTCCATCTTGCGAGGAAAATGTCTGAATTCCGCAGGAACAATACGCTTCATATGCCAGTCTGCTACTGTGTAGAATGCACAGTATGCTCCCAAAAAGATTAATAATCCTGTTAAAAGTGTTTTCATAAACGGGTGGTTTGCACACATAGGATACTCTCTTTTTTCAACTCTGATAGTTTCCTCTCTGTTTTGATTTTCTTCCATAAAGTTCTCCTTTCAAATTAATCTTATAGATTTAAGCTCTTTTTGCAATAGTAAATCAGGGGTGCCGTATCGGGTAAATCTTAACTTGATAAAATATATACTGCGTGCTATAATGTTTCAAAAGAAAGGGTGTATTATATGGCTAAAGTTCTGGTTACCATGCCTGATGATTTCTTAAATAAAGTAGATGGTTTAGCAGATTCTGAATGTTGTTCAAGAAGTGAATTAATTAGAGAAGCGCTTAGAAATTATATGCGCAGAATTTCTAAACAGCAAATGAAAGAAGCTTCACGCAACGCTGAAATTTTGGAAGATATTCTAGGTTAATTGTTAAACTCTTTTATAAAACTGTCAACCCATTTTATCAAATGGGGAATTTCATACGGTTTTGGAAGATATAAATCAGCACCGGTATTTAAGACAAGTTCTTTATCATGAATAATTGAAGTCACGATAATTTTTGTATTTTTGAAATCAGCATGCTGTTTTATGCCATAACAAAGATTTAAACCGTTTTTGCTCTCTAAATCGCCTGCATCCACAATAATTAAAGCAGGAGTTTCAGAAACTTGCGGAATAGAATAATCGTTTACTATTTCTGTTTTGTATCCTTGCAGATTTAGAATTGTGTGAAGCAGTGTACTCAGGGCATCATCAGTTTCAAAAATGAGAATTTTATGATTATATTCTTTTTCAGAAATGCAGTTTTCCGCGGTAATTTTCGGGCGTTCAATCAAATAATTTGATTTGTCAGACAAATTTGCCATATCGTGAATATGAACAAGATTATTAATTAAAGCCGCAGAGTCTTTGTATTTTGCAAATTCGTTCGTTATAACCCCGATTGTTGAGTGAACAAAATTTGCGCGGCGTCCTGCAAATTCATCACCTTGCATAATCATATATCCGCGCTCCAAATCGTGCTGAGCGTAAAATTTATTAGAAACAGAGTCAAATACAAAGGTTAAAAATTGTGCAAGCCTTTCTGATTTTACGGGATTTGTCAGAATAAGAAAAACATTTTCCGCAAGCTGCCCGACATAATCATTTTCATCAAGCGACGACTGAATAATTGCACTATATGTCTGCAAAAGCTTATCAGAAGCAAGCTCCGTGTATGCCTGCTTGTAACTGTCAAAATTTTCTATACTGACATATAGCGCCGCCCATTCTTTGTCTTCCGATAAAATTCTTTTTATTGCACGAAGAGTATAATTTTTATTCGGAATCATGTGTTTTTTATCAAGATTTGATTCAAATTCACGTCTGAGGTGGGCACGCATTCTAACCTTAAATTCTTCTGAATTCACAGGCTCAGAAAGAAAATCATCAGCACCGCTGTTAAGAACATTAATTCTGTCGTTAAAATCTGCTGATTTTGACATTGCAATAATAATCGGGCGCATGTTGTAAGTCAATGCGCGAACCTGTTTGCAAAAGTCAGACAGGTCATTATCAAAACTATCGGAAATTATTATCAAATCAGGTTCTTTATCCTGAATAATTTTCAGAGCAGAAATTAAATCTTTTGAAACTATAACACAGTTAGAATTTGTTTCAAGCAATTTTTTATATTTGGTGGAAAGTTCAAGACGCTTGTCGATAATTAGTGTTACTGACTGCATTTTATCCTCGCTTGTTCTTCAATATTTTTCACCGGCATCAGAACCTTGAAAGTTATTTCACTTAATCCTGTATTATCATTCAGAGGTTTAGATACGACAGAAATTGAGCCGTCCATTTTTTCAACCAGACTTTTTGTTATGTATAAACCTAGCCCGCTTCCTTGAACCTTGCGTGTCAGAGGATTGTCAATGCGGGAGAATTTAGTGAAAATTTTGTCGTAATCTTTTTCGTCAATTCCAATTCCTATATTAGAAACAGAAATTGCAACATTATTATTTTCAATTATCGCAAAAATTTTTATTTCGCTGTTATCGGCTGAATATTTAGCGCTGTTTTCGATTAAATTTGTCAAAATTTGCAGAAATTTATCTTTATCCACAAAAATATCAGGAAGATTTTTTCCGTAATTTATCTGAAAATTATGTAACGGATATTGATTTTTAACTATAGCAACAGTTTGCTCAATTGGAGTTTTAATATTCACCTCATTAAACACGAGGTGGCTATTTTCTTTTTGAAGTTTACTAACTGCGAGCATATTTTCTACAAGATGAATAAGTCTGTTTGACTGCTCTTCAATTATTTTAATAAATTTTTTCTTGCTTTCGTCATCAAGTTTATCCCACGACGCCAGAATAGTCTGTGAAAACCCTCGAATAGATGTCAGCGGTGTCCGCAGTTCGTGGCTTACTGTCGAAATAAAATCTTCATAATTTTGTTCAATGTCATCCATATTTTTATTATAACAAATCTTTTTCATAATACGGATGAAGTTAACAATATTTTAATAAGATAGAAACAGACATACTAAAAAACGAATTTCGTGAAAAATAAATTTGTTTATTGTAAAATCAAGTTATGAATTTAGACAGCCGGATAGACAGCATTTTATCGCCGGTGGCGAATAAAATTTCAGGATTAATATTTTCACATGTAACCATACACGGCGTTCGTGTGGAATTTTTGATTGTTTTGTTGATGATTGCAGCATTGTACTTCACATTCAGAACACGTTTTATCGGTTTTTGGGGATTTAAGCATGCTATTAATCTAATCACCAAGAAATATAAACATGATGATACAATTATTAAGAAAAAACAAGGTGAAGTTTCATCATTTCAGGCATTGACCGCAACAATTTCTGCATCTGCAGGGATGGGAAATGTTGTGGGTTCAGCGCTTGCTGTTTCTGTCGGGGGTCCGGGGGTAATTTTCTGGATGATAATTGCGGGTATTTTTTCAATGGCTCTGAAATTTGCAGAAGTCTTGCTCGGAATTAAATTTAGACAAATAAATAAAGACGGTACCTCTTCAGGTGGTCCTATGTATTATATTATCAATGGTTTGCGTGCTCCGTGGATAAAACCTTTTACACCGTACTTGGCAAAAATTTATGCTGTGTGTTGTGTGTTTGCAATGATTGGCGGATGGAATTTATTTCAAATTAACGCGATAACAACTCAAATTTCAAATGTTACAGGATTATTTGCAAATCAACGCTGGGTTTTTGGTTTGATTGTTGCTGTAATCACTTATATTACGGTTATCGGCGGGATTAAATCTATCGGAAAATTTACATCAAAAGTTACCCCTGTGATGTGTACATTATATGTATTTTCAGCATTTGTAATATGTTTATTAAATATTCATCACGTACCACAAACGCTTGCTTTGATTATGAAAGAAGCGTTCAGCCCGTCAGCGGTTACAGGCGGAATGTTTGCTTGTATGTTGTGGGGATTTAGACGCGCAATGTTTGCAAACGAAGCCGGACTTGGTACTGCGCCTATTGCTTTTTCTGCAGTGAAAACAAGCAAGCCTGTTGCTCAAGCTTTTATTGCAATGTTACAGCCGTTCGTTGATACAGTAATTGTAGGGGCAGCAACTGCTTTTATAATCGTTGTGACAGGTGCATATCTTCATACCTCAGGAATTGAAGGTATTGAACTTACTTCAAAAGCGTTTGCTTCTGTTTGTCCGTTCTTCCCGATATTATTAACCTTTATGGCAAGCTGTTTTGTATTATCAACAATGCTTTGCGGCTCATATTACGGAACAAAAAGCTGGACTTTCCTATTCGGAGAATCAAAATTAACAACAAGAACTTTCCAGATAATCTACTGTTTATTCATAATTATCGGTTCTGCTATGAATTTAAAAAGTGTTGTAAATTTATCTGACGCTTTTACATTATTTTTAGCTGTTCCGAATTTGATTGCAGTATTTTTATTATCTGATATAATAATGAAAGAATTAAAAAGATATTGTAAAAAATACGATGTCGGATTTTTTAAAAACGGACAATAATGAGGAGAGAAGTATAAAATGATTAAAAAAGGCTGTTTGGACATAGTCCAGTCAAAATGCGAAAATTGTACAGATTGTGTTCTTGCAAGAACCCGTAATAATGTGGTTTTCTCTGACGGAAATCCTGAAACTGCAAAAATTGTTTTAATCGGTGAAGCTCCGGGCGAAACTGAAGATGAAACAGGAAAACCGTTTGTCGGAAGAGCCGGACAGCTTTTAGACCAATTCTTGGAAGAAGCAGGAATTTCAAGACAAGATGATTTGTATATTATTAATACAGTAAAATGCAGACCTCCTGAAAACAGAGTTCCAACCGATGTTGAAAAAGCTATGTGCGAAAAATTCTTAACCGCGCAAATTGATATTATGAATCCTAAAGCAATTATTTTCTGCGGTGCGACTGCACTTAAATCTTTCAGAGATGAAAAGAAACTTCAAATATCAAAAGTTCGCGGAAATTGGTTCAATGTAACTATCAACGGAAAAGAATACCGTGCAATGGCAATTTTCCATCCGTCATACTTATTGAGAAATCACTCAATGGAAGAAGGATCTCCTAGAAGATTGATGCAGCAAGATTTAGCTGTGATTAAATCCGAAATCCTAGGCGATACTCAGGTGTGTCCCTCCTCCAACCCTTTCAATAAGGAAATGGCATTGGTCTAGTAAGAAAATACAATTTATTTCATATTCAAGAACAAACGATACGGTTAAAATTTAACCGTATCGTTTTCTTATATGATGTGTAACTTTCTAAAATAAACTAAGATTATACAAAAGGAGAATTATATGCCTACAATGAACAGCAATACTGTTACTACAACACGTCAGGTGTCGCAGAATGATATAAATACAACAGTATCGGTTGAACATACTACAACCAATTACTCAAGAACACCTGATACATCAGATTATTTTGTTATCGGATTTATTATACTGGTTATTATTATTGGGATAATCGGTTTTGTTAAATCTGTTTTATCACGTAAGTATTACAAATGTCCGCAGTGCGGAGAATCATTCCGTTCAGAAAATATGGAATCAAAAACTTGCAAAGTTTGCGGGGCTAATCTTGAGGAAACAGATGATACAGAAGTTACTGACAAGACTAAGTAAAAATATTTTATATAAATATTTGTTTTTAAAACATTTTTGGAAATTCCTGTTTCTTCACAAACCTCTTTGCGAAAAATACAAAGATAATACTTTGAAAATTTTCGGCTTATATGTTTGCAGAAGCTGTCTGCTTTTGTATTCAGGGTTTTTAATTTCACTTGTTTTTTGTATTTTGTCGATTAAAACAGTACAGTTTAATAAGTATTTTTATCTTGGACTAACAGGGTTTATACTAACTTTTGCAATGTCTTATCCGCCTGTTTACAAGAATTTCAGAAGACTTACAAAGGATTTTATAAGATTTTATGACGGCATTTTTCTGGCTGCATTTTTTGTTGTCTGCTTCAAAATTCACTGGGAGTTTGGACTCCTAAGTATTGGACTATTTGTTTTACTAAGAAATCTTTATAATGCTAAACGTACAGGAGACAGAATTTGCAAGGACTGCCCGAAACTTACGGAAGGTAAAACCTGCGAAGGCTATATTCAGCAAAAAGAAGCATTACTAAGACTTGAAGAAGAATATTCAAATATAATGATGGAACGTTTAAATAAAGAAAGGAAAACGAATTTATGATTAATCGCGAAGACTTGCTTTCCGGAACAAGACCCGAAGTCGGAAGCAGAATTCTGGTAACAGAAAAAGAAACATTCGAAGGTTATCAGGTAATGGATTACAAAGGTGTAGTCTGGGGTATCTCAATGAGAGCAAAAGATGTTGTTCAAGATACCATGATGGGCTGTAAAAATATTACAGGGGGTGAATTAAGTTCTTATACCGAACTTTCTGATGAAGTACGTCAAAGAGCTTGGGATAGAATGGTTACATCTGCAAAAAGAATCGGAGCAAACGCAATTATCAATTTCAGATTTGAAATTACACCTGTAATGTACGGTACAGGTGGAACAGCAGAAGTTATCGCATACGGAAACGCGGTTGTCATCGAACCTATCAGAAACTATGTTCCAATGGGTGGTTTAGGAAATATTTTAGCAGAATTTGTTGACCACTATTGTGGCGGAGAAGGCACAATTGATGCGCCAATTGCAAGAAAAACAGTAAAAGCTTCTCCAAAAGCTGATATAACAAAAGTCGGCGATGTCACTTATGCAATTTGTCCGGAATGTAAGCTTAAATACAAAGTTACAAAAGATGAAAACGGACAAACAAGAGTTCTTGGATTAACAGACGTTGATCCTGAAGAAGATGGTTTACAAATTTACTGTTCACGCTGCGGTGTGAAATTTACTATTCCTGAACAGGAATAACAAATTTTTCTATAGCTTTTACAAATCCGTCATTTTCGACGGTATCAGTTATAAAATCGGCACATTCTTTTAATTCGGGTGTGCCGTTTCCCATTGCAACCCCTATTCCCCCGCATTGAACAAGGTCAATATCGTTATTCTGGTCGCCTATTGTCAAAACTTCTTCCCGCTTTATTCCCCACATGTCGCATAAATATTGAACTCCAAAAGATTTTTTTGCGTCGCAGCATCCGATTTCACAAAAATACGGAGTTGATTTTACAATGTATAATTCGGGATATTTTGCTTTGAGTTCGTTAACCCAGCCCGTTACCTTTTCAGGGTCAGTTAAATCTATTGCAAGAATTTTATTAACATCTTTAATTTCCAAATCATCAAACGAGCAGACTGTATAATCAATAAATTTCCCGTCAGTATAACTTTTTACAATCTCATTATCCTGTTCAACATACAATTTATCATCCAAGTATAAGTTAATGTGAATATTGTTTTCTCTTGCCCATTGAATAATTTCTTTAGCGTAACGTGCATCAAGATTTTTTTGATAAAGGGTTTTGTTTTCGGAATCTTTTATAAGCCCTCCCTGATATGAAACAATAGGAGTATCAAGCCCGAGTTCTCTTGCTACGGGAAGGGTTGCACAGTGCATTCTGCCTGTCACAAGAACCATTTTGACCCCTGCATCTTTTAGTTTTTTTACGCAATTCTTCATTGCAGGAGTAAAATCAAGTCCCCATTTTAGTATTGTTCCGTCAATATCAGTTGCAATCATTTTTATCATAATATAAGACCCTTATTTTGCTTTAAAAAATGCACGGTGTAACGCGCAAATTGTTTTTGCATCATTGATTTCACCATTATTTATCATAGCTATGACATCAGATAATTTGTATTCAAAACATTTTATAATCTCGCCCTCATCAGGATGTTCCCCGACATAATCCAAATCAGACGCAAGATACAAATACAATTTTTCGGTACAAATGCCGGGTGTTGTATTTATATAGCCAAGCGATTTCCAGTTTTTAGCACGGTAGCCTGTTTCTTCTTCCAGTTCGCGTTTGCAGGCTTCGTCAGGATTTTCGCCAAGTTCAAGTTTACCGGCAGGAAGTTCCAGTACGGTTTGTTTTAACGGATAACGATACTGCTTCACAAGTAAAATAGTCTCTGCATCTTTTCGAGCAACAATGACTACTCCACCTGAATGTAATATTACTTCTCTAAAAGATTTATGACCATCAGCAACTTCAACATCATCACTTATTACAGTGATAACTTTTCCCTCATAAACAACTTTTGAATTTAATGTTTTTTCTTCAAAATTCATACAAGAATAATAGCATAAATTCAATACTCGGTAAATATTTTACATTTCAGAAACATCAGGTAAATCAATACGTTTCAAACGCTGTTCAATACGTCTGTACCATTTTAGATGTTGTTTAAATAAAATTTTGTAATTATCAATATTACCCTGAGAAATATTTCGGAATTGATTATCGCAAGTTTCTGTCAATTTAGCTTCTAAGAATTTAGTATAATCACGGCGGTCAATATTTACGTCCGTTAATTCTATGCGTTCACCGAAATCAACAATAACTTCAGGTCTGTTGTCGCGGAGGAAGCAGTAGTCAATTGATACCGGTATTAGGTTAACTTTTCCATATTTTTTAACAGCATTCTGGGCAATATAGCACAATCCTGTTTGGAATTTGAACGGTCTGAAATGAGGCGGTCTGATAATTCCTTGTGGGAAAATACACAAAATGTTTCTTAAGTCGCCAAGCAAATCAACGGAATACTGCAAAGCTTTCATTGCAGACTGAGCAGATTTTTTGTTTACAGAATAAGCACCGCCGCGTCTTAACAGCGGAAATCTGTTCAATTCTTCAACCATCAAACGAATTTCTTTATGACAAATTCTATGAGTTATATTATAAAGAACAATTCCATCCCACCAGTTACAATGAGGAGCAAAAAGAATTGTCGGACAATTTTCATCACGCTGCTTGTAATTTTCTACACCGGTATATCTGAATGCATAAAATCGGTTCTGAAGCATATTAAAGAAAAACAAACTTGCAATTGTTAACCAAAAACGATTAGTTTTTGCAGGTTTAAATTTCTCCTCTTTATTTCTCAATTTTGTCGGCGGAATGTCCGAATATAATTTTTCTTCTGTAACCATAGTATTTATTCTACCCTAATCAAACTAAAAATAAAATATCCGGTTAAGAAAACTTAACTCATATATATAATATGATTAGAAATTAGAAAAAGCAAGTTGTACATGTGTATTAATTCTTGTATCATAGTTTGTATTTGTAACAAAATATTAAGAGTTATATAACATATATAGCAATTTTTTATAAGAAGAATTGTTTATATATATGTAAGGGATATTTGAAGAAAAAGAATTTCGGGGAAAACATAATAACAAAGTCGTCACAAATTGGCGCAAAACACATTTTAAAAATTTGGGAATAAAATTTTTTAGGGGAAAATAAAATCGAATCATCCATCATAATCAATCGTTACGGGTTGCTGATATATTTCAGCGCCCTTTTTATTTTATCATGTTTAACCCAAATATTTCTGCAAAGTTTCACGGTTAAAGACTTCAACACTATTTTTGGAATGAATAAATACCATGCTCGAAATGATTGATTTCAATGTATCAAAATCTGAAAATGCCATTTTGTTGCGCAAATCTTCCATATTGTTAGCAAGAAATTCCATTATTACGGTCTTATCGTTATAAACAAGACTCGCAAAATAATCAAAAGACTCTTTTGATTTTATTCCTTCCAAATAAATAATATCAGGTGATTGAAATTCAATAAATCTTGCGGCTTTATCCATATTGAAACCGACATTTTCGTTAAATTCACATTGATTAACTCCTTCAAGTTCGTATTTTGAGATACTTTCCAGAGTCATAATATTTTTTGATTTAGTTTTTGCCGCCTCAAGCAATAGTGAATAAATTATATGGGTTTTTCCACTCAAAGATGAACCGCAGACAAGAATTATACCAGGTTTCTCAAGAGCGTGCCTAATCTCAGCAAGTTCATTTTTTGATGAAACAATTTGATCAATACTTTTTGGCGGTTTATAGATTTTCAAGAAAATTCTCTCACCCATAATTGTAGGGAAAGTAGAAACACTTGCAATGACAATTATGTTATCTACCTTGAAACATAATTTACCAAGCTGAGGAACCTCGGATACCGATGGATCCAGCTCCGCAAGTGTTTTTAATTTTGCAACAAAAGACGACACGAGAACCGTTGGAATAGAACCTTTATTCGCAAGCTCACTGTGTGTCTTAAAATTAATTCCAAGTCCGTCGTCTTCTCCTTGGAATGTAACTTCATGAATGCCTTCTAAAATTGCTTGTTTCAAAATTGCACGGATTATTTTTTGGATATGATTATCACTCAAATCCTCTGTATGCAGCTCATCCTGCCAATCATATCCTGAATTGGCATCTGTCGAAATATTACCGACAGTTACATCAATCTTGTAGTATTCGTCTATTTTTTTCAAAATACTTTCTTCTGATGACAATACAGGATCAATTTCGCATTCGGCAGTTTCCATAATTTTGTCAATCGCAAAAAGGTCTCTCGGATCTGCCATCGCTACAGTCAGAGTGTTTTCAATTTTGAATAGCGGAATAATTTTATATCTTCTTGCATCCGAATAATTAATAAACTTCAAACAATTTACATCCAGCTGATAATCATCCAAATTCACATACGGAGTATGAAGTTTTGATTCCAAAAACTTAATCAAGCGTTCTTCTGACAAAAAACCTGAATTGATAAGAGCCTGCCCTATATTAATATTTTGCGCATTCGCAATCTCTTCCGCCTGCTCAACAACCTCGTATTGAACAAGTCCTTCTCTCACCAAATCATATTTTAAAGTCTCAAGTGTTTTGTTAGTAATAATATTCATCTTAGTTTTCTTTATCCAGATACTTCTGTACGGTTTTTACAACATCATCGAGGTCAAAAGGTTTTGTAATATATTCGTCTGCACCGGTTTCTTCGCCGATTAACTTATCCTCTTCCTGTGAACGCGCAGTTACCATCAAAATCGGAATATTTTTATATTTATTATCAAACTTCAACAGTCTGCTAATCTTAAAACCATTAATCCTCGGCATCATAACGTCAAGAATGATTAAATCAGGAATAATTTCACGTGCTAACTTTAACCCGTCTTCGCCGTTATATGCGCAATAACAGGTATAATCGCAATTCTCGAGTACAAATTTTAAACTTTCAACAATATCTTGCTCATCATCTACAATTAAAATCTTTTTCATGGTTCCCCTAATCATTCAAAAATGCTAATTTAATTACAGTATAGCATATTTTTTCGGGTTCTACTTTTTTATTACAATATGTAAATGGAGTAACTACTTAGAAATAATCAAGCAATCGTAAATTTTATCAATTTTATCCTTAATCTCTGAAAATTGTGACTTTAAATCTTCATAACTGTTAATTGTGACAAACCGATTTTCAATATCAGTCAAAATTTCTCTGTGTTTTCGCTCTAATTGTTCAGGGGTAACAAACACCCTCTGTTGTATGAAAAACACAAATAAAACAACAATTATCGGGGAATAATAAACTAATGTATCCATAAAATCTCCTTATCTTAGGCGCGCAGGATTTCATCCTGCGCGCCATACTGTAAACTATTTATCAATAAAAATGTGATTGCCATTGATTGTTACCCACTTACCGTTTTTAGGGTCAGACGAATATGTTTTGGTGTTTTGAGGCAATTCTCGTTTGGACGGAATTCCTATTTTATTCATCTGAGTTCTGATAGCTTTTTCGTGCTTTGTAAATTCCTCGGTTGACATATTTGCTATATCTTCGCGAGTATATAGAACTACATTAGAATCCGCACTTACTAAATCTCCATAACTCTTCTGTTTGTGTTCTTCTATTATCTGACCTTTAACTGTTCCATTATTGTTGCTTCATTTCGAGCAAATTCTTCCTGCGTCATTTTCCCTATCTCTTCTTGGCTGAATATATGTGGGGGTTCCTCTATCGGGACAGCTTTACCGGTTACTTGTCTTTCTTTATGTTCAATATATTGGTACTTATTCTTTATATTTTGTAATTGAATATCACTTAAAACTTTATTATTTATTTTTATCTCTGAAGGTTTTTTCAAATTAATATCCCCCCAATTAATATCGTATGGGGTCTTGTTGTTTTTATAAGGAGGATTATAGTAACCATTATTTACAATCTCATTCATATTAGATTCTAAATCTCTTAGTCTATTCATCCAACCTTCTTCCCATTTTTTTTGCTCTGGATGACGTTCAATATCTCGTTTATGGAAATTTTTTCGCTCTTTCAAAAAATTATATATATTTTCATTTGATTTACGAAATAGTCTTTTTGCCTCATACGGACCACTTATAACCGCAGTATCAAATAACAAATAACTCTCGCGTAAATCTTCTCTTTCAGAAGCACCCGAAGGTTTCCAAAATTCTTCATAATATAATTGTTTAGCTTCATCTTTTGTTATGTATAAAACATCTTTAGACGGAAAGCCCTTCTTCTGACGCCAGGCATTATAAGTCCTTTGCGTAACGCCATAATTAGTTCTACCGCCTCTATCATTTTTATCATCATTAAATCCGCCTTCTGAGCGGAATACATAATCCATAACTTTTTCAAAATTTTTATCGTACATAAATTTTCTCCTTGTTTTACTATGTTCTAACTAATAATTAACAAGGCAAAATAATTTATCTGTTAAAAAAGTAATATAAACTGCCTAATTCTAATGCCCTTTGTTTAACAATATCCATATCATTGCCTATGCATATTGTTTGATACATAGTTCCTGTTTTTGCACAAAGAGTTTCTTTATTTAATTTCCACTGAACCTTTTTATAATCATTCCATTTGTCCTGAGAATTCAATAATATTTGTTGCTGATGAGAATTTAGTAATTGTTTTAAAAGATTAATATTATTATCAATCTCTTTTTCCCAATCATCTATTAATACATCTGTACAACCTATCATTGCGGCAGTTGTATAGTTATCTTTTTTCATACATTCTTCAAGTTTTATATCAAGAACATGTTTCAAATTAGAAGAACTTGTATTGTCAAGATTAGCGCTCTTTTTTAAATCCGAAACTGTAGTATTTAATATTGAGACTTGAGCTTTCAATTCAATAATTTTATTTTTATATTTTTCAATATAAACAAATTCCCACAATGACAATATCAAAAGAGTAAGAATGACAAGATAAATTGTTACTTTTTTCATAAAATTATTCTACCTGATGACTAAAAATATTTCAATATTTTTTCATATTTACTCCTTTCTATTTGTTACTTTTAAATACCTTATTGTTTGGACATATCCATTCTGCGATAGTTTAATGTATTTCATTGTTTTTCTCCTTTACATTTTGTATAATACTTTTATGAAATTTTTAGCAAATTTAAAAAATAAATTTAGTATGAATTTAATTGGTATATCTGGCGAAATACTACTATTTTATTATTTTTTGGTTGTTTTTGCCGGTGAAGCACATGAAAATAGTTTTTACGGTCTTCTGTTAATTGAACTTATTTTTATAGTCCAAATTATTGTATTATTTTCTATAATCTTATGGGGAGTAGAAGAAATCTTTGACCTCAAAATTAAAAATAAATTTATTCTTGAAAATAAAATTTATAATATATTTTGGATTATAGGAATGTGTGTTTCATTGTTTTTAACAAGTTGTACTATTGTCTTATTTTTTGTTGATTTATTAAACTAATCAATTATTTTCATTGTTTTTCTCCTTTCGAAATTTACTCCTACAGCACAATCGGCCAGTAAAAATCCACAAGATATGATGCCGCGTCAAACGGATGTGATAAAAATTTTAATTCCTTTGTCTGCTTTATTTGCGTATATGTCGGAACATTTATCCTTGACGAACCCTCAACATAACGAAGGTTGTATATGTTGTACAAAAGTTTTTCGCACTTTGGCGAAATATACAAACCAATGTCTCCGTTTGCATTTCGAACTCTTGCATTGAATGCTGCAATTCTGTTTTTTATCGGAGGATTAAATGCTTTAATTTTTATCTCGACTTCATAGCCAAAAGATTCTAATTTCTTTTTAATTATCACGTAATTTGTATATTCACTGGTACAACTTCTGTTATCACCTGAAGCGTCACCGTTCACAATAATTTTACCTTGGTGATCAGGATATCTGCGATGAAATTCATCACAAGTCTTTGAGGTTGTTGTATTTTCCAAAACAAGTTCATCAAAATAAAAAACTTTATCCTCCGTTTTATGCGCAAGAACCCATGCCATCGGGTCAACGTTAAAGTCACAGCTTATATGAATATCAAAATCTTTTCTGTATTGAATTTCGCGGACATTTTCGTCAGTAAAATCTTTAACAACAAGGTTTTGGTTATAGTTGCCGGTTTTTCCAAGAACAAATGTTTCATAATAACTCTGATCATAAAGTTTCTTGAGTTCATCACAAAAACCTTCAGGCAGATAAATATTTTGGGTTGTTGGCGCACAAATCAGTCTGTAATTCGGAGGAGGATTTACAAAGAAAGTCTTATAAATCCATCCGCGTTGAATTTCAGGATTTGTATGACCAAAAATTCTGTAGGTAAAATTCTTCCATTTAGGAGAAATTCGCTGTCTCATACGAGCAAGAAGCATTTTGAATGTATCATACGGAACATCTGACATTTCTTCAATTTCTACAAATCCAAGGTTAAGGGATTTCAATTTGTTCGGCTCGTCAAAGTGACGGAATAAAATTTCCGAACCGTTGTGAAAAACAAGTTTCTGCTCCGTGCTGACCCATTTGTAATCCTTGCCTTCCTTGAATTTCATCCCGTCAAGATGTTCATAATAAGTTTGCAGGGTGGTATCTCGAACAAGAGTGTAAGTCTGCGCCCCTACAAGACCTCTAATTCCGGGGAATTTCAAAGCCAGCAGTATTCCGAGCAAGGCTCCGGCAAATGTTTTGCCGGAGCCGTACCCTCCCTGATATACCGCGACATCCAGGGAATAGTTGTGAGGAATTTCTAAGAATTTTCGTTGTGCGTTAAGGAGTTTATATTTCATGTCGCATATTTCCTTTATACAGTGTGCTGCAGCGCTTGAGGGTTTTGAGTCTCAGGCGTGTCGTTTTTCAGAAAATTATTTGCATTTTCTACACCGTACTGCTCAAGTGCAAATTTAAAACACTCAAGCCAGTCAATACGCTGAGAAAAATCGCCGATTTGAGCAAAAGATTGAACAACTTCAAACAACTCTTTGAGTTTGGATTTTCGTTCAAATGCCGCTTTTCTGTCGCCGTAACGATAGACATAATTAGAATTTCTAACATTGTCATCAACTTCAATAAACATTGTATTGCCGCTGTCATTTACGGGAACACTCTCTTTTCCGAGTTTGAAGTTAGAAATTATTTCGGCAGTTTTTTCGACCATTGGAACAATAACTTTACGATTTATAGCTTCCAAAATCATATTCAAACGTGCTTCCTGACCGTTAACGGAATAGTTAATCTCGGTTGCGGTACGGTCAAAATTCTGAACATTGCCTGCCATGTTTTTGAAAATTCCTGTTGCACTTTCAATTGTGGATTTGAAATAATTCAAGAAATCCCAACCAGTCATCGCCTTATCAAACGACAACGGAGTCGGGGTTGTGGTCATTAAAGCCGCATCGTATTCAATAATTTTACCCGGGCTTACATCCTGCTGACCTTTGAAACAGCCTTTCGGAGCCAAATATGGCGGATTCATCATGAGAGCAAGCGCATCCAATTGTTTATTCAAAATTGTTGAAGATATATTGTTTAAAATAAGCGCAACACGCAATGGTGAAATCCCGCGCCCTGTTGTCGGACATTCGATAATATTTGCGTGAATAAACGGATTTATCACAAATGGATTATCTTCATAACGAATAATTACACGTCTTCCGGCAACTACAAGAAGTTTATTTTTTAAAACCTCGCCTGTCGGAAGATTTATATCTCCCCAAAATTCTAAGACCTCAATTTTCTTATCAGAATTTCTTGTATCTTTTCGGTAATTTTTACCTGCCACCACTCCTTTCAGTATTTCCAGTTTTTCTAAATTCAACATGTTGTTCGCTTTGTTTGATTTGATATCATCAAGTGTTTGATATGTTCTATAAATTTTTGAACAGGTATCCCAGTTATCAGTACCGTTTTTGTCAAAAACAAAATCTTCATAATTGATAAATTTAACTTTTGCATTGTCATAAATAACCTTGTCTTCGACGACAAAAGCATCTGTTGTATTGTTTTTAATCTGTTCCTCCAAGGTCAGCGGACGTCTTACTTTACGGGTTTTAGTTTCCCAGCCGACAAAAAGTGTAACCTCTCCTGTTTCCACAACAGAATCAATAATCTTTTCCATTTCATCTTCAATTTTCATATTTTCAAAAGTGTTAACAAGCATTGCTTTTTGTTTATTGGCAAAACCTTGCGTTTTCTCGTCAACTCCTGATACGTCAAACATCCCGTCAGGATGAGAGTACAGGTTTTGAACAATATGGGATTTCAATGTCTGCGCAAGTTCATAAATTTCAGGCAGTTGGATCTTGCAATCCCAACTGTTAACTTTGGGAATATCAGAATTGTAAATTGCATAACGCACAAGCCTGTTATCAGATAATTGAGTGCTGCGCATTTCATCATAATAGTCATATTTTTCTATAATATTGTTAATCAAAAGTTGTTCATCCATGTAATTAATGGATGACGGTTTAGTTTCTTTTACTTCCATAATTTTTACCTCGTTTTGTAATAGTAATCTCTGTACAGAGCATAAATATCAATATCTTGCGGTTTTCCGCGGCGCAAAGTTTCAGCTTTCAGCGTCGTTTCGTATTTGAACCCTGCCGCTTTCATCAGAGTCGCAGTTCTAAAATTGTCAGGATAAACCTGAACTTTTATTTTGTGTAATCCTAGTTCATCAAAAACTTTTTTCAAAAAAATCTTTGCACTATATCGGGTGAAATCACCCCAAGCCCTGCGTTCAAAACATGTTGTTAACTCTGCGCTGTATAACTGATTATTACCACCACAGAAATTATCAAGCAGTACAAACCCCATGAAGTTTTGGTCAAAATCTGTGATTGCCCAAAAGAAAGGATAAGATCGTTCAATCAAAGAGAAAATATCATTTTCAAAATTGACAAAATCATCCTGAAGAAATTTTGCGTACTTCCTGTAACATTTTTGAATTTCGGGGATATAGTGCAAATTAGCAAAAAGATTAGATGAGGGATTATAAATAATCTGCACAAATTTACACATATCTACACTTTATATTTATAAAATTTTACATAATTGTCTCCTGACACAAAAGAATCGGTTTTTTTAGACAAGAAGTTCTCGCGCAGAATGTTTTCAGAGCCAAGAAAACCCTCTGCCTGTAAGCCATTAATATATGTTTTTGTCTTGCTTTGCTTGTTCATAACAAGGTAAAGCGTATTTTTGGCAAATAATTTCTCCCGGGGAACCTTCTTGAAATCGTTGATAACCTCGCTTTTTATGGATTTTGCACCTTCGATTTCTTTGATAAATTCGTTTTCGGTTTTAGTATTGACGAACTTTTCATATTCTTCGTCGTTCAACAAAATTTTTTCAATTTCTTTATCTTCTTTCATAAATACCTCTTAAATTTTTTCATCATCCAGATTGGATATAGTAATAATTTTTGCTTCCTGATAGTCTGTGTCAGAGTTGGCAGACGAAAACCCAAGGTACTTGCACAAACTCTCCAGCGCTTTTAAACCAGCAGAAGAATCACGCAATTTCTTTTTACCCGTAAAATTTCCGTCCTTATCAAGGATATCTTCTTCTTCCAGTGAAAACTGCGCAATTTGCAGTAACTTCTGTATTACATAACCTTTTTGAACATTCAAAGACTCTATTTGTAACTTCAATTGAGCTTTAATTTCACGAATTATATAATCCTTTGAAAGAATTTCTGCGGCAAAACTTTTCAAATTCTTAACCTTGTAGCCTGCGGCTTTCAAGGCTTTTTCGCCATCGAGCGTTCTGATATACTCTGATACAAACTGTTTTTGCTGTGTTGTTAATTGTTTCATATCTTTACATTTCTTATCATAATTTGTTTTTTCACTAAATAACTAGTATAATATACATGCTATTTATATTTCGGCTAGTGTAAATCTTAACAGGGGGAAATGAAAAGGACTTCCTGTTTTTTTTGCCCTTATTACTGCCTGAAAAGCTTTACTACAGGTGTTTCCGTTGATGATATGCATGTTTTGGATTTCAAATTCAGCAGAGCTTCCTTGTACATATTTGCCCAGAATGAAAATCTTATATACTGCGGGTTTGCTTTAATTCGCATACATGTTCCATAGACAAGAAGTTGTTCTGCAAACGGCATGGGAATTACGGAAACATCCTCTGCTGATGTTAAATCCTTTTTTTCCTCGCCGTCAGAGCTTTGCACACAATTTTGGGTGTAATATATTACATCAAGCTCTAAATCTTTTGGATTTTTTGGGAACAATAGCTTATTTTGATAAGCAGAGTAAGTATTTTCCTTAGCCCTGCCTGTCAAAAAGGGTTCAACATCATCCTTGTATTTGTATTTGTGACCTTCATACAAAATATACAAAATTCGTCCCGGAATATTATTTTCTATTTCAGTTGTATTTTTTGGAACGGTTAATTTGCTTTTGCGCAAAAGAAAATTCCAATTCTCAATACTGCAAACTTCCTTATTTATAATATTGAGAATATTAACAATTCTTTTGTGATCCTGCTTAATGAGTTCCGCGAAAGCATTAACCTGCTTGTAATTCAGTTCCAGCAAGCATTTGTTTATAAGTTCTAAAAAATTCATTATTTCTCCTTTGTATTTTTCGGAAAGTTCGAACGAGGATAAAATTCCTCGTTCGAACTTTGTAATGCAAAAAATTACTTAATTAATCCTTGTTTTACTTGTTCCATAATTAATTTTTCATTTTTAGCGAACTCTTCACCAGTCATATTGCCGATATCCGCACGCGTAAAAATCCTACCTAAATTTGTGTCTGCAGAAGCATTTTGAGCATATGATGTCAATTTGCTTTTAGCAGCCGAGTTCTCGTCATTCAATGATTTTTCGTGAGCGGATTTTTTCAAATAACCGTCAACGGCTGAAGTTTCCAGTCCTTCAACAATCTTGGCAATTTTAGATATTTCATCTTTATCCATATCTAAATCCTTGATATAATTCAAAACTTCGCCTCTGGTGCCTTTGTCAAAAAATCCGGGGTTTTCTTGATTAAATAAATCCATAGGATTTAAAGCCACAGGCGGCTGAGGTTGATTTACAGAAGGGAAAGAATTCTTACACATGTTAATTTCATTATACTTTCTAGCCAGTTGAGTCATTAAATATTGCCCTTGACTTTGATCGATAGTACCTTGTTGCATAAGAATTTCGAGTTTCTGTGCGTCACTTTTTATAGCTTGTTCAAGCTGTTGAATTATATCGACATAACCTGCCGTAGGATTCATCTGCGGATTCACGGCAGACGATGAAATACCATTATTAATTTGATTTTGCATAAATTATTCTCCTTGTTCTTTTGGCACAGAATTCATGTATTTGACTGCCAGTTCCACTGCGTCGTCAATAAAACTTGACAGTAGAATAGAAATTACACTTTTTACGATGTCTGAAAAAGGTAAATTTTTAACAATATAGTTTATTGCTAACTTCTTTTTTTCCTGACCATTGCCTGAACCTAATTCTCTTTCAGCGGCAAATACAGCATTTCTTGCCAATTCTTTTATTCTGTTTCTTAAATTTGTAAACATCTTAAAATCTCCATATTTTTGTAAATGTACTCTCTAAAAATAGAGAGTACATTTAGTTCAAACCTAAGCTATTGTTTAGCTATCCTGAGTAATGGCTGTAGGTTTAGCTGAGATAATCATCTTAGCTAAAGCTTTAGGTTGAACAGTTTTAGCACCATATAAATACAAACCTCTTACCAAATCAGAGAAGCTGTCTTTATCTCTAAGGCTTTCAATTTTAGCTAATTGAGAAGCAAAAGTGATTGCATCATTTGTACCTGCTAAAACATAAAACTTGTCGTCAACATCAGTCAAGTTAGTACTTACAAGAACATCCATGCCTGCAATTCTGCCGATAGAACCTTCACGTAATGTTTCATCTGCAACTTTATATGCTGAAATAAATTCAGGACTTTGAAGCAGATAAGCTTCAATATCAGGATTAATAACAACCCAAGGACGAGCACCGTTATTCACAGCGTCAGAATTTTTTAATGCAAGTGATAATTTTACAAATTGTTCGTAAATTGTAGATTTGTCTAAAGTTACAGGAGTACTTTCAGAACCTACGGTGTTAGCTGTCGGAACATCTGTATGCATTGCAAGCAAGTAAGAATCTTGAACTTCTTCGATTGCTTTTTTGGCATTTGCTAAATGAGCTTCCATAATATCACCGTTAGCCTGAACTTTAGCAACATCGTCAATTTTAAATGCGAAGAATTTTTTCTGATTGATTTCTAAATCCTGCGAAGTAGGAGTTAGAGAAGAATAAGTAATGTTATCAGAAGTAAGGGTCGAAACAGCAACAGCAGCAGGAGTAATAATTTTAACCTTGTCGCCCTGTTGTTTAATTTCACCTTCCCAATTTCTGTTAACACACTGCATCATAACGCAGTTTTTAGTTAAAAGCTGGTCGAGTTTTTTACTCCAAATTTCCGGAATAAAAGCACCATAAGTAGTTGTAAAATCTGTCATTTTCTTTTCCTTTCGTTTTACAAGTAGTAGTAACAATATTTATATGATGTGGTGAAGAACTTAAAAATTTTGGTTCACTTAAAAACTTTAATCGTCTTTATAAATTTCTCTAAATTGGAGCCCGATTATAGCGCAATTGTCATCTGCATTTGAACCTTCGATACACAACTGAACCGAATAACAGCTTCCAAAGATTTCGGCTTTTTCCAAAACATCCGCACCAATAGCCCAAATTGGCGCAACATTTTCCTCTTTTGCCCAACAGTAATCAGGGTTATCAGGGGATTTTTCATCAGCCCAAACCAGCTGATTAAAATGACGTGCACAGATACATTCCAGATTATCGGAATAACCGCTGTCATAATCTTTATAAACAGAGAAATTAAAATTATTATCATGCAAGTCATCCAGCACAAAATAAAATTCATCTATAAGTTTGCGGTGGTGAACATTGCCAAGCGACAGGAACGGAGATTTCCACATAAAGCTGATATTTTCGCCATTAAATGTTGTACCGTAATCCTCTCGGTAAATTTTACCCTGAGTATCCGCGGTGAGAATATTGGAATTGAATTTGCAAGCTGTTGTAATATTTTGCGGCAGAACCCGCTTATACCAGGACTTGTTAACATAATCGTTAATCCATATAATGTGGTAATACTCATCCCCGAGATATGGAAATAAAAACCACGTCTGGCTTTTATTATGATAATGAAGCGCAATGGTATTTTTCAAACGCGGGGTGTCAAACTTATTAAATTCATCTTTGATATTCATTGAAATCTCTGATCCAAGCCGAATTTGATTCAATTCTCCAACCTGCTCAAGAGCGAATATACCATTACTTAAAAAATACTGTTTGTTATCAACATTGATAATTGAAGACGATGCGGCAGTACCTTTGTCTGCAAAAGGAGTAACTGCAAAATCATCCGGATTAGAACCTGATAGAAGATAAACACGATCTTTTTTATAAATAGCTAAATAATCTTTATAATTTTTCATGCCGGTTATATCCGATGTATCAGTGTGAAAATCACTAATATATCCGGCATCATTTTCAGTTGTGTAATCATTGTAGCTGCCCAGAGCTGAATAATATATGGTTGACTCTCTAGCGCACCAAACTCTGCCTCTATAGACAGCAATTGCATCAGGGTGAAGTACATTACCTGCTTTGTCTTTAAGATTACAGTCAACAATATCAAAATTGTCATTATCCTTTATATAAAACATCGCATCGGTTTCTGTTGCAATTAAGACTCCCCGAAGAAAATTTGCAAACTTAATTTTCTTACCTGTCAAAGTTTTATCTAAAAGCCTTAATTCAGAAGTTGAATTATTATAGATATAAATTTTGCCGGATATTGTAACAATAACAAGCTTATACAAATCATCTGCCTCAAGTTCCTGCATTGCAATAATCGGTTCAGCCTGAGGAAGCTCGAGCAAAACGGAGTTACCTTTCTGCTTTATAATTCCTTTGTTGTTGTAGATTTCAATATTGCGGGCATCAGACCAGTATATCAGTTTCGAATTAGTTCCAAGCTCGGTTTTAGTTGATGCCTGATTGATACCACCCGATAAATCAAAATAATTTATTTCCATAGAGTTAACCTTTCAAAATTTTTTCTTTGTACCAACGAATTTTAGACCTGATAAAACTTCCGATATCATCTTTTGCAACCCAAGAATACGGCGGGATATAGACAATATCAATTTTGCCTGCGGATGTAGTTTTAGGATTTTTCTTCCCAAATTCGTAGTGTGTCATAACTGTATTTGGGTTAATATCCAGCGAATACTTTTGACAAAGTTCCGAACAATATTCCATACAGGATTCAAACTGAATAGGTGTAATTGGGAATTGCCCGACATTTTCTCTTGACTTATAACCATACATTGAACACATAGCTACGCCGATAGAACCTGTATTTCCGCCACCTGTATGCGCTGCATATTTTCCGTCATTACAATTGAAGTTGTCTTCGGGTGTAAAAATTCCGTTATAAATACGTCCGTCTTTGTCAATAAGGTAGTGATAATATTGTTTTTCAAATTGCGTTGGATAATATCTTCCCGCCGTCCAGTGTAAAATAATTCGTTTAATCATATGGCAACAAACCTTTCTTCTATCTTCCACTTCGGGTTTATCCGCATGTAAACTACAACTGCATTAACCCTGTTTCTTGCCTGAAGCTTCAAGATTATTGCTGCCATATGCGTCTGTACTGTTCTGGTTGAAATTTTTAGCTTTGCAGCAACTTCCTTATCTGTAAATCCGCATGCAATCAGAGTTAATACATCATGTTCCTTTGGTGACAACTTCATCAAACTTCCTTCTGTCTCTGATTTAATTAACCTCATATTAACCTAAGTCCACTTTCCAATGTTTAATAATATTTCCGTTTTAATAAAAAAGAGGGGAAGGAAGGAGTATAATAGCCTAAACCCCTCTTGTGAATAGCAATTGTTAGGGTTAATAATATACTTATAAGAGAGTTCGAGAAAGACCCATTTTGAGATTAGATAGATTGGAATAACATCTCTTTTGAACACCAAATTCGTTATAGTTTAAATAGAATGAACCTCCGCGTCGTTTTGAGTAGTCGTAATACTTTTTTTCGTAAAGGATTTTCGATTTCATTTTTTTATACGTATCACGTGCAATTTTGTTTACATATCGCATGGTTGAGACAGAATTTTCCTTGTTAACTCTGGTAACCTGAACGACCGTGTGATTACAAACCGGACACCTGTAAAGATAGTCCAATTCACACACGACAAAATTTTCTGTAGGAGACAACACAAAACTTCTAGTCTTGCGTAATCCTCCACAGCAGTGAATATATCCCATAGAAATACACTTCTCCTCTACCGTGAGTTCGGCAAACAACTTTGTCATCGAAAGATTTAATAATCTTTAGGAGTTTTTATTTCTCCCGGACGTGAGCCTTAACCGATTACATTCTTAGTATAACTGTTTTTAAAAAAAAAGAAAGTCCGCAGTTTTACGTACGTAAAAATACGGATAGACAAACGGTGAAACAGTCTCATCGAAAGGTTTTAAACATTTTATCACTTAAAAAATCAAAAATTTTTGAAAATTTTTTTTAGAAAAAATTACTTTTTATGAAAAAAATTTACTGACTTGCCAAATAAAATCCCTCGCCTACAATAGTTATATGGGGAATAATATACTGCTGATATCAGACGATAATACTTTGATTTCGGAATACAAAAGGTTATTTGGAAATAAAACTTACAATTTTAACGCCTGCTGTACCGAAACATCTCTGCTGGATTTGGTTGAAGTTGAGCCGCCTGATATTTATATTGTGGATGAAAAAGTAGAAATTTTTAATCTTCCTCTGGTTTTGAAAAAAATCAAATCAAAACTCGAAAATGCGCAAATACTGTACATTACTGAAACAGATACTCAAAATGAAGAGATAACAAAACTTACAAACGGATTTATTTCAAAAAACTTTTCTGACAATTTGATTGCATCAACCGTTGTAAGCCACCTGAAAACAAAAGAAAATCTGGACATGTTATCAGGAAAAAACAAAGACTTAGCAGACAGTCTGTACAGATTGAATGTCCTTTATAACACAAGTTCTCAATTTGCGGGAACACTTGATACAAAAGAACTTTTAAACTATATGATTGAAGGGTTGGATAAATCTTTAAGCTTTGATTTAACCTGCACATTATCATTCGGATTTGAACAGGAACCGGTATTAATTATAAATGCACTATACGATATTTCAGAAGAACTTTTGAGTGCGCTAAAACTCCGCGCAGTTTTAAATTACAAATCACTTTTCAAGAACCGTGATGTTCCGTTCGAAATTGATGATAAAAATTTAAAAATAATTAAAAATATCAAAAACCCCAACAACAAACTTACCTTTACAATTTTTCAGTATGACAATATGTTTGCACCTATTGATTTAGGTGATAAATTTTTCGGCTGTATTGAAATCTTTAAAGAAAAACCTTTTTCAACAGATGACGCAGCATATTTCCAAACAATAATTCAGCAAGTTTCACTACCTTTGAAAAGTGCAGGATTGTATAAAGAAATTATCGAAAAAAATGAAGAACTGGAAAAACTTGAACGCGTAAAATCAGAATTTATTTCAATAGTTTCACATGAACTGCGAACACCGCTAACACCGATTAAAAATGCGTTGTTCATCTTATCAAGCGGACGATGCGGAGAACTTGGCGACAATGCAAAAAAATTTATCGACATGGCGAAACGAAATGTCGAAAACCTTACAAGTATTATCAATGATATACTTGATATCAACAAAATTGAAGCCGGAAAAATGGATTTCAACTACAAGATTATGAATATCCATTCCGTAATAGAAAATGTCAAAACAAACTTCGAATGTGTGGCAAAAGAACATGAAATCAATTTTTCAACAGAAGAACAAACCGAATTGCCTGATATATACGCAGACTCACAGCGTCTGGGGCAAGTGCTGACAAATCTCGTTTCCAATGCAATAAAATTTACCCCGCGCGGCAAAAACATCACCATAAGATCCGAACTTAAAAATGCTCGTGATATAATTACAAATAAATGCTTTGAAAACGAAATAAAGACTCTCGAAGGCAGCTATATTGTGGTTAGTGTAATAGATGAGGGCATAGGAATAAAAGAAGATAATTTGTTAAGAGCATTTGACAAATTCACACAAATAGAGAACTCTTTATCTCGCAAAGTAGGCGGTACAGGACTTGGTTTGCCAATTGCAAGACAGCTAATTAAAGCACACAAAGGCGCAATCTGGTGTGACAGTGAAGAAGAAAAAGGTTCAAGTTTCCATTTCGCACTTCCGGTAAGCTCCGGTACACCCAAAGCAGAAACAGGCACAGGAGTAAATATATTATAACAAATTTGTCCTTCTCCCGATTGGAAAGCAAAGGGTGAGGATTCAGCCAGTAAGGAAATTTTTCATGACAGACAATAAAAAAAGAAAAA
Source organism: uncultured bacterium (assembly GCA_949035555.1). Lineage (GTDB taxonomy): Bacteria > Cyanobacteriota > Vampirovibrionia > Gastranaerophilales > Gastranaerophilaceae > Zag111. The sequence goes on along the minus strand of CAROLD010000003.1, from coordinate 97,258 downwards.
TCAGCATATTAGGTTCAACAGGTTCTATCGGAAGACAGGCGCTTGAAGTTATCGAAAAACTTCAGGATAAGTTTGAAATAATTGCACTGGCAGGCGGCTCTAATGTTGAATTGCTGGAACAACAGGCAAAAAAATTCAGACCAAAATACATTTGCGCAAATAAAGAAATTGAAATTAACGGAATTAAAACACTTCACGGCACAGAAGGCTTAGAAGAAATTTGTTCAAACCGCGAAAATGATATAATTCTGGTTGCAGTATCAGGTAAAATCGGATTAAAACCAACCCTGAAAGCAATAGAAAACGGAATTGATATTGCGCTGGCAAACAAAGAAACACTTGTTATGGCAGGTGATATTGTTATGCAAAAAGCAAAGAACGCAGGGGTAAAAATTATCCCTGTTGACAGCGAACACTGCGCAATTCACCAGTGTATCAAAGATATTTCACAGGTTGAAAAACTTATAATAACCGCAAGCGGCGGACCGTTTTTGAAAAAAAGTATTGAAGACATGAAAAATGCAACTGTTGCACAGGCACTGGCGCACCCGAGATGGGACATGGGCAGAAAAATTACGGTCGACTCGGCAACACTTATGAACAAAGGTTTGGAAGTAATTGAAGCACACCATCTTTTTAACATGCCTTATGACAGAATTGACGTTGTCGTTCACCCGCAAAGCATTGTACATTCGGCAATCGAATACGCAGACGGCAGTGTAATCGCACAATTAGGACTACCGAGCATGCATATTCCAATCCAATACGCAATAACTTATCCTGAACGTTATGAAGGCATTAAGTCAAAAAGTTTCAATTTCTCTGAGATTGCACGACTTGATTTTGAAAAACCCGATTACGAAAAATTTCCGTCGCTCAACCTTGCATTTAATGCGGGCAAAACAGGCGGAAGTGCTACAGTATGCCTTAATGCGGCAAATGAAGAAGCCGTGTTTGCGTTTTTGGAAGACAAAATAAAACTGTACGACATTTACACCATCACAGAAAAAATGATGTCTGCGCACACTGTTGTAAAAACCCCGTCAATTGATGAGATTTTTGAAATCGACAACGAAATAAGAACAAAAACCAGAGAACTTATAAATTAATGTTCAAATAATTGTATAATATCAATTTCTAAATAATTTGCAATCTTATCAAGTCTGTCAATTGTAATATTTATAGTTGCACGTTCTAATTTACTAATATATGAGTTGTCAAATCCAAGTAATAATGACAATTCTTCCCTTTTTAGACCTTTTGCCATTCTAAACTTTTTTACATTCTTTGCAATATAATATCTTACACATTGACTCATATTCCAATTTTGTGCTATTAATTGGAAATAATACAGGATTGACATTCCAATATTATCTTTCCTATATTTTCTTTACAATGATAAGAATAGCAAATGCATCACAAAATAAGAGATATGAAAACAATTAATGAATTAACAAGCAGAGAAAAAAGAGACTGCAAAGTTACTAATTAAAGGATACAATAATAGAGAAATTGCATAAAAACTTATAGTGTCCACACATACAGCTAAGTATCACGTTACATCGATTATAAATAAATTAGAAGCTTTAAATAGAACCCACGCTGCATATATTATTGGACACAAAAATTTAGATAAGGAATTTTAAAATTTATAGTGAATAAGATTGTCGTAGCCTAAATCAACATTGATAGACCCTGAGCGGATTTTGACGGGCGTCTCAATATAATTGGCAGTTATATTTACCCCATCCTTTCCCCCTTCGTCTAGTACAAATAGATGATATTCTGCTCCATGTATTAAAGATAAAAAATTTACACCCGTCACCTCATGCATACCTAGTATATTGGAGCTTCACAACAATGTCAGAACAAGTTTTAATGCCAATGATTGGCACAGACAATATAGAAAACAAACAACGAGCGCAAAGTTCTCTTGAAAAAGCGAGGCTTGCTCACGAAAAATATTTGATAGGTCAAAGGAATAACGATTTACAGGAAGCCATTGAGCATTACGTTGACGCGGTTAAATACGACCCGACTATTCCTGAGACATACTATCGTCTTGCGGCATTGATGTGGGAACAGGGACAAATCAGCGTGAACACTGCAATTGAGCAGTGTCAAACCGCAATTTCTTTAAGCCCGAGAAATAAAGATGCACACCTTTATACAGGTTATTTCATGCAGTTAGCCGAGGATTACGCATCAGCAGAAAAAGAGTTCAAATCAGCAATCAATATGAATCCGCTGACCTCAGGTCGCCCGCGCATGATTTTATCGCAGTCGATCTTGAGTAAAATTAACTCTCAAGACGGAACTTTCAAAGATTACGCAAGTTTTATATATTATTTCCTAACAGGAAGCGTCATGCTTGCATGGGACAGACCAACCATGAAAATGTTTTACAAAAACATGTCAAATGATGTTTCAATTTTCTCATACAACACTGTAGGAAAATTCTTAGAAAAATTTAAAATGTATAATTCAGCAGAAAAATTATACACAGACGCAGTAGAAAAAACTACTCAGAGCGAATATTTTTACAACAAAATGGGAGACTTAGCCCTCAAAAGCAGAAATATTGACCGCACTCTGGAGTGTTACAGAAAAGTTTTGGAAGCAAACCCTATCAACCGTGCTGTACTTGTAAAATTAGCAACAATTTTGCAAACCTATTACCCTGAAAATACAGAAGAAGCGATAGACTGTTATGAAAGACTTTTAGAATTTGATATTGATACTGCACAGATTTATTACGAACTCGGACATTTGTACATGGCAAAAGAAGATAAACTGAATTCAGTAAGTGCTTTCAAACTTGCCGTTGACAGAGAGCCTGAAAATCCGTTCTTTAATAATTCACTTGGCTACGCATACGCGAAAGCCGAACTTTACGATGATGCAATTGAGCATTACCAGAAAGCAATATCCATAAATCCTGACGCTGAATGGACATCAATTGTATGTCAGGCACTCGGATCAATTTACGCAGAAAACAAAGGCAACATTGAAGCCGCAGTATCGACATATCAGGCTGGTATAATTTTAGATCCGAAAAATTATGATTTATATATTGCACTCGGAGATATTCACATGGCAGATTATGACTTAGATAAGGCAATCCGCTCATACTGCGACGCGATTACGCTCAACCCTGAAGATGCGCGTGCATATTCAAAAGTCGGCATAGCACTCTGGGAAAAAGATTATCTAGAAGAAGCGCTCGTAGCTTATCACAAAGCAGTTGAATTAAACCCTGAAAATGAATATGCTCAAAACAATTTAGGAATTTTATACCTTGATGGGCTGGCAGATGCTGAGGAAGCTCTGGAATATTTTGAAGAAGCAGTCGCCCTCAATCCGAATTACACACTTGCATACTTCAACGCAGGACGTGCAAGCCAGCAAATGGGCTTCACGAACGATGCAGCGAATTACTATCAAATGGCGATAGATTTAAACAGATTAACAGAAGAACTTGACGAAGAAGACATACAACAAAGACTTCACAGCTTGTTCGAAATCTAAGGATATACATTATATTAGAGGTACGGTGTTTGGTAATCCCGAACACCTTTTTTTTTGGGGGTAAATGTTGCTACCAATTGTGTTGAAACTTGATAAATTATTCCTTTACAATCAAGCAGAGGCATGAGCTAAGCGAAAGACAAACACGCGTCGGCAAAATGTATAAACCCGATTTAGTACGTTCGGGCAATAAATATTTAAAAATTTTATTTTATAGTGTCCGTATGAAAAAATTATTGTCTTTATTGTTAACAATTGGTGTAATGGGTTTTACTCCTGCGGGGGTAATTGCATCAGACTGCACATGCGAATGTATTAAAACAACCGAAACCATCGCAAAAACACATTCAAAAGCACCAAACACCACAATTAACACCACAGAAAATTATTATATAATAGCAAAAGGCAATGTAATTAAGGTTGCATTTGAGTGCAAGTTCATGTCCGAATGCGCAAAAGAAGGCGACTGCATTTATTTTTATGTTCCGAAAGACATATACACCTCTTGTGGCATAATCATAATCCCTATGGGTTCAAAATTTACAGGCTATATCCGCGGAATTTCTCCCCAAAAGAAGCTTAACAAAAACGCAAGGGTTTATATCAATATAAATAAACTAATTTTACCTGACAACACCGAACTTGAAGTCAAAGCAAAACCGTTTTCCAAAGATTTTTCACTGGTCGAAAACGGCTGGATGACCGCAGGCAAACTTGCCGCATCAACGGTGGGGCTTGGTGCTGTCGGAGCAGGAGCCGGTGCAGGGCTTGCATTCATCCCGCATCCGCAAAAAATTGCAGTAGGTGCTGCCGCAATCGGGGTTCCTGTAGGAACATTTATCGGGCTGGTTACAGGTCTTCTAACTCCGGGCTTAAAATACCACGCAAAACAGGGAGAAGAAATTCATATAATCCTATGCGATGACCTGTGGATACCAAAATGCAATATCAAAGAGTGGTAATGCTGCCACCAGTTATGTTAAAACTCGCAAAATTTTAACACTACGAAGACTGAGATGTTACCTTCCACGGTACGGGTGCAGAATCTTTGGGTTATTTTTATCGCGGATATAAACCGGTTTTCTTTTTCGTGGATCATTGAATATTACTCGACGTGGTCTGAATGTTTTATTATAAGACTCGGGCGCTGTCAAAGTAGAGGTTGGCTCGCCGCCGTTTTCAAGGTATTCAACATAAGTGTATGCCGCATCAACTCTTTTTTGCGGTTTTGCTTTAATACGGTGATATTCGTCCAAATATGCTTTCTGATACTTATCCAGCGGCACCATAGCTAAAAGTCCAAGTATCATAAAAAAAAACAATACAACCCATACCTTTTTTAATAATCCGTGCATAACAATATAATAACAGATTGTGAAAAATAAGTAAATCTAAACACAAAAAAAAGCCGTTACTTAAAAAGAACGGCTACCAGACTTGGGGAGGAGGTATGAAAAACTTTCGTTTTCCATATCTATATTATCTATATCGGAGACAATAAAAATATCTTTAACCAACACATCAAAATCTCCTCCAAATAGAGGAGAAGGAAAAAATAAAAAAAGCACCGCACTATAAGTGCGGTGCTTTTTCACCAAATTTATTAAATTAAACTTGCATTTCTTTTTCAAATCCAAACAATGAACTGATAGACTCGTCATCGTGAATTCTTGAAATTGCTTGTGCTAAAAGCGGAGCAACAGAAACTTGTTTAATATTTGAAGGCATTTTGCTCATATCAAGCGGAATTGTATTAGTTACAATACATTCTGTGATTGGAGCAGATCCTAGTCTTTCAACAGCAGGTCCGGAGAATACAGGGTGTGTAGCACCGACATAAATTTCTTTTGCACCTTTTGATTTCAACAATTTTGAAGCTTCACAGATTGTACCGGCGGTATCGATAATATCGTCAAACATCAAGCATACTTTACCTTCAACTTCACCAATTACGTTAGTTGCAATCGCTTCATTATGTTTATCACGGCGTTTATCTATAATTGCAATAGGAATATCCAATTTTTTTGCAAAGTGACGGGTTCTGTTCGCACCGCCCATATCAGGTGAAACCGCAACCATGTCTTCAGGATTGATATTTAAAGATTTGATATAATTAACAAGAACATTTGTTGCGAAAATATGGTCAACAAGGATATTAAAGAAGCCTTGAATTTGACCTGTATGTAAGTCCATTGCAAGAACTCTGTCAGCACCTGCTGTTGTTAACAAATCTGCAACAAGTTTAGCTGTAATAGCTTCTCTGCCTGAAGTTTTTCTGTCCTGTCTTGCATAGCCGTAATAAGGAATTACCGCAGTAATTGTTTTTGCACTGGCTCTTTTGAAAGCATCAATAATAATCAAAAGCTCCATTAAATTTTCGTTTACAGGGTCGCAAACAGGCTGAATAATAAATACATCATCCCCTCTGACACTTTCTTTAACCTGAACATAAATTTCACCATCAGAAAAATTTTTAACAACCATTGGCCCTACTGTTGTACCCAATTGGTCAGCAATTTCCTGCGCTAATTTAGGATTTGAACGTCCGGAAAAAAGTTTGATGTCATGGGTGGGGTTAATTGCTCTTTCAAGCTGAGGATAAGTCATTTCTTCGATTGCAGCCATTAATATAATCCTTTCCTGTTTCCTTCCTGCATAAATTATTATAAATCTGTCAGAGGTTTCTCACAAGTTTATTTTAAGTTTTGTAATACATAAAGTCCGTGAATTTTAAATTTTGCTACTAAAAAAGCGCCGCAAGAAATTCTTGCGGCGCTTTAAATTATTCTGCGCTATTAACTACTTCTTTGAAGGGATTCTCATTCCGTAGAATGAACGAACCACAAAGAACAACGCAATGATTAAGAATACAACACCAACGTAAGGCGCAACACTTCTAAAGTGTTCGTTGATAGCAATTTCCATAGCTAACAATCCAAATAGGGTTGTAAATTTAATAATCGGGTTCATTGCAACTGAAGAAGTATCTTTGAACGGATCGCCGACAGTATCGCCAACAACGGTAGCTTCATGAAGAGGAGTACCTTTTTCTTTCAAATCAACTTCAACAATTTTCTTAGCATTATCCCAGCATCCGCCTGCGTTTGCCATAAATACGGCTTGGAACAAACCGAATACTGCAATCGCGATCAAGTAACTTACGAAGAATGATACTGCTAATTGAGTTTTAGCACCCGGTGCTGATAAGCATGCAAGTGCTAAAGCGAATGCAAACAATGCGATAAAGATATTTACCATACCTTTTTGAGCGTATTGAGTACAAATTTTTACAACTTCTTTTGAATTTGCAACATTAGCACTTTTTTCATCAGCATCGCCTAGTTTGATATTTTCTTTAATGTATTCAACAGCACGGTATGCACCTGTTGTAACAGCCTGCATTGAAGCGCCTGAGAACCAGTAAATAACAGCGCCCCCTGTTAATAAACCTAACAATGTATAAGGATTTAACAGGTTCAAAATCATTTCAGGCTGAATACCTAAAGTGTTTTTGATAACAAGGATTAGAGAGAAAATCATTGTAGTTGCACCAACGACCGCTGTACCGATAAGTACAGGTTTTGAAGTTGCTTTGAATGTATTTCCCGCACCGTCATTTTCTTCCAAATATTGTTTTGCATTTTCAAAATCAGGCTCAAAACCGTATTGTTCTTTGATTTCTTCTTTGATGTTAGGAATTTCTTCGATTAAAGATAATTCATAAACAGATTGAGCATTGTCAGTTACAGGACCGTAAGAGTCAACCGCGATTGTAACAGGACCCATTCCCAAGAAACCAAATGCAACTAAACCGAAAGCAAATACTGATGGATAGCTCATAAGAGTTTCAGGAATAAATGTGCTTGCATAGTATGCAATACCCATTAATAATACGATTACCATTCCAATCCAGAAACCTGAGAAGTTACCTGAAACAATACCGGAAAGAATTGTTAAAGAAGAGCCGCCTTCGCGTGAAGCTGTAACAACTTCTTCAGTGTGTTTAGCTTTTGGAGAAGTAAATATTTTGGTAAATTCAGGGATTAAAGCCGCACCTAAAGTACCGCAGGAAATAATGCTTGAAAGTACAATCCAAATATTACCCATCCATCCTAACAATAAGTGGCTGACAACGAATGTCATAACGATAGACAGAATTGAAGTTAGCCAAACAAGTCTTGTTAGAGGCAATTCAAAATCAAATTTGTCTGTTTTCGCCGCATAAGCTTTGTCATATAAACCGTTAAACCAGTATGCAATAACTGATGTAACAATCATTAAAAATCTCATAGCAAAAATCCAGATTAATAATTTAACCTGATACATTTCACCGACAACAGCAAGAAGAATAAAGCTTACAAGAGCAACGCCCGTTACACCGTAAGTTTCAAACCCGTCAGCTGTAGGTCCGATAGAATCACCGGCATTGTCGCCTGTACAATCGGCAATAACACCAGGATTTCTAGGGTCGTCTTCTTTGATACCAAATTGAATTTTCATCAAATCTGAACCGATATCAGCAATTTTAGTAAAGATACCGCCTGCAACACGAAGCGCAGAAGCACCTAAAGATTCACCGATTGCAAAACCGATGAAGCAAGCACCTGCGATTTCACCAGGTACAAACAATAAAATGATAAGCATCATAATAAGTTCTACTGAAACAAGTAAAACCCCGATACTCATGCCTGCTTTAAGCGGAATATTCAAGATATTTAAAGGATTGCCTTTTAAAGCGGCAAAAGCGGTTCTTGAGTTAGCCAGAGTATTCATTCTGATACCGAACCATGCAACGGCATAAGAACCCAAAATACCGATAACAGACCATCCTAAGATTGTCAAAACTCCGCCGATACCCATTTTTTGAAGGTATCCGAAATAGAACGCAATACATAAACCGATTAAAACTTCTAACACAAACAAGAATTTACCCTGCTGAATTAAGTAAGTTTTACAGGTTTCAAAAATAGTATTACCGACGTCATCCATAGCTTTATGAACGTCTAATTTTTTGATTTGACCGAACATTAAAAGTCCGAAAATCAATCCGAGAATAGAAATACCAAGCCCACCCAAAAGCAGATTGTAGCCAAATGTGCAAGCACATCCCGCACCGCCTTTGATACTTGGAACAACTAAATCGGCTTCACTGGCAAGAGCCGGTGAAATACCAACGGCAAACATTGTTAAAAGAGCCATCAGTGAAGTAAACTTTTTAATCATAGTTCTCTCCTTTTTCCAAAAGTTTGTTCACTTTTTTATTATATTTAATAATAGCTAATTTAACAATTAGTTTACAATATTTTTTTGAACTATTTTACTCCGGTCGCTTACCAGGTTAGATATCTTATTGTTGCGGCAACATTTGCGGCGGCATTTATAACATTTGCCGCAGTGTTTATTCCTGCATAATTATCTCTTACAACAACAGTATTTGTAGATACAGGTACAACAGTTTCATAAGCAGTCGTAGGATAAGTAGTATAAGTTGTAGAATAATATGTCGCAGGGTAATAAGTTGTATAATACGGTCTATACAATGGCAGAGGTCTGTATGGACGATAAATTGGAGGCGGAGGCGGTAAACGTCTTACCCCAACATAATGAGGCGGTCTATGCATTGGTCCGTGATGCATTGGCGGGCGATGTCCCGTTGAAACTCCTCCGTGCACAGGCGGTTTATGCATGCCTGCTCCACCGTGAGGTCCGTTCGGAGCTGCATAACTGGGTGCTGCGATAAATGCTAAGCATAATACTGATAAACAAATAATCTTTTTCATATACCTTCCTCAGATTAAACTACACATATAGTATAACGATAATATTAAAACATAAGTTCATTTTTTATGTTGGATTTGTAAATATTTGTGTTGTAAAATTGTTTTATGGCAGACTTTTCAAAAGATAAACTAATAGAAATCTTATCAGATGAAACCAAAAATCAATGGCTTTTTTCGCTTGCAGATAAAGTCAGACAGGAAAATATAGGAGATGAAATTTATTTAAGGGGTTTGATTGAGTTTTCAAATATTTGCAAACGCAGATGCAAATATTGCGGTCTCCGATGCGAGAATAAATCAATTGACCGTTACAGAATATCTAAAGAAGATATTATCAAATATGCAAATTATGCGGCACAAATGGGTTTCAAAACAATTGTTTTGCAATCAGGCGAGGACGATTATTTTAATACAGATTTGATGTGCGAAATTATCACCGAAATCAAAAAACTCGGCACGGCTCTGACATTAAGCATCGGAGAAAGAAGTTTTGACGAATACAAAGCTTTTCGCGATGCGGGCGCAGACAGATATTTAATAAGAATTGAGACAACTGATAAAAATCTTTATGAAAAAATGCACCCGAATATGGACTATAATAACAGGTTAAGGTGTCTTGAAGACTTAAAAACTCTTGGCTATGAAGTCGGGACAGGATGTCTGGTCGGGCTTCCTGATCAGACAATCGAGTCGTTAGCGGACGATATTTTATTCTTCAAAAAAATTAATGCTGATATGATAGGTATCGGACCATTCCTGCCGCACCCGCAAACCCCATTAAAAGACTGTGCACACGGAGATTTTACTCTTGCACTGAAAGTAATGGCACTTACGCGGATTATGCTTCCTGATATAAATATTCCTGCGACAACAGCAATGGAAACTCTTCACCCGAATGGAAGAATTATCGCACTTCAAAGCGGTGCCAATGTCGTCATGCCAAATGTTACAGATATGCAATATCGTAAAAAATACGAAATTTATCCTAACAAAAGCAGAGCATTAGAAACACCCGACAAATGCAAAGATGACATTGCGGCAAAAATTCATACTATTGACAGAAGAATATCCGATTCTTCCGGATTTAGGCATAAATGATTATGATTTTCCAAATATTATTTGAACGGTTCTGCACATCTTTTTGAACCAATTTTTGTTATGTGTTTCTCTATTGAGAAAACTTACATAATCATATGTTGTTGGGGTACCGAATGAAATTTTTTTGTTTGTAGCTGCCTGTATACTACGGCAAGCCTGATTAATGGTTTGGTATGAACCGGTACTTTTTCTAAATTTCGGAAAATTGATTTTCATAGTAAATTAATTCCTTTTTTATTATAGTATCGAACTTTATATTATATATAAAAACCGTAAATTTTAAAATTTGACACCATGAACTTCACAAAATGAAATTAATATTTTTCGGTGTTCTTCAATTATATCATAAAGATATTTATTACGTGTTTTTGTTTGAATAATTTCTGCGGCTTTATCATACATTTTTACCGCTCCTTTGAGGTAATCAGTCTGGTTAGAGGATTCGAGGGTGCCAAGCTCCTGATTGTATTTTGCAAATACAAAATATATTTTGGAAAGCAAATCGTCAAGACTGTATTTTTTAGCCATGGACATAGCAGATTCCAAATTCATTTTAGCGCTTTCAAAATCAGAAAGTTCCATATATGCTTTTGCTAAATGAATTTTCAGCATAACAATAAAGAAATAATTATTAATTCTCGGATTTTGAGCAATCTCAAGAGCCTGAGACGCAATTTCTATAGAATTTTTAGGATTTTCCGTAATCAGTGTAGCATCCGCAATTAAGTACCAGGATAATAATGCGCCCAATGCCATTTTCTCATTAGCGAAATATGTAACTTGCTCGTTATAAATTTCAACGGCTCGTTTTGCCTGCTTGTTATCTTTTAGAATTTTGCCAAGAAGAGCCTTAAGAATATTTTTTGTAAAATTATCTCCGATGTTGTTCGCAAAAGTTACACTGTCAAACAGAATTTCTCTCAACCCGTCATACTGCTTAAGCATAAATTGATTTATAATAAATACCAAGTTCCAACGTGAAACTGTTTCAGCATCCATAACTTCTGTGCGGTACATGCGGTTAATATCCTGCAAAAGCTCTTGTGATAGTGCAAAATCACCTTTCATTGTGTTTGCATATGCAAGAACCAGTTTTGCTTTACATTCAAACAATTTGTCATTAATTTTGTGTTTTTCAATAATATCAAACAAATTAGAAAGAACATCAAAACATCTATTATCACCTTGCAGACACAAAGCATTGGCAAGAAGCAAATTTGTCCGAAGCCACGTATCATATACAAAACCTATCGGGATAGATTTATCCAGTGCGGGTTTTGCTAAAAATGAATTCAGTACTGGCAAGACATCATTATCAATTAAATTAATAACTTCACCACAATTACCGATATCAAGAAGTGATGCAAGCTTTGTAGTTTTAACCATTGCAGCTTCAAGTTCCTGATTAGGTTTCATTTTTTTCAGAACATTGTCAACACATTCAACATCACCAAAGTAGTTTCCTGTCTTTTTACAACACTGTGCAAGATAGCCCAGAAGCTCGATTTCGCGGGTTTCATTGTTATCTGTCTTAGCTCTTTGAACCGCATCAGGCAAAAATTCCAGCGCTTCTTCAGGATCATATTCAGTTAATAGTTTTCCAAGACGTTCGCTTATGTTGTACCTGATATTCAAAGTTTCATTTTCATTAAATTCGTTCAGCAAGGCAAGACACTGCTTTTGGGAGATTACGTATAAATTAATATCCCCGACATAAGACGCAAGTCTTGTTGTTTTTGTCCATAAGTCAAATGCCATGCGATTTTCTTTAAGATTGTGCGCAATCATTGCCATTGCGGCATTAGTGTTAAGAGTAAACACACTGAGTGCTTTGCCTATTTTAACATTTATATCCTGAAAATAAATTGAATCTCCGGTAATATTTTTCAACACCGTTTCCCAGAGTAAAAGATTATTAAACTCATAATAAATCTCGTTATAAGGTCTGACAAAATTTGATTTTACAAGATAGGACATAATATCAAGAAATTCCTGATTTTTGTATCCAAAAATATCTTTCAAAAGCGCCAAATTCAGTCTGTCACCTAATATCGCCGCACCGCAAAGAAGTTTATGAGCATCTTTGTTAATTATTTTAAGAGTATCCAGTCTTTCTTTAACAAGTTCAGAAAAACTGTTAAACAGTAAAAATCCCTTATCAGCAATCTGACAGTCAAAACAATAACTCACTGCCTGCTCTGCATAAGCAGGGTTGCCACAGCTTTTTTGAATGATAACTTCTTTTTCTCTATCAGTTACATAAACCCCTGTATCAGAGGTCATTTTAATACTTTTCTCAAGCTCCCGTGCAGACAGAGGTGCCAGATTTATATCAACGTATGATTTAATATCATATTCTTCAAACCCAAAATAACTGTTCACCGGCTTTGGACTGTTATAAATTGCGATAAATTTCAACGATTTCCAAACTTGTTCCTGATGGAAAAAATTAGACAAAAATTCGATTGAAAATCCGTCTATAAAATCAAAATTATCAATCACAAACACAAATTTACCGGTGTTAACAAACGCACTGAAAATTCTGTAAAGAATGTCGAATGTTCTGTGTTTATTTATAATAATATCTTCGTAATTTCCGTCTTTAAAATTATACAAAAAATTAATAAAATCAGAAATTTCATCCTGTTTTAGGAATTTAAACTCATTACCAAAGAATTGTAAAGCATTTTTCTGCAAATCCTCGTTATTTATGCAATAATCAGGAAGCTTAAAAACATTCAACAACATATCCTGAATTACACCACCAGGCGTTAATTGAGTAAGGGGAGTGCATTTTCCGATACACCATTGGAAATTCTGTTTTTCAAGATTTTTCTTAACTTCTTTTAATAATGAACTTTTGCCAATCCCTTTTTCACCGGCAATAGAGAATATTTTCTTGTCGCGTGATAACAGCCCGTCTGTTAAAATATCTAAAGCCTGTTTACGTGTAAAAAATTTTGGTGCAAACTCAAGCGGCGAATCTTCCGATTTCAGCGGCTGTTTCTTTTCAAGAGCAAGTCCGCATTTACGGCATTTCAAAGCATCAGGGAAATTAACTCCATTGCAATGCGGACAAATTTTCAAAAGTTCCTGTGAGCATTTTTTACATATAACGCTTCCAAGAGGATTAACAGTACCGCATCTGCTGCACAACAAACCTGTCCTTGATTTGCAGTAAGGACATTTTAATGCCGAATTTGGTATATTTTTTTTACATACAGGACATTTCATTTTATAAAAAACTTATTAATCTAATGCGTCTCTGACTTGACCCATAAGGCGGTATAGCCTTTTTGAAACTTCCGATTGTGAAATTCCGACTTCCTCAGAAATTTCTTTCTGTGTCATGCCTTTATCATAGCGCAAAGTGTAAATATGTAAATAGTCCTTATCCGGCTGTTCTTCATCAAGTTTTTTAACAGTATCAGCCACAAACTCAAGAATTTCTTTTTGAATAACAATATCTTCAGGGCTTTCAGGCAGCTTTAAATTTGAATAGCTGATAACCACATTTGAATAATCAATATCATTATGTTCAATAGCGACTTCTTTTGTTGACATATAGCCGCTTCTTGAACGGCGAAGTCTTCCGGAATCTTTAAGAACATTAATAATAGCAGTAGTTGCAATACGTTTAAGATATGTTTCCAAAGTAGATTCAGACTCAATAGCGTTCATAATAGACACTGAGCGTTTGCAAGTTTCATTGAAAAAATCATCGTATAAATCTTCATTATTTGGATATTTACGATCATTTTTTATAATTTTACTTATTAAATCAATTTTATCTTGTGTTAATTCCACAATCCGGCGTCCTCTACTTCAAAAGTATTATAGCATATTTAGAAATATATTTTAAGTATAACTGTAGTACTTTCGTCATTTCCCACGCTATGAGGCGCTTTCAACACTTTCAGCGTTTGGTTAACAGTTTGTAACACAATATTGTCAATTTCTTTTGAGCCGCTTGATAAAAGTGTTCTTGCTTCCTTAAATGAGCCGTCTTTATTGAATGTTACACTTACACGAACCTGATCTGTGTATGCATAATCATTTGCCAGCAACAAATCACTTGTAAGCGAAAGTTTTAAACTTTTACCTGCTGACTGGAAATACTGTTTGAAGTTTGAATTATATGAAATGTAATCCGGAACTTCCCAGGTAAGTTTTTTAACTTCTAAAAATGACGTAGGACCTGCTTTTGTAGTCTTAACAGCAGGAGCGGCAGTTTGAGTCTGTGGCTGAGCCTGTGGTTTTTGCGTTTGTTGAACTTTTGGAGCAACAGGAGTAGCTTGAGTGTTGTCCATATTCACAACATTATTCTGATCAATATTTAGAGTATTACTATTAGTAACACCGTTATCAGAACTTGTCGGAAGCGCATCATCTGTAATCGGCTGAGGAGTTTCTTCAGTTTTATTGCCCATCATTTTAGAAACTGAAAAACCAATCACACCTACAATAACAAGAGTTAAGATAACTCCGATTACACCCAATCCGACACCGAGTCCGATTTTAGAACCTTTCCCGCCGGCAGAACCTAACCTGCCCGGAGTTTGTAATAGTGCCGCGCCTGGTACATTATTATCAGGATTGTACAAGTCACCTAAATGCTCTGAGCCATCAAAGTTTTCCATTTCAGGATTGTTAATATCAATAGGAATTTCACCTACTGCAAATGAGCGGTCGCTGATTACTTTTGAATTTTCAGACACAGCAAAAACTTTTTCCTGCATTTGTTCATCTTCATAAATTAAATCTTCATCTGTTTCGGTTTCTTGCAGTTGTTGAGCAGGTTGTTCTATATCTTGAAGATTATCGTAATTAGTATCCTCCATCCATTCTTCTTCTGCTGCCGCTTCTTCTTCTTCTGCTGCTGCTTGAAGTTCATCTTGAACCTCCGGTTCCACATTATCCTGGAATTTCACTTCGTCAGAACTCTCGGGTTCGGATAAATCATTTTCAAAACTCTCAAAGTCGTTCAAGTCTTGTGGTATCATCTCAGCTTGTTCAACAAGCTCTTGTGCAGCAGGCTCTTGTGCAGCAGGCTCAGCTTGAATTAAATCTTCTGACACAATTTCTGCAACAGGAGCCTCTTCAACTGTTTCTTCAAAACTTTCTTCTCCTGCAAGCTCGCTCAAGAAATCATCAATACTTGCCTCTTCTGTAGTTTCAGGCGACATATCTTCCGTAAGCATTTCATCTGCTAATAAATCTTCTGATACCAGTCCTTCATCCTGTGCAGGAAGTTCTTGACCTACAGGCTCGTCAACCGATAATAGCAAGTCTTCATTATTGCTAATATTAATATCATTTTCAACAGAAATTGTTTCGTCAGTAGCGTCAAAATTTAAATCTTCCACACTATCGTCAATTACGATTTCATTACCCATTTTAAAATCAACAAGATTTTCATCATCAGCCAATTCATTACCCATTCCGATATCAAAATTGAAATTATCCAAAGAGGATGTCCCATCTTCATTGATGCTTATGCTAGAAGAATTGAAATCTAAATCAGACAAATGTTCAACTTCACTCATTTCCTGCTCAAGAAGTTTGTCTTCCAGATCGGCAACAGGAGTTGTCGGAGATTCAATAGTATCAATATCGCTCAAGTCTGAAAGCTCATCTGTCATTTCTGAAAAATCTTCAAGTTCAACAGCTTCCATTGCTTCTATATCAACTGTTTCATGAACAATTTCACCATAACCGATGCTATTTTTATTTTCAACAGTTTCAAAATCAGATAAATCTTTCGGCGTATCAAACTGACCTGATTCTTCTGCTTCAACATTTGCTTCATGCTTAGCTTCAGAAAGGTCATACGCCGTAATATTTTCAGGGATTTCTGTTGCATTAACTGCATTTTTATCAAAATCTATTTTATCAAGATTTTTGTTTTGGTTTTCGATATTTTTATTAACAATATCACTTACCAATTCTCCGGCAACACCTGCAAGCTTGATAGCTTCTTGAGAAGCTGTAGCAGCACCGGCGGTTTCTACAGCCGCGGCGCCCAATGCGGCTGCTGTTCCTACAGTTGCAGCCCCTCCTGCTACTTCAAGAGATTTTTTCAATGCTTCCCCTACAATTTTATCTAAAGGATTTATATCTTCTTTTTTCTCTTCAGCGACAGGTTCAGTTTTTTCTTCTTCAACAATTGTTTCTTCAACCAATTCCTCATTTATCGGCTGAATTTCTTCATCAAGAGAAATATCCATATCCAAACTGTCTAATTCCGGTTCAAGAATTTCATCACTGCCTTCAGCTTCAACAGCCTCGTCAATAACATCTATTTCCTGTTCTTGCAAAATTTCTTCATCAGCAACTACTTCTTCCATTGCTGATTCAAAATCTTCTTCCTCAACATTTTGAACTTCTTCCTGTGCCTCGTCATCTTGATTTTCATCGTTTTCATCCGGCAAATCTTCTTCAAGAACAAATTCCGCAACAGGCACAACATCTTTTACTAATCGGTCTGATACCTGACTGCCAACGCTGTATGATAGTGTTTCAAAATTATCGAATTCAAGAATGCTTTCTCTTAATGAATTGCTTAAAAGCATTAATTTAATTAATTCTTTTTGCTCATCTTGTGTAATATTGTGGTCTGCCATAGAGATATAAAGCTGTCTTGCACGAAGCATTTCCTCTTCTGAAATTCCACGGTCTGTATTTCCCGAAAAATCTTTAACAAACTGTACTATATTTTCAACCGGAGAAAGTAAATCTTTATCTACAAAATAATAATCCGAATTTTGATTATTTTTATCTATTTTAGAAGGTTCAACGTACCCCAGCATTTCAACACTGTCAAAATCTTTAGAAAGTTTTAAAACAACATAAACATCCGGAAGAATATTGTAATCAAAATGGCTTTTGGGAACAAAGATTTGCTGTTCGTTAAAAACAACTCTTACATCAATATGAATATTTGGAAGCATAATATCTGAAATATCTAAAACTTCAAGAATTTTTGAAATTGAATGTAAATTATGATTTTCAGAAACATCAATACCTTCAGAGGCAAGATACTTATTAACAAGCTCAGCTCCTAAAGCATTAACATAAGCTCTATTTTTCAAATCTGCATTAACAAAGCTTCTGGACATAAATTCAGCTTCTGTTTTATTTTCGTTTTCAATATAAATAAGTGTTTGTTGTTTTTCAGCCATTTTAAAATTCTCCTCTTCCCACTTATATAGATGACACATATAAAAAAAATATTCCGGAGTTTTTGTAAAGTTTTGTAACAAATGATTGCAAAAAGAAATCGAATTCGTCAAAATTAATGCAGTAGGAGTTTTATATTTAACGTGTGAAAGTGTATAAGGAGGTTTCTCTTATGTCAATGATGGTCAATCCGGTTTCTGTATCAAATGTACGTTTTTGCGGTGAAACAAATACCGCAGATGTTTTAGGAAGAGCAGGCAAATTTTCAAATGGTGCGGCAGCTCCCGAAGCTCCGGCAATTACAGCTGAACAAGCACCTAAAAAGAAAAAGTCTCACAAGTTTTTAAAAACTATTGTTACTTTAGCAGTAGTTGCAGGAGCATTATCAGCATTACCTAAAGTGTTCCCTAATGCAATTAAAACTATTGAGAAAGATGCAATGAAAGATGCAAAATTTATGCAAAAAGCAGGTCACTATTTAGCAACAGTAGGTGAAGGTATTGCAAAATACACTTACAAACCAATTATGAATCTTTTTAAAAGAGATAAAGGCGAAACTGCCACAGCAGCAGCGAAATTTTTCGCATAAAAACAATAAAGAGAAACTATATAATACACCAGCGTGCGCAAAATAAATCTTGCGCACGCTGTTTGCTTGACTAAAACCGCAAAAATATGGTATAATTGGGTGTTAATTTCATTATTCATAAGCCATAAAGAGTCATTGGAATTGTCAGAAAGGAAATTATGACATTAAGTGTTCCATACTCTTTTGTTCCGGGTACAAAGGCAAAAGCCGACGAAGTAAATGCAAACTTCATAGCTGTACTGGATAAAATTGAAGAAACAAATACTACAAAAGCCAATATTGATTTATCAAACTTAGATGATGCCGGTAAATCGGTTTTAAATGCTAAGGCTGACAAATCAGAAATTGATGGTGAATGGGTGAGCACACACCAAGCGTTCGCATCAAACATAGACTTAAATGGGAGTTCTTATTTAAGTTATGACCTGTCACCTTATCTTCCAAACGATGAAAATATGTACGAAATAATTCTTTCGGGAAGATCCGTTACATCAAACACCATAGGCGCGTATGCACCCTTACTTGTTCGAACAAGCTTCTTAAGCGGAACGGTTTATGTTTGCAGCTGCCGTGCAAGAACAGCCGCAAATGTTAACGGGGCAGGTACAGTAACGATTCCAATAGGTGCAGATAAACAACTAAGCGTAGTCCGTACAGCCGATTATGACGGTTCTTTCTATCTCACTCTTGCAGGGTATAGAAAAGTTAGATAATACAAAGGAGAAATTATGACATATTATATTTTTATCGAAAACGGAAAAATAAACGGTGCAGGCACTGCCAGATGTTTAAATGAAGATATTCTCAATCTTGAAGTAAGTGCGGAGGTTTATCAAAATTACATAAAGGATGAAGATAAATATATTTACAAAGACGGAATAATCAAAGAAAATCCGAATTATGAAATAATTACTGCGGGAAAACAAAGACAACAATCGCGAGAAGAAATTATTATAAAATTGAACGAACTGGATGCAAAACGTATCCGTGCAGTTTGCGAAAACGAAATTAAAGACCCGCAAACAGGCGAAACATGGATTGATTATTATAATAATGAAATTTCTAAATTACGCCTACAGTTAAACGGACTTTAATATAAAGGCGGGCGGCTGGTAAATCAGCCGCCCGTTTTTCTAGATTTTATTTAATTTATCTTTAATATCTTTGCAGGTTTGGTGAATTGAACGTTCCAACTCTTCTGCTAAATAAAGTATTTCTTCTTTCATTTTTGGTTTTTTAACAGAACGCGGAGTTTCGTATAATTTTGATATTGAAGATTGTAAATTTTCACCGATTTTATCCGCGTCGGAAAGCTATTAATAATCAAATTTACTCCTTTATAGTTTATATCTTATTTATCATAAAACATGTAAAAATTTTTTTGTTATAATTTAATCAATACAGGAGAAAAAGATTATGACAGAAATTAGAGAAGAATTTATAAATCAAGCAAAACATATCGCCAGAAACGCAGAAGTTTTACCAGGCGGGATAGAAGAACTTGCAGCAAAATTACAACACGCGGCAGACACAAATACTCCGCTAAGAGTTAAACTCGGTATGGATCCGACAAGACCGGACCTGCATTTGGGACATACAGTTGTAATGAGAAAATTACGTGAATTTCAGGAATTAGGACATACCATTGTGCTTCTTGTCGGTGGAGCAACAGCAATGGTAGGCGACCCGTCAGGAAAATCCGAAACTCGACCTGCACTTTCCAAAGAACAGGTCGATGCAAACGCAAAAACTTATTTTGAACAAATGTCAAAGGTTCTTGATGTTACAAAAGCAGAAGTTGTTAATAATGCAGATTGGCTTCATCCGATGAGTTTCACTGATTTACTAAAACTATCAGCGCAAGTAACTGTTGCACAAATGATGACAAGAGACGATTTTGCAAAAAGATATTCCGAAGGTAAACCTATTTCAATTGTTGAATTCTTCTATCCTCTTATGCAGGCATACGATTCTGTTGCAATTGATGCGGATATTGAACTTGGCGGTACAGACCAGAGATTCAATACTCTTCTTGGACGCGATATCCAAACAGCTTACGGTAAAAAATATCCTCAGCTTGTTATCCTTCTTCCGCTTCTGGAAGGCACTGACGGTGTTGTTAAGATGTCAAAAACTTATCCTGAACACTGTATTTCTTTAACTGACAGTGCAAAGGATATGTTCGGCAAATTGATGAGTATTCCTGATAATATGATTACAAGATACTACAGCCTTTTGACAGATGCAACAAAAGATGAACTTGAAACCTACGACAAACAAATCGCAGACGGTTCAATTAATCCGAGAAATATTAAAATGCAATTAGCACACCAAATTACTGAAGAATACCACGGAAAAGACGGCGCAGATAAAGCTCAGGAAGATTTTATCAATGTAGTTTCAAACAAAGGTATCCCTGATGATATTGAAGAGGTAAAAGTTGAACAGGGCAAGGCAATTTTAGACCTTTTAACCGAACTGAATTTTGCAGCAAGCCGCGGAGAAGCAAAACGCTTAATTCAAGGCGGCGGTGTAAAAATTGACGGTGAGAAAATTGCTGATACGGCTTATTCCATTTCATTTGAAGATAGTGTAGTATTACAGGCAGGGAAACGAAAATTCGCTAAATTAGTCAAATAGGATATATTATGCTTAGTGTAATAAAACGTGGAATAACAAAGGTAAATGAAGACATTAAAGTCATTTATGATAATGACCCGGCAGCAAAGAATTTGCTTGAAGTAATTCTGTGCTACCCGGGACTTCATGCTCTTGTTGCCTATAGACTTGCACACCGTCTTTACAAATGGAATATTCCGCTAATCCCGAGGATTATTTCATACTGTACAAGAATAGTTACGGGCATTGAAATTCACCCCGGAGCAAGAATCGGCAGAAGATTTTTCATTGACCACGGCGAAGGGGTTGTAATAGGAGAAACAACGGTTATTGGCGATGATGTTTTGATTTATCAACAAGTAACCCTCGGCGGAACAGGTAAAGAAACAGGGAAACGTCACCCGACAATAGGAAACCATGTTATTGTCGGAGCAGGAGCAAAGGTTCTCGGTAACATAAAAATCGGAGATAATGTTCGAATTGGTGCAGGTTCGGTGGTTGTGGAAGAAGTTCCCGAACATTCAACAGTTGTAGGCGTTCCGGGGCGTATTGTACACCGTGCGGTAATCGATAAGAACGGAAACCTTATGCACAACAGAATTCCTGACCCTGTAAGATGCGAAATTAATAAACTGAAAGCAGAAGTTGAAATTCTAAAAGAAAAATCTATAGAATAAGCAATTTTTCCGAAAAAATTTACTTTATATAAATACAAGGGAAAAGAAAGTAAAAGGATTGGTATGGCTGCCATAACAAAAGTTATCTCAAGAATGGTACCTGCAGATATTGCAAGGACAAATAGAATTATTACCGGTGCAGTAAAGAACGGCTATAAAAAAGGTTCTGTTATGGCACATGAAAACAACCATAATATTATCCGCGGAACATATACACGTTCAAAATCGGTAGCAAAAGAATTAGGAACCTTAAAATTCACAAAAGATGAAATCCCTGCGGTTGCAGCAACTATAGCAAGCATTCTGCCAGTGCCGATACCGGGTTTAAGTATAGTAGTTTATGCACTCGGACATGCAGTTCGAAAAGGATTGAAATTTATAAAATAAACAAAAAAAAGGACGGCTCGTTGAGCCGTCCTTTTTAGTCTGTAAATTTAAGAAACTTTTTTAGGACCTGCAATACAGTCACGAATTTTATTAGCAGTGAATGCCGCAAGACCGGCAACAACTGCTGTTCCAATATATGTAATTGCACCAAATCTGTTAGATTTTACGACTTTTTTAGCCAAATCAGGTGATAACAATTGTTTAGCAAGTTTATTACCTCTTGCAGAAGCTTTTAATTCTTCTGCGATAATAGGAACAAATGCTAAGGTTGTAAGTTTGCCGACATTTTCTTTGATAAAGGTTGTAACTTTGTCAAATGCACCGTGAGTTTCTTCACCTTCAGCTTTTTTACGTTTAAACAGTGCAATTGTAGTTAACAAACCTACTGTACCGAATAATGGCATTCTGCATTTTTGCATTGCATTCCAGAATTTGCTTGTCTGCTGGTTCATAGCATGACCTATTTCATGGAAACCTGATAAGCATAATTTTTCTGTATTTATTACAACTTTTTTAGTTGCAAATCCATAACCTGCATTTTTACCTGCTATGATTTGATTTTTAATCAATTCGCCTTGAAAATTACCAATTTTTTGAATTTCTTCAGTAGAAGCCTTACCTGATATCATTTTTTTATAATTTTCTAGGAATTCGGAAACAATTTCTTTTGTAGTTTTAGCTTGTTGACCTGCATAATCAACAATTGTAACTCCTTTATCTTTCATGCCTGAAACTTCAAGAGCTTTATGCAAGCTGTTACGAACTTCAACAGTATCAACACCTTGATTAAGTTTCTGCATCTTTTTCATCCACGGACCTGATGCAATGAATTTATTCCCAACTAATGATGTAACACTAGAAGTTGCAGAACCCGCCATATATGCGCCTGCTGTTAAACCAAAACCCGGAGTTGAATATACACTGCCGTCGTTTGTTTGAATTGTTCCCATACTAGTTTTTCCTTTATATTAAAATTAAACCTTCTATATACACATTAAAACCGATAAATAATGAAATTTGTTATGGATGAGTATTTAACTTAACATTTCTTATATAAAAAATTTTAGTGCTATAATCAAAATATGGGCGTTAATCAAAAAATGAGCTTTACAACACAGAACCGCTTGATTATTTTCGGTTTAATACTGAGCACATTGCTAATTATGGCGATTGCTGTTTTTGCAACGGTTAATATTCAAAAAAATCTGAACGAAAGTTATCAAAATTTCGGTCAGGTAATTTCGAAGATTCTTGCGATTGAGAGCGCTGATATGACCAAAAATGCCTCTCAAAAAGAAACTTTTCAAATACTGAAATCCCATTCCGATTCAATCTTAAAATCACATCATGATATTGTATTTATTGAATTTCGCGATGCAAAGGGTAATGTTATTTACAAGGCAAAAAATAACTCTCATGAAAACTCCAAACGCCCGGGAATTGCAGTATCTTCACCGATGATAAATGTTCTTGATAATACAAATATCGGAGCTGTAACAGTTGGTTTGTCAGGTTCAATTGTCGGAAAAGTTTCATCAACCACAAGAGCATCCATCCTTTTTGTATTCGTTATTGTATGGCTTGTTTTCGCATTTGTAGTTCTCATAAACACATACTTAATTACACGCGAATTAAGAATTCTGCATGATGGAGTTCAAAAAATTTCATCAGGAGAATTTGGTTACAAAATTGAGGGGAAAGAAGTCAGCGATGAAGTCCGTGAATTGTTTGATGCGTTCAATAATATGTCTGCAAGATTAAATCTTTATGAAGAACAAAACATTGAACAGCTGACACTTGAGAGAAATAAACTTGAAGCTGTATTGATGAGTATTGCAAACGGGGTTGTAGTTTGTGACAATAATGATACTGTTGTCCTTGTTAATGACCATGCAAAAGAACTTCTGGAACTGGATGACGATCAGCTAATTAATACAAATATTCAAAACTATGTTGACACAGAAGGCGAATATTGCTTCACTGAAAAAATTGAAGAATATAAAAATTTATCTCTGGAAGAAAAATCTTCAAAACCGATTACTTTCAATATCACAACAGACGGAAGAATACTCAAATCTATAATTTCACCGATGTTCACCAGAAATCACGATTACGTTGGTTATATTATTGTACTGATTGATGTTACACGTGAAATTGAAATGGATCAGATGAAATCTCAGTTTATCTCAAATGTTTCACACGAACTCAGAACTCCAGTTACTGTTTTGAGAAGTTATATTGACACACTTTACAATTACGGCGACGAGTTCGATGAGCCAACAAAAAAAGAATTCATTGAGACATTAAACACCGAAATTATTCGTCTAAACAGCATGGTTAATGATATTCTGGATTTTTCAAGACTTGATTCAAACGCAAAAATTGAAAAAAATGAAAATGATATTTCACAACTGATTGATTGCTGTGTTTCACAGGTTGGAGTTTTGCTAAAGGAACACAATCTTAAAATAGAAACAGAAAAAGAAGATGAAATTCCTGTATTAATGTTCAATTATGATGCGATTGCAAGAGCGTTGACAAATTATCTTTCAAATGCAATCAAATATGCCCCGCAGGATTCAATCATAAAAGTCAAATTATACAAAGATATTGACAATAATCAGGTAGTTGTAACCGTACGGGATGAAGGAATAGGTATTGCACCTGAGTTTCAAAAGAAAGTTTTCGAAAGATTTTACAGAGTAGAAAATAAAACTCACAGCGTAAAAGGCACAGGTCTTGGTTTACATCTTGTAAAAACAACTATCGAAAAACATCACTTCGGACATGTTTTCGTAAACTCACAGCCAAACCACGGCTCAACATTCGGTTTCTCTTTACCGATTGATGTAAGCCTGGCAGAGCAAATACAGGATTAAAATTACTTCATCAAAAAACTGCGGATATACTTATAAGTGTATTTTAATTGATCTTTACTTAAAGTGTTAAGCATCAAAGTAATTTCGGCTTTCAAATCATCAGGATCCTGCAAATAATAAAATTCAAATAAATCCTTAGGTTCAACCGCAAAAACTTCAGCCAGTTTCAAAATCAAATTAGGAGACGGGAAACTCTTTCCGTTCTCGATACAGCTGATATGCTTGTCATCAACATTGACAAGTTCCGCCAGTTCAATTTGTGTCAGCTTTTTAAACTTTCTATATTCCTTAATTTTTCGCCCAAATAAAAGTTTTATATTCCCCATCTCAACCTCTCTTTAATAATTTTAAATGGTTTAAGGTTTGACAAGAAGGAGTTATAAGGTAATTAATAAATAAAATTTTACCTCTTTGGTAAAATTAATAACCGAAGAGGTAAAATATAGAAAGAAATATACTTGATTTGCAGAAATATTTGTATCAAAATAGTAACTGCACTCGAAATATTATGGAGCAGATATGAAGAAGATGAACTATTACCGCATAGCTATTTTCGCATGTTGTTTCTTATTATTAATTTGGTCAATTATTTATGCCCTGAAAAACATGCTCTTGTTAATACCAATAATAGCATTATTAGCGTTTATTTCGGCCGCAATTCACAGACATATGTTAAAATAGACTTTGTTGAGTCTGGGATTGACATTTATATCCCAAATGTTTGTAAGCAGACGGTGAAACTTTTCTACCGCGCGGAGTGCGTTGCAAAAGTCCTGCCTGCAATAAAAACGGTTCACATACATCTTCAATTGTTCGTGAATCTTCACCTATTGCTGCGGCAATAGTCTCAATTCCGACCGGTCCGCCTTCATATTTTTCAATTATAAGTTTCAAAAGATTTCTGTCAGTAGTATCAAGCCCGAATTCATCGATTTTAAGAATATCAAGAGACTTGTTTGCAATATCTTCATTAATTTTACCGTCATGCTTAACAAGTGCATAATCACTTACACGTTTTACGAGTCTGTTTGCAATTCTCGGAGTTCCGCGCGAACGTTTTGCAATCGCAAGAGCGCCTTTTTCATCAATTTCAATCTCAAGGATTCCTGCAGTACGTTTTATGACCTGCGAAAGCTCCTCATCTGTGTAAAATTCAAGCCTGTGAATAATGCCAAATCTGTCACGTAAAGGACCTGATAATTCTCCGGCTTTTGTTGTCGCGCCGACTAAAGTAAATTTTGGTAAAGGAACGCGCAGAGTTTTAACTGTCTGGCTTTTTCCTGTTGTCATATCAAGATAAAAATCTTCCATTGCGGGATATAGAATTTCTTCCGCAACTTTATTGAGCCTGTGAATTTCATCAATAAACAAAATTTCACCGCCCTGCAAGGACATTAAAATTCCGATAATATCGCGAGGGCGCTCCAGAGCCGGTGCAGAAGTAATTTTGATATCAACACCCATTTCCTGTGCAATAACACCAGCAAGGGTTGTTTTACCCAGCCCCGGAGGTCCGTAAAACAAAAGGTGATCAAGCGGTTTTTCTCGTTTTTTAGCGGCTGAAATCGTTATTTTTAACGTATCTTTAAGTCCGCTTTGCCCGATATAAGTATCAAAAGACTTGGGACGGATACAGTTTTCAAAATTTTTATCACAATCCGCAACTTCCGCTTTCACGACAGGATTTTTCTTCTGTTCTACTCTTTTTCCAAAATCATTATCGTCTGCAATAATACTCATAACAATATGATATCATAAATTATAAATAATATCATCTGTTTGAATTAGTTTAAAAGAGGCGTCATATGGTATAATTTGGATATGGAATGTCCAAAGTGCGGAGCAGAAATAGATAAAAGCGCAATGGTCTGTCCGAACTGCAAGAAGGTGTTGAAAATAATCTGCCCTGAATGCCGTACGGTTAATGCCAAAAACACCTGCAAAAAGTGCGGGAAAATTCTTGTTGTCAAATGTGCAAAATGCGGAAAGATAAACCTTACAAAAAATTCCAAATGTGTTAAATGCGGTTATTCCACAGAAATGAGCGCCGTGCAGGGTGAATCTAACACAGAAACCTTTGCACTGTTAAAAATCGAGTTTCCAAACAGCGATGTTATCAAGGCAAAACTCGGTTCTAACCAGCTTTACACAAAGTTTAAACAAAATCTTGATAATATGATTGTCGGATATCTGAACTCGCTTCATGTCCGCCGCCAGATTAACAAAGACGGGGTATATATTATCAGGTTTAACAATGTTTACACCCCCTCTGCCTCTGCTAATTCTGCAATCACGGCATCTATCCGGCTGATTAATATGTTTACAAAACTGAATGTTAAACTGCTTAAACGGAAACAAATAGGACTAAAATGCAACCTGACGATTATGCTCAGAAATTCTGATGGCAATCCTTATGATATTGATTCCGGATTTCAAGCTGATATGGTTTCTTTGACTGATGATAAGGAGCAAAAGGCTTTAACTTCCTGTCAGGTTATCACAGACGAAGATTTTTACGATTACTACAACGAAAAATACAAGCTCGAAACCTTGAACGCGGTTATGGTTAAAGGTAAAATGAAACAATTTTACGAAATTAACCTTAAAGAATACGTAAAAATTAAAGAATACATGCAACAAAATACCGAAGTTCAAATCGATGCAGACATGGAAGTTCCACAGTTTGTACAGACTGCACTGCTTGATCAGGAACAAATTACAAGACAAACCCTTGATGATGAACATATGGTGACAGAAGATGAGCTTTATAATATTGAACTTATCAACTTTGATGAGATTAATTGCGCATTTTTCTCAACCGAAAACATAAGAATTCTTGATAATGTGGTAGATGTATTGCAGGAAGTTCCAAGGGGGATTATTGCAATTAAAGGCTCAAATATGTACCAGCCTTACACCCTTAAACTTCTTTCCGCGGTTGATGAAGTCGGAATTTATGACAACATAATCCCGATAACCTGTCACGATGATATGAAATATGCGCCGTACTCATTCTTTAGAGAACTTGTTTCATCAATTTTTGAATATACTGTTTCGCAAAAATTATTTGACCAGAACGATTTTTCAGCATTCAGCAA
Organism: uncultured bacterium; assembly: GCA_949035555.1. Classification (GTDB taxonomy): domain Bacteria; phylum Cyanobacteriota; class Vampirovibrionia; order Gastranaerophilales; family Gastranaerophilaceae; genus Zag111. Next base: position 69,424 of record CAROLD010000003.1, on the reverse strand, counting down.
AATCGACTCCTCAGGATTGGTTAAAGATTTGGTCACAATGACTCAAAGAAACATGGACAACTTTGGAGACACCAGAAACGATTATTTTCAAGTATTTGTAAATCTTTTACAGGCTATTCCGAACTCGCTTATTTATATCGAAAATTTTGAAAAAATTGACTCCAGTTCATTATTTGTACTCGAACAGCTTTTTGAACATTTTGAAGAATTGAACGTAAGTTACCTGATAACCCACGACAAAGATTTTACATTGCACAAACACGCACACTTCCTGCTTTCAAGACCATTCTACACGGAAATCACCCTCAAACCTGCTCCGTTTACTGGAATTGTTGAAATGAATAAAGACTTCTACAAAAATATTCTTGAAGATTTTTATTTCCAGCGTATTGCAAAATATGCCTGCGGAAGTTCGTTGTTTTTAGATTTTGCAATTCAGTATCTGCTGGAATCAGGGGTTTATTCCTACACTGAATATTCAATTGTAATGGTTAACCCTAAAACAATCATTATTCCATCAAGTTTAAGCAAACTCATCGGACGGCGTTTAAATCTTTTGAAAGACGATTCAAGAGCATTCAAGTTCCTGACAATGGCAGTGCTTTTGGGAACAAGAATAGACACCAAAACAATCGACTCTTTCGGATTTGCAAATTGGAAAGCCATTGCGGATAAGTTAGCAGAAATGGGTTATATATATTTCTATAACGAGTGTATGTATTTCTCAAACTACACGCTTTTGAGAGAAAATATTCTGGAAATTCTTAAACCTGATGAGTTGCAAGATATAGCGCAGGAACTTTACAATATAGCTTTCAACGAAGATATGCCAAGTCCTGTAAAAGCATACCTATATTCGGTCTGCGGTGACGGAGAAAAAGTAATTTTCGAGTGGGAAAAACTTGCAAACATAAATCTTTCCATGGGAGATTTCCCGTCATATCTAAATTGTTCCGGAAAAATAATCAATTCTCTGGAAAAATTCGCATCAAGCTGGGAGCCGGAAGAACTTGAAAAATACAAAACTTCCATCTATGAAAACATTTCAAACAATATGTTTGAATATGACCCTGATGAAACACGCGAAGTTGCGGAAGGAACACTTTCCAGCCTGCAAAAAAATAACAACACAAAAAGTTTTATAGAACTGGGTACGAAAATGATACAAGGTGCACTATATAACGGAGAATATTTATATGCTCTGACACTTACGCACAAAGTATTATCAGCAATTGACGGGGTTTCAATCGACCCTGCTGCGGAAAATTTTGACCTAAACTTCCTGACTCTGTCCATAATTCACGTGAGAATTTTATTCAACATCGGCGCCTACGAAGATTGTATGGATATCGGCTACAATGTTTTGAATGTTTTGGACTCGTCAAAAATTGAAACCATCAGATTTACATCTGTAACCAAGCAGGAATTCAAAGAACTTATTAACGAATGTATTGCCTGTATAGCAATAGCTGACATTGTTTCACTTAAAGAAGACGTGAATGAATTTCTTGATATTTCAAGAAAACTGTTCAACTTTATTCCTGCGGAATTTTCAGTATTCAGCCAGCTTCAAAATCTTATAAAAGGTCAGTCTGTAGGGCTTGCACCGAATATGGCTTCGCCAAATAATATATACTCAGCCACAATTTATCATATCGTAAACGCGTTCACAAAATTCAAAAACAATCCGAACGAATTTGCGAAAGAAATTTACAAAGCAAAACTTATTGCAAAAGAAACAGGATTATACAAATTTGAATTATTTGTTGACCTTATGATCGGCTATTCTTATATTCAGCTGAATTCCTTCAAGAAAGCGCAATCAATTATTCAAAAAGTAATTACATCTGCAAAAGAATACGGAATGAGCTCAATCGAGCATATCGGATGTTATGTAATGAGCATTCTGGAAATTAAACTTTGCAGATTTGATATTGCTTACGGGGTTTTAAACAACTCCACAATTCAGATGGAGAAAAATCCAATCAGTGAATATTTAACAATGTTACATAAAGTAAACATGTACAAAGTTTTGATGTGCTGTCAGGAGCAAGACAAGGCGCAAATTTGTATGAATCAGGCTAAATTTATTGTTGAAAAATACGGACTAAATTACAACCTGAATATTGACATTAAAAAACTTATGATGGAAAATCAAAATGTATCACAGGCAATACAGCAAGGGGTATCCGCTCCGCCGCCTGTACCACAAAAAGAAGAGAGCTTATCAGAAAGGGAAAACTCCATACCATCATCAAGTCAGGCATCTGATAGTGACAGTGCCGACAGTGATTTTGTCAATCCGGAAGACTTTTTCTCTTAGATAAGACCAAGTTCAGAAAGAGAGGAAAAATGAAGATTTTATTTGCATCCGCAGAAGTTGCACCGTTTTCTAAAGCAGGAGGTCTGGCTGATGTTGTCGGAAGTCTGCCGAAAGAACTTGAAAAAGATGCGGAAATAGCAATCTTCACACCGCTTCACGGCTGTATTGACAAAGAAAAATACGGTATAAAAGAGCTTGAAAACTCTGAAATGTGGTTAACTTTCGGCTCACAGCCGCACAAATTTAACCTGTATGTTACAAAACTTCCGGGCACAAATATTAATGTATTTTTCGTAAAAAATGACTGGTATTTTTCTTGCTTTAAAGAAGTTTATCCTAAATATTTAGACCCGCGTTACGAACACGAAAGATATATTTCGTTCTCACTTGCTGTTATGGAATACGCAAAAGCACTTAATTTCAGAGCTGACGTAATCCACGCAAACGACTGGCACACAGCAATGATTCCTATGTATCTGCATTCAAATTATAAGTTTGACGAATTCTGGGCAAATACAAAATGCGTTTTTGAAATCCACAACCTTGCATATCAAGGCATCTGGTTTCAGGATGTTATTGACTTTGCAAATATGCGCAAAGATATTGTTTACAATCAATGGGGTTGTGAACACTACGACCGCGTAAACTGGATGAAAGGTGCAATTTTATATTCTGACAGAGTTGTGGCAGTTTCTCCGACTTATTCAAGAGAAATTTTAGGCGCAGAATACGGTGAAAATATGGATTACACATTACGCGGGGTTCAATATAAACTTCGCGGTATACTGAACGGTATTGATTACACCGTCTTTGACCCTGAAAAAGATAAAAATATCGCTAAAAATTACAACTCTAAAACACTTGAATTCAAAGAAGAAAATAAAAAAGCATTATGTAAATACTTCGGGCTTGAATACAATCCAAATAGACCACTAATCGGTTTTGTATCAAGACTTGTAGGACAAAAAGGCATCGACTTAATCCGCGATATGCAATATGAACTTCAAAACCTTGATGCTGACTTTGTATTTATGGGAAGCGGAGATAAGAATTACGAAAACCTGTTCATCTGGCTTTCAAACAACACAAAAAATATCAGAACATACGTAGGATATGACGCAAAACTTGCAAATCTTGTATATGCAGGCAGCGACTTCTTCCTAATGCCTTCAAAATTCGAACCTTGCGGCTTAAGCCAATTGATTGCAATGCGTTACGGTTCATTGCCGATTGTTCGTGCAACAGGCGGTTTGGAAGACACAGTTACAGGTTATCCGCTTGATAACTCAAACGGCTTCAAATTCTGGTCATACAATGGCTGGGATATGCTGAACGCAATCAAATGCGCATTGTATGTATATACTGACAAATACGTATTTAACGCAATGAGAAAATCTGCAATGGAAGCTGATTTTTCTTGGAAACGCAGTGCTAAACAGTATATGGATATGTATAAAGAAGTCAGCGGGAAATAATTATAATCCTAATTTTTCGTTAAGTTTAAGAATGTCAATAATATCCAGAACTGAAGTGATTTCGTCAAATAACTGAATAAAAGTTTCTTTAGTCATTTGCGAATTACCTGCCATTTGGAACATATCTCGTCCTGTCTGAATCATGATGATAATTTTCTCATCTTTAAAGGCTGCTCTTATATATTCAGCTTTATAAATTTCTTTCAGCTTTTTTAATCTTTCCATAAATGCTGTGGTTAAGATATATCTTGCTTCAATCTGATTTTGGGAATATACGCAGAACTCTTGAGAGAATTCGGGGTCTTCAAGATTAATTTTTTCATAACTATCTGTCTTTGCGGCTAAATTATCTTTAATATTGTCTTTTTCTAAAATAAAGGTATGTCCTTCAAATTTTTTATTCATATCAAGTTCTACAATAACGCCATTAAAACCTTTTGATGTAAAATGCATTATCAAAAATATAACTATAATTAATAAAAACACAGGTAATAAAATAAAACAGACCGCACCCAGCCAAACTGTTAAAAATACAGCAAGTGCTAATAATTCTATACTCCTAATAGAGGTATTTGCATCAAATATTTTAACATTAATTCCGTTATATACTCCAGAGATACAATCATCAATCATTGAAAGCGGATTATTTAAAATTCTCAAACTGTTGATAAATTGCTTATTCTTCCAATTATTTCCCTTGTAGCCTTTGCTCCAGCTAAAATCACCAAAAATTTGCAAAAATTCTGGCATAAGATGTTTTTTTATTTCTTCATCTGCAGAAGTAGGCAGTGTAGAACCCTTAGTATTATTTTTAAAAACCTGAATAATATTTTTTTTATCCATTTCGCCCAATTTTGCTATTGCGAAAAAACCTGCAAACATTATTATCATTGTTAACAAGAGAAGTTTTGCAACAAAAATATCATCGTCCTTAAAAATAAATGCAAAGCCAAATGCCAATGGAAATAACATAAACAGTGAAAAGAATATATATTTAGCAGTATTAGCTATAAATCTTGCTTTATTATATCCATCTAAATTTTTCTGAACATTTTTCACATAAAAATCGCTTAATTTTACCATCAAGTCATAACGGGTTTTGTTATCCATAAGCTTTCTCCTCTGATATATTTTACAAGAAATTTTGGTTCAAAACAAGTATGCATTGACAGTGCAAAATTTATATTATATGATTGATTTATAGGTAAAAGTGAGGATTATTTAATGGATCAAATAATTAAAGTAGCATGGGATTTGAATGAAAATTCAGATAACAGATATAAATTAGTTTATGAAATTGCTGAACTTGCTAAAAAAATCGTTGACGAAAATCAAGCAAGAAAAGCTCGTGAAGATTACGGTTTTGAAGAACTTCACGAAACAACTTACTCAAAAGAAAATCCTGTTGAACACGCTTTGATGGTTAAAGCTTCTGAAGCTGATGACAACAGATTAGTAGGATAATAAAACTTTAAAATACACAAAGGTCAATAGGGCTTTTGTGTATTTTTATATGCATCTTATACCCCTCTCCGATGTACACTAGCCGAACAGGCGAAGTATGAACCGTGTGAGACTGCGTGCCGTATGGCTGAGGGTGACGATAGGCGGGTTGAGGGTTCAAAAAATTTATAATGGGAGTTTGATTATGATGATACAAGATACTTTAGATTATTTAGATACATACACAGACGGATTTAAACCGGAAATCGGAATAGTACTGGGTTCAGGGCTTGGAGATTTGGCTGACGAGTACAATGATATTTGCATACCATACTCAAAAATACCTAATTTTGCAAAATCAAATGTTGAAGGTCACAAAGGAAACTTCGTTTTTGCAGAGATTGAAGGCAGAAAAGCAGTGATGATGCAGGGCAGAAACCACTATTACGAAGGTCATTCAATGCAGGAAATCACATATCCTATCAAAGTTATGAAAGAATTAGGAGTAAAAACAGTAATTCTGACAAACGCTGCAGGAGCGATTAATAAAAGTTTCCGTCCCGGAGATTTGATGGTAATAACAGACCACATTAACTTTATGGGAGCAAACCCGCTTGTCGGACCGAATGACGAAAGATTAGGCACAAGATTTCCTGATATGTCAGAAGTTTATAACAAAAATCTTGTTAAAATCGTTGATGCGGCAGGCAGACTATTAAAACTGGATTTAAAACACGGTGTATATTTTGCAACCTCGGGACCAAGCTACGAAACTCCCGCAGAAATCAGAATGGCAAGATACATGGGCGCAGATGCGGCAGGAATGTCAACAGTACCAGAGGCAATTGTGGCAAACTACTGCGGCATGAAAGTTATCGGAATAAGCTGTATTACAAATTATGCGAGCGGAGTTTCAACAAAAAAACTTGCACACGAAGAAGTTATCGAAACCGCAAACAAAGTTAAATCAAAATTCAAAGAACTTATTTTATTATTGCTTAAAAACATCTAAAAAAGCATAAAAAAAAGACCTTGTGTATTTTAACCAAGGCCTATCCGTTTAAATAAGAAGAGAGAGCTTTATATATTTATATAAAGTACGCTAATTCATGAAAATTGCTATTTCTTGCCCCATGAATTTACAAAACTTAACAAAGCGTCTTAAATCTGTATGTCATTAAAGCCATAGTACAGAATATTGAAAAAAGACCCTGTTTTTGATAGTATCAACACATAAGGATTACATAAAAAGAGGATTAACTATGTCAGGACATTCAAAGTGGTCAACTATTAAACATAAAAAAGCAAAAACAGATTCACAAAGAGCCGTAGTGTTCCAAAAATATTCAAGAGAACTTATTGTAGCGGCAAGATTAGGCGGTCCTGATCCGGCTGGAAATTTCCGCCTAAGAACTGCGATTGAAAAAGCCAAAGCCGCAGGGCTTCCAAACGACAACATTAAAAGAGCAATCGAAAAAGGAGCAGGCACAGGCGCGGCTGACAATTATGAAGAATTAACATACGAAGGATACGCGGCAGGCGGTGTGGCAGTTGTGTTGGAAGCAATGACAGACAACAGAAACCGTACAGCCGGCGATGTAAGAAGTATTTTTACAAAATTCAACGGCAACCTCGGAGAATCAAACTGCGTTAGCTGGATGTTTGACAGAAAAGGAAGCATTGAGTTTGAAAACTCTGTTGATTTTGACAAATTATTTGAAGCGGCAATCAATTTAGACGCAGAAGATGTTATAGAAGAAGATGAAAGCTACAAAGTTATTACATCTGTTGAAAACTTCCAATCAGTTGTAGAAGGTTTGGAAGCTGAAGGATTTAAAAGCACAAATGCCGAATTGACAAGAATCCCGCAAAATAACATTGAAGTAACAGATCTTAAAACTGCAACATCCGTTATGAGATTGATTGATAGATTGGAAGAGCTGGACGATGTTCAGAATGTTTACGCAAACTGCGATATTCCTGATGAAATTGCAGAACAAGTTGAGGTTTAAATTTGTTAGATAAAATAGAAAACCTTTCAAAAGTTCTTAATGAAAGTTACAGTGAAAAATCGCTGATAACTTCATTGGGGGCTTTTTTTTCCAAAAACTTCGGAATTGAAAAATTTTCTATAAATACAGAAGGCAAAATGGCGGAAAATTGTTTTGCTTACCCGGTTTATAAGCACAAAAAACTTATTGCTTATCTGGAATTTTCCTGCGAAACACCTGAACTGAATGAATTTTTACAGATTACAGCATCATTTATATCATTAAAAATTCAAAACATTCTGCTGACAGGCAAAATGCAAAAAAACATTGACTTCCACGAGACAATGAAAAATATTGCAAAGATTATCGAAACCCAGTACGAATTGAGCTATGTAATTCCTATTATAGGAGAAATGCTGGATAAATTTTTTACGGATTATCTTGTATATATTTTCATAAAAGAGGAAGGTTACGGGATAAACGCACTGGCTTGGCCATCAGCATGTCACGACAAAAACATTTTGAATATTGTTAACACAAACCACACAGAAGAACTTTCTCAAGACAAAAAAACTTACATCCTACCGCTTGTGAGCGAAACAAAAAATGTCGGAACACTGGCTGTAAAAAGTACAAACGAAGAAATTACCGTAAAAGATATTGATTATTTACAACAGTTGTCAAAACAGATTGCGACCACAATTAATCGAGCAAATGTTTACGCAGAAATTCTGAAACACGCAACACTTGATGCTTTGACAGGTTTTTATAACAGACGACAGCTGGAAGAACGTCTTAAACAAGAAGTTTCTAATGCAAAACGTCAAAAAGCTCCTCTTTGCGGTATTATGACAGATATTGATTACTTTAAAAATGTAAATGATACTTATGGTCATGCTGTGGGAGACTTGGTACTAAAAACAATTGCAAAAGTTATTCGCGGTCAGCTGCGTGAATACGATATTGCAGGCAGATATGGCGGCGAAGAGTTTTCAATACTTTTACCGTTTACCAAAATTAATGAAGCACATATGGTTGCGGAACGTTTGAGAAAAACTGTCGAAAGCAAAGTTATTGATATTTCAAAAGTCAACCCTGACAGCGAAGTTAAGAGTATTCAAATAACTCTGAGCCTCGGAATTTATGAAATGCAATCAGAAGACAGTGATGAAGATTTATTGAAAAAAGCTGACAAAGCTTTATACGAAGCAAAAAATACCGGAAGAAATAAGGTTGTAGTAAATAATGGCTGAAAAATACGAAAAAATATGTAAAAATTTAGAAGATACGCGCAAACTTGCTGAAAAATTTGCAAAACTTATTCAGGAAAAAGGGTGTTTTATAAACCTCTACGGCGAAATCGGCGCAGGAAAAACCGCGTTTGTAAAACTTGTCGCATCCTCAATCGGCGTAACAGAAAAAGTTACAAGCCCGAGTTTTGTAATTCTGAACGAATACCACAGTGCCAATATTCCCGTCTATCATTTTGACCTATACAGACTGGAAAACGAAGGGGTTAAAACCATTGTGGATGAGCTCCGGGAATACTCCGAAGGCAGGCAGATTACGTTTGTTGAATGGGCAGAGTTTTCGCAGGATGAAATCCCTTTCAACCACATAAAAATTAACGTAACTTACGAAGACGACGACTCTCGCAAATATACCTTCACAGGATTCGGACAAGATTGCACAGAAATTATAAAAGGAATAAAATAGTGAAAATTTTAGTATTTGATACATGTTTAGATAAAATGTACGTCACACTTGCAGAAAATGACAAAATTCTCTCATCAGAAGTTGTGACAAATAAAGATAATAAATATCATTCGGCATTTTTGATTTCAACAATCAAAGAAATTTTGAAAAGCAACAACCTTACCCCGAAAGACCTTGATGCAATTGGCACAAACATCGGACCGGGAAGTTTTACAGGTATAAGAGCCTGCACCACTGTAGCAAGAATGATGGCACAGCAATTGGATTTACCTGCAGTCGGAATTTCATCACTTGATATTCTGTCAAAAATTAACCCGACAGATAAACCGTCAATGGTTGCCCTGGATGCAAGAAAAAACAGCGCCTACCTGCATTATGACGGAAAAATTCATGGTGCGGTTCAATTAGAAGAGATTAAAGAACTTTTAGAAACAAACGAATATTACCTTATAACTGATGATAAGCTTCAACCAATTTTAGGCGGAACCTCATATCAGCAGGGCGAATATGCGCTTGGAGAAATTTTAGCTCAGCTTGCTCTGGAAGAATTAGAACAAAATTCACCAAAATGGCAGGAGTTGAAACCGCTGTACATTCAACCTCCTCCTGTTTATTAATTCTGCGAGAAAAAATCTGAAAAATAATTCTGCGACGTGTAACATAATTAGTGGCATATTACCCTGTCCGACGAGGACTTGCAAAAATCTGAAAATAGTATATAATAGAATGATGGTTACGCGATGATAACCATAAGTACAAAATCAGGAGAAAAACAATGTACGAAGATGAAAAATTAGTATGTGAAGATTGCGGCAAAGAATTTGTCTTCACTGCAGGTGAACAAGAATTTTATGCAGAAAAAGGTCTCGTAAACAAACCAAAAAGATGCCCTGAATGCAGATCCGCACGTAGAAAAAACAACAGAAGAAGTCGTAAAATGTACGACGCTGTCTGCTCAAAATGCGGCGCTCAAACTCAGGTTCCGTTTAAACCCGTTCCAGGAAGAGAAGTTTTCTGTAAAGATTGCTTCCAAAGCGCAAACGCTGAAATCACAGAAGCTTAAATATATATATTTAATCTCGAAGCGGAAGTGCCAATTGGCACTTCCGCTTTTTTGCTATCATATCATTATACAATTATTCAGATATTCAATTGTGCTAATTTTTTCGTCATACAGATATTTTATAAAATTCAAATAAGAGTCATCTCTTGAAGAAATCACAAGATTTATTTCAAACCCTTCTGTACAAAAGGGTTCGTAGTCATATACAACATAACTGTTATATTTACTTTTCCATTCTTTACGTTCGATACGGCTGTTATTTTCTTCGATAATATCTTCAAGCCACGGCAACATATTTTGATCAATATTTTTCATTTCCAAACGATTGTATCTATTGCAATCATTACAACTATTTCCAATAAACATACTATTTACTCCCTACAAATCTGTATATATGAATTGTACAAATTCCCTTAAATAAAATAATCACCACAATGTACAAAAAATTATTGACTAAATTACTTATTTTAAAAGTATATACTTAATATATCGTTACATATATAAAATTTTAGGCAATTAATTATTAAAAAATAACTTTATAAATATAAGTACAACAAGAGGATATAGATGAGCTACGCAGATAACATGTACATATTAGGCAATATCAGCAACCTGCTCGGTTCCACGGTTACATATATGGAACAGAGGAAAGCGGGTGTTGATCCTATGTATGCAGGCGCAAACCTATTTCAAAATCTTGGAAACGGCATAGTGCGCAACAACATTGCATATGGTATGCAACGGTGTGGCAATCCGATTGGGAACAATATAAACTTAGCCTACGGCTATGGTAATGCTTGGTCAAACTCATGTGCATCGATGGCACTTATGAGTGCATGCTCGCCGTGGATGTTCTTTAATTCACCATATTGCGGAATGGGCATGTACGGCTGCGGCATGTATGGCGGTATGGGTATGATGCCGCATGGTTTTGGCGGCGGATTTGGATACGGATTTCACCCGGGATTCTGGTGTTAATATTATTCTGATACACTTGCCGAAATTACTGCAACATATGTCCAGAACATAAACTGCAATTGCGGTCTGAAATAAATTGTGTCAACAAGCCCGTGGAACATTATCGCCCAAATCGAAATTATTGAGGCTGAAATAAATATAATTTTTTCCCTGTTTTCTGAAGTTAAAACATATTTGACTGCGTCTTTTGAGAGTGTAAACAAAAATCCTAAAAATGCAATTAGCGCAAATATTCCGCTTTCCACTGCGGTTTCAAGATAAATGTTATAAGCGCTCAACGCATCAAATCCTGTTTTCATGTATAATCCGTAAATTTCGCGGAAGTTTTTGTTCCCAACACCAATTCCTAAAAGCCAATTATCTTTAAACATTTCCAAAGATGAATGATAAACGTTAAATCTGAATGAATTAGATGAGTCATTTCTCATTGCAAAAATTGACATAAAACGATGACGAAGCGCACCGACAAAAGTCATTGCAAACACAAACAATGCAAACGCACCGCCGATTATAGACAAATATATTTTTTTGTAAGTTTTCCAGAAGAACTTTGCGGAAAGTAAGAATACGCACCCGAAAATTAACATCATAGATAGATAAGCTCCGCGGCATCCTGTCTGCAAGATTGCGTAGATAGTCAAAACAGAAAGAACGCCTGCAATTGCAGTCCGTTTAAATTGCTTTTTGTTTAAGAAGTAGAACACTGAGCCTATGACCGCACCCAATCCACCAACAAGATAGCCGCCGTAAAGGTTAGGGTTCAAAGGTTTCAGGGTTCCGTAAACTCTAGATAATACATCTTCAGGATTTAAGCCGGATTTATCCTGCCAAGTTGAGATTTCGTCAAGATGCAAAAAGCTTTGCAAAAATCCTATAAGACTTTCTCCGGCAACGCATAAAATCAGAGTCCCGAGAACAAGAGGGATTTTACCTTTATTATTTTTCAAATACTGCGCCACGGATACATAAAATCCAAGATAAACAAAAGTTTTAAAAAATCCTTTCAAGCTCAAAGTGAAAAGCGTTGAACCGAACAAACTCACTACCACAAGCATAAAATATGCTACAAGCCATATTTCAAAATGCTTAAAACTAAATTCTTCATCAGGTTTAGTAACCATCTTAACAAATGTTAAAAACATAGCAATAAGTGCAAAAAATCCGATAGAATCAGAGTTCATAAAGGTTGACGAAATAAACGTAACCAATATGAACGGCAAAATAAATTTGTCGATATTCTGTAAAAACAAACTGTTTTCGTATAAAAATTTTAACTTGTTTTGTGAGAATTTAAAAAACTTATTGAACATCGTCTGTTGTATTCATATCTTTATTTATAATTTCATCATCAACTGCATCCACAATTCTGATATCGGAAACAGAACCTGTGAATTTGTAATCAGCGCCTTCCAAAGTAATAGGAAGACCTAATTTAACTTTGTTGCCGCCGACAACAGCGCCGTCTTTAGTGATTTTAGCAGTGTCTGTAAGTGTAACAACAACATCGTACAAATCCGGTTGAGATTCATCTTCTACAACTATCATAACTTTTTTTGAATTAAATGTTGGAAGCACAATTTTTCTTCTATCTGCCTTTACATCAACAATATCTAAGTCTGAATAAGGGACATTTCTGATACTTATAAAAGTTTTTTCGCCTTTTTTGATAGGAATATTTTCACCGGAGAAAGTTACTCCTCTCATAAATACTTTGAACGTAATTTTTGAAGTTGCTTCAATCTGTTTATCGGCAGTTTGTCTGTAACCCTTGTAAGTAACAAAACCAACGCCCAGAGCAACTATAACAAAAGCAACTATAATAAAATCAACAACTCTGATTTTTTTTATAAGTTCTTTTAATTTTTCCATAAAAAGTCTCCTTTTATTCAAAATCTATAATTTTTCAACTGCGGAAAGCAATTCATCAACAGTTGTAGTTGCGCAGCCGAATTGTCTAACAACAATACTTGCGGCAACATTGCCGATAATAGCGGAATACACAGGGTCAACCCCCGCCGCCATAGCAAGAGAATAAACCGCAGTAACCGTATCGCCCGCACCTGTAACATCAAACACTTCCGATTTATTAAATACAGGAATTTTTGTATAATTTTCATCAGGCATTGCAACAAACATGCCATCAGCACCACAGGTTATTAAAACAGCCTTCGCCTCGGTTTCTTTTAACAATTTTTCTCCGGCGCGTTTCAAATCATCTTCTGTCTCAATCTCAAAACCTACTGATTTTTCTGTATCAGGAAGGTTCGGGGTCATAGAAGTTACGTTTTTGTAGCTTCCTAAATCCTTTTGTGCATCCACAATAACGACTTTCCCAAGTTTATTTGCCAATTCGACAGTAAAATTAATTATTTTATCAGTAAGAGTTCCGATGTGATAATTTGATAAAATAACCGTGTCGTAATCAGGTAAAACTTTTTCAATATTTTTAATAATTTTATCTTCAGTTTCAGGTGAAATTTCACCCTTTGACTGCCTGTCAACACGTACAATCTGCTGGGTTATTGAAGTTGTAATAGAACCTGAAATTCTGGTTTTAACAATTGTTTTTCTGGTTTTGTCTTTAACAATTTTCGAACAGTCTATGTTTGCTCTGTCAAAAGTATCAAACAGAAGTTCAGAATAATAATCATCCCCGCTAACGCCTATAACACCGACTTTACCGTTATTCAGGGTTGAAACGTTATGAGCAGCGTTTGACGCACCGCCAAGGATTAATTTTGTTTTTGTATGCTGTAAAATCAATACCGGAGCCTCACGCGAAATTCGCTCAGCATCTCCGTAAATCATTTCATCCAATGCCAAATCGCCTACTACAAGTACTTTCGGCTCAGAAATTTTCTTAATACATGATATTAATTTTTGTTTATCTATATTCATACGACCAACTCTTATTTTGTGACAACAAAAGTTTAACACAAACGGGGTAAATAATAAAGTAAACTCCTAATAATATAATTGGTGGCTACATTTACTCCCGCTCGACAATAATTCCACAAGTTTCAATATAATTGGTAACTACATTTACCCCTATGGCAATGCCGCAAAAGCCTTGCTGATTGTCATTATCACAAGATTTATAAACACAAGTATTCCAAGTATTATTAATATTTTTTTCATTATAATTATTCCCAAACGGTTTTATTATAATAAAATACCAGAAACCATTTTTAATCCTCTTTTTAATGGAAATTTAACCTTTGCCCCTGTGTCTGAATTTATGGTAAAATACGGGAAAAAGGAGATTATTATGTCAAATGTAAGAGCAATAATAATGGTAATTGATTCAATGGGAATAGGTGCAATGCCTGATTGCCGCGACTTTGGGGATATTCCGGAATGCAACACCCTCAAACACGTTTGCGAATTCAACAAAGGCTTGAATGTTCCAAACCTTGAAAAGCTCGGACTCGGTCTTTTAGGAGATTTTGAAGGAATTAAAAAAGTTTCTAATCCTGAAGCAACTGTGGCGACCCTTGTTGAAAAATCCAAAGGCAAAGACACCACAACCGGACACTGGGAAATCGCAGGTCTTGTATCTGAAAAACCTTTTGCAACTTATCCTGACGGATTTCCTGATGAACTCATTGATAAATTTATTAAAGAAACTAACTGCGGCGGAATTCTTGCAAACCGTCCGGCAAGCGGTACCGCGATTATTGCGGAATTAAACGACGAACATCACGCAACAAAATTCCCGATTATTTACACCTCTGCTGACAGTGTTTTCCAAATTGCAGTTGATACGGATTTAATCCCGCTTGAAACACTTTACAAATGGTGCGAAACCGCCAGAAAACTCTTAGATGAAGGCGATTATAACACAGCCCGCGTTATTGCACGTCCATACAAAATAATCGATGGTCAGCCGAAACGTATTTCTCAAGACCGCAGAGATTTTTCAATGGCGCCGAAACAGACTTTGCTAAACCGAATTAAAGACGGCGGCGGAAAAGTTATAGGTATTGGTAAAATCGAAGATATTTTTGCCAAATCAGGAATTACACACGCCATCCACACAGGCTCAAATAAAGAAGGGCTGGAATTAACCCTTAAAGCCGTTCAAGGTAAACTTCCGCTTGAAGATATTGCATATGTAAAAAAACAAAAATACAATGACATAGAAATAATTTTCACAAACCTCGTTGACACTGACATGCTCTACGGTCACAGAAACGACCCGAAAGGCTACGGCATGGCAATTGAAGAAATCGACACATATGTAAAACCGATTATTGATGCAATGAAAACAACTGATTTGCTGATAATTACGGCAGACCACGGCTGTGATCCTACAGTCGAAGGCACCGACCATACAAGAGAAAAGGTCCCGTTTTTGATGTACTCAAAAACTCTTCCGTCTAACGATAATCTGGGTGAAATTGAAGGATTTGATACTATTGCAAGTTTCATCCGCGATTGGATTTAATTTTTTTGTAGAATTTTTTAATTTTTTGTTATATAATTTTGTTGTAAGTTAAAACTTACGGGTTATAAAAAATAAGGAGAAACAAAATGACAGTAAAAGTTAATGATAGTTGCATTGCTTGCGGCGCTTGTGAATCAATCTGTGACGCAGTATTTTCAATCGAAGACAAAGCAGTTGTTAATGAAGCTGCTGTTGCTGATAACATTGATGCAGTAAAAGAAGCTGCTGATGCATGCCCTGTAGCTGCTATCGAAGTTGAATAATTAAACTTTAAATTATTGAAAACGGCGGTCAAAAATTTGACCGCCGTTTTTTCATGCTATAATCATACAAAAAGGAAGAATAGACTTGATTAAATTTTTAGGTGCCTGTGTTCAAAATTTAATAGAATGTATAAAGTACATTTTTGGCGGGAATGTAAGATTTAAAACCATAATTTCGCAGGCTGCAGCAATAAGTTACGATTCACTGCCGATTTCGCTTGTTATAGCATTTATTTCAGCGGCTGTTATTGCAATTCAAGTCTCGAAAGAATTCCTTATGACAGGTGCGGAAGCATATATTGGCGGTACAATTGCCGTTGTAATGATTAGAGAAATTGCACCCGGGTTTGTTGCTCTGGCAATCGGCGCACGTGCAGGCACAGCAATTTCCGCCGAAATCGCCAATATGCAGGTAACCTCTCAAGTTGATGCTATCAAAACTCTAAAAATAAATCCTGTCGGTTATTACTTTGCACCAAGAATTTTATCATCCGCAATAACTGTTCCAATGGTTGTGTTGATTGCAGAATTTGTCGGAATTCTGGGCGGAATGTTTGTTTCACTTGAAACAATTAATCTTCACCCTGCAAGATATATGACATCCGTTTGGTCATGGATTGCAGTAAAAGATGTTTATATAAGCCTGCTAAAAGCAGCTATTTTTGGAGCATTGATTGCACTTGTTTGTGCCACAAAGGGATACCAAACCCGTGGAGGCGCAAAAGAAGTCGGAACCTCAACTACTCAAGCTGCAATTCTTTCAACTATCTACATGCTGGTTGCAGACTTTTTAATCAACCTTGTTTTCTACATCGCTTAATGATAAAAGATACTTGTCTAAAATACGGCAAGCATCACCAACAATTTCAACACAAGGACGTTTTTTATAATATTCAACTGTCCTCTCTGACGGTGTTGCTATATCTTTTTTCCTGTTTAATCCTAAAAGTTCACGACAAACAATCGACCCGTGAAGCTTTTCAAACTCTCCCGCAAGATATTGAATTCTCTCATAATGAGCCTTTTTCTCATCTTTATCGTTATTGGAACAATACCCTTTTGCCAAACCTGTTGCCATAAACATTCCGCTCACAGCTCCGCACACTTCACGCAATCTACCCATGCCGCCCCCAAAAGATGAGGACAATTTTAACGCTGTTTCAAAATCGATACCATAACGCTCTGCATAAACCGCAAATACCGACTGTGCACAATTATAACCGCTTCTAAATAATTCCTTTGCCTTTTCCTCGTTTGTCATAAATTTTACCCCGCAAAAAGCTGATACAAAATAACGGATACAGATGTCGCAAGGTTCAAAGATTCAACCGTTTTCGCCATCTCGATTTTTACCGAATTAGTCGAAAACTCAACCAGCTCCGGTGTTAAACCGTTCGCTTCACTGCCAAACATTATAACAGCAGGCAGGTTAATTTCAAAACTTTTCAGCATATTATTAGTGCGCGGAAGGGTCGCTATACGCTCAAATTTTCCAAAAATATCTTTCAATTCACCTATTTCTTGAATATGAATAATAGGAAGTTTCCACAAATTCCCAACCGATGCACGTACACATTTTGGATTATAAATATCAACGCTTTCGCCATATAGTACAATCGCTTCCGCCCCGAATGCCACAGAAGAACGAATAATTGTTCCCAAATTTCCTACGTCTTTAATATCTTCCAATAGTACAACTTTTTTCAAACTTTTCAAAATATTTTTATCATAATTTTTTTGAAAACCTACAGCAACAGCAGACGGCGCAGAGTCAGTTGTTGCAAGCTTTTTCAATACAGCTTCGGTTGTTTCTACAACCAAATTTTGCGCAAAATTATACTCATCTTTTTTGTTTTTTTCTACAAAAATCCGCTCAATTTCAATCCCGAAATCAAAAGCTTCCTTTATTGCTTTATACCCCTCCAGCAAAAATTTTCCGCTTTGAGTACGGTGTTTCTTCTGTTGCAATTTTACGGTTTCTTTGACCAATTCGTTATTTACGCTAGTAATTTCCACTACTTCACCTCAAATTCGCTCAACCATTGTTTTTCCTGTTCGGAAAGCATGTCATAATTTATCAATTTGTTTTCATAATTCATATGGACAAAAGAATGTATTTGACCGTCTTTATAATAGCACGAATTTTCAAGTCTGACTCCGAAATAGCCTTCTTTATACAGTCCCGGTTCAATAGAAAAACACATTCCGTCTTCAAGATTAACTTTTGCAAGCTCTGATGAACTCAAATTCGGCGGATACTCGTGAACATTCACCCCTATCCCATGCCCTAAACCATGGTTAAATACAAATCCGTCCAAATCCTGAGAATTGAAAAATTCATGTACGGATTGGTCAATTTCAAAACCTGTTAACGGTCGTTCAGGCTGAATTTTTCCATAATTGTAAGCCTTCAAAAAAGCTTTCAAAACATTTGTATAAACTTTCCGCTGAAGCTCAGACGGAACGCCTTTTACAAAAACTCTTGTAATATCTGTTGCAAGCCCGCCTTCAAAATATCCGCCGCAATCAATTAAAACCAAACTTCCATCAGATATAACTTCATCCTGCGCACATTTTGAATAATGTGCAAGCGCGGAATTCTTATCCTTCGCAACAATTGAAGCAAAACTCAAACCGACCGCACCCTGATTTTTAAATTCTTTTGCCAATTGCACAGCAATGTCAAATTCGGAAAGATTATCATTTTGCTCAATATAATCACGGATTGCAGAAACGGCATTATCTGTACGCGCGAATGCATCCTTCAAATGCTCTAGTTCAGCATCGGTCTTTCTTGCCTTCATCGCTTTAACAGTATTGTTTTTCAGCTCCTTTGTCCGACCTCCAAGAAGTCTATAATCAAACCCGTTAATCGAAGATTTATCAACATAAACATCTTTTTGCAAAGTTGTTAAAAATTCCTCAATATTTTGCAATTTATCCTGTGTGAAAAGTATCGCATTGTCTTTAAAAATTAAACATTTTCCTCTGATTTTTGCAGAATAATTTTGAGAAAAATTTCTCATATTAAAAAGGTACGAAACCTCATCCAAATCAGTAATATAAATAGCTTCATTATCAGATAAATTTTGCGCAATTTTTGCTATTTTTTCTTCTGAAGATAAACCTGTATATTTATTATCAAGTATAATATTTTCTGGAACTTTTATTACGTTTTGGTCATCCAGCGGATCAAAATCCAAAAGTTTAACTTGACGTGATGCAGAAATTTTTTCAATTTTCGCCTGAGAATTCTTTTTGGAAAACAATCCTAAAACCTCATTTTCAGGCACTTTGTTTAACAATTCATCAAGGTATTTTTGCCCCTGTTGAAGCTTTACAACAGTAACTTTTTCATGGCTGACCTCCAAATCCGCCTGGATATGATATCTTCCATCAACAAAAAGATAAATAGTTTCAGGAGTCACAAGCGCTTCGCCTGTAGAGCCCGAAAAATTTGTCAATTTATATCGGGAATTTTCACCAAGTGTGTTATATTCCACCAAAAATTCATTTGTCGCATTGACCAATAAATAACGCAAATTTTGGTCAGCCATGAAATTTTTTATTACTGTTGTATTCATACTAATTTTTACCGGTTAGCTGGATTAAGTGCCATCCGAATTGAGTTTCAACAGGTTGAGATAGTTCACCTACTTCAAGCGCAAAAGCCGCATCTTCAAAAGGCTTAACCATCATGCCTTTACCGAAAAATCCAAGGTCGCCGCCGTTTTGACCTGACGGACAAAGGGATTTTTCTTCCGCAATTTCAGCAAAAGATTTGCCGTTTTTAATTTCGTTGTATAAATCCATAGCTTCTTGTTCAGTTTTCACAAGAATATGACTTGCTCTAACTTCAGTTGTCATAATATTTCACTCCTATATTAACTACAGGAGCGATTATAAAATAAAAAGGTTTGTCTTGCAATACTACAAACACAAACCGGAAGTTATAAAACATGAAAAATTTTCTTTAGTAAGGTGTAAGTCCGAAGGGTTTTAAACCAAACCGCAAAAGAAAAAATCTTATCGCAACCCCGAAAAAGTGCCTGGACTCTTCGAACCTACATATATATAATAACCTGTCATGCGGGTATATTTCACCATTCTAAAGAATAGATTTTTAGGGATATTTATGAGAAATTTTTACTAATACTAAAGAGTTAGAGATGCGGCGTGCGTGAGCGCACGCCGCATCTTGAATAAATACAAGAATAAAAACTTGATTTTCAAAAATGTTTATAGTAAAATTGGAGTGTTACAAACGCAAAAATGCGGAAGTAGCTCAGTTGGTAGAGTATCTGCCTTCCAAGCAGACTGTCGCGAGTTCGAGTCTCGTCTTCCGCTCCATAAAACGCCCGACAATAATGTTGGGCGTTTTATAAATTTATTATATGGAATTAGGAGTTATTTATGTTTAATAAAAATTTTTTAAAGTGTCTGATAGCTATAATTGCACTTTTTAGTGTTAACAATGTATTTGCTGTTTCTAAAGATGTTGTTGTTACAAAAAACGGTAATGTGACTAATTTTCAACATACAAAAGATCCGTTTTATCTCGGGCAACAATATTTAAAAATGCCACCTCAAAAGCGTGCCGCATTCAGAGACAAAGCTTTAAAAAATCCGCAAACAACACTGCCTATTTATTATATATATTTTGCGGAAGATATTTATCCGCAAGATAAAGATACTGCCGCATTTCTTTTTATGTACGGATACTATCTTTCTGTACAGGATGTTTCAATGTGTACAGATAAATCCGCAATGGGGGTTTTACAGGGTTTGGGCTATGTTGCTCCGAATTCGGCGATTTATGTATCTAAGTTGAGTAAATCTAAAATGGCTGAAATGAAAATGCGTGTCTTTTCAAAAGAAGAAACTCTAACTCAACGCCCAAATCCGAAATGGATTTGTTATCATGGGATGGAAGCTTTTTCAGGTGAAGTTAAAACTTTACCGATGAACGAATATGACAGAGTAAAGAAACAAGTTAAAGCCGAATTCAAAAAAAATAAATAATTTTCTGAAACTTACCATGAATATACCATTAAAAAAAATAGAATATCTTTTTATTATAATCTCTACAGCTGTTGCAATGGGACTTGGAGCGATAATTTTGTTTATTGTTTTGTTTTTGTCAGGTGCCGGAGAAAATAAACCCATAACTAATCCTAAAGATTACACTCAAGCGATTAATTCTATTAAACAACAGGATAAAATTTCACACTTTCCGAAAAATATTCCTGCCGAAGCCGAGGATGTTCAGCTATATTGTTATACTTCGGATTTGCATGGTGAATTGTTTCAGCTTAGATTTAAGATTAATAAAGAATATATAAAAAACGAATTAAAAAAATATTCTTTTATTAACGCTGATACAAAGATTGGAATACGGCAAAAGATTTATCATATGCCTTTCATGAATAAAGAAGACCTGAAAAATTTTACTTTTTATGTTTTGAAAAACCAGGAAAATGAATACTTTTTTGATGAGTATTTTCCATATTCTAACGGTATTGGTATCAGTAAAAATATGGATTATATTATGTATTATTACATTGAACCGGGAGATTAAAAATTACCCTAAATATTATTAAAATCGTAAATTTTGCAAAGCTCAACCATACTTGCCTCCTCTCACTAACCCTCCCCCGCAAGTGGGGAGGGAACTAAGATCAAAATAATCTTTTATTAACTAAGCTTGATATGGTTTGAATAAATCTTCTAAATCTATATACTCTGATTTTGCTTCGGCTGTTAATCTGTCAAGTTTTGCTTGCGCATCTATATCAAATTGAGATTTCGGTCTGTATAAATCATATTGATGAACATATCCTCTATCTCTAAATGAGATGTATTCATCTTTTGCCCAATCAAATTGTGAGCCCGGCTGATATTGCGGATTTTTCACATTAAGTTTAAATCTACCAGGATAGTGGTCTCCGCCGAATTCTACATGGTTTAAACCGTCATCATATACCTGAGTATTTTGTCTAGACATACTTCCGTATTCATCTTTAGCCATTCTGGAAGTTTGTCTGTATTGTAAACCTTTTTGCAATGAATATTCAGGTTCACCATCTCCAAGTTGTTTAAAGTTCAATTTTAAACCTTTTCTTGTATCATAAATAATTTCTTCATGAAGCAAACCTTTATCCATAGTTGTAATTAACGGATGAGAAGTACTGTTTGAAGCCATCGGGTCAAAATATCGTCTTATAATTGTTCCATCAGGTTTAACTTCTTCAACGCACTTGAATTCATCAAGATTTCTGTTAAATACTTTGCCAACATTAACTCTTGGTCTGCTTACCGCAAGTTTTTTCGCTGCTTCTTGTTCTGCTAATCTTGCAGCATCCACAGCTGCTTCTGCTTCTAGTTTTGCAGCTTCTTCTGCCGCTTTTTTGGATGCAACAGTTTGAGAATAAAGAGTTTCACCTGATAAAGTTTTACTTCTGTCAAAAACTGTACTTTTTGGGTTTGTCCAATGTCTATATTTTGTAGTTGTTTCAGCATGTTCTAAAATGCCATCTGCTGTATAATCTTTTACTATATTTTCAGTATGTCTTGTTGTAGCCATAGTCTCATGATAGTTTTTATTTATGGTTACTCTATCTCCACCGAGAATACTGCCGCCTCTTTCACGCGCAATTGTTTTTTCTCTAAAAATAGCAAGCCCTTGGTCTCCGCCTTTTCCAATATATTCTCCGTTTGAGCCGTAAACCATCATTGATGTTTTTTTACTGCCGTCAGCCAGAGTTCTGGTTTCTGATACAAACAAATTACCGCCTAATTTACGTTCCAAACGGGTGACACCCGGAACGCTTGGAAGTACTCTTGTACCCTCCACTACAGGCTTTACTGCCGCAACTGTCTTTGTTGCACCTTTTGAACCAAAAATTCGTCCTAATGATCTGATTGAACTAATAAATGCCATTCTTTCTTTTTCCCCTTTTCTATATTTTTCTTAATATCCTATAAAATGTGTAAATAAAAATTTTTGTGTGTTTATTCTTTAATTCCCCTGTGTTTATATAAAGTATTTTACGATTTAAAAATTGCTTATTTTGTATACATTTCTTAACAATTAGCAAAAACTTATATTTTCAGATTTAATATAAAAAAGAGGTTATATGTTAAAAATCAGTCCTAAATTTCAGCAGAGTGTTAACAGATATTTATACAAAAACACAGTACGTGCAAAATATAATCGAAATATGGATACTGCACTATTTTCAGGTCTAGGAGCTGCCGCAGAAGTATGCAGATTTCCGCACTGGGAACCGCACGACGTTGGTATAACTGCTACACTGGGAGCTATATATTTGCGCAGTACAGGGAAAGCTCTTAAGCATTTACTTGAACTCCAACCTATAAGAAAACGAGCTATAAAAATTAAAAAAGCAGCAAAAAACGCTAAATAATATTTTATCTTATATTTTAATATAGAATTTATATAATCATAAAAACAACCTCACGGTGGTTATATTTTTTTACCTCTCTGGTAATCTTAAGAAGGAAAAAAGGAGGTATTATGAAATATTTAGTAGAACCAATTCGTGACAAAGCAAAAATTTATGAGGTGGAAGAGTATCTAAACAAAAGAAGTTTCAGAAACAAAGTAATCTTCGTTTTGGGAATAAATTCAGGATTACGTGTATCTGACATTTTATCGCTTAACGTGGGGGATGTTCGTAATAAAACTCACATAGATCTCTGTGAAAAAAAGACAGGTAAACAAAAACGATTTCCTATAAACCCTAAACTTGCAAAATTATTAAATTTTTATACTAAAAAGAAAGATGATGATGAACCGTTATTTGTTTCACAAAAGCGAGGACGGCTTGACAGATCACAGGTCTACAGGGTTATTAATGAAGCTTGTGAGGCTGTCGGGATTGATGCAAACGTAGGCACACATACAATGAGAAAGACTTTTGGATATCATCATTATAAACAATTCAGAGATGTTGCAATGCTCCAAAAAATCTTTAACCATTCTTCACCGGATATAACTTTGCGCTATATTGGTATTGAACAGGATGAAATAGATAATTCTTATCGAATGTTTGAGTTATAAATTTTAATACACCAAAATACTGAAAATGTTAATTATAGTTATAAGTTCTTTCCATATATACACTGACAGACATTAATTTTATTTTAAAACACCGGAATATTTATTAAATTAACAGCCCAAAATGCCCTCACCGCAATATGATAAGGGAAACACACGTTTTTCAGTAAAATGATGCATTTGATTTGAATATATTTATAAATCTTACCCGCGTAATTTCCAAAAATCTTTATGGAAAAATACTAAAAACGGAATAATTTCCAGACGACCGACAAGCATATTAAATATCAATATGATTTTTGATGCTGTTTTCAGGGTTGAATAATCACCCATCGGACCAACCCTTCCAAGAGCAGGTCCGATATCACCGATTGATGCTATTGCCGATGTCAAACCTATAACAATATTTTGTTCTAGCAGAGTCAAGATTACAGCTGTGACTGCCCACAAACCAAAAAAGCAAAACGCAAAAAACACAGTCTGGCGAATAACATCAGGTGCTACAACTTTACCGTCTATTTTAATGGTAAGAACTGCTTTAGGGTGCAAAATTTTATACAATTCATTTTTTATGTATTTAAAAATCAAAATCCATCTTGTAATTTTAAGCCCGCCGCCTGCTGAACCGGAGCATGAAGAAATAAACATTGCAATAAAAAGAATAACCTTAGCTGAGAATGACCATAGCTGGTAGTCTTCACTGGCAGCACCCGTTGAAGTTGAAAGAGAAAGAATTTGGAAAAAGCCTGCCGTAAGCGAGTGCCCGACAGAAAAATGCTGACAGGTAAATAATATTCCTGACAAAATAAGAGCAAACACAAGAATTACTGCAAAATAGCATTTAAATTCTTCACTTTTCCAAAATAGAGACAATTTTCTTTTTGTAAGAGCTCTTGATTGCAATATAAAACTTGTTCCTGAGAGAAACATAAATATTGTAACTATCCAAACAATCAAGTTTGAACCGTAACCGCCGATGCTATATGCGTTTAGCGAGAAACCTCCTGCGGATACGGTTGACATAGAGTTGCAAACACTGTGATAAACAGGCATTCCGGCAGACCAAAGACAAAGCGCGCAAATAACAGTCAATCCGGCATAGACAATCCAAAGTGCTGATGCGGTGTTTTTAATACGCGGAGTAATTTTATCTTCTGTCGGTCCCGGAGCTTCCGCAAAAAACATTTGACGTCCCGCAACCGCAAATTGAGGCAATATAGCAACGAAAAGGACTATAATTCCCATACCGCCGAGCCATTGTGAAAATGAGCGCCAGAACATCAATGTTTTAGGGAAATCATAATTGTTTAAAATTGTAGCACCTGTTGTTGTTATGCCTGAAACTGCTTCAAACAGAGAATTTATCGGGCTTACACCATAAAACATATACGGAACAGCCGCAAGCAGCCC
Source organism: uncultured bacterium (assembly GCA_949035555.1). GTDB lineage: Bacteria > Cyanobacteriota > Vampirovibrionia > Gastranaerophilales > Gastranaerophilaceae > Zag111. The sequence continues at coordinate 44,235 of CAROLD010000003.1, read as the reverse complement.
AAACGTAATCCAGCACAAGGAAACAATCATTAATGCTTCCGGTTTTTTAATATCGTTAAGGGCATCATCATTTGAGGACTTTTTAACAACCCTTTTCAACAGGTCACCTATAAATAATGAGAAAATTCCTGCCGCAAAGAAAGGCAAAACTGAATTCCATTCCTGATAATAGATTGCAACAAGAATTGGAATAAAGAACACAAGTCCTATATCCGCCAGCATTAACCCCAATGAATTTGCAATATAATTTAATCTCATAATCTACGCTGCCTTAAAATATGCTTTTATCTGCTGTGCAGAATCAGCTTTGGTAAATATAATCAAAATATCACCGATTCTAAGCTGAGTATCACCCATAGGGATAATAACGCGGCTGCGTCTTTGAATAATCCCAATAATTGCCGGTGCAGGAAATCTCAAATCTTTAATAAGTTTTCCGTTAAAATCTTCCTGAACAGAAATTTCCAGAACCTCAGCTTCCCCCTGCTCAACTGTTGCCAGAATATCGACATCTGTTTCATCAATATCATTTCTGACTTCGTTAATCGCAGAAGTTTTAGGAGAAACCGCAATATCAATCCCTACTTTTTCGAACAGAGGAATGTTCAAAACCTTTGATACACGTGAGATTACACGCTTAACTCCAAGTTGTTTGGCTAGAAGCGAACATAAAAGATTACGTTCGTCATTGTTTGTTACGGAAATTACAACATCAGACTCGCCGATTTCCTCTTCATCAAGAAGTTTCAAATTTGTACCGTCGCCATTTAAAACAAGTGTTTTGTGCAGTTCTTGAGCTAAATATTCACAGCGTTCGTAGTCTTTTTCAATAATTTTGGTCTTGATTTTCATGTCTTCAAGATTTTTAGCAAGCATATAGCCGACATTACCGCCGCCAATAATTGCAACGGACTTAACCTGTTCTTTTTCGTGGAAGAATGTACCGGCAAGAATGTCCAGAGAATGCGAAGTTCCCATGAAAATAAGTTTGTCGTCTTCGTTAATTTCAGTCAAACCGTTTGGAATAAACAACAAATCATCACGTTTAATACCTACAATGATTGTGTCTTTGGTAAATCCGCAATCTTTAACCATTTTACCTACAATTGAAGAATTAGGACGAACTTTGTATTCCAGCAACCTTGCTTTACCGTCAGCAAAATTTTCAACATCAAGCGCATGCGCTACAGTAACAATTCTGAAAAGTTCCTGTGTCAAAAGTGCCTCAGGCCATATAACATAATCAATAAAGAAATCTCCAAGGTAATCATCGGATTTGTTCAGTTCCATAGCGTTCCGGTATTCGGATTTGGAAACAAAACAGATTGTGCGGATACCGCTGATTTTCTTTGCAGAAAGACAGGCAACAATATTAGCTTCATCCAGCGCTGTGCATGCGATAAAAACGTCCGAATTCAAGATATCAGCAGATTTAAGGACATTAATATCAGTCGCATTACCCTGAACAAAACTTATATCAAGTTTGTCAAATTCATCGGTTCTGTTTTCTTCTTTATCAATAACCGTAATATCGTGATCTTCAAAAAATTCTGTTGCAAGCAGACATCCGACTTCTGTTGCTCCGAAAATAACAATTTTCATACTATTTTCCTACCTCTTAATTCAGCATTCCGAGTGCCGCAAAAATATATGCCGCCCCATAGACAATACCGTTTCTGATAAAAATCAGAACAAAAGTAGCCACAATCGGCGACAGATCAAACGGTCCTACAGGCGGAATAAATTTTCTGAATAAATCCAGATACAAATCAACTGATGAACGAAGTGCGTTCAAAATCGGATTATTCCAGTTCAAACCGGGGATCCATGTCAAAAGACATCTTATAAAAATCATCAGCAAAAATACATAAAAACAATTTGCGATTGCTGTGATAATCTTAATTGCAATCATCTTTTTTATCCTCTTTTTTCTTGTTTTCTTCTCTAATTTCCTTTATAAACTCGTCAGGTGTCACCACGATAATTTCAGGCTCTTTTGATGCAAAATATTTATTATAAATCTTGCCCAGCCCCATAGAAATAAGAGCGCAGACTACCATCACAACAGCAGGAGAAAAGGACAAGCCCATAAATGGCGGCAAAATATAAAATCCCGCAGATTTAAATATCATATGGAAGAGCGGATAATTCGGATTTATATTGGGAACCCACGACAAAATACATGCGCCGATTACGAAATATAAATACAAATTAATAAGTCTGTCCAAAAATAATATAAATTTTGCCATGAAAATCCTCTTAAATATCCATTTTAACAGAATTAGCACATTCGCATTCTGCTTGTTCAGACGGGATATTTTCTATCATAGTGAATAATAGAGATTTTAAATTAGCCACGTTATTATTAAACACTTCCATAACAGCTTCGTGAGAAACAGGAGGAACATCGCCGACAAGCCCTGCATCGTAGTCAGTAATAAGTGAAATATTTAACGGACACATATTAAGTTCTTTAACAAGATAAGCTTCTGGAAAAGCAGTCATATTGATAACTTCCCATCCCTGTCTTGTGAAGAATGCTGATTCGGATTTTGTAGAAAATCTCGGACCGTTAATAACAACAACAGTACCTTTGTCGTGAATAGTAATACCTAAATTTTTGCCTGTTTCGATGGCAAGTTTTCTCAATTCAGGACAATACGGGTCAGCAGGAGACGGGTGCTGAACAACAGGTCCTTCATAGAAAGTATTTTTTCTTCCGTCAGTCCAATCCACAAACTGATCGCAAATAACAAAGTCTCCAGGTTTAACATCTTTTTGTAAACTTCCCGCAGCGCAAGGTGAGATAACTCTTTTACAGCCTAAGTGTTTCATAGCCCAAACGTTAGCTCTAAAGTTAACAAGATGAGGCGGAATGGAGTGGTCTCTTCCGTGGCGCGGCATGAATGCAACTTTGTGATTGCCGATAGTACCTAAAAAGATACTGTCACTTGTTTCACCGTAAGGAGTTTCCACTTTAATTTCTTCAATATCTTTCAAGAAGCTGTAAAATCCTGAACCGCCGAATACGCCGATTGTTGCTTTGTTTAAAATTTCCATATTTATTTTCCCTTAATCTTATATATCTATTACAATACAGCAATTTTACAATATAAAAGATTATTTTTCAAACGATAAATAAAACTTCATATAGACTAGCCGGACTGGGCAGGAAAAAACAGCCTTGCGCGGCAATAGAAAAAAACACATATGTCGGCTTAAATGTAGATAATCTTTTTCATACTTCCAGCTATTCTTAATTCTAACGAGCCTCAAATGAGGCTCTTTTTTTTGGGGTGCTCGCCGCACGGGGTAATATGCCACCAATTATGTTACACATCGTACAATTGTTTTAAATTTTCTCGCCGCACGGGGGGGTAAATATATTGCCGCCAATTGTATTGAGATTTGCACGATTGCATATAACAAAAAAGTCACCCTAAACAGCGCAAAGCGCGCGATTCAAGGTCTATCAATGCCAATTGCACCCTCCCCGAGGGGGAGAGGAATACAACGTCACTCCGTTGTCATAGCACGGAATGACTACTCTACTGTTCTGTCGCCGCTCTCCTCGATTGCGGTTGGCTTTTCGCATTGCATTTTTTCTACTAATTTAAGTAATGTTTCTGTACCACAGCTTAATGATTCTGCAATATCCGAAAGATATTTTAAATTATCCGCACCGTTACAAATTTCTTTTCGGATAAGGTAATGCAAAATTTCTGACAGCTTGTATGCATCTTGCGCTAAAAAAAATAATTCTGTTTTTTCTTTTTCTTCCATTTTTCCTCCTTTAAAAATTATTCTTAAGTGTTACACACGTGTAATGAATATTAAAAAAAAATTCGCTACTATTACATATATGAAACAACAAGATAGGCACAATCTCATAGAATTTGGAAAACACGTACAAAATATTAGGAAAAGAAAATCAGGTTCTTTAAATAATATTGCATTTTCTCGCGGTGGTGTTACCTCAGCAACTCTGAGCAGAATTGAAAACGGTCTCGTTGATTTCAAATTTACTACATTGCTCAAACTTGCTCATACTCTTGATGTTTCATTAGATGAGCTGGTTAGTAAATTCGCATATAAGAATAGTATTGACCAATAAATTTCATATTGAACTCCTTTAATAATCTTAACAATAGCAAACCAGAAAGAAATGTAGGTTGCATTATAGTTTGATAATACATTTTGATACAACTTTTGTCAAGAATAATTTATAATAGTTAGAATGGATATTAGGAAAGAAATAAAAACTATCATATTTCAAAGAGGGACCACACTAAAAGAAGTGTGTGAAAAACTTGAGCATCCAAAAAATAAAAAAGTTTCTCCTAATAACATTACAAACAAATTAAGACGTAAAACTATTAAATTTACCGAAGCCCAAGATATTTTAGATATACTCGGCTATCATTTTGAATTGGTTGAAAATGAATAATATAATAGACTTCGGGTAGTAGCCCGGAGTGACGATAGTAGTTCAGTCACCCTGAACTTGATTCAGGGTCTATCAGTGCTGGTTCAGCACGCAAGGGATATTCCTCCCCCTCTTAACAAAACACAAAAAATGTGCTAAAATACTTTCAGAAGAAAAGAGGGATATTATTATGAAAAATAAAATTTTAGCAGTAGTTTTAACAATGTTTGTTGCCGCACAAATGACACTTGCCGCACCGTTCAACGGAAACGCAAAAACTAAAAGAATTCCTGCGGGAACTAAATTGTCATTGAAAATGCTTTCACCTGTTAATACAAGTGTAAATACAGCAGGCACAAGTTTCACCGCTATGCTCGAAACTGACCAGAAAGCTGAAGACGACGTAATTCTTCCAATGGGGTCAATCGTTCGCGGAAATATCAAAGCTGTTACCCCTGCTAAAAGAATGTCTAAAGGCGCAATCCTATACTTAGATTTTGACCACGTTGTAACACCTAACGGACGCCAGCTTCCGCTAACATTAAACATCGTCGGTCGTGCTGATATGACTTCCGACGGCGGAATTACAACAACAAGAGGTTACGCTGATGCGTGGAAACAAACCTGCCAAAAATCAGGTCAAATCACCAAAAACTCTATCGAATGGGGCAAAAACGTAACTGACAGCGGATGGCAGTATGCAATTGTTCCTGTTGCGGCTGCGGGCGGAGTTTTCGGAACAGCAGGTTACTTTGTTTATGACAGCATCGCTGATATGATTAGAAAAGGTAAAAATGTCCATCTGAATTCAGGCGAAGTTTTAAATGTAATCTTAGTTGAACCTATTGATGTTCCGGTAATTTAGAGATATGTCAAAACTTGATAAAATTGAAGAACTGCAAGGGCTTATAAAAGAAGACTCCTCAAACTTTCAGGCAAGACGCGAACTTGCCGTACTCCTGATGGATTGCGGATTCAACGAAGAAGCTTTGCAGCATCTTTTGTATTTATCAAAAATGTTCAGCTATGACGACGGAATTTATTACAATCTCGGAATTGTCTATGAAAAGATGAAAAAATTCCAAAAAGCGAAAGAAGCCTATGAAAAAGCTGTCGAAATAGAACCTGACGCGATGGACGCAGTCTATAATCTCGGGCTTGTTTACACTGAACTGCAAGAATATGACAGAGCAATTGAATGTTTTGAACAGGTAATTTCTTCTGATGTTGAAGACTCGAATTCTTACTTCAACATTGGGCTTGTATATTTCAAAAAAAAGGATTTTCTACAGGCAATTGACTATTTCCAGAAAACTATAGACATAAATGACGAAGACATTTATGCCCATTTTTATATAGGTAATATCCTGAAAGAGTTCGGCGACACCGAGTCAGCGAAAGAAAAGTTTGAAAAAGTAATAAGTCTTTCGCCTGACTACAGCTGGGCTTATTTCAATCTTGCAGTCATTTACTACGAAGAAAATGACCTTGACAATGCAGAACAAAATCTTCGCAATACCGTCGAATTAAACAAAATGGACGAAGAAGCTTACAAAATTCTCATAAAAATTCTTATGAAAAAAGAGGATTTCGTCTCCGCAAACGATTACGCAATGAAGCAAATCGAGTTTTGCGGCGAAACAGGAGATGCTTACTACATTCTTGCCCAAATTAACAAAAATCTGAATGTTGCAGAAGATTACATCGCCTACCTCGAAGAAGCAATCAGAAACTTCCGGACTCTTTCTTTACCCCTGCAAAAAGTCAAAGATGAATTGTATTACTTCAAATACGAAGGCTAAAATATTTTTGTGGTAAAATTTACTCATAAAAGGATTTATGAGAGGAAAAATTTATTATGAAAATGTCAAAATTATTTGTACAGACAATGCGTGAATTTCCTTCAGACGCAGAAGTTGTATCGCATAAAATGCTTGCAAGAGCAGGTTATATAAGAAAACTTACCTCAGGTGTGTATAATTATTTACCACTTATGTGGAGAGTTTTGAAAAAAGTTGAAACTATTGTCCGCGACGAAATGGATAAAGCAGGTGCTCAGGAGCTTTTGATGCCTTTTGTTCAGCCAAGAGAATTGTGGGTGGAATCAGGCAGATGGGAAGCTTACGGCAAAGAATTGATGCGATTAAGAGACCGCCACAACCGTGAAATGTGTCTTGGACCGACTCACGAAGAAATTATTACTGCAATCGCACGTGACGGTTTGAAATCCTACAAACAATTACCTGTAAATCTTTATCAAATTCAATCAAAATTCAGAGACGAAGTAAGACCGCGTTTCGGACTTTTGAGAGGACGAGAATTCATTATGAAAGATGCTTACAGCTTCTCAACTTCACAAGAAGAACTTGAAAAAGAATACCAAAATATGTGGCAGGCTTACACAAATATCTTCAACAGATGCGGACTTGCTACAAAAGCTGTTCAATCAGATTCAGGCGCAATCGGCGGAAGCGTTTCCCACGAATTCATGGTAATCACCGACACCGATGCTGGTGAAAATGATGTTTTCTACTGCGACGACTGCGATTATGCCGCAAACTCAAACCACGCGGTTTCAAAATTACCTCAAGCTGTTGTTGACGGCGGGTTTGCAGAAGCTAAAGTTGTGGATACTCCAAACACTCATTCGATTGAAGAGTTATGCGAATTCCTAAACATTCCTGCTTCAACTATTTTGAAAACTCTTGTTTATATTGTTGATAAAAAACCTGTATTGGCGCTTATCAGAGGAGATAAACAGGTTGAAGAAACAAAACTTCTCAACGCTGTAGGCGGTTTGGAAATCCGCATCGCAACATCAGGCGAAATCGAAGAAATGATGGCAGAAAACGGATTTAATGCAGTTGCAGGATTTATCGGTCCTGTTGACGAAAACAAAAAACCTGTTGCAAAATACGGCGAATATGAAGTTACAGTTGTTGCAGACGAAACAATCAAAGACCTGAAAAACTTTGTTGTAGGCATAAATTCAACTGACAGACACATGGTTGGCGCAAATTTTGGTAAAGAAATTGATTTACCTGAAATTGTTACAGATATCAGACTTGTAGAAGCAGGAGAATTATGTCCGCAATGCGGCAAGCCGTTAAAAGTTACAAGAGGTATCGAAGTCGGAAACATCTTCCAATTAGGGACAAAATATTCAAAACCTATGAACGCTGTTTATCTTGACGCAGACGGAAAAGCAAAACCATATATTATGGGCTGTTACGGTATCGGCATTTCCAGAACCGCCGCTGCCGCTGTCGAAGCTCACCACGATGATTGGGGTATTAAATGGCCGCTTTCAATCGCTCCTTACCACGCAATTGTTGTTCCTGTAAGTACAAAAGATGAGCTTCAAATGAGCGTTGCACAAAAACTTTATGACGAACTTATTGCAAACGGTGTTGAAGCTGTAATTGACGACCGCGACGAAAGACCGGGTGTAAAATTCAAAGATGCTGACCTTATCGGCTTCCCGTTCAGAATTACCGTCGGAAAAACAATCGCTGAAGGCAATGTTGAATTTGTTGTCCGCGAAACAGGCGAAAAAACAGCAATGAAACCGGAAGAAGCTGCGGCTAAAGTTATTGAAGCAGTTAAAAATATAAAATAATTAACAGAAAAAAGCAGGGCGGAATTTTCAATTCCGCCCTGCTTTTTGATTTGAATAAAATTATGCAAAATCCCCAGTCCGGCGAGAAAATCTAAAATAATTGTGCGACGTGTAACATAATTGGTGGCATGATACCCCGTCCGACAACAATTACACAAATTACAACACAATTGGTAGCGGCATTTACCCCCTAGATTTCTCCGAGACTGTCAATTTTAAATGTACAGCCGACTTCTTCCAAGGCAAGCACTGTTATATCGTTCAAATAAAGCGACAACAATGTGAAAAATATTTGTCTGTAATCCATCGGAACAATAAGTTTTGGCGAATGTATACCTAATTTTTTAGCCTTTTTCTGAATTTTAACCGCTAATTTTTCGGCAAGTTCACCGTCAATTTTTATCAAACAATCTTCGGTATCATCACAGCCCAGAACTATATCAGAATATGTTTTTTCAGAAAGTTCAAACGCGCTGATGGTTTCTTCGTCTTCGTTTGTATACGAACGGCAGATTTGTCTTGATAATGATAATCTTATTTTGTTCAAAATATCTGCTTTGCTTCCTTCTTCCGCAAAATCGTTTATTTTTTCAAAAATGTATGTAATATTTTTGATTGAAACCTTTTCTTTAATAAGGCTTGTCATCACGTATTTCAAATCCGAATATGTTAACAAGTCAGGAATAATATTTTCTACAAGGAATTCGTTTTCTTTTTCCACAACTTCAATATATTTGTCTATGTCTTCATAATCCAAAAGATCCTCAACGTATTTCACAGCAACATATTCAAGCGCTTTTGCAATATATTCAGACGGTGTAACACCTTTTTGCCAGAAATCTTTTGTTTTATCCTTTTCAACCCAGACAACTTTTCTGTCCGTCATTTCATCAACCGCGTTGATTGAATTTTTAATCTTATGTTCGGTGTGAAGTTCATCTGCATAGAACATCAAATAATTAGGGCATACACCTGCTCTAAAAACTTCCATCCCGCGAATACGGATACTGAATTCGCAAGGGTTAAGGTTTTCATCATCTTTAAAAACTACTTTCGGTATAATATAACCGATTTGTTCAGTCAATTTCAGACGTGATTTAACTGTTTCTGCAATAAGTTCTTCTCCTGAATTGTCTCTGTCTGCATCCACAAATCCTAACAATTCTTCACTCAAATAGATTGTAAGTTTTTCTTCGTGAAGCTTTGAATACATCAAATCAGGCGATGTAGTTTTGTTAAGTTCGGCTTTCAAGTCTTCAAGTTCTTTCAAGCCTGCTGAAATTTTATCGTTAAGTTTTTTTCTGGAAACAGAAGCAGGAGCTTCGCCGTCAAGTTCTGCTTTAACCTTGTTAATTTTTTCTTTCTGACGTCTTATTTTTGATTGAATTTCAAGACATTTTTCGTATTCGGTAAGTTTTGGCGATAGCATTTTTTCCATCTGGCTTTTGAAATCCGAAATATTTATAATATCACTGTCAGAATTATTTTCCGGTTTAGCCTGACGCATAAAAATGCAGCTCATTTGAGAAGACTCATCATCTCCTGAATCATGCATGCTGTATAATTCCCAGCCGTTCATAGACATTTCATTGAGTAAATTTTGCAAATCCTGCGGATTTTCTGTTGAACATGTTTTGATAACATATTCCATTCTATTTTTACCGAACATAAAATCTTATCCTTTTAATATTTTTATAGCTTCAATAGCTGTTTTTATAGCTTTTTCCGTATCATGAACAATAGGATTGTCGAGATTATTTTTTTCACGTTCCTGATTAGCAACCGTCAAAAATACTGAACCGACTTTAACCTTCAAATAACTTGCAACAATAAACAATGCCGCTGATTCCATTTCAGATGCCAGACAGCCAAGGCGTTTCCACGCTTCCCATTTGTTCAAAAGTTCGTAAGAAACGGATTTTGACTCGGGGTCGTGCTGACCATAGAAAGAGTCTTTACACTGAACAACCCCTGCATGACAGGTATAGCCTAAATTTTTAGAAGCCTGAACCAGCGCATTTGTAACCTCTAAATCTGCAACAGCCGGGAATTCAATCGGAGCATACTCTTTTGAAGTACCTTCCGCTCTTATTGCACCTGTTGCAATGACAACATCTCCGCCTTTAACATCTAACTGCATACCGCCGCAGGTTCCAACACGAATAAATGTCTGTGCACCGCATTTTACAAGTTCTTCCATCGCAATTGCGGCAGACGGTCCGCCTATACCCGTTGAAGTTACGCTGACTTTTTCACCGTCAACATAACCGGTATAAGTTACGTATTCACGGTTGTCAGCAACAAGTTTGGCGTCATCAAAATATTGTGCAATTTTTGCACATCTTTTCGGGTCGCCCGGAAGGATTACGTATTTCCCGACATCGCCCGCTCTTAAACCGATATGATATTGTTTTCCGTCTTCTGAGTAGTTCATAATGCCTCTTATCAATATTGAAGCAAGGGAACATTTAAACATTCCCTTGCTCGATTATATTTTATAACCTATTGTCCTTTAAGTTTTTGGATAATAACATCGGTTACGTCAACACCGCCGACGAAAATTACCTGGTCAGAAAGGATTGCATCTAATTTGTGAGATACCATTACGGCTTTTGCCGCTGTTTGAACTTGATTTAAAATTTGAGTTTCTTTATCAACTCTCAACTTCATCAAAGCATCCTGTTTTGTTTTTAGTTCAGCTGCTGTTTGAGATTCGAAGTTCTGTTTTTTCAACGGAGTATCTAAATTTTTATATTGTTTTTCTTTTTCAAGCATATACTGCTGTAATTCCAAACCTTTTGCATCAATTTCTTTTACAGCTTGTTGGGCAGCAGGGTAGCTTTCCAAAATTTTCTGATAGTTTAAATATCCGACTTCTGCATTTGCAGCTGATTGAATAGATAATGTTAAACCTGCTGCGGCTAACAGAGCCATTAATTGTAATTTTTTCATAAATCCTCCTATTTTATAAAATTAGTATAATAAATCGCCTACACCAAATGTGAAGTAACCATTTTTAGAGCCGTTGCTTCCTGGGTTGGTAAGCGGAATACCATAGTCAATTGACAACGGTCCCATACCCGGAATAAATACTTTCAAACCTACACCGGCAGATACTGCATAAGTCGGTCTGTCGTATAGAGTATTCGAAATTGTTCCGTCAAATACCTTACCTGCATCAGCCCAAACCGTAAATCTCAAGTTGTTTAAGAAAGCAATTCTTGTTCTATCCAAGAACGGAATTGGGGTTGCGAACTCAGCAGAACCCATAATGAACGCGTTACCTGTACCTACACCGCTCATTTTAAAACCTCTTACAGTATAAGGTCCGCCTAAACGGTAAGCCATAACTTCCGGAATATCTCCGTGGATAGCGCCGCCGCCTTTAGCTGTAAATGACAAAGATGATTTTTTACCTAACGGTATGTACTGTTTAATCATACCTGTAAGTTTACCGTTTGTTTTATCAAATCCGTTAAGACCAATGTTTTCGTCAAATCTTAAGCTAGCCATTGTACCGTGTCTTGTAACGGTTGCAGAATCTCTTGTATCATACAATAATGCAGGACTTAAAGATAAGAATAACCCGCCTTCTAACTGTTTTGCACGTTCGGAGATTGGGATATTATATCTGTTGTACATAGATAGAATTCCGTTGTAATCCCCTTCGCGAACATCAATATTTTCAGCACCCAAACTGAACGTTGCAGTTGCATGTCTGTTTTTCTTAAGCTTGTGAGCAACGGTCATTTCGCCGCCGAATCTTCTTTCAACAGCCAGCGGAACCTGATAAGAACCGAAATCTCTAAAGAATATTCTTGTATTTAAAGATGTATCCGCATCATGGAAATAAGGTTTAAAATAGCTTAATTCAGCCTGAATATTCATGTGGTCTTTGACAGAGGAATCGTTCAAGATAACACCTGTACCAACCAAACCGGTTAATGAAAGCCTTTCGCATCTTCCGCGGAAGTTGTTTTCCGTGATACCCATTGAACCGAACAAACCTGTAACAGTATCCAAACCGCCGCCGACTGAAATACTTGCGGTTCTTTGTTCCTGAATTTTTATTGTAATATCATACGCATCAGGAATTTCTTCTGACGGTTCGATTTCTCTTGTTACATCTTTGAAAGCTTGGGTTGCATAAAGTCTTACCAAATCTTCCTTGATAAGATTTTCGTTATAAATCATCCCCGGTTCTGTCAAAATATTTCTGGCAACGATGTAATCTTTGGTTTTTTCGTTACCTTCAATCATAATTTTGTCGATAATACCTTCTTTGATGCTGACATTAATTGTTCCGTCAGGATCGTCGGTTACGGAGTCAACACGTGAAAGAATATAACCTTTTGAATGGTAAAGTTCCTGAATTTGAGAAATAGCAATATTTAATTGCGCAATATTTTGAGGTTTGCCTTTCATTCCCGCAAAAGTTGCTAAGATATCTTCTGTAGGAATTACAGTGTTACCTTCAATTGTAAAATCTTTTACAGGAATATTTTCTTCCACAACAATTTTCACAGTAACACTACCGTCTTCGTTTGTTGACGGAATAGCTTTCATTTTCTCTGTAAAATATCCGAGTTCATAGATAGTTTTTAAGTCTGTAAGCATTAAGTCACGGCTGTATTCTCCACCAATTTTCATTTCCATTTTGTCACGGAGTTCTTGTTCGGCAACGGAATTCAAACCGTAAAACTCAATTTCTTTAATTATTTTTTTTTCTTTATCAATAGGATTAGAACTGTCTGCATCTTGGGAAGACAGGTCTGTCGGATAGTCTTTTTGAGTAACTTCAGGAGTTTGAGTGCCTGTCGGAGATGCATATTTTTCGAAAACAGAATTTGCATAGTCACTGTTATACTGGACTGCTTCATCTGTCAGTCCGGCTCCGCCCCATACATCGTCAACGGCTAAACTTGTATTTTGGGATATTAATACCAAAATAGCGGCTAATAATAATTTTTTTGTAACATTAAAGTTCAAAAATTTATTCCTTAACAAACTCTCACTACTCTCCAACAAAATTGTAGCATAAATTGAAAAAAAAGTACAAATATTTTACATCTGTTAACTTAGTTGCATTTTATAAATTTTATTTTTGTTAAATCCGTATAATTCTGACAAAATTACGGAAACATCCTTGGCGCTAAAGCCTTTGTCCTGCAATTGTTTTATCTTGTTTTCAATATCTGCGTCTTCAACATTTTTTTCACTGCGAAAAATCATTACGACAAATTCGCCTTTTGTAATATTTTTTTCAAAATGTTCAATAACATTATCGACTTTGTCGATAACAATTTCTTCAAAAACTTTTGTAAGCTCTCTTCCTACAGCAACAGATGCATAAGGGCGGATGTCCTGAATAATTTTTAGAGTATTAATAATTCTATTAGGCGATTCATAGAAAACAAAATCTTCCCCTGTATAGTGTTTAATAATATTTTCTATCTGAACACGGGTTTTAGGTAAAAATCCGCCAAAAGTAAATTTTTCATCCTCTCTTGAAATCCTTGAAAGAAAAGTAGCAACAGCATTTGCCCCCGGAAGAGAAGTTATGGAAAATCCGCGCTGTGTCAATTCTTTTACAATAACTGACCCCGGATCACAAATTAAAGGGGTTCCCGCATCAGACACAAGAGCCATTGTTTTCCCGCTTTCCAAAAAATCCACAATCTGAGATATGCGCTCTTTTTCGTTGTATTTGTGGTAAGAAACACATTTTGTTTTAATCTCAAAATGATTCAAAAGTTTCTGTGTAACACGGCTGTCTTCGCACGCAATTAAATCGACGGATTTCAAAACTTCAAGCGCACGAAGCGTTATATCACCGAGGTTTCCGATTGGTGTCGGCACTACGTAAAAATCAAATTCTTTCATAATCGAATTGTAACACAAATAAAAAAGGCGGCGGGATTTTAATCCCGCCGCCTGCTCTAATTTATAAAAGTTCTTTCAAATAATTTGGAAGTGCGAAGCGCGCATTGTGATATTCTTTATTGTAAATTTTACAAGTCGGAATGATTTCTGCCGCACGTTCATCACTGTAGTATTCCAGAGGTTTCACATCAACCGAACAAAATGCCCAAGCCCAGTATCCGCCAGGATATGTAGGAATATTTGAAGTGTATGTTGATACATTCGGGAATACTTTTTTCAATAAATTATACATTTTTTTGATTTCTTCTTTGTTTGTGAAAGGTGATTCTGACTGCGCAGCCATAATACCGCCCTTTTTAAGAGAATTTTTAACATTTGTATAAAACTCTTCAGTAAACAAACCTTCACCCGGTCCCATAGGGTCGGTTGAGTCAATCAAAATAATATCAAATTCATCTTTTTTATCTTTCATATATTCAATTGCATCTTGAACAAGAATTTCCACTTTTGGATTATCAAGTTCGCAAGAAATTGTCGGCAAGTATTTTTTACAAGCTTCAATAACCATACCGTCGATTTCGCAAAGAACTGCGCGTTCTACGGTTTTGTGCTTCATAACTTCTCTGATTGTACCGCCGTCGCCGCCGCCGATTACAAGAACTGATTTCGGTGCAGGGTGCTGCATCATCGGAATATGTGCAATCATTTCGTGGTAATGATACTCATCTCCTTCTGTTGTCATCATTAAATCATCAAGAGTTAAAATTCTGCCAAGTTTAGAATCCGTTTCAAAAACTTCAACTTTCTGGAACGGAGAATTGTCTGAAAATAAAACTTTTCCTGCTTTTATGGCAATACCGTATCCGCCCGGTGTAATTTCGTGATAGTAACCGTTTTCTATTCCATTTTTCATTATTTAATGTCCCTTTCTATTATTATTCGGCTTTTCCCATAACATGGATGTGCAGGTGCATAACTTCCTGACCTGCGTCTTTTCCTGTATTTATCTGAACTTTATAAGCTTTTAAACCCGCTTTCTTTGCCGCATCTTTTACTGACTGCATTAATTCAGCAAGTAAATCTTTGTCATTAACTTCTATTAATGAATCAAAATGTTCTTTCGGACAAACAAGCAGATGCACAGGTGCTTTTGGATTAATGTCTTTAAACACAACAGTATTTTCGGTTTCGTGAACAAATTCCGTACCGAAATCGCCTCTTATAATTTTACAAAAAATACAATCTTCACTCATCATTTTCTCCTTTTGGTGTAATTCATCCCACCCTAACCCTCACCATCCAGGGAGGAGAGTAAACTTATTTTAGTTTCTTTGCAAGCGACAATCCCGCAGGCAAAGGCAGAACCACATTTTCATAATTCGGGTCTGCATCAATCGCTTCTAAAAAAGTTTGAACCTTTGATGCGTGAGAAATTACATTGTCACACGCAATGTATCCGCCGACATTAAGATGCGGTTCAATCAGGCGGAAAAACTTGATGTACTGCGCTTTGTTTGCATCAATGAATGCAAAATCAACCCTGAAATCTTCGGGCAAATACTCCAAAACTGTTGCACCGTCGCCCTGTTTTGTTTCAATTACGTCGGCAACTCCGCATTTTTCAAAATTTTCTTTTGCAACACTTAAGCGCTTATCATAAAATTCAATAGTTGTAAGTTTGCCGCCTGTTTTTTTAAGTGCCTTGCCGAGCCAAATTCCCGAATAACCGTTTGAGGTGCCGACTTCTATAACACTTTTTGCGTTAGAGTCAACAATCATATTATATAAAAATTCTGCTGTTACTCTTGATATATTCCAGAATTCTTTTTGAGTTTTTTCAAGTTCTTTTAAAACTTCCTGAGTTGTACTGTCAAATGTTTCTATTATCATTTTATTGTTTTAACCTTATCAGTAACAACGATTGAGCGTACGGGAACATCAAGAGGGCTTGTTTTTACAATTTCTTTTGATGCTGTGTCGATTACGGAATACAAGCCTGAGCGGGCATTTGTAATCATAATCATTTCAGTATTTTCAATCGGTGTAATATTTGTTGCAAATGCGTTTGTGTTTAAAAATAATTTATCGGTAATTACATCTTCTTCGGTATTTAACACTTCGACAAGATTTTCTGCCGCGCCGAGAATATATAATTCGTTATTATGTGCGTATAAATCAACAGGTTTTTCGCAAACTTCCAATTCTGATTTCAATTCAAGAGTTTCGTAATCTACAATAGCAAGCCTGTTCTGGGTACGGCTTATAATATAAATTTTGCCGTTTGCGTAAGCTATTTTAGAAATATTAGGGAAACTTCCGATATTTTTCAGCATAAAATTATTATCTAATTCCATTGCCCAGATATCATTATTATTTCTGTCAACATAGAAAATTTTTGTACCGTCATCGGAAAGTGTAAGTTTTTCACAAACACCGTTAACCTTTAATTGTTTTTTCAAAGTCATTGTCTCAAGACTAAACACGTATATGCTTGACGTTGAACCTGATGAGATATAAGCAAGTTTTTTATCTTTATCAATAATTATTTGTTCCGGACAGATTTCAAAAGGTATTTGTTTAATAACTTTTTCATCCATCAAAGAAATAATATTCATATATTTTGTGTCAAAATATGTCACAAGAAGAAACTGACCGTTATATGATTTTAAATCATTAATAATAGCTTCTTGTTGAAGTGAATATTCAGGAGATTTTGCATCAGATTGAATTACCTGAATATTTTTATTAACCCCTGTTGCGATGTAATAAGTTTTGTTATTTAACTCTTCAACAGGAGTCACAGGTGTTTTGTCTTTGTTTCTTGCATTGTGAATTTTCAACCCTGTATCCTGAGTAACCATAACATCAACATCACCGATAATACCTTTTAAAGTTTCAGGAATAACAAGCCCTTTCGGTAGTAAAATATCTTGCGGCAAAAGTCCTGATTGAAGTTCATCAGGCGGGTTCAAAAGATTTATGACAGTTTTTTTGCCGTTTGTGTTAATAACTTTCAAAAGTGAATAACGGTTGTTAAGGATTACCATGTCAGGTTTTTGTTTAAGTGTTTGATTAGCAGGATAAGTCGTTTTTATCCCTACTTTTTCAACCTTTTCGTCTTTAGCGGGAATAATCGGCAGGTACATAGTGTTATCAGGAAGAACGATTACCCCGTCAAATCTGAAATTTGTTTGTGGAAAAGTTTCGTTCACAAAATCCTGAACATCCTGCGGAACCTGTGCGGCAAATGATGCACAAGATACCATAAGACTAATTGCTAAAGATAACACTAATTTACGCATATTATTTAAAGACTCCCTTAACTTTTGACATAATTGATTTTGGCGGAACTTTGCCTGTTTCAAATTCGTACAATTCTTTATATAAAGCTTCTTGTTTTTTATTTAATTTTGTAGGAATTTTTATTTTTAATATTACTACATGATCGCCTCTTTGTGAAGGTCTTGTAACAATCGGCACACCCGCGCCTTTAATTTTTACAAAATTACCGTGCTGAGAACCTGACGGGATTTGAATTTCGTTGTCTCCATCCAAAGTTTTAATTGTAACAACATCTCCAAGAACAGCTTGAGATGGTGTAATTTCCAGTTCTGTAAAGATATTTATGCCATCACGCTTATAATAATCAGAATTTTCAACATGTACAACCACGAACAAATCACCGTTCGGACCGCCATTAATACCGCAATCTCCGCCGCCGGAAACTCTGATTTTGGACATATTATCAACCCCTGCCGGAATTTTAATTTCGATTTTCTTTTCGCGGTTAACCTGACCGTGACCATGACAAGTTTTGCAAGGTTTATCAATAATTTCACCTGCACCTTTACAATGCGGGCAGGTTGTAATTTGTGCAAAATTACCTAAAGGAGTTCTTGTAACCGTTTTAACCTGACCTGTGCCGCCGCATTGAGGACAAGTTTTTTTCTGGCTTCCTTTTTCCGCACCTGAACCGTTACAGTCAGGACAAATTTCAAGGTGGTCAAATTTAATTTCCTTTTCTGCACCAAAAGCCGCTTCTTCAAATTTCAATTTAATATCATATCTTAAATCGTCTCCGCGCTGAGGTGCGTTAGGGTCAACCCCTCCGCCAAAACCAAATCCGCCAAATCCGCCGAAAAATGATTCAAATATATCATTCAAGTCGCCAAATCCGCCCGCGAACGGTCCGTTTGTATCAAAACCTGCATTTTTTAAACCATCTTCGCCATATTGATCATATGTTGCGCGTTTACTTTCATCTGATAATGTTTCATAAGCTTTTCCGAGTTCCTTAAATTTTTCTTCTGCATCGGGAGCTTTATTTACATCGGGGTGTAATTCTCTGGCTTTCTTACGGAAAGCCGACTTTATTTCATCTTTTGAAGCATCTTTTGATACTCCTAATATTTCATAAAAATCTGCCATATCCTCTATTTACTTCCTTTACTAATTCTTCCCTTTCATACAAAAGGGGCAGGGTCGGGGTTACCCGTATTAACCTGCTGTTGCAACATTTACAAGTGTTGGTCTCAAAACTTTATCTCCAAGCTTATAACCCTTTTGCAATTCATTAATCACACTATTTTCAGGGTGTTCGCTTGTCGGCGTCTGCATTACCGCTTCGTGGAAATTAGGATCAAACTCTTCGCCGACAGCCTTAATTTCTTCCAAGCCCATTTTTGAAAGGGCATCCCAAACTTGTTTATGAACAAGGTTAAAACTTTCTTTTACTTTTTCGCAATCTTCAACACCTTCAAGCGTTTTTTGACCGCGCTCAAAATTATCAAGAACTTCAAGCATCTTTTTCAACGCTGTTTCTGTACCGAATTTTATAAGATTTTCGCGTTCCTGTTCCTGACGTTTTCTGTAATTATCAAAATCTGCCGCAAGACGTACGTACTGCTGGTTTAATTTGTCATATTCTTCTTGCAGTTTGCTGTTTTCTTCAGATTTTGTTTCTTCGTTTATTTCTTCCGCAGGTGTTTCGTTTTCAACTGTTTCCTGCGCATTATTTTCATCTTTAACCAATTCTTCGTTCTTAAACGGATTAGAATTTGTTTCTGTCATAGATATTTTCCCCTTCTAATATTATATATATATATTATAAAGTATCAAAGTAATTTCACAAGGGAAATTTATTTTTTTTTAATAATTTAGCCGCCAATTATATCGGAACTTGCCTAATTATTTTTAATATAATAAAATAATGTTGTAAAAGTGAGGAAAATATGACAAAACATAATATAAAAGTTTGTATGGGAAGTTCGTGTTTTGCGCGCGGAAATTTCCAGAACTTAACATTTTTAGAAAATTATTTAAAAGAAAATAATCTGGAAGCAGAAATAGAACTTGTTGGCGCACACTGTCAGGAACGCTGTGAATTAGGACCAAATATTTACATTGACGATAAACTTTACAGCGAAGTTGATGCGGACAAATTAAAAGAAATTTTAGATGTGTTAATGATAAAATAAAAAAACAAATCAGGGGTTTATAAAAAATGAATAATCAACATCCGGTTTACACTCTCACAAACGAATGCCACGACTGCTACAAGTGCGTCAGAGAGTGTCCTGTAAAGGCTATCAAAATCGAGAATGACCATGCATCAGTTATTCCGGAAAAATGCATATCCTGCGGGACCTGTGTTAAGGTTTGTCCGTCGAATGCAAAATGCGTAAGAACAGATTTGGAGCAAGTTAAAAATCTGCTGATAACAGGACGTGATGTCTATGTTTCGCTTGCACCTTCATGGAGATCTGTATTTGAAAATTCTGCACAAAAAATGATTGCCATACTTAAACGTTTAGGATTCAAAGATGTATCTGAAACTGCTCTGGGTGCTCAAGAGGTTTCTATTAAAACCGCAGAAATGCTTAATAATACTGACCATGGATTATGGATTTCAAGCGCATGTCCGGTTATTGTTGATTATATCAGACTTTACAAACCTGAATTTTCAAAATACATCACGCCAATAGGTTCTCCTGCAAAAACTCATGCCAGAATGCTTAAAAACACATATGGAGAAGATATTGCGGTTGTATTCATAGGACCTTGTATCGGAAAGAAAAACGAAGCCGACGAAAATGACGGTTTAATTGATGTTTCTATAACTTTTGAAGAATTAAAAATATGGATTGCCGATGAAATCGGGGATATCTCAGAGATTAAAAAGGAAAACCAATTTGAATTTGTACCATACAGCGCACACGAAGGTACATTGTATCCGATAAACGGCGGAATGAATGAAACAATTAAAAAAGTCGGTGTCAAACCTGAAGCACAGTTAATGGAAATTTGCGGAATTCAGGCTTTTGACAGAGCTTTAGAAAATCTGGATGCAGAAAAATTGTCCGTGCCTGTATTTGTAGAAGCACTAGCCTGTGAATCAGGATGTATCACAGGTCCTTGTATTGCATCAAACAACGCAAGTATCAGTTCTATTTCCGATGTTATGCAAAAAGTTAAAGTCAGAGACGAAATTCCAACAGAAGCTCAAGTTGTTGTCGAATGCAACTATTCGCCAAAAGAAATTTCTACCTCAAATTACACATTGGAAGAAATTCTATCAACCCTTAAAAAAATCGGCAAACACACAATTGACGACGAATTAAACTGCGGCGGATGCGGATATTCTTCCTGCCGCGAACTTGCTGTTGCACTGCTTGACGGAGTTGCGGAGCCTTCAATGTGTGTTTCTTATATGCGAAAAATTGCAATGCGAAAAGCCGCGGCAATGCTTCGATGCATGCCTGCCGCAATCGTTATGGTTGATAATAATATGAACATTCTGGAAGCTAACGACAACTTTATGAAAATGTTTACAGGCGAAATGTACGACATTTTTAAAGCACGTCCTGACGGACTTACAGGCGCGGCAATCGACAGAGTTGTTGAATTTTCCGATATTTTCAGAACTATTTTGAAAACAGGAAAAAGTCTTCATAAGGAACATTATCCCGTTAACAATCGTCTATATGATATAAATGCATTCACAATCGAGGAAAACGAAATTGTCGGCGCAATAATAACCGATGTAACACAAACTGAGACAAACAGAGAAAAAATTTCTGAAAAAGCCAAAGAAGTTATCTCAAAAAATATCTCAATCGTTCAGGAAATCGCCTGCCTTCTTGGAGAACATATGGTCGAAACCGAAACGCTTCTTAACTCAATTGCAAACGATTATGACGACAAACCGGATGATGGAGGAAATATTCAGTAATGTTTATTGATATTGACTGCAATCAGCTAAAAAAATATAATCAAAACGCTTTTGGGGATTACTTTGTATCAAAAAGATACCCCGATGAAGCCAAATTGATTGCCGTATTGTCTGACGGGCTGGGGAGCGGAATTAAAGCAAATATTCTCTCGTGTATGACTGCAACAATGCTTTTGCGGTTTGTAGAAAATTCACAAATTCCGATTAAACACGCGGCAGAAATCGTTATGAACTCTTTACCTGTGTGTAAAGTACGCAAAATAAGCTATTCGACTTTTTCAGTAATTGATGTGAACGACGAAGGATTTGCACGCATAATAGAAGAAGGTAATCCTGAATTTCTGTGGATAAAAAATAACGAAGTTATGACTCCGCCATACGAATCAATTCCGTCAAAAACTTTCAAAAACAGATGTATGAAAAGTTACAAAATACATCTGGAACTCGGCGACCGCCTGATTTTTTGCTCTGACGGGGTAACCCAGTGCGGGCTTGGCAACAGCCGTTTGAAATTAGGTTTAAGAAGAGAAGGTTTAATTAATCTTGTTCTTGCTAAACTTGCAGAAGAACCTGATATTTCGAGTTCTGAACTTTCAGCCTACATCGTACGACAGGCTAAAAACATCGAAACTGACAGAAACCCGAAAGATGATATATCGGCCTGTGTTCTTTACTGCCGAGAACCGCGTACATCTTTAGTATTCACCGGTCCGCCTTTCTATCAGAAAAAAGACCCTGAATACGCACAAATGTTTAAGGATTTTAAAGGCAAAAAAGCAATCTGCGGCGGCACAACCGCAAATCTTATATCAAGAGAATTAAATATTCCTATTACTATGGACAAGGCAATTAGTGTGGGCAAACTTCCCAGTTGTTCATATATGGAAGGAGTTGACCTTGTGACCGAAGGAATTCTAACCCTGACACAGGCTCTTGAGTATCTTGAAGCAGGCGAAACTACAGGTATTGACAACGCCGCAGGAAAGCTGGTAGAATTTTTATTAGATAGCGACTGCATCAATTTTATGGTTGGCGCAAAGCTCAATCAGGCACATTACAATCCTGCCTTGCCGATTGAAATTGAAATCAGAAAAAATATTATTAAAAAGATATCAGCGGTTTTACAGGATAAATATTTTAAAAAAGTTAGTGTACAATATATGTAAAGGCACAAGAGGAAGGTAAAAAATGGAAAAAATCAGCGTAAAAGTATGTTTAGGTACAACTTGTTTTGTTATGGGTTCAGCAAATCTTCAGGAATTAATCGAAATCGTTCCTGCAAAATACGGCGATAAAGTTGATGTTTCAGGCGTACCTTGCCTTGGATTGTGCTCAGTTGATTGGGAATTTTCAAAAGCTCCTTACGTAAAAGTTGATGACGAAGTTATTAAAGAAGCTACAGTTGAAAAAGTTCTTTCAGCTATTGATGCGAAGTTAAATAAGTAAGAAAAGGATTAGGAAGTATGGCAATAAATACCCCAAAACAAACATCTCATTTAAAAAGAGAGATTTTAGTAAGATTAATAAAAGCATATTTAAGTGATAATTTCGAAGAAAACACAAGAAAAATCCCTTACGATATGCGCCCGAAAGGCAGTGAAGTACCGTACAGATGCTGTATTCACAAAGAACGTGCAATCTTGAGAGACAGAGCAATTGCAGGATTGGGACTTTCTATTGAGGAAGCTGATGACAGCGAATTGTTATCAACTCTTGCCGAAAAAGCAGAAAAAAGAACCGAACCTGAAAAAAATCCTTTGACAGTATTGCAAACAGCTTGTCAGGGTTGTGTACCGTCAAGAATTTTCGTTACAGACCTTTGCCAAGGCTGTGTTGCAAGACCTTGTGAATCAACTTGCCGCTTCGGCGCAATAAAAGTCGAAAACGGCAAATCCGTAATTGACCCTGCTAAATGTAAGAATTGTGGAATGTGCGCTCAAGTATGTCCTTATCAGGCAATTGCAAGAATTATCGTACCTTGCGAAAACGCTTGCCCTGTGGGTGCAATTACAAAAGACGAAGACGGATTAGCTCGTATTGATTTCGAAAAATGTATTTCTTGCGGAAAATGTGTAAATGCTTGTCCGTTCGGTGCAGTTCACGAAAAAAGCCAGATTATTGATATCTTAAAAGAAATTAAAAACGGTAAAAAATTAACTGCAATGGTTGCTCCTGCAATCTTCGGACAACTTCCTTGCACACCGAAACAGCTTAAGCAGGCAATCCTTTCATTAGGCTTCTCTGATGTTGTGGAAGTTGCCGAAGGTGCTGATATTACAACAAAAAATGAAGCAGCTGAATTCGCTGAAAGAATGGAAGAAGGTCAGGAATTTATGACAACTTCCTGCTGTGCAGGCTACAATGAACTTGTAGAAAAACATATTCCTGAATTGAAACCGTTCCGTTCAGAAACAAAAACTCCTGCTTACTACACAGCAGAAATGATTAAAAAAGAAACTCCTGATGCATTAACCGTATTTTTCAGCCCTTGTGTTGCAAAAAGACGCGAAGCAATGCAAAACCCAAACATTGACTATGTTCTTAACTACGAAGAACTTGGTGCATGGTTTATTGCATTGAATGTTCAGGTTGCCGCTTGCGACGAAGCAGAATTCAGAAAAGAATCCTCAGCAGAAGCAAGAAATTTCGCAGTAACAGGCGGTGTTGCAGCAGCGGTAAACGCTCTTCTGGATGACGATAAGAAAGCACAAGCTCACGTTATCAACGGATTGGATAAACAGGCTATAAGAGATTTGAAAAAATTTGCCAAAAACGGCAAATGCGAACTCGGTAACTTAATTGAAGTTATGGCTTGCCCGGGCGGATGCTTAGGCGGTTCAAGCACAGTGAACGCTTACAAACCGGCTTTGAAACAATTGACCGGTTATGTTAACGAAAGTCCTGCAATTAAGGATGTTTTAGTCAAAAAATAAATAATATCTCTAAAGGCGGGAGTGATGTTTATCACTCCCGCCTTTACTTTGTTAATTTCTTCTCAATCATTTATATGATTACCGAATATATATTTTTATGGTAACTTATTACTATGAATAACACGTTAAAAATTGTACTTTTTTCAATAGTTGCACTCGGGATTATAAGTGCCGCAATATTTGGATTATCAAAAGTAAAAGTGGATGATTTCCACAAAGCGGCTGTGATATTTGTTGTTGATTCATCAGCATCAAACCAAAAACAGCTTCCGGAACAGAAAAAAACTATCAGACAATTATGTTCTATGCTTGATCCTGAAGATCATATTAAAATTTTACGTGTTTCAGAAGATGCATATATTATTTATGAAGGTTCTCCGCAATCAAGTGCAGAAATCAGAAAATCCATGGAAAAATTCACACAGCTTGATGCCAAAGAATTTGGAACAGCTTATGGCTTATCTTTGAAGAAATCTTTTAATCACGCAATTAACATGTTCAAAGAAGGCTATATTCCGTCAGTTGTTGTTATAGGTGATCTGGAAAACGAAGGCGCTGTAGAAAAACAAATTGATTGGGAAACTTTGCCTGATGATGTCGCTCAAGTTAAAAATCAAACAGGTGATTTCTCTATGATGTTCTTGTTCGCCGCTCCGGAAAAACTTGACCTTGTTAAAGAAAGATTAAATCCTGTTTTAGGCGAAAACAATCTTATTATCGGTCACGAAGCTAATTCAAATAAAGCATTAAGAAAATTTTTATCTGCAATCGGAAGATAAAAATCGGAAGCGAGGATTAAATAATGATTAAAACAATTACGACCCAAAATACTGCAAGTAATGATTTGTTTAATAATGATGTGGAAAGAAAAAGAATTGCGATTATAAAAGAAATCGGTTACAAAATTACCGAACTCAAAAACGCAATCAAATCAGCCAACATTACAGCATTTTTAATGAATACATCAATTGCTGTTTTATCAGTCCTATGCGCTTTCGGGATGGTAAATTTTCTTTTAGGATTAAAAATAGACAACACAAAAACAGTGCTAAATCTTACAACAAATCCGTATTTCCTGACAGGTGCATCAGCTATTGTGCTTGCAATATCTTTAGTACTCAAACAAAGCGTTTTTTCATTGTTAGATTTCAACCAGACAAAAAAATACGGCGATTCCGATGCGGCACAAAAATTCATGATACTTGTATCGTCAATTTTTATGTTTGTAATTTACATAATCAACTTATTCTATTATAAAGATATTCCGGGATTTAGTGCAGCATCTTTCTTCATTTCCTTGTTATTTGCAGGGTCGCTTGCAATGGTGTCAGCGGCAGCAGGATTTTTCAAATATCAGGCTAAAAGCTACAACCAGCAGTTAACAAGTTGCGAATATAGAGAAGACTTTGAAACCGTAATGAAAAACTACAGGGTTATGATTAACACTTTTGTTAACAAGATGAGCCAGAATAAATTGAACACTCTGAAAGGTAACCTGCTTAACTGTCAGTTAAGAATGATTGTAGAAGTATGCGTCGGGCTATTAACAGCACCGTTTCTTGCTTACGGTGTTTCTAACACCCTTGCTTCATGTTTCCCTGAAGCCGCAAGCTGGGTCAGAATTTCAGGTTTAAGATTCAGCCCGATATTCCTTGTTCTTGCAACTTTTATGATTGTGTTTGCGTTCTTCTCATTTGTAAGAGCTTTTACTATATCAAAACAAATCAAAGCATCAGAAATTATTAAATTCGATGGTTTCCACGATTACAACAGCCACGGCGTTACAATTCTCGGTATTGATTCAATGAACAGCTTAAATAAAGAAAAAAATACAGTCATGTTCATCGCTTGTTTCATTATTTTAATTGAATTCACAATGAACGTATCTTACTTCATTACAGAAATCGGCGGCGATATTCAGGGAATGTTCTTGAGTTTAGTAACAGCGCTTGTACCGACAGCATTGTTGATTGCAGAAACTCATCTTTTAAGTTCAACAATGTTCAAAATCAATAACTACAACGAATTACTTTCATTACTTGATTAATAAAATATGAAAAAAACACCTATAATAATCGGAATATTGATATTTGTTTTGACAACCGCATGGGTTATGTCAATAGATGTTTCAGAACGAAAAAAGGTGGCAATAAAAGGTCAGGATTTATCATTAAAAAACGATGATATGGCTCAAATTGCAGGAAAAAACGTTAATCTAAACAGTACAGGTACAAATTTTAACAAAACAGATATTAATGCATCAGGAACAAATGTTAATGTCACTAATTCTGATATCAAAATGAATGGTACAGAGTTCGACAATACAAAAACAGACATAAACTTTGAACCTTTTGATAATCAGTCAACAGGCGTTAACAGCCAAAATACTTCATCTGATAATCAAGACGGGTATTACAGCAATTT
Organism: uncultured bacterium; assembly: GCA_949035555.1. Lineage (GTDB taxonomy): Bacteria > Cyanobacteriota > Vampirovibrionia > Gastranaerophilales > Gastranaerophilaceae > Zag111. The sequence goes on along the minus strand of CAROLD010000003.1, from coordinate 17,719 downwards.
TGACGAGTTCAAAAACAGAAAAGATAAGCTTAATAATGCCAGAACACAATTCTCACAAACAAATACTAACAATTCCCGTCAAAATACAGATAGATATATTGTAAAAAATATTGACTGGGCAACTTGGAAAAGTGAATTTATTAACAAAATTCTTGATGACAGTATGTACATCCATTCGCTCGATCAATACGGCATCGGAACCTGGTTTTATTACTCTTTCACAGTCACATCGGACGGTCAAATCCGAAATATTAATGTAACATCTGTCTATTTGTCAAATGAAGACAAAAAAAGAATTCAAAACCTTATAAGAAGTTATCAATATCAAGATATAACCGTCTTTCCTGCAAATTCAAAAAGAAAAACAGCAAAAGTTGATGCTGTAGTTCTTTTGGGTGAGAGTGAGAAAAAATCAAAACCTTCCGATTTTAATGATATTGAAAGAATTAAGATTAACTTACCCAATTAAAAAATTATTTTAGTATAAAAGTTCTTATATATTTGTAAGTTAAAGTAAGCTCATCTTCTGTAAGGTTTTGCAGCATTTCAGCAACATCTTTTTTCAGAACGGAAGCATCTTGAAGATGGTAAAATTCAAACAAATCCTTAGGTTCAACATGCAAAGCCTGACCAAGCCTGTCAATCAAATCAGGAGACGGAAAATTTTTACCGCTTTCAATACAGCTTATATGCTTGTTATCGACAGCTACGCGCTCTGCAAGGTCTGACTGCGTCATACCCAGTCTCTTTCTCAGCTCTTTAATCTTTCTTCCAAATAATACTTTTATATTTTTCATAACATACTTTGATTTCAAATATATTATAAACATAAAATCTAAAATTAAGAATGGCGAGTTGCGTAATTTCAATATACAAATTTACCCTCTTTCGGAAAAATTAAAAATCTAAAACAATTGTGCTATATGTACCATAATTCTCGTACAAGAATACAATCGGTAACAACATTTACCCCCCGTACGGAGGGGCTACTCCTCGGCATTTACACAAGTTAAATTTTAGTGTATAATCTTCAAACAAGAGGGGTTTTATGCTAAAGAAAGATAATAAAACAGATGTTATAATTGTCGGCGCAGGTCCTGCGGGAATTTCTGCCGCAATTACACTTGCACGCGCAGGCAAAGAGGTTGTTGTCATTGAACGCGGAATGTTTGCAGGCAGTAAAAATATGTTTGGCGGAGCGATTTACACAGCGGCTACAAAAGAAATTTTTCCAAACTTTGAAACAGAAGCCCCTGTTGAGCGCAGAAACATTGAACACAACTACATGATATTAGGCGAAACCGATGCAACAACTGTTTCTTACCGCAAAGAAGACAATTCAAGCTATTCTGTAATCCGCGGCAAATTTGATCGCTGGGCAGCAGACGAAGCAAGAAAAGCCGGTGCTGTGCTGGTTGAAGAAACTGTTGTACGAGAACTTATCAAAGAAAAAAACAAAGTTATCGGTATAAAAACAGAACTTGAAGAATATTATGCAGACATTGTAATTCTCGCTGACGGCGTAAATTCACTTCTTGCAAAACAAATAGGACTTCGCAAAGATATTGAAACCCGCGATGTTGCACTAAGTGTAAAAGAAGTTATTAAGCTTGATAAAGAAACAATCAATGAAAGATTTAACCTAAAAGACGGCGAAGGCGCAATCGGTGAACTTTTTGGCGGACCAATGCTCGGTTCACTCGGCTTAGGTTTTATGTACACAAACACAGATTCCGTAACAATTGGGCTCGGGGTTACTCTGAATGACCTTGTTGAAAAGAATTACAGACCATTTGAACTTTTGGAACAATTAAAACAGCACCCGAAAATTGCACCTTATATAAAAAACGGTGAATTAAAAGAATATTCAGCCCATTTAATTCCTGAGGGCGGATACAAAAAAATTCCAAAACTATGCGACAACGGCGTTATGATTGTCGGAGACGCAGGGATGCTTGTTAATAACCTGCACTGGGAAGGTACAAATCTTGCCATGATTAGCGGAAAACTTGCTGCTGAAACTGCGATTGAGGCACTTGATAATGGTGATTATTCAAAGAAAACTCTTTCAAAATATGAACACAAATTGAAAAATTCTTTCGTAATGAAAGATATGAAAACTTACCGCGATTTGATGGACATTTTTCACCAAAGACAGCAGGCATTTTTAAGTTACTACCTGAAAAAAATCAATGCATTTTTTGAAATGTTTACATCAGCAAATGGAGTACCCAAAAAAGAAAATTATTGGAAATTTATCAAAAGTATCTTTACTGACAGAAAAATTACCGAACTGTTTAAAGATGCTTGGGCACTATTACGTCTTGTATGGAGTATCCTGTTATGAATATAGATAAAAAACTTTATACACTCAAATATTCACCTGACACAAAATCACACCTTAAACCGGATATGGAACAGTGTAAACTATGTCAGAGCAGATGCTGTACATATATTTGTCCTGCAAAAGTTTATGAATGGGATGAAGAACATCAAATACTAATTGTAAACTTCGAAAACTGCCTTGAATGCGGAGCATGCCGGATTGCCTGCGAAAGAAATTGTCTTGAGTGGGAATATCCGAAAGGTACAAAAGGCGTAACATTTAAACAAGGTTAAAAATTTTAGGTATAATATAATAAAAAGGAGACACGGAAGATGAAAGAAGAATATTCTCAACAACACAGACGCTGGTATGACAAAGACCCTGTTTTATCCGAAGCTGTTAGAACTTTGGAAGAAACAGACGACCAAACTCAAATCCGCGTTGCATTAAATTTAATCAAAATTATTATTGAACACAACATTGAAGATGAAAAATTTGAAGCGGTTGATGATATTATTAACGCGGTAGGTTCAGGTCTGGACGACAACAGACGCGGCCGCTGGTACGACATTGATACAACACTCAGAACCGCTATGAATATGCTTCAAAATTGTCCTGCAGATACTCAAAAAGTTATTGCAAAAGAAATGGCTAAAATGGTTCTTGACCAAATCAAAAAAGAAGACACCGACGACGAAGAGTAAATTTCATAATCTCAACAATATAGACTATTGAACTTTTGCGCAAAGTGTAGTTTAATTGTACTGTAGTCAGGCAATTAGGAATAGTCATATGCTCGAAATTTCAAAAACCCAGGATGACGGATCTTTGAAAAAACTGAACCTGAATGAAGCTGTTTCAGGCTCATGGTTTAACCTGATTAACCCTACAAGAGACGAAATTCAACAGGTTTCTCTTGTACTGGGTTTGGATGAAAGTTTTTTAAACAATTCACTGGACGCAGACGAGCTTTCACGTATGGATTTTGAGGACGGCAACCTCTTAATCATTACTAACGTGCCTGTTATGGATGAAGAAGGCAACTTCGACACTTTGCCGTTAGGTTTAATTTTTACACCTGAAAGCGTTATTACGGTTTGTTCTCACGAGAATAAAATTATTAACTCTTTCAACTCTGATACCGCCAAATTCTTTGATACACGCCATAAAGCAAATTTCATGCTCAGCATTTTGTTCAGAGCCGCAAAATTCTATTTGAGATATTTGAATATTATAAACAAACAAACAGAAAGTATTGAAGATTCCCTGAGAAAAACTACAAATAACAAAGCTTTATTCCAATTGATGGAAATCCAGAAATCATTAGTTTATTTCACAACAGCTTTGAAAGATAACCAGCTTGTGCTTCAAAAACTGTTAAGAATGGTGCATACTGCGAACTTGCAAAGAATTTTGAAATTCACGGAAGACGACATTGATATGCTTGAAGACGTAATCATTGAAAACAAACAGGCATCAGAGATGGTTGAAATGCACAGAACAATTTTGGAAAGCATGATGGATTGTATGGCATCAATCATAAATAACAACTTAAACTTAGTAATGAAATTCTTGGCATCAATTACAATTATCATGTCAATTCCGACAATGATAGGTAGTTTCTGGGGCATGAACGTTCCAATGCCGTTTGGGGAACATCATTTCGGATTTTTAATTGTAATTACAATATCAGTTGTGGCAACTTGTATTGCAGCATTCTTCTTCAACCGTAAAGGTATGATGTAGGTGCTCGTCGCACCGGGTATTTTGCCACCAATATTTATCTAATTTGCAAATTATTAGTCGCTTTATCTACCCCCGAAGTATCTCATTACTTTTTACTTATTTTTCATCCATAACCAAAAGAAGCAGATTTGTCTTTGTAAGTGTTTAAATTTTAACTTACGATTTTGTGGAGTTTTAAAAATTTCTATAAGTATAAACTTTATATAAACAAGTTCACCCCAGAATGTATCGGGCAAAACAATGTCATCTTCTTCATCAAATTCGTAGTCTTTATAAATATCATTGCTCATCTTGCTTAACAATTATCGTACCTAATTATACGCTGTTTAATATACAATAACAACAAGTCATATATTTGTCAACTTTTGAAAATATAAATACACTGTTGATATGTTAGATATATATGAAGAAATTCGAATTATATTATTACGCAAAGGATTATCGATGCGAAAACTTGCAATAAAATTACGAGAAGCAGGTTTTGATGTTCCTGTTGAAGGTGGATTATCCACAAAATTCAAAAATGAAACTGTCAGATTTAACACTGTACAGGAAGTATTAGACTACCTCGGGTACGAAATTGTCATAAAAGAAAAAACAAACCCTCACGAGATAAACCAACACTAACAGACTCTGGCTCCAGACAGAAGTGACAAGTATAAATGTTGCTACGGTTTCTTGAATTTACCCGCAATCCATTGGAAAGGTTTTTTAATATAATTTAAAACCGTTTGTCCTGCTGTTTTTAAACCGCTAAGATTTGGCATTTTTATCTTGCCCTTACTTGCCATAAATGCGACAGCTCCACCCGCAACACCGGCTGCAACAATTCCGCCGAGCAAATATCTTTTCCATTTAGGATTTTGAACAACTTCCTTATTTGAATTTTTATATTCGTCAGTCTGTGGCAAATCTCTTAACTTTGTACCTTCAGGTAAAAGTCCGATATTTGTCATAGGAAGAATTTCAGGCTGCAAACCACCTGAATATCTAGGGGTTTGGTCAAGCAAATACGACGGTGCATCAAAATCCAACACTCCGTTTGCGGCAAGCATATCCAGATTAAAAGCCCAGTTTGAAGACATAGTACTATTCCTTTACATTTAACCTACATGTATATAAAGTATTTTTGCCTACAAAAATTGCGCTTTCTTTAAAAAATTTATCCAAATGACAGCATTTTTGTGATAGGATTTTCTTATAAAATAAGGATTTATGAGGGAAATAAAATGGATAAATATTATTTAACAACAGCTATAGATTACGTAAACGGAGCACCGCATATCGGACACGCTTATGAAAAAATTTTGACAGATATCATCGCAAGACACTATTCTCAAAGAACAGATAACATGTTCTTCTTGACAGGTACTGACGAACACGGAATTAAAATCCAAAAAACTTCAGCTGCTCAAGGTAAAACTCCAAAAGAATTATGCGACGAAAATGCCCAAAAATTTAAAGATGCTTGGGCTGCTCTGGATGTTAAATATGACAGATTTATCAGAACAACTGATGAAGACCACGAAAAAGTTGTTCAAAAAATCTTCCAAAAACTTGTTGAAAAAGGTGACATTTATAAACACGAATACGAAGGTTTATACTGCTCAGGCTGCGAATGTTTCTTAAATCCTAAAGATTTAACAGAAGACGGACTCTGCCCTGACCACCTTAAAAAACCTGAAGTTGTTAAAGAAGAAAATTACTTCTTCAAATTATCAGCATACAAAGATGCGATAATTAAACACATCAAAGAAAACCCTGAATTTATTGTTCCATCATTCAGAGCAAACGAAGTTTTAAACCAATTAGAAGATATTCAAGATATTTCTGTTTCACGTAACAAAGCAAACGTAGGCTGGGGTATTGATGTTCTTGATGACCCTGAACAATCTATATATGTTTGGATAGACGCACTTTCAAACTACATTACAGCAATCGGTTACGATACAGAAAATCCTTCAGAACAATTTAAAAAATTATGGCCTGTAGATGTTCATGTTATCGGAAAAGATATTTTGAAATTCCACAGCATTTACTGGATTGGAATTTTGATGGCTTTAGAATTGCCATTACCAAAACACATCTTTGCCCATGGCTGGATTACGATTGATGAAACAAAAATGTCAAAATCTTTAGGCAATGTAGTTTCACCAACATCTGTTCTTGAAAATTTTGAATTAGCACATCCTGACGCATTCAGATATTACATGGCAACCTCTGCCCCTTGCGGACGTGACGGTAACTATTCTGATCAAGACTTCAAAGAAAAAGTTAACGCTCACTTAGCAAACAGCATGGGCAACTTGCTGAACAGAAGTCTTTCAATGCTTGTGAAATACTTTGATGGTGAAATTAAAGAAGAATTCTTGAACAACCGTTCAAAAGAAGCTGAAAGTCTTTTGAAAACAGCTCTCGGAACTGTTAAAATTGTTGAAAACCATTTCAATCACTTTGAAATACAGGAAGCCGCACAGGAAATTGTTTCACTGGTTGATGCAACAAACAAATTCGTAACAGACAACGCACCTTGGACACTTGCAAAAGAAGAAAAAATGACAGAATGCGGACAAGTTCTTGCAACCGTGTTAGAAATTATGTGTGTAATTTCTTCACTTATTTACCCGTATTGCCCGAATATTGCAGCTGATATGGCAAAACAGCTGTCTTATGATTTATCAACAAAACTTGATGATATTACAACATCAAATATTAAAGCAGGTAAATTGATTTCAAAAGAAGAAATTCACCCTGTATTTTTAAGAGTTGACTCAGAATTAGCAGATAAATCAAAAAAAGCTTAATATAGGGAACAGGCTAAAACCTCCAACTACACATCAACAGATACTGTGAAACTGGTGGAAAGGAGGTGAGGATAATGAATAATTTGACAATAAAAGAAGCCCTAGTGCTATTAGGACTTCTTTTACAAATAATTTCGTTGTTCATATAGGGTCTGTGAAAGGGTACTTGTGAGGAGTACCCACCCTATATTTTTATTATAACTTATTTTAATTATCATTGCAAGGGGGAGGGAATTGGGGGTAAAGATTGCCGCTAATCACAAAAATATTTACCATAGTTACTATTTACTTTAATTTTAAAAACCTATATAATTATTGATATGGCGATATTAGAAGTTAAAAATTTAAATTTAGGTTTTCAATGCGAAGAGGAATTCAGACAGGCGCTGTATGATGTTTCATTTTCGCTTGAGAAAGGCAAGATGTTGTCAATTGTCGGCGAATCAGGCTGCGGAAAAACAATGAGCGCTATGAGCATTTTAGGGCTTATTCCAAAAACTGCACGAATAACTTCGGGAGAAATACACTTCAACGGTGAAAACCTTCTCACTAAATCACAAAAAGAAATGCAAAAAATTCGCGGCGGCAAAATTGCACTAATTCCGCAAGACCCGATGACGTCTTTGAACCCATTATATACAGTGGGTGACCAGCTTTTGGAAATTATAAAAATCCATCAGGGACTCAATGGAAAAGAAGCAAATGAAAAAGCAATTGAAGCATTTGAAGCGGTACAAATTCCTGCAGCAAAATCAAGGTTAAAGAATTATCCTCACGAATTTTCAGGCGGAATGAAACAGCGCGCAATTATTGCAATGGCGCTTGCATGTCAGGCAGAAATTCTTATCGCGGACGAGCCGACCACAGCGCTGGATGTAACCATTCAGGCACAGATTATGAAACTTCTGAACGACATAAAAACAAACAGCGATACATCAATTTTGTTGATTACGCATGATTTAGCTCTGGTGAGCGAAAATGCAGACGAAATCGCAGTCATGTATGCGGGAAGAATTGTTGAAAACGCTCCAAGCAGAGAATTTTTTGCAAACCCGAATCATCCGTATTCAAAAGCTTTATTGAAATCTCTTCCGTCAAACCGCGGAGAAAAACTTGAAACAATCAAAGGTCAGCCACCGACACTGGCACAAAAAATTGACGGCTGTAAATTCAATCCCCGCTGTGAATTTTGTATGGAAATTTGCACCCAAAAAGTTCCAAATTTAGAAAATATCACACCTGAACACAAAAGCGCCTGCTATCTTAACTCAACGACTTAAAAGCAAGAAGGACTAGGATTACTCCTCCTGCAGTTTCAAGATATTTTGAAGGAATATTTTTGATAAAATTCCCGCTCCAAAATCCTGCCAATGACATAAAAAATGATGCTAAACCGATTAAACTCATTGATAAAATCAAATTTGCACCCGTTAATCTTAGGGTTGCACCCGATACAAGCGCATCAATACTTGTTGCAACTCCAAGCCCCAAAAGACATTTCAACCCAATACACTGAATTTCTTCTTCTTTTTGTTTAAATGCTTCTAAAATAAATTTCGCACCAAGTATAAAAAATATCCCGAAAACAATCCACTTGCTGTATGGAACAATCAAATTATACAAAGAATTTGTACCAACATATCCAATTACAGGCATCAAACCTTGAAACAACCCCATTATAACAGCAAGTCTCAAAGAATTTTTAAGTCTGTTGGTGTTAAAGATTAAACCTTGCGAAAACGAAACCACAAAGCAATCAATCCCGAGCGCAATCGCAAGTAAAATAATATCAATTAAACTCAACTTCTACCTCAAACAATCTTTCCCAGGGGTAAAAATAATGTGCATTGACCTCAGTGCCCAAAAGTCCTCCGACAGTTTTTTCGTAATCTTTCATTTTAAATACAAGGTCTGAAATATCAGGTGATGTCTGAATTTGGCGGATGTTTGCCTGATAAGCCCAGTCATCCAAAAATCTTGTGACCTGCAATTTTTGAAAAGCATTTTGATTATATTTTTGCGCAAAAAATTTAACTTTAGCACCACAAACCAAACTGCCCAAAGTGTTTGCCGATGTGTTCCATGCAGAATATCCGTAAAAGTTTTTATCTTCTATTTTATTTTCAAATAATGCTTGTACAAAATTATTATCTGCACCGTTTGCAAATCGCACATCTGCAATCATATAAGGTCTGTCAGGTACGGTAAAACTTCCGCCGAAACTTTCGGTGTTTACCCCCATAACTATTTCGCCCTGATTGTTTTTGAAATTATTCACATACAACAGAATATCAGCATTCGCTTCATCCGTAACCGTGCATCCTGCAAGTTCAATTTGATCTTCTACAGATTTTTCAATGGAAATATCTTCGTAATTTGAGATTAAATTTTTATGTTCGGGCTCTAAAAATATCGGACAGATTTTTATCTCACCTTGAACTGCACGTGACAACAAACTCAAAGGAATTTCGTCAGCACCTGTCTTGGTAAACCCGCCAAGTCTTTCCAAAATTTTTGCTTCCTGAACATTAAAACCATACTCGGCGCAATCATCTTTTGAAAAGATTAAAGTTTCAAACAAACCTTCTTTTTGCCATTCAAGGTAAAGTTTGTTGATTTCAAAATTGCGTTTCCTCGTTTCAATATAATCATCCAAAATACCAGACGGGATTATATTAGTAATACAGCTTTCACAACCAAGTTTGTGGGTCTGGTATGAATAGTCAAAAATCTTTTTTCCCCATTTTGACCAGTATTCTTTTTCTTCTTCATTATAATTGTTGTTAGAAATCCGCATTATACTTGAGAATGCATAAATTTTTGCATCTTTTTCTTTCAGTATTTTTTTTAAGTTATCCACACGTTCTTTTATCTGTTCAAAGCTTTCGGGACATCTTCTTGAAGGAATCAGCCCGCCGTAAGCAATTGTATCCAAGGACAAAACAATCGCATCAAGTTTCGGCAATTCTCTAAGCCAGTCAAAAAGTTTTTCAATATCGGCATTTTTATTTAATCCGCCCAAAATCCTGCGCTCAGGCATAAAAAATTCAATGCTCTCATCAATTTCCGAAATCAATTGCGGCATTGTATAACACACAGGTCTGTTATCTATTGGTACAAATGCGATTTTCATGCTTTAATTGTATTCTAAAATATATGTTGTGTAAATGGAGAAAATTATGACCTGCGATAAAAATCCGCAAAAAATCCAAAATATGTTTGACGAAATTTCATCATATTATGACAAAATGAATAATATAATTTCGCTGGGCACACATTTTATTATCAAATATTTTGCACTAAAAGAACTTGATATCAAGCCTCGTTCTGTTGTGCTGGATTTATGCTGCGGAACAGGAGATTTCACAAAAATTATTTCTAAATTCTATCCGCGCGCTAAAGTTATCGGACTGGATTTTTCTGAAAAAATGCTTAAACTTGCAATGAAAAAAAATCCCCACGCAGTTTTTATGAAAGGCGACTGCACTGATCTTCCTTTTGAAGAAGAAGAATTTAATTTTATAACAATGGGTTTTGGTCTGCGAAATATCAAAGACCGCGAAAAAGCAATTTCTGAAATACACAGAGTGCTTTGCCGCGGCGGAAAATTTTTACAGCTTGATTTTGGAGAACATAACAAAGTAAGTAAAATTTTTAATATAATTGTTCCGTTTTTTGCAAAAATTATCGGGGTAAATTCAAAACATTATGACTATCTTTTATCGTCAAAAGAAGAATTTCCGCCACCTGATAATTTAATCAAAGAATTTGAAAATTCAGGATTAAAATTTGTCAAAAGAGTTGATTATCTGTTCGGTACAATATCAATGCAAATTATGGAAAAATAAACTAAAATACCCTGAACTTATGTCCGCCGTTAATAAAATCTGTCAAACCTTCAAAAGTTTTTTCCAGAATATAATCAACCGATTCCTGAGTATCATAAGCCATGTGAGGAGTAATTATTACATTCGGAAGAGAATTTAATTCTTTTACGACTTTTGATTCTTCCAAACACATTAAAGAGGAACGTTCCGTAACCTTTACTTCTTCAAGACAATTCGGGTCAACACAGGCAACAACATCCAAAGCCGCACCTTTTAATTTTCGGTCTTTAATATGTTTTAATAACGGAGCTAAATCAACAAGCTCACCCCTGGAAACATTGATAAAATATGCACCATCTTTCATTTTTTTAATCTCATTTTCTGCAATCAAATGATAATTTTCTTTCAAATACGGAAGGTGTAATGAAACAATATCAGAATTTTTTAACAGTTCGTCCATTTCAACATATTTAACATTATATTTTTGTTCAAGTTCAGTTTTCGGATACAGGTCATAAGCAAGAATTTCCATATTAAAACCATGCGCAATTTCGCAAACTCCCGCGCCGATTGCACCTGTTCCGATAAGTCCGAGAGTTAATGTGTTCAAATTTCGTCCGGTATAATCCTGCTCAATACAAGCACCGCTTTTTATCGCTTCAACAGCAGGAAATAAATGTCTTACAAGTGCAAGAATAAGCGCAAATGTAAATTGTGAAACAGATGTATTACCGTATTTTTCAACATTTATAAGTGCAATGTTTTTGTTCAAACACGGTTCAAAATCAATATGGTCGCACCCTGTCGAACGGGTAGAAATTATACGTAAATTCTTGAATTTATCCAGAACTTTTTGATTAATTTCAGATGTTATAAACACACTGATTATCATAGCCTGTTCCAAATCTTCTTCAGACAGATTGTTAACAGTCTCTTCGTTTAAACTTCCATCAATAAACTTTATATCAAAATTTTCAAATTTATTTCGTTCAAAAAAAGCCTTCTCTGCCTCTCTCAAATCAAAAACTAGCATTTTACAAGCCATAAAATTTCTCCTTTTTTCAACATTATTTTGGAAAAACATAAAAAAACTATTGTACGAAAGTACAGGTTAATATAGGTAAATTTACTAATGTAAATAAGCTTACAAAAAGATATCTTATATATATGAAAGGAGTTAAAACAGATGAATCACGATTTGATTGTGAGAGAGCCTGAATTGTATTTTGACAGTATCCATCAGGAATTAGATAATTTCTTACGCGATACATTTTTTATGCATTCATTCGGCCATCCTCTTAATATAAAGAAAAACTCAACTCTTCGTCCGGCAGTTGAAGTAATTCAAAACAAAGATAATTATAAAGTAAAAGTTCAATTACCGGGTGTTAAAAAAGATAACATTGAAGTAGAACTTGATAACGACTTTATGACAATAAGCGCAATGACCCACGAAGAAAAAGAAGAAGAACAAGAAACCGAACATAACAAAAGATATCACACATCAGAGTTTCGTTACGGGAAATATCAGCGAACAGTGTCATTTGACCAGCCGATAAAAGCCGATGAAGCAAAAGCTCTTTATAAAGATGGAGTTTTATGTATCACCATCCCAAAACAAAATATCGAAACATCAAAACCTAAAAAATTAGAAATCGAAACAAAAGACTAAATTTTCTATCCAAAGTGCCGAGTTATCCCGCGACTCGAATGCGGGCATGCAAAAAAAGCGGCGGGATAGGAACGGTTGTTTGTCAGCCGGCATGAACTGACATGGTTAAACAACCGATAACAAAAGGAAAGAGACTTCAACTGCGAGGTCTCTTTCTTTTTCAGACACAAAAAGGATGTTTTTCAACCTCTCCTCTTTTGGCGATACGTTGCGTAAGTTGTAGGTGAGACTATGAAAGCCAAACCGTACAACTCACGTATGCCGTGAAAACGGCTGACGAGGTAATTTGTTTTCAACAAAAACAAATTATTATCGGAGCGCGTAAACCCTACTAAAAAAGAGAAAGTTTATGCCTTCTCTTTTTTAGTCTGGGCGATACGTGACTCGAACACGTGACCCCCACAATGTCGATGTGATGCGCTACCAACTGCGCTAATCGCCCGTATATAATTGTCAATCGAAAAACTTTCGTTTTCCTCGGATGCGCTACCCCTCTCCTCAAAAGATACTTAATCTTTTATCGTCGGCAGAGTGCTAATCGCCCGTATATAATTGTCAATCGAAAAACTTTCGTTTTCCTCAGATGCGCTACCCCTCTCCTCAAAAGATACTTAATCTTTTATCGTCGGCAGAGTGCTAATCGCTCGTATATAATTATTTTACTAAATCCTATGCATATTGTCAAAGATTTCGCGCTTCTGAACCCAGATTTCCATCTTCATTTTTTCACCAAGTTCAGTAAACGCTTCTTTTATTTCTTTGAATGAATATTTTGAAGTTCCGATATTGCACAACATAAACATTACAAAATGCCCCTGCATCAATGTTTGTTTAATATCTTCGATATTGACATCGTATTTTGCCATCATTGCAGTAACTTCCGCAACAATACCGACTTTATCTACACCTGATACAGTTACAATAATTTGGTCTGACATTATTCAGCCTCCTTCACTTCAACAACAGCTTCAACAGGTCTTTCTTCTTTGAACCATTTTCTGTATATCAACTTGCCGATACCGTATTTTAAGCAATAAGCTTTCAAATCTTTTTTAATTTCAGGTGCCAAAATATAAAGTACAATAATGTTTGGAACACACATAGAAATCATCATTGCATCTGTAATATCAATAATTGATTGTACATTCATCGCAGAACCGATAATAATAAACAAACAATAAATCAAATTAAATGTTAAAACACGTTTTTTACCTTCACCTAAAAGAAAAGTCCAAGCTTTCTGCCCGTAATATGCCCAGGAAATCAATGTTGAAACCGCAAACAAAACAGCAATAATCGATAAAATAATCGGGAAGAAAGAAATAACTGATTGGAAAGCGTTAGACGCTAACTCGATACCAGAAATACCGCTTGCTTTAGTGTAAGCTCCTGTAATAACGATTGCAAAAGATGTAAACAAGCAAAGAACCCCTGTTAAAAAAGTTTCTAATAACGCAACAAAACCTTGCGAAACAGCTTCTTTAGTTTGAGATGTTGCATAAACAATAGCAGCAGCACCGGTACCAGCCTCGTTAGATTGAACAGAACGTCTTAAACCGATAATAATTGTACCGAAAATACCGCCTGCAACAGCTGTCGGATGGAAAGCTTCTGTAACGATAGTTGAGATAGCCTGAGGAATACCTTTGATATTTGCACAGATTACAATCAAACCTGAAATAATGTATAACAAACACATTGTCGGAGTTAAAACGGTTGTAACTTTAGCTATACTCTTAATACCGCCAACAACAACGAGTCCGATAAGAATAGCCGCAATCAGACCGATAACCCACGCATAACCGTGAAGGAAACTATGTTCACCGCCGGTGATAAATATAAGCTGGTGTGCGGTTTGGTTAATTTGTATCATGTTACCTCCGGTAATACCGCCGCCAATACAAAGGATAGCAAATATTACGGATAGCGGTTGACCTAACCAGCGCATATTTTTACGGGTTAAACCGTGTGCAATATAATGCATCGGACCACCTGATACCGAACCGTCAAGGTTAAATCTTCTATATTTAACAGCAAGAGTCGCTTCTACAAACTTAATAGCCATACCTAAAAGCGCGCCGACGAAAATCCAGAACGCCGCGCCGGGTCCGCCTATAGAAATTGAAATTGCAACACCTGCAATACTTCCTATACCGATTGTTCCTGATAAAGCAGTTGCAAGAGCCTGAAATGAAGAAACTTCACCACAACTGTCACCTTCAGAACTTTTTTCGGCAGGTTTTGCAACAACATCAATAGCGTGTTTAAATCCCCAGATTGCTATCCCTCTGAAATAAATTGTAAAAAATATTCCGGCAAATAATATCCAGAAAATAATTACAGGAACTTTTGACCCGAAAACAGATATAGGGAAAAAGATTAACTTTGCTATAGCATCTGATATCGGCGCAATATGTTTATCCATAAACGCATCGACATTCATAGCATGCACACTTTGCATCCCCATAAAGAGCATAGTTAAAAAAGTCATCAATTTCTTCATCTTCTAAGTTATCCTTTCTGCATTAAAAAAGGTCAAAAACCCATTTGTGAGGGTAAATCCAACCAGTGACTACTAATAGTATAGCAAAAACATATTATTTTAGGTATTTTGAAGAATTTTATGTTAACAACTGTAACGAATAACTGTATAATTAACACTTGCGAGATTAATAAAATATGTTATAATATATCTATAGAGATATATTATATTTAAATTTGTAACGATTATCTCTCAACCCCTAAAGATAGAAATTAAGAATGCCGAATATAAATTTGGTAGAACATAGTGAATACACCAAAATATTTATAATGTGAATTAAAATATGAAATCACAGTTATAAATAGATTTGAGTATACTTATTATTTAGTTGTTCTCATAGTTGTAACTTCACGCATTGTTTAAAACCTTGTCGTGTCAAGAGTTTTGCTTGATGCACGCTTTTAAATAAAATGATGCATTTTATTTGAAAGTGAGGTTATACGATGAGAAAGATGAAAAACAATTTTAAAACTATATCTGCAGCACTTTTGTCTGGAACAGTAATTCTTGGAGCTCCAGCTTTTGCTGATGAAATTAATAACATTAGTTTACAAAATTTTGATTTAAACTCAATTAAAACTTGCGATAGAATTGAATGGAGCGAGGGAATTATAGATAATAATAATTTTAATATTATTCTACCAGACGGAACAAAAAAATATTACAGTTACGAATATCAAAAGCCTGAAAATTTACAGGTAGAAACTACACGTATTAATAATATTACTGATAGTATAAATAATAAACTTTATCGAGACATAGTTGAAAATCATTATGGGGGAGCTATATATAATTCAAAAGACATATCTAACTTAAATATAACCGCAGATTTTGTCAATAATACCACTGGTTATGGTGGTGCAATATACAATGAAAAAGGTTCCATGGGAATTATAAATGGTAATTTTTTAAACAATACAGCAAATTATGGCTCCGCGGGTGCAATTAATAATGCTAGCGGTAATATCAAAGAGTTATCAGGTGACTATATTGGGAATTCTGCAATGTATTATGGTGGTGCTATTTTTAATGCAAGCGGAGTAATTGAAACAATAAATGTTAACTTTATAAATAACACTGCGAATAATTATGGTGGTGCTATTTCAAATTATTTAGGCGGTAATTTAATAAATATATCAAGTAATTTTATAAGTAATAATGTTACAGATGGCTACGGGGGGGCAATTAGTAATGTTAGTGCAACAATAGAAAATATCTCAGGAATTTTCATAAGTAATAATGTTACAAATGGGAATGGTGGTGCTATATATAATAATGACGCAGTTATAACTAATATCAATGCTAGTTTTATAGCTAATTTTTCTGATAACTTAGGCGGTGCTATTTATAATGAAAATGCATCAATAGAAAGTATTCAAGGAATATTTATGAATAATACTGCAGAAAGAGTTGGCGGTGCAATATTCAATAATGGAGCTAGCTCTATTAAAACTATTTCTGGAAGTTTTACAAATAATAGTGTTGTTGGTCGAGCTGCAGAAGGTGGCGCATTATCTATATATGGGGGAGGTGCAATTGAAAATCTGGAGGCATCATTCATTAAAAATAAAGCAGAGGGTAATGAAAAATTTGCAAAGGGTGGTGCAATAGAAGTATGGAATAATGAATCCACGATCAATTCAATAAAAGGGGATTTCATAGAAAATAGTGCAATTGCAGTAACAGGATCACTTGGAGGTGCTATTTACCAATATAACGGAGTGATAAACTCTATAACTGGAAATTTTATAAAAAATCAAGCACAAGCAGATAGAAATACTTGGGGTGGTGCTATTATGAGTGACTCAGGTATTATTGGTACTTTAAAAGCTAATTTTATTTCTAATCATGCAACTTCAATGGAAAATGATGTTTATGGGGGTGCAATTGCAACTTTAGGAAGCAATCAAATTGATTTAATTAATGGTGATTTTATAAATAATTATGTTCTAATTACAACAGGAAAGACCAAAGGTGGCGCGATATATAACGAAGGCACAATCGGCGCAATCAGCAACAGCACATTCCTCGGCAACTACGCAAAATCAGAAAGCGGCACAGCCCAAGGCGGCGCCATCTACACCACCAAAGACCTAAACATCCTAGCAGATAACGGCACCTCAACCTTCAAAGATAACTACACCCAAGTAGGCGAAGAAAAAGACGACAACGCAATCTACGCAGATAATGCAGCCACAATAAACTTCCAAGCATTAAACAAAGGTCGCATTGACATGTACGACAACATCCGCGGTTCAGAAGGCTACACCGTCAACATAACAGGCGACGGCACAGGCACATTCGGTATGTATAACGATATGTATGATGCAAATCTTTCCGTAGGAAATACAACATTAAATACCGTTAACAACCTAACTCATACCTACAACTTTAACTCTCTCACTTTAACAGGAGATGTTAATGCTACCCTGGACGTTGACTTAGCTAAAGCTGAGATGGACAAATTTACTGCTGATTCTTACGGCGAACACAATGGTAATCTTAACGTCATTGCTATGAACTTACTATCCGACGCCAATGAAGATAATACACAAATTCTTTTTGCTCAACAAGGTCTCAAAGATTTCGTTTCTTCTGATGTCAAAAATGTTGCCTATTCTCCTATATACAAATATACAGTAAACTACGACAACAGAGATGATGCAGGATACTTCGTTTTCACCAGAGGTGCAGGAAGCACAAATAACCCATCTGATGCTTTTAACCCAAGTGTTCTCTCTGCTCCAGTATCAAGTGTTGCAGCTTCTCAAGCTACTATTAACGAAACTTTCAAACATGTCT
>CAROLD010000002.1 GCA_949035555.1 uncultured bacterium | reverse complement strand
CTCTACCAGAACTTCGGCTAACGCTTTTTGGAAACAGATATAGGGATTACCTCGCATAAAATACAAAAAGTGGCTTGCCTGATAAAGGCAAGCCACTTTTATTAAACATATATCTTTTTAAAAAAGGCGACACCCAGATTCGAACTGGGGGATAAAAGCTTTGCAGGCTTCTGCCTTACCACTTGGCCATGTCGCCATTTCGTATATTTAATATAAGCGATACATAATCCGTTGTCAAGGTTTGGATTTTTATTTTGATTTATTATCTGCCAAAATCTTTGCAAGAATATCTTTTGCTTTTTCAAGCTGAACATCTTTGCGCTCTTCAATATCTTTTTTTTCAAATTTAACTTCAATATCAGGAGCAATACCTTTTTTATTAATATCTTTTCCTTTCGGAGTAAGATATTTTGCTATTGTAAGATTAAGACCTGTTTCGTTAGGCATAGGAATAATTTTTTGCACCATGCCTTTGCCGTAGGTTTTTGTACCGATAATTTTTGCTTTGTGGTAATCCTTCATTGCTCCTGAAAGAATTTCACTTGCACTTGCACTAGCGCCATTTACCAGAATTATCATAGGTTTTTTTATTGACAAATTTGTGTCCTGCGCCATAACATCATATCTGTAGCCGTTACGTCCTACAATACTTACCAGTTTACCTTTTTCAATAAACAGATTGGCGATAAACACGGCATTCGTTAGAAGTCCTCCGGTATTACCGCGCAAATCAACAATTAAGCCTTTGGTATCATGAGTATTTTCAAGAGCCTCCAAAAACTCATTCGGCGTAGAATTACTGATAAAACTTGATATCTGAATATAGCCGATATTTTTGTCAACAGAACTTTTTACGGTTTTTATTTTTATTTCTTTTCTGATAATTTTTTTGTTAATTTTTTCTTTTTGCCGCAAAATGTCAACACTTACAAAGGTATTTGAAGGACCTTTGACAAGGTTAGAAACTTCAGCAAGAGAAAGACCGCTGACTTTTTTGCCGTCTATTGCAAGTATAACGTCATCCACGCGCAAATCCGCAAACTGAGCCGGAGTTTCTTCTATGACGCTGATAATTCTTATTTTTCCTGCATCGTTTACTATATTAACTCCTATACCGGAAATCTTTGAGGTAATGGATGTGTTTTGCTGTGCAAATTCTTCTTTGGTAAGAAATCTTGAATAAGGGTCATCAAGACTTGCAAGCATAGTTTCTATTGCAACTTTTGCATCTTCTTCGGTTTTAATTTTACCCTGATAGCGGTTTTTCCATCTTGCCCAATGCTGATGGTTAAAATTCGGGTCATAATATTCGTTTTTTATAGTCTGCCAGCTTCGGTCATAAAGTTTTTGGGCAGAAATTTGTGTTGTATCGACTGTTTTTTGATCAGCGATAAGCATAGGATTATGGTTAGCCACATAAAAAGAGTTAACGGCAAACAGTGTTGCCGCCGCTCCTACCAAAAATATTAACGCTTTAATCCTTCTTCTCATAGTCTTAATTTAACATCAAGGATTTTTTATAATCAATATACTTTTTATGTAAAACAGTTATTTATTCAAAAATCTTTATAAATCATCAAACCCCGGAGAATATGACGGAAGATTTTTGTAGCCGGTATTGGAAAGCACGGCTTTTTTTATGTATTTATTTGTGTAATTTCCTTTTTCAAGAAGTTTTTTAAGGGTATTTTCTCTTTTTACAAGCGGGTATTGCTCCTGATTGCTTTCAGGATAAATTTTCAAAATATCGTTCCAGACAAAAGCTTCCATTGTCCAAGCGTAAGTTTCTTCTGCCAGGGAATTGTATTCATCCTGATGCAAAGCTTCATGAGCCAGAAGTGCTGCTATAGCACCTGCGGGTGCTGTTTTGTGTTTTTTATTAATAAAGATATAGAGTTTTTTACCTTTTTTCCAGCCCAGAGCATCAAAAGTTGCATACTCCTGATTTATTTCGCCAAGGTCTCTAAACTCGATTCTGACAGGTCGTTGGGATAAATTATTCCCTAAAATTGCATTACGGGAAAACATTCCTTCCGTGTCTTTGAGCATATCGAGTGCAACATAAAAAACTTCGTCTTTGCCTACATCTTTATAGTTAGGGGTAATTTGTTTAATATACTCGGGGGTATATTTTTTGGGGTACTGTTTTGGAACAGTCACATTAGGTTCTGCCGCGCAGACTGCCGTCGAGGCTATCACAAAAATGGCGGCTATGCTTAAAAATTTGGCTATTAATCTGTTGGTTTTCATACTTTTTACTCTCTTCTCCCTAAAAACTGATAAGATAACATGTATTATAATCATGTTTTTTGGCAAATCAAATTAATTTTGTCCTTTTTTACGATTTAATTTTACCAGTTCAGAGTACATAAATTTGTATTCATTAGAATTATCAAGGCTTTCAGCTTCCGAAATATATTCTAATGCAGTCCTGTAATCTTCTTTATATTTATAAAACTCACTCATTTTTGCGTAGTATTCAGGGTTGTTCAAATCGTAAAGAATTGCCCTTTTCATACATTCGATTGCTTCTTCGGTGTCATCGGTTTTGAAGCGGACCATTGCAAGGTAATAATACCCTTGCGAACAGTTCATATCAAGAGAAATAGTATCCTGTGCATAATCTTTTGCGGTTTCGTAATCCTCTTTTAGAAACGCTGTTTTTGCGCCAAGAATGTATCCTGAAATAAATTTTGGTTCAAGTTCAATTATTTTGTCTGCAATCTCTAAGGCTTTATCAAAATCTTTTTCTTTAATATAAACTTCTGCAAGTTCCGATAAATTGTTTAAATTTTCAGGATTATTTTGAATAACTTCATTGATTAAATTTTTAGCTTTGTCAAAAATATTCAAATCCAGATAAATTTTAGCAAGCGACATTTTTGTAAAATCATCGGTATGACCTTGTTTAATATTATCTTCAAGAATTTTTTGAGCGCCGAGAAAATCTTTATTTTCTTTTAAAAGCAACGCTTTCAAAACACGAGCCTGAGAATGTTCAGGATTAACATCCAAAACTGCATCGACTTCTTTTTGTGCCTTTTGGAAATCTTTTGTTTCAAAATACAAATACGCAAGAGAATATCTGTAATCTAAATTATCCGGATTTAGATAAAGCGCTTTTGCATAGGCTTTTTGAGCTTCTTCCATCCAGCCGTTGTAAAAATATGCACCGGCAAGATTATAAATATATTTTGAATTTTCTTTATCAAGGTTAGATGCTTTAGAAAAATTTTTTATCGCTTCTATAAAATTCATATTTTCCAGCTCAAAAAGTCCGAGAAAATTTAAAACCTCGGGATTTTGTGAATTTTTACCTATTTTTTCAAAAATTTCTTTTGCTTCATCAAGATTATTTTCATCAAATTTAATCTTACCGGCAAGCAATAAAACATTTTCATCTTCCATATCGCAGCCTGACAAAATCTCTTTTGCTCTGTAAGTTTCGCCGTTTATATAAAGTGCATTTGCGTATTCAATTTTTACATCTGAATTAAAATATTCTGATGATTTGTAATTTTCAATTTCATCAAAAAGTTTCAATTGAACCAGAATTTTCATAAGGTCTTTAAGATTTTGAACGCACGGATTTATTTGAAAAATTTTTGTAGAAATTTCCAGAACAGAATTCAAATCCTGTAGGCGTTCTTTAATTTTTCTTGTCAATTTTAAAGCATCAATATGAACAGAATTAATAGACAAAACCTTTTCCAGATACTGCATTGACCTTGTATAATTATTTAACAGAAAATACAGCTCGCCTATTTGAAAAAGAATTTCAATATTATCATTTTCAATTTCAAGAGCTTTGTAAAGCATTTCTATTGCGGGCTTGTAGTATTGTTTTTCTCTAAGTTCAAAAGCCTGTTTTATTAAATCTAAACTCTGTATATCTTCCATAATTTATCCGTTTCTATTCTTCGACAACTTCTTGCGGAATATAAATATTACCGGCATTTTGCTCAGGTTTTGCTTCTTTTTTCAAAAACATATTTTTTATATTCCAGTTTTGTTTTTTCTTTTTAGGTTCCTCGGTTTTTTTGTTAATTATAATCAAAACCTCGTCTTCTCCGGCCATTTTAAGATTGTTTCTGGCAATCCCTTCAAGGCTGTTGTCAGATGTGACCATTTTCTTTTCTAATTTCAAATCCTGATTTTTACCTTGAGCTTCTTTCAGAAGATTTTTGAGAGTAATTGCTTTTCCTTGATATGAAATAATTTTAGAAATATTCAAAATTGCTCCATAACCTATTTGGATTAAACAAAATATCAGCGCAATTGTCAGAAAAGAATAGTAAAAACCTGTTTTTCTACCGTGTCTTTTTCTTTTTTTATCTGACAGTCTGTTTTGATGTTCCAATTCAGAATTTCCCATATCTTAAAAAACTGTTCTCCCTTATTACAATTATAAACAAAATTTCAGAGCTGTACAAAAATATGTTTATAAATTTACAATTTGAACCTTGTATTAAACTTAACCTGACTTTTAATTACTGCATTATTATCATCGTAAGTCTGGTTTGCGCCAAGCTCAAAACGAAGCCTGTCAGTATCTTTATTGCCGTATGGGTTTATAGACAATATAACCTCTGCTTTGGTTCTGTTTCTTGTAATATCCGCAGAAAGCACCGGTCTGAGTGAAAAATATTGATTCATATTCCATTCGGGAGAAAAATAAAAATTATCATTATAATTGTTGTTAGTGGTATTAACGGTTTTCATATAAGCTGTATTTATGGCAAAACGTTTATATTGATAACGCGAAAATACCCCTGAAGACTGCTCCCATTCGCCGTAATCAATACCTTCGTTATACAATGTTCCGGCACTGAAACCTTTGTATGTTCTGTAATTTCTGCTGGATTTTGGCGAAATATTATACTCTGTTCCGGTAAATCTGGAATATTGGTTATCATAAAATTTCAAAGAAGATGTTTTCAAACTTGTATAGTCATCTTTTTTAACAAAAAAAGGTTTTCTTAAATCAAGTTTTAAAAATTCTTCGTTAAAATCATCGAGCGCAATTGTATTTTCTTCCTCTTCGTCATACTGGGCATAACCCTGCAAAACATCAGAATACATTTCATTAATTTCGTAATCCTGCGACAATTCGGTATCCTGAATTAAACCAATTTCATCCTCATCATCAGCCATTGGTGAAGTGTCTGCGGTAACATCATCAGAGACAATATCCTGCGGTGGATTTTCAACAGATTGAGATGCCTGTTCTGCCGAATCTTCATCAGGTATATGGTAAATAAAAACAGATTTTTGAGAAATTTTATCTACTTTTACGATATACTGTGGTTTTGCATTGCAGGGTAATATTGACATTATGAAAAGTATTAATATTAAACCAACCTTTTTCATATCTGTATTTTACACTATAATTTCAAATTCATCAATCCATTATTAATACTACTTGGGCAATGTCAATAGATGTAATAAAAATATATGTCTTGACAATGTATTTTTTCTATGTTAATATATGTGTGGGGTAAATGTATATTTATAAGTCTTATCAAATTGATGAGACTTTCTTTTTCTGTACGCTAACCCGATATAAGTATTAAATAAAAGGCGCTCATTTGTTAATGAGCGCCTTTTATTCAGTTAACTAACTTTTTTAAATATTTACTTTTCTTTCAAAGTTTTTTCTAATTTTCTTTTTAGCATTATCTAAATTTTTAATTTTCTTTTCTGCATATCTAATTTGCTGTTTAGCGGCTTTTCTTTCTTCTTTTGTAGTGTTATAGCGAGCATCAACTTCAGCATATTTGTTTTTGTAATTCAAAAGTTTGTTTCTGAGTTCAACTTGAGCGTTGTCGATTTGAATAATTGAATTCTGCATCTTAGTACCGGCAACAACCTGACTCGGATCAAGCATATCAGTACCTTTAGCTTCATCTGCCGCAACGGAAGTTGTTTTTGGTGCGCTGATTGCAGAAGAATTATCTTCAAAATTCAACGGTGTAAATTTTGTTTCGGCAATAGCCATTGTGCCTGAAACCATCATTAAACCTAAAGTTAGGGTAAATATTTTTGACAAAGTTTTCATAAGTAAAATCCTCCATAATAGTTGTAAACTACTCCAACATTCTAGTTTATTTTTTATAAATGCAAAAGAAATTTACATAATTTAATATCAAAAAATTATGTGCTATTATTTTAACTAAAGGACTTTTGGAAAATGAAAAAAGAATGGATTATAGATAGCCCGTCATCGAGCGAAAAATCATTAATAAAAAAATTATTAATTTCACGCGGAATAAAAACAGAAGAAGAAATCAGAGAATTTTTGAATCCTCTTGAGATGCAATTAACATCTCCAAACGCTTTTAGCGATATGAAAAAAACTGTTGAACGGCTTTCACGAGCAATTGAAAACAAAGAAGTAATAATCATTTACGGAGATTTTGATGCGGACGGAGTAACCTCAACATCTATTCTGTATAAAACATTGAAACATCTCGGGGCAGATGTACATTACTTTATTCCTGACAGAGAAAATGAAGGTCACGGATTTGACAAAAAAGCTTTGATAAAACTTATGACCACAATTAAACCAAAAGTCATAATCTCCGTTGACTGCGGAATTTCGGACGTTGATGCGGTTAAATTTATCAACAGTT
The DNA here is from genome assembly GCA_949035555.1 of uncultured bacterium. Taxonomy (GTDB): domain Bacteria; phylum Cyanobacteriota; class Vampirovibrionia; order Gastranaerophilales; family Gastranaerophilaceae; genus Zag111. The sequence continues at coordinate 240,345 of CAROLD010000002.1, read as the reverse complement.
TTAAAATTATTGACGTAATCATCACAGACCACCACGAAGCTCCAGAAGTTTTACCCGAAGCTTACGCAATAATTAACCCGAAAGCTCCGAATTCGCTTGATGCCAGCCTGAGTACAAAACAGATAGAACATTTAACCTATCTTGCAGGATGCGGGGTTGCATTCAAAGTTGCACAAGCACTGCTTGAAAAATACGAAAAAACAGAATTTGTCTATGAAATTCTGCCATTTGTTGCCGTCGGCACAATCGCTGATATTGTACCGCTTCTGGGAGAAAACAGATATTTTGTCACAAAAGGTTTGGAATTGATTTCACGCGGAAAACATGAAGGGTTAAAAATTCTTCTCGAAAGCGCAGGTTATGATATAACCAAAGGTGTAACGTCAGAAAATATTGCGTTTGGGGTTGCTCCGAGAATTAACGCATCAGGAAGGCTTGATACTGTTGAATCAGCATTAAAAGTTTTGATTTCCGACAATATACAGGAAGTTCAAATGGCTGTGAATACATTAAATGAACTGAACAAAATCCGCCAGACCCTCTGTCAGGAAATTTTTGCGCAGGCAGATGCCATGGTTCAAAAAGAAGGAAACAAATACCCTGCAATTGTGCTTGCTGATGAAGGCTGGCATATCGGAATTATCGGGATTGTAGCCTCAAAACTTGTTGAAAAGTACTACAAACCTGTATTTTTAATGAATTACAACCGCACCAAAAACGAATATCGCTGTTCTGCAAGAAGTATTGAAGGGGTTCCTTTGTACGACATAATCAGTGCAAACAGTGAAATACTTTTAGGTTTTGGTGGACACAAACTCGCAGCCGGCTTAAGCTTTTCCGGCGAGACAACAACATTTGATGCTGTAAAAAAATCTCTTTGCGATACGGTGAAAGAATACACATCTATAAAAGAATTAAAACCGTTTGTCAAAATAGACTTGCTTTTAGAGCCTTCGGACATTTCTGTTAATCTTGTGGAGGAAATATCAAAACTTGAACCTTTTGGAGCAGAAAATCCCAGCCCGGTTTTTGCTTTAAACAATATGAAACTCAAACAAAAAAGATTAATGGGTTCTGATAACTCGCACCTGCGGCTTATTTTAGGCTCTGATGCGTACGAATTCACTTCAATCAGATGGCAAAAGGGAGATGTAAACCTTAAAACAGGTGACAGCCTTGATATTGCATTCCATCCGCAGTTGAATGAATTTAACGGAACAACTTCTGTCCAGCTGATTATTGACGATATTCATTCGGATGCGCTCACAGAAGAAGAATTAACTCCGCAAATATCTTACAAAATCTACGATAACCGCACTAAAACAGGGATTTTGCCAAACGTAAACGACTATATCAAAAACTCAAAATTAAACATTAGAATTTTTGCGGAAAGTAAGTATATTTTGGATACTGTAAAATCTTACCCCGAAATTGCCTCCAGAACCTTTACCAGATACGACATTCAGCCGTGTGATGTGGTGATGTTTTTCGATTATCCCGCTGATAAAGAAACTCTGGATAAAATTTTGGAAAAATCACAGCCAAAAGGCTTGCATTTTATGAATTACGAGCCGAAAATACTGGACGAAGCGGAATTTTTGAAAACTTTTACGGGAATGATAAAATTTGCGGCACATAATACAGAAGGAAAAATCGACCTTGTGCGCTGTTCGAGCTTTTTGGGCAAATCCGTAAAAATATTTGAAAAACTGCTTGAACTGTATGAAGAAGTAGGATTTATAAGGATTTTAGACAAAAATAACGCTTTTTATACAGTGGAATTTCTGGGAGTTGACGACTTATCAAAAGTACTTCACAGCGGGAAATATGGAGAAATATTTGACATGATAATCGAGTGTGAAGCTTTTCAAAAGAGCCTGCTGGAAGACGATTTGCTACTTGTTGTGCGCTAAACCAAAGAAAAATAGCCCCGTATAACGCGGCCTTATTCGGTAAAAGGTTAGTGTGTAGGAGAAAATAAAGAAAAAGAAAATGGTTTGTGTACATGGTATATATACCCTTTTTTAGGGAAAAAGAAACTATTTTCGGGCAATCTTTTACATAACTTAATGTTTTTCTAAAAATAGGGGTAAATATCCCCCGCTGCGCATAATATACATTTAACCTTACATTGTCAGATTATAAATAAATACATACTGCTGATAATATTATATCAAGTTAACAGTATGTACAAAGAATGTAATATGACAATTGAAAATAAAAGGAGTTAATTATATGCAAGAATGTCCAAAAAATCATATAGAAATGGAAATAATAAAACTTACAAATAATATGTATGAGGTAGACTGTTTATCAAGAATATTATCAACTATTATGCTGGATGAGATTGATAATATTGATATAACTGATATACAAACAGCAAATCTTATACTTTCAAAAGCAATAAATTCTACATATAAAAAATTTATTGCATTAAAATTTTATTGCGAACAAAAACATAATCAATAATGATAGACTCCGTGTCAAGCACGGAGTGATGTAAGACCTTTATTGTCACCCTGAACTCGATTCAGGGTCTATCAATGTTGGTTTAACCTGTTAGGGAATAGATTCCGGATCGGAGTCCGAAATGACGTAACAAGTCATAACACAATTGGTAGCAAAGTACCCCGTCCGGCGAGAAAGTTTCTAAAATAATTTCACGACGTGTAACATAATTGGTAGCATATTACCCCGTCCGGCGAGGACCTAGGCGCGCGGGTGGGTTTCGTTATAAACTTCTTTCATATGCTGCATTGAAATGTGTGTATAAATTTGCGTATTAGAAATGCTTGCGTGCCCCAAAAGTTCCTGCACAACACGCAAATCAGCCCCGTTTTCAATCAAATGAGTTGCAAAACTGTGGCGAAACATGTGCGGGGTAACCTTTTTCGGCAGTTCGATTTTTTCCACAATCTCGTTAATTACATTCCTTATCATTCTGGTTTGCAGACGGTAACCCGTTTTATTGATAAACACAGGAGTTGTATCCGTTATAGGACCAAGGTTGTAGTCCTTTGCCACAAGCGAACGCGCAAAATCAATATACCCCTGAAGATAATTTTTTGCCCTGTCAGTCACAAGTATAATCCGCTCTTTCGCACCTTTGCCGAAAACAGTTATTTCATTATTTTCAAGGTTAAGATTGCCAAAATTAAGCCCGCTAAGTTCCGATACACGCATTCCACTCGCCCACAAAAGTTCCAAAATTGCTCTGTTGCGATATCCCGCAGGTGTATCAATGTTAATATTACTTAAAATTTCTTCAACTTCATCTGTAGTAAGAAATTTCGGCAATGATTTCGGGCGTTTAGGAGAAATTAAATTCTCGGCAGGATTAATTTCTGTTTTCTTCTCTCTGTGAAGATATTTGTAAAAAGTTCTTAACGACGCAATTTTACGAGCAACAGTCGTTTTTTTGTAATTGAATTTCTGCATAAAATGCAAATATTCCCTCACCTTTGCAAAATTAACCTGCTCGCATTCATCGCTGTCAAGCCATATTAAATAGCTCAAAATGTCCGAATAGTAAGCCTTTGCAGTATGATTGGAAAAATTTTTCTCAACCAAAATATACGTCTTAAAATCCTCTAAATCCTGTTTGGAATTTCTGTTTAATACCATCTATTTAACCTATTGCCTTTTTTTGTTAACTATTATACAATATTTTTGTTAGATTTAGAATAGTTTTAAAGCTAGAAAGTTAGGAAAAAACATGAATTGTAAAAAATTATTAGTAACCTCAATGATTTTAACATCTTGTATTCTGTACGCCCCTAATGCGTTTGCGGCTCAGCCTATCAAAGCTCAAGTGTCAAAAAGCTATGTTGATATCAGCAAACTGATTGAATATAACAATTATGAAGATGCTGACAAACGTTTAAAAGAGATTTTATCAAAAAATCCTAATGATCTGGATGCAAAAGCTTTACAGCTGATTTCTCAGGCTAAACAATGGAAATTAGCGCCTACTCAGGCAGAATTAGACAGATTACTTAAACAATACCCTAATAACCCGACATTCCACTATGCGCAAGGTTTGGTTTATCTGATGAGAGAAACCTCTTCTGATGTTGAATATATCAAAAATATTACAAACCTTTCAAATGCCGCTATTCAGGAATTCGTAAAAGCTGTTGAACTGGATAGTTCTTACTATCAGGCTTACAATGCTATGGGTGTTGCAACTCTTAAATTAGGCAACAGAAAAGATGCTCAGGATTTATTTAAAACAGCTATCAAAATTAACCCGACATTCGCTCCTGCTTATGACAACTTAGGCAACATTGCAATGCTCGAAGGTGATTTGGATCAAGCTGAAAAATATTATCTTGAATCAATCAAACACAACTCACATAATCCGACTTCTATGTACCACATGGGTCAGGTTGAATCAAGACGCGGTGATTACACAAAAGCTTTGACATGGCTTAACCACTCACTGCATATCAATCCAAATTCTTCACCGGGTTGGAATTTGCAAGGCGAATTGTACCTTAAACAAGGCAACCAGCCTGCAGCTATTAATTCTTTCAAAAAAGCTATTCACGTGAAACCTGAAAATTCACGTCCTTACATCAACCTTGCCGGTGTGTATGAAAGACGTTCAGACCACGAATTTGCTATGGAAGAATTGAAAACTGCTATCATTTTAAACCCTAACTATAAAGAAGGTATTTACAGAGTTGCTAATATGTCTTTAGAAACTAAAAAATACCCTCAAGCTCTTGAATATTACTCAAGATTGTTAGGAGATGCAACTTATAATAACAACGCTATTATAGGTCTTGCAAATACATATTACGAAATGGCTAAAGATACCGCAGACTCAAGAGATTACACAACAAACAAAGATGTGTATCTTGCTTATGACTACGTTAACGAAGCCATTCAAAGAACTCCGAATGATTTGAAACTTCACTTAGCTAAAATTAAACTGGGTAAATTAACTCACCAAATGGAATATACTCAGGAAAATCTTAATTACATCGTTCAATCAGCAACAAACAGTTTGATGGATACAGTAATTAAAGGTGAAGCTTATCTTTCACTCGGACGCGAAAAAGATGCGGTTTATACATTCGAAAACGCTATCAACTTCGCGACAAGTGTTGATGATGAATTATATTTAGCAGAAATTCTTGTTCAGCATAAACAGTTCAGAACAGCAAGAAAAGCGCTTCAAAAAGCTTTGATGGCTGACCCTGACAACAGAATTGCGGAAAACGGTATCCACTATATCAATCTTTGCGAAATGAAATCAAACGAATTCTTTGAAATCGCATTGAGACAATATAAAGAAGGCAATTACGCTTCAACTATCGAATACTGCAACAGAGCAATCGACTTCTATCACAATGCACCGTCAATTGCTAAACTGAAAGCTCAAGCTTACGAAGCAGAAGGCAACTACCAGGGCGCAGTTAAATACTATACTCAGTACCTTGCACTTGCTCCAAACGCTTCTGACAGAGCCGCTGTTGAACAAAGAATTCAAGTATTCAGTACAAAAATCTAATGAAAAAAAAATTCGATATAAGAAAAACATTTGAAACATTTATGAAAGAGCCTCTTAGTATTTTAACTGAGGGGCTGTTTCAAATTGTGAATATACAATCGAATATTTTTAATCAGGAGTCCTCTTTTCATGTGGATTTCGTGAATAACAAAACCCAATTAACAGTTGTAAACAATGACAAAATGTACAATTTATTTCAAACGGTTTTGTACAAAAAGAAACTTAGAGAACAAAAAGAAAAGGCTGCCGCAAAATGAGACGACCATATATGAATGCAAAATTTTTAATAAGCGCAGAAAAATTAAGCCAGTGTCCTGAATACACACTGCCCGAATTCCCGCTTCTCGGACGTTCAAATGTCGGTAAGTCTTCATTTATCAACGGTTTAGCAAACAACAAAAAACTTGCAAAAACCTCAAATGTTCCGGGGAAAACAAGACTCATAAACTTTTTCAATTTCTCGGAAGAGTTTATGATAGCTGATTTGCCGGGGTATGGTTACGCAAAAGTTTCAATGGAAGCGCGCAACAAGTGGCAAAAATATTTGGAAGAATATCTTCTCAACCGCGAACAGATAAAATCTCTTGTTCAGCTGGTTGATGCCCGCCATGAAATTCAGAAAAATGATTACCAGATGCGCGAATGGGTTCTTGCATACAATCTTCCGATAATTACTGTTGTTACAAAAATTGACTGCATCTCAAAAAATAAAATTCAAAGCGCACTATCTCATGTCAGAAAAGAATTTGGCGGAGAGATTTATCCTTTCAGCGCTGTTGATAACAGATATAACGAAAAGATTTTAGAATTCTTTACCTCACAAGAGGGGTAAATGTTGTTACCAATTATATTGTAATTTGCAGAGTATAGGATTGCCACGGGCTCTAGCCCTCGCAATGACGTAATGTGTCTTGTCATTGCGGGTAAGAAAAATCCAAAATAATTAGTGGCAAAGTATCCAGTCCGGCGAGAACCAAAAAAAAGAGGATTAAATGTAATCCTCTGAAATCAAGTCAAAATAATATATTATGATTTTAAGTATATTGCATTGCATGGAGTTTTTTGTAATCACCATTAGGGATTGTCAAAAGTTCGTCATGCGTTCCAATTTCTGTCAGATAACCGTTGTTAATAACAGCAATCCTATTTGCATTCTGTATTGTCGAAAGTCTGTGAGCGATAACAAAAACCGTTCTGTCTTTCATTAAATTATCAATTGCTTGCTGAACTATGTGTTCTGCTTGATTATCTAACGCTGATGTTGCTTCGTCAAGTATTAATATCGGTGCATCTTTCAAGAATGCTCTTGCTATACCAATTCTCTGCTTCTGACCACCTGATAAAAGAACCCCGCGTTCACCAATCTGTGTATCAAGCCCGTTTTCTAACGATGCGATAAAATCTTCCAAATAAGAATTTTTTATTGCTTTGTTTAACTGTTCTTCAGATGCTTTAAGGTTACCAAGCATAATATTTTCTCTGATTGTTCCTTCAAAAAGGAAATTATCCTGAAAAACTATCGCAATATTATTTCTTAAATCGTTTATTTTTATGTCGTTAATTGAAGTACCGTCAATTGAGATTTTGCCGTTTTTAAGATTGTAAAATCTTGGCAAAAGGTTAACTATTGTTGTTTTTCCGCCGCCAGAATTACCGACAAGCGCAATTGTTTCACCTTTTTTAACCTCAAAAGATACACCTTTTAAAACAGGTTTATCTTTGACATATGAAAAATTAATATCTTCAAAGGTAATTTTGTCGTTAAAATCAGGGAAATTCACCGCATCTTTTTTATCTTTGATACCGGGTTTTTTGTCTAATTTAGAAACAACACGTTCCATTGCGCACATACAGGTTGTCATACTTTTAGCGTTATTACCAAGCCCTTTTATCGGTGTATACAGCATAATTAACGCAGTTATAAAAGAAACAAACTGTCCTGCCGTAAGTTTTCCGCTCACAATAAGGAAGCTACCCAAACCGATAACTGCACCGATTCCGACAGATACAATAATATGCATCATCGGAGAAAGCCAGCCGACATGCTGAGTTATTTTCATGCGAAGCCCGAAAACATTATCAATAAGATGTTTGAACTGCTTTGACTTCAAATCGTACAAATTATATGCCGCAACAATTTTGTTACCCGCAAAAGCTTCATTGTAAGTTGTCAAAACTTTTGCATTTTCGCCTTCAGATTTATTATAAACTCCTTTAATTGCGGATTTAATTTTCAAAAGCGGAATCATAGCGCATCCCAAAACAAAAACCGCAATAATAGCTAACTGCCATGAATTATAAAATAAAACTCCAACCAGCGAAATTGATGAAAAAACACGCGAAATGCACATTTTTATATTAGATAAAAGTCCTGCGCAAGAGCGGTCAGCATCATTGTTGTAAGATTTAAGGATTTTGCCTGAAGTTTGTTTATCAAAAAACGCAGATGTCTGATGCATCAATTTGTTATACAAATCTTTTTTCAAGTCGTTAGTGACTCTACCGCCAACCCAATCATTCATGTAAGTTGCAAGGTAATTAAGCGTTCCTTGAATTGTAGTAAAAACAATAATCAAAATCGGGATATACCACGGTGACTGCATTTGCTTGTCGAGCATAACGACATCCATATAAGGTTTTAAAGACAGCGCAATAACCGCATCCAGTGCACCAATCGGAATAGCAAGCCCAAGCGCAAGAACAGTCCTGAATATGTACGGCTTGAAATACGGCAATATAACCGATAAGCTGTGATAATTCTCATTTCCCGAATATTTTTCGTCTAATTTAGCTTTTAAATTAACAAACATATTACCCATGTGGATATTACCCATATGGCTAGTTTACTTTAAAAATAACCTCAAATCAAGTTATTGCAAACGAACAATAAAATAAAAAGGAACTCAGATTACTGAATTCCTTTTTCCCACTATCTTCCTTCTACTGTTATTTAACATTCGGGCTTTCGTATTCAATGCCCATATCTTTTAATGTTTTGATAAAATTCTGTGCGCAAATACGTTGAGCTTCTGGCGGTACAATTCTAAGAATTTCAACAGTTCTTGAAATTACAGGATCTTTATCATACCAGCGGTTATTTGCATTAACAGGTTTAACCATAGCATAGAATTTATCAATTGTTTCTTTTGAAACTTTTTCTTCAATTTTTTGTAAAAAAATCTCTGCTTGAGCTCTTAATTCAGTTTGATAATTTCTTAAAAGCTCAATAACTTCTAATAATAACGGGTCATGATCATACCAGCGTTTATAAGTAGGACTCATTATGCGGAACCTCCGTTAGGCTTGGCAGGGAATCTTCATTTTTACGTTCGATTTTCCCTCCTAACAATCTTATCTTACTTTCGAAATTTTCGTATCCTCTATCTATATGATGTAGTTTTTCAACGATAGAGTTACCGTCCGCCATAAGAGCGGCAACGACTAAAGATGCACCGGCTCTCAGGTCGCTTGCAGTAAGAGTTGCGCCGGAAAGTTTTTTAACACCTTTAATAATTGCGTGATTTCTGTCCTGATGAATGTCAGCCCCCATTCTGTTGAGATCCGGAACTTGCATAAATCTGTTTTCGTAAAGACTTTCTGTTATAATTCCTACACCATTAGCCGTTGTTAAAAGAGTCATAGCCATTGACTGCAAGTCTGTCGGGAAACCCGGATAAGGCTGGGTTACAAAGTTGATTGAATTAAGTTTATTTTTACAGCTGACTTCCATTGAAGTCGGATCTATAAGCTTAATATTAGCACCCATTTTCAATAATTTATCCGTGAAGAATGTCAGGTGAGCAGGATTGATATTGCGGATAATACCTTTACCTTTTGTTGCAATAATAGCTGTCATAAATGTCCCTGCTTCAATTCTGTCAGGAATAGTTGTGTATTCAATCGGATGAAGTTCTGATTGTTTCACACCGTTAATAATAATTTCGGAAGTACCCGCACCTGTAATATCTGCACCCATTGTATTTAAGAAGTTTGCAAGGTCAACGATTTCAGGTTCTTGGGCTGCGTTTTGGATTTTAGTAGAACCTTCGGCCAGCACTGATGCAAGCATAATATTTTCGGTTGCGCCAACTGACGGAATGTCTAAATAAACATCAGAACCGATAAGTTTGTTAGCTTTTGCGTGAACATAGCCATTTTCGATTTTAATCTTAGCACCAAGAGCTTCAAGTCCGCGAATGTGAAAATCAACTCTTCTTTCACCGATTGCACATCCGCCAGGAAGAGCAACCCTTGCTTCTTTACATCTTGAAACTAGAGCTCCCAAAACTATAAATGATGCTCTCATTTTGCTTACGAGTTCATAACTTGCGGTTACATTCGTAATATCAGTAGCATCAATTGTGAGTGCTTTTTCTTCTTTGCTGTAGCTTGTTTTTGCACCTAATTGAGCTATAACGTTAAGCATAATTTCAACGTCGGTCAATTCAGGAACATTATAAATCTTTGATTCACCTTTAGCAAGTATAGCCGCAGCCATAAGTTTTAAAACCGAATTTTTAGCGCCGCCGATTGATACTTCACCTTTAAGTGGGGTTCCGCCTTTTATATAAAATCTTTCTACCAATTTAGCCTCCGAAAGAAATCTTAATCATATCTTACTATATATAATAATACAAGCAGTACGGATTGATGTAAATAAATTACGATATATTAAGAATGAGGCACACTTTTCGTGTCGCTACCTGCTTTCCAAAACAAAAAAACTTTTTGTGCTTATACGAAATAGCAATATATCACCGTGCGATATATTAAATAAAAAAATTTAATATATTTTAATATTTGCATTATCATGACTAGAAAAACTTAAAAACATATTTTATACTATATATGTAGTAGTAAATTGTGTGGATTTTTTTGAAAGGATAACAGAGATATTTCCGTCTGTTTGAAGTATTGATTTTGTACTCAAATAAGGTAAAATTGTTTAGTAATGTAAATAATTATACTTTTTTAGTCAAAAATTTATAATTATGTAACTTATAGTAGGAAATTGTAGGTAGATTACGTTTTGAAAAACTTAGACGATAAACAAATTACTAAATCCGTCAAAACGGAGAATAAAAATTTAAGCTCAAATCCTATCAGGAAAAGAAAAAATCCGATAGCAGATGCGCCTATGATTTCTGTTGCAAAAGTTTCACAAGAAACGGCAGTAAACGAATTATCTAAAACAAAAAACAAGCTTAATAAGTTAATCAAACCTATCTCTATAGCAGAAGAGAACACTCTGGACAGTATTGTTGAAACAATGAACAGCTTCAACACAACCAGAACGAAAGCTAAATCTTACAGCTCGGATTACACAAATACAACTAATCCGATAGTTAGTAATATTAATTATTTTGATATTATGAAAAGTATTGCTGACGCGTTCCAGAACAATTCCAGTATTGCAGATTTGTTCTCACAATTGACAGCGATTTTCGTGAATAAATTAAAATGGGGATTTGTTGGTTTTGGCTTGCTTCACGAAAAATCAAAATGTATAAACCTGAAATTGTACAGCAATTCAGGTAATTCATATTCGTCAAAAATCTTTTTATCAGACGAAAACAATCCGATTATAAAAAGTTTTAATCAGAAAACCATAATAGATAAGGACAACATTAACTACCTGAATAACCCTTATCTTGTAAAATCACATTCCGTAATTTTCCCTATGATTTCTGTTAACAAGTGTATCGGCGTAATGCTTGTTGGACAGAATATTGCAAATATAAAACCAAATCTTGTGTCATTCCTGTCAAATTACATGGGAATGTTTATCCACAATCTTCAATTACTGGAACAGACAAATAAATTTGCAAATACGGATACTTTGACATCATTATACAACCACAGAGGTTTTCAGGAAATTCTTGCACGAGAACTTGCAAAAGCTAAAGACACAAATACATCTTTATCAGTTGTAATGTTCGATGTAAACAATATTTCCAAAATTAACAGAGAACTCGGTCACGCAAAAGGTGACGAAGTTATCAAAATTATCGCGGACAAAGTTAAGCAAAATATTAGGAATACAGATTATGCAGGCAGATACGGCGGAGATGAAATCGCAATAATCATGCCTGATACAGACACTCGTGATGCTAAATATCTTGCAGAATACATAACTTACTGCTTGTCGTGCTGTTTTGTTGATGACGTTGGACCTGTTAAAGTATCAGTAGGTATTTCAACATTCCCTGAATGCACATCTGATCAGGAAAAACTTTTGATACTTTGTGAACAAGCAATGTTTATTTCGCAGGCAAAAGGTTACAAAGAAGGAATGTCTGCAATTATCAGCTCCTCAGATTTCAACTTCTGGGATGATGTTGCACTGAATTCGTTTGCCGAAGTTCTTGCAAAACGTCACTCACAAATAGGTATAAACTTTGAAGACGAACTTGTACACAAATTCAACAACGAAGAAATAATTAACCACAACCACTTAATGGAAATGGTAACATCATTAGCGTGCGCAATCGATGCAAAAGACCCATATACAAAAGGTCACTCAACTTCTGTTTCAAGGTACTCGGAAGCACTGGCACGTGCAATAAACCTGCCTGAAAATGAAGTAGAAAGAATTAAAATCGGCGCATTGCTTCACGATGTCGGAAAAATCGGTATTCCTGAAAATGTATTGAAAAAACCGGGTAAACTTGACTCTGATGAGTGGGAAATAATGAAGCAACACCCGGTAATCGGTGCTGAAAAGGTGCTTGAACCGAACGAAGCATTAAGAGACTTAATCCCAATTGTAAAATATCACCACGAAAGACTTGATGGAAAAGGTTATCCTGAAGGTCTGGTTGGCAGTGAAATACCTCTTGCCGCAAGGATAGTGTCTGTTGCAGATGCTTATCATGCACTTGTGAGCGACAGACCGTACAGAAAAGGGATGCCTGTTGAAAAAGCCTGTGCTATTTTGAAAGAAGGAGCAGGAACTCAATGGGATACTGATTTGGTACGTCAATTTATCTCAATTGCTCCATCGCTTTCAACAAATGTTTAATAAAAAAGCAACAAGAATACACAAGTCTATCCCTTACAAATTTAAACAAAAAGAAACCGATGCGGGAATATCATCGGTTTTTAGTAAGTAAAAATATGATTAAGATTAGATTTTTATAATTGTGTTCCAACTGCTTTATATAATCCGATATAATCCACATAACAATTGATTTTATCGTTTGCAACCATTTTATCGGTATATAAAACATTCTCTTTCACTTGAATTAAGTCTAATTTCGAAATTGTACCCTGATTATATTTGTTTGTACTGTATCCGAAATCCTGTCTTTCAAGCAATGATTGTTTTTCTGTATCCTTATACTTCTGATGGTCAAGCTTGATTGTAACAAGCGCATCATTAACTTCCTGAATTGATGTTAAATTTGTTTTGTAATAATTGTTCAAAACTCTTTCATAAACATCTTTTTTAAGTCTCAAGTTTGCAATTCTTCTTCCGCCAGTAAAAATCGGTAAATTTGCACCTGCTGCAAGAGCCGCTAAAGCGCCTTTTGTTGACCAAGCACTTCCGATATCTCCCGCCATAAACAAAGCAAGCCCTGTAATGTTAAAAGACGGTAAAAATTCTTTTCTTGCAACTTTCACATTAATACCTGCTTTTTGAACCATTTTTTCTGCTTTCAAATAATCAGGTCTCTGTGCTATTACATCTGATGAAACCTCTGAAGGTATATTTCCGGAAAAATGTAAATCATCATACGGAATTCTTGTTAATTTGTCAGAATTATTCGGATTTTCACCGATTAAAACCGCAAGCTGGTTGAGTAATTTTGTTCTCTGTTTTTTATATTCTGTCAAATCAGTGTTTCCTGCGATATAAGATTTGTTTGCTTTTACTGTATCAGCAGTTGAAGTCAAACCTTCTTTATTTCTTGCAAGCATCAAATCATAAATAACTTTTCTATCTTGAACAATTTCTTCTTGCAAAGCAATCATTTTATCTAATTTTACAATATTAAAATAAGTTGTTCCGACAGCTGATGCTATTGAAATATAAGCCGCACGTTCATCCTGCAAAGATGCTTCATATTCTTTTTTAGAAGCATTTGTTTTATCTCTGTTTTTCAAGAACAAATCAACTTCATATTGCGCAAAAGCAGGTGTTGCAAAATTCCAATCAGCACTGCTTGAACCGGGAGATTTTACCATAGCAGGGGAAAATCCTGCACCGACAGTCGGAAGCTCATTTGCAAATTGTATTTTTACAGCCTGATAATACTCGTCAACCGCTATTGTTGCCATTTTTAAATCATAATTATTTTTGATAGCTTTATCAATATAACCGTTCAATATAGTGTCATTAAAATTATCCCACCAGGCGTAATTAATATATTCATACTTAAACTCATCACTTTTTGCTCTTTGCTTATGTGTTTTTGTTATAGAAACTTTTTTTGGTTCTTTTGTTTTTGTACCTATAGCAAAGACAGGAGAAATATTTGTGATTATAAAACTTGCCAATAATAGTGTTACAATACTCTTTTTCAATGTTTTAATCCTTCTAAAAAATTTACTTGCAATTTATATATCAGTATGATAACATACTATTGTTGCAAATGCAACACATAATTTTTACAACATAGAGAAAGTTCTCAATCTAAAGATGGATAAATGTAAACATTTTACAGACTCAATATTTTATCAATTTGAACAAACTGCAAAGTATTGCCGATTTTTGGGCATACAAGTTTTTAAAAAATTAGAAATGCCTTTGACTACTGATGAATTCTATGCATTGGATGTTTTACTTATAAAAGACAATATTTGTCAGCGCGAACTGGCTCAAATAATTTTAAAAGACAGACCTAACACAGGCAGAATTCTTGATGCTCTTGAAAAAAAAGGATTAATAGAAAGATTTGCTGATACAAAAAACAACAGACTTGTCAGAAGAATAAAAATTACTCAACAAGGAAAGTTTATTGCAGAAGAAGTTTCAAGGAAATTAAAAGATTATATAATCAAAATACCAAAAGTTTTATCAGACGAAGATAAACAAAAATTAATCGATTTAATGATTAAATTTAGAGAAGGTTTAGAAAAAGAAGTAGAAATGAAAATATAAGAGGTTAAAACATGGAAGAAAACATTCAAGAAGAAGTAAAAAAAGAAAAACCAAAAGGAATAAAAAGAACAATTGCATTTATTTTTGCAGTTGTAATTATTATAGTTGCGGGTTTTTATATTGCACACGAAATGCAGTTTCAATCAACAGATGACGCATATGTAGAAACAACAACAGTAAATGTTGCGCCGCGTGTTTCGGGTCAGATTGAAGAAGTATACGTAAAAGATAACCAACACGTAAAAGAAGGTGATTTAGTTGCTGTTATTGATGCAGATGATTACAAAATAAAACTGGAACAAGCTGATTCTAATTATGAAAAAATAAGACTTGACCAGCAAAATGCAAAAGCAAATCTTACAGCGGCAGAATCTAATATTGCGCTTGCAAAAAAAGATTTGGAAAGATATAGAAACTTATATGAACAAGGCGCTGTTTCAAAACAAACATTTGACGCCGCACAGGTAAAATACGATACAGCACAGGCAAACTTAACACAGGCAAATCAAGCATTGTTTTCTCAAAACGGAAAAACCGTTGCAGATGCAAACCTAAGAACTGCAAAAGCAGCAAAAGATAAAGCCGCACTTGACCTTTCATATACAAAAATATACGCACCGCAATCAGGAACAGTTTCTTCCAGAAGAGTAGAAAAAGGTATGTACGTAACAGCTGGTGCGCCTTTATTTACACTGGTACCTGAAGAAGTATGGATTGTTGCTAACTTCAAAGAAAACCAGCTTAGCGGAATGAAACCGGGTCAGCCTGTTGATATTAAAATCGACACTTATCCTAATAAAACTTTCAAAGGCAAAGTTGACTCAATCCAAAGAGCATCCGGAGCAAAATCAAGCTTATTCCCGCCGGAAAACGCTGTTGGTTCATTCGTAAAAATAGTACAAAGAATTCCTGTAAAAATTGTATTCACAGAAAAAATAGATACAAATGAATTCAATATTGTTCCCGGAATGTCAGTTGTTCCAAAAGTAAAAGTTAAGTAATAAATCTATTTATCCGTTAAAGGAATAGACTCCGTGTAAGGCTCGGAGTGACATAATTTAGAATAGGTGAAAAATGTCAGAAGAAGTAATTAAAGAAAACGCCGTACAAATGGACGACGACAATAAATATTTACCCGAAAATCCGTGGATTTCAGCAATCCCAACAATGCTTGCCGTATTTATTTACGTACTGGACGGCACAATTGCAAACGTAGCTTTGCCTCATATGGCAGGAAGCTTCTCGGCAACACGTGATGAAAGTATGTGGATTTTGACAAGCTACCTGATTGCCAGCGGTATAATCATTCCGTCTGTTGATTTTTTCAGTAAACTTCTGGGCAGAAAAAACTTTTTTATTTTAAGTATCTTAATATTTACAGTTGCTTCAATGCTTTGCGGTATGGCACGCAACCTTGGTGAAATGGTTATTTTTAGGGTGTTGCAAGGCGCAGGCGGCGGCGGTATTGTTCCTATATCGCAAGCAATCATGATGGAAAGTTTTCCGAAAGAAAAACGTGGAACTGCAATGGCTATATTCGGAATGGGGATTATTGTAGCGCCTATTGTAGGTCCTGTTTTGGGAGGATGGATTACAGATAACTGGACGTGGCCGTGGATTTTCTACATAAATGTTCCGTTCGGATGTATTGCGGCAGTTTTATCCCAAAAACTTCTGTTTAACCCACCATACTCTCATCGTCAAAAAAATGTGAAAATTGATGGACTCGGATTTTTCTTCCTTACTGTATGGCTATTATGCTTACAGGTATTCTTTGATAAAGGTAACAATGCCGACTGGTTTAATGCTACCTGGATTTGCTGGTTATTCGGAGTTTCAATGGTTTCAGGAATTTGTTTTTTTGTATCGCAAATTATTAGAAAAAATACACTTGTAGATTTGAGTGTTTTCAAAGATAAAAACTTTGTCATTGGTACAATTATACAAGTCGTTATGCAGGCTGTTTTATACGCATCACTTGCAATTCTGCCACAATTTTTACAAAGTATGATGGGTTACACAGCATTTTTAAGCGGATTTTCTATGATGCCGCGCGGGGTAGGATGTATGACAGCTACTATAATTTGTGCAATGATTGCAGATAAAGTCGATAAAAGAGCTTTAACAGGCATTGGATTATTTTTACTCGGAGTTGCGGGTATTATCTTAGGATTTTTAAACTTGCAAATTTCAAATATAAATATTATGATACCTAACTTCATTATGGGGCTTGGTATGGGACTGTCGTTCGTTCCAATTATAAACCTGTCAATGGAAACTATTTCAAATGTCCAAATGACAAACGCAACAGGACTTCAAAACTTGCTGAAAAACATCGGCAGTGCGATAGGAACATCTTTAGTTGCAACAATGATTACAAGATTTGGACAGATGCACCAGTTCATGATGGTTGGAAAGCTAAGCGAACTTAACCCTGCATTTGTAGAAAGAGTTCAAACAACAACAGCGGCGCTTTCTCAATACACACATGTTTCAGTTGCAAAACATATGGCTGAATATTCCCAGTACGGCGCACTTTTAAAACAGGCAAATCTCTGGGCATTTATGGACTCGTTTAGAATTTTTGGTCTGTTATGTTTCTTGCTTATTCCGTTATTATTCTTGTTTAAAAAAGGTAAAAACTAAAAATTTATAAAAAAACAAAAGATTTAGAAACCGGAAACTTCGGTTTAAGAACAACAACTTATAAATATACAGGAAATAATCAACCAGAAATATCGACACGCACAGTAGATATTGTTCAAAACTCAAAAGATGTGACAATTGCTGAAAGTTTGATTACACAAGGCGAACAAGGTTCAAAAATAACATCTGAAATAACAGAAAAAAGCTCCGGAAAAATCCAAAAACAACTAAAACGTACAACCGAATATGCAAAAGATGAAACATCAATTTTATCAGACAATGTAGAAAAAACAGGATTAACTTCCGAAGAAAACATAAAAGCTGAAGATATTATAAACTCAGATAAATATTTTCACGGAAGAAGAATATGCATCCCAGCCAATAGAAGCAGATGCTTTCAAAGTTGGAAATGAAAGTAATAAAAACTATGAAATTTTAAATATATATTTATCTGATATTTTTAAAAAAGCATCAAGGGGAACATTTGGCGGTTAATTAAATTAATTTTAAACAAATTTTCTATTAAAGTTTTATATTAATATATAACAAATTAATATATAAATATATTAATATAATATTCTTCATGATAGTAAGTGTAAAATATTTGTAGAAAACTCCTAAAAGCTTGACTATGAGAAATAAACATCCTGTTCATAATTTGTAGAAAACTTTTGAAAGTTTTTAGATAAAATGTTTAAAACTTTCTATAAAAAATAATATAAAAGATTAATGTAGAAAACTAAAAATTTTCTACATATTTTCTACAAAGTTTTGAACAAAATAAGTAAAACTTATTTTGTGTAGTTTTGTTGCTTGTTTATTTATTTTTACTTGTATTTATCCTATAATTTTACATATAACAACTGAGGAGTATGGGTATGAAATTTATAATAGAAAAAGATAATTTACTTAATGGTATCAAAATTGTAGAAAGAGCAACTTCACAAAAAGCTGTTCAACCGGTTTTATACAATATTTTGATTGAAACTTTAGATAATAACAAACTTCGTTTAACTGCTACAGACTTGGTACTGACTGTAATAACAACTGTTGACGCTCAGGTTCAGGAAGAAGGAAAAATTACTCTTCCTGCTAAAAAGTTAAACGAAATTGTTTCAAAATTAAGTAATGATCTGGTTACTTTTGAAACAGAAGAAGGCGGAACAAATGTAAACATCTCTTGTCAAAAATCAAAATTTGATATTATCGGTATTTCAGCATCAGAATTTCCGCCGGAAGTTTCAAATTATGAAATAGATGATACAAAATGTTTTGATGTTGAATTAAAACCTTTCCTAAAAGGTATCAGACAAGCTGGTTTTGCGGCAGCAGGATATGAAGTAAGTAATCTTTTATCAGGTATTGTCTGCGACTTTTCTGACGGTGTTCTTGAAATTGCATCAACAGATGGTAACAGACTTGCTCGTGTTAGAGAAAAATTAACAAGCGGTTTTACTGAACAAACTCAGCTTATTATTCCGTCAAGAACACTGAATGAATTCTTGAAAATGTCTTCTTTTATTGAAGAAGAAAGTATTAAAATCTGCAAAGATAAATCTACAATTATTTTCAAATCAGAAAAAACATTAACTATATCAAGACTTTTGGACGGTCAATTCCCTAAATATAACCAATTAATCCCGTCAGAAAGTCCGAAACAGGCAATAGTTAATGTGTCAAGATTGATTGCGGCACTTGAAAGAGTTTCTGTAATGGTAAACGATAAAACAAGTATTGTTAAAATGCTTTTTGCAGATAATGAATTAACTCTTTCTGCTGATACACCTGACGCAGGTAAATCAGAAGATAAAATTGATATTCAATATACCGCTGAAGAATTATTGATTGCGTTCAACTACAGATTTGTACTTGACGCATTGAGAATAATTGATAGTGAAGAAGTAATTATCGGATTGAATGCAAGCTTGTCAGCTACGGTATTGAAACCAAACAGTGAAGATGATTTCATCTGTTTGATTATGCCTGTTCAAATCAGATAGTTAATAAGGAGATAAATAAATGACAACTATGGAAAAAGCAAATATAGATTGGTCAAATTTAGGTTTCGGTTATTTTAAGACCGACAAAAGATTTGTATCAAATTACAAGGACGGAAAATGGGATGAAGGTTCTCTGACTTCTGACGAAAACATTGTCCTAAATGAAAGTGCTGGTGTTTTACAATACGCACAAACATGTTTTGAAGGTATGAAAGCTTATACAACACAAGACGGTAAAGTTGTTGTTTTTCGACCTGATATGAACGCTCAAAGAATGTATGAAACAGCACAGCGTTTAGAAATGCCTCCGTTCCCTCAGGATAAATTTGTAGAAGCAGTTGCAGAAGTTGTAAAAGCTAATTTGAAATTTGTTCCTCCGTATGGTACAGGCGCATCTCTTTATTTAAGACCGTTTATGTTTGGTTCTGCTCCTGTTATGGGTGTAAAACCTTCTGCTGAATATCAGTTCAGAATTTTTGCATCTCCTGTCGGACCATATTTTAAAGGCGGAGCAAAACCAATTACATTAAAAGTAAGTGATTTTGACCGTGCGGCACCAAACGGTACAGGACATGTTAAAGCCGGTTTGAATTACGCAATGAGCCTGCACGCAATTGTAACTGCTCACAAAGAAGGTTATGACGAAAACCTTTACCCTGATGCTTTAACCCGTACAAAAGTTGAAGAAACCGGCGGTGCAAACTTCTTCTTCGTAACTAAAGATAATAAAGTTGTAACACCAAAATCAAGCACAATTCTGCCGTCTATAACAAGACGTTCTTTGATGTATGTTGCAAAAGAATACTTAGGACTTGAAACAGAAGAAAGAGATGTTTATTTAACAGAGCTTTCAGACTTTGCAGAATGCGGACTTTGCGGAACTGCGGCAGTAATTTCTCCTGTCGGCAAGATTGTTGACCATGGAAAAGAAATCTGTTTCCCTTCAGGAATGGAAGAAATGGGACCTGTTTCCAAAAAGTTATACGATACCTTAACCGGTATTCAATCAGGCAGAATAGAAGCTCCTGAAGGCTGGATAAAAGTTATCGAATAAGTTGTTAAAGATAAATAATATATAGCTTTTTATAGGGCGGTGCAAATTTTGCACCGCCCTATATTATTAAAATTTGTTACAAAAATAATCAAAAGTCTAAAGTTTATACAATAACATTCCGATAAGTAAAATGTGATTAGAAAACTTTAAGGAGTGTAGAACAAAATGTCTGACAAAAAGATTATGGATGTAGAAGATTTAATGCTTGATTATGCAGAGATGACCAGCTTTGATTTTGGCTCATTGTCAAAAGAAGAAATGGACACGTTGAATAAAATTACAAACAGTGAATATGCAAGAAAACCATATGCGTTTAAATATGGAAACTTCAAACTTACTGATTTGTTCCATGCAATGTTAACTGACAGATAGCTGTAGATTTTGGAGATATGTGTAATGAACGAGAAGCAATTGTTTGAAGCAGGATGTTTTTTACCTTCGTGGGCAGAAGATGTTGAGCAAGTAGAAATGCCGATATCACAAGCTTATACGAGGCGAAATAAAGACTTGCAAACACTAATGGCTGAACTGGAAGAAATAAAAGAACATATTCAAGATGTTCAGGACAGACAATGGAATTTAGCAAGAATGCTTCACTTCCACGAAAACAATTTTGCAAAAGAGTAATTAACTTAAGAACGAACTACCAGACACACTACAATTCACAAATTTTGCCATAAACATATGTTTATGGCTTTTCGTTTTATTTTAATACTTTATTAATCGGAAACTAATTCTTCAATGGTTTTGTTAGTCTATAGTATAATAAAATGCACTATAGACTAACGACAAACAGGTTTTCTTTATATAAAATATAAAAGTAGTAAGTATAAAGGAGATACAATGGAAACACTTGGTGAAATAATGGATACAACCAACTTATATTTATCTGAGGCAGAGAGTATTGCACAATGTATTCACAATACAATAGAATGTAATATTTCAACAAATGATGATTGTACTAATCTTTTGGTATTGTCAAAAATGTCTCTACAGAGGTTGAATATATTGCAAGAAAAATTCTCTATTTTAGAGGAAAAAATTTATAAACAAATTTTGCTAAAATAGTTTCGTTATGCGGTTTTTTCTTCTTGTGGTTCACCTACTGTTTGTATTAGTGCGTCAATAACTTTTGGCATCTGGCAGATAAAAGAGTAATTGCCTTTTGATATTGAACATTTTTTGCAGTCGCAGTTAAGGTAATAGCATTCAAGCGCCTGCTCTGTCCAATTTTGGGTTATGGAATCAGACATTTCTTCATTGCCCGGTGAATACAAATCCACGTTTTCTGAAATAATTCTGTCCATATAAGCCCCCAAGTTTTCGTTAAAACCTACCCGTTATTATTTTAAACGTTCAAGGTTTGTTTTTAATCCTCTGTTTAAAGGATATTTTTACAGGGTGTATTCAAAAATGTAATCGTCCATAACATATCCGTTGCCTATATCTGTTACAACGGAATTGATTTGTTTAAAATGCCATTTGTAGTAGGCTTTGATAGTATTTTCATTATATTTATTAACAGTTAATACAATTCTGTCGAAGCCGTTTTCTGAAGCAAATTTTCTAATAAATTCAAAAGCCTGAGTACCAAAACCTCTGCGTCGGAACTCTTTTTTTATGTATAATTTTGACAAAAATAAATAATCATCTTTTTTGCTTAAGCCGATGTAGCCTGCATTTTGCCCTTCTGATTTAATGAAGAAATAAGTATAATTTTCTGATTTTATCTGGTTAAGGATGGCGTTTTCTGATTGAAATTTTTCGACCATATAGTCAATTTGTTCGGGTGAAAGGATATCAACCCAGTATTCATGCCAGATATCAGAGGCAAGATTTGCAAGTTCTTTTATATCTTTTACTTCAGTAATTTCAATCATAGAATAATTATACACCCTAAGATATGTTATGTAAAAATTCTGAAAAAATGTTAAGTGCTTTTTTAAGCTGTTCAAAGTTATTTCCGTAGCCGATACGCAGGTATCCGTCAACCTCCAATGTTTCGCCCGGTAAAATCATTACTCCTGTTGCATCTTGAAGTTTTTTACAAAGCTCAACAGATGACAGCGGTGCTTGGTATTTGACAAAAGCTGTTGTTCCGCCTTTAGGTTCAACCAGATCAACAAGGGGTTCGGTGTTTGCCCAGTCGGTTAAAATCTTTTTACCGACGGCGATTTTTTCAATGTTTCGTTTTATTATTTTGTCTTTATTTTCAATAGCAATTGATGCAAAATAATCGTCCAGAATGCCAACACTTATAGTGTTGTATTCACGCTGGTGATTGATTTCCGCGATTACATCAACACGTGCCGCAATCCACCCTAATCGCAATCCTGCAAGAGAGAATACTTTTGATACACTGCCTGTTGATATGCCTTTTTCATAAATATCGGCAATTGATGCGGAAAAAGGATTGCCTTCGTGGTTCAAGCCGCGATAAACCTCGTCACATAGAATGTACGCATTTGATTTTTTTGCAATTTTAACGATTTGTTCCAGCATTTCATCAGGAATAACCGCACCTGTCGGATTATTTGGGTTGTTCATACAAATAAGTTTTGTGTCTGTTGAAACAAGTTTTTCAAGTTCAGATAAGTCAGGAAGCCAGTTGTTTTCTTCTTTTAAAAATAAAGTTGAAACTTTGCCGCCAAAAGATTTTGGAATAGAATAATGCTGCTGGTAAGTTGGAATTATTGAAACAACTTTGTCACCTGCTTCGACTAAACTTAGCATAACAAGATGGTTTGCACCTATTGTACCGTGAGTTATTGTAATATTTTCACCGCATTGTTTTTTATACATTGTACAAATCGTGTTTTTAAGCCTTTCACTTCCGTGAATGTCACCGTAATTCATTTTGCGATTAAATATTTTATCAGGATTTTCACCTGTTATTTCCAGCAGTTCGTTTATTGAAAGCGAGTCTACACAAGTGTCTGCAAGGTCATAGACTGCATCTTTTTCATATAAATTAAACCACTCTTCAACTTTAAATTTATCTATTTTCATAAACTAATTAAAGCGGAAACATGGTTAATTTTAAACCGCTTTTGAACAAATATTTCAGTTTAGCTTTGAGTGAGAATGATTGAAGAGATGTCATTATTGTTTTTTCTTCAATTCCGAGTGCAGACAATTTTTTAACGTCGCAATCGAGAATTGTTATTAAATATGTCACTGTTTTTAGATTATAATCACAGCAGTATTTTTTGTGCGCAGACAGCAAATAATCATAAATATCATCGATTGTATAATATAAATTTTTATTTGTTAAAATCGAGCGTATAATATCAACTGTTGTAGTACCTCCGTCGCTTTCAAAATATTTTACGCTGTCGCCAAGCATAAACTCTAAACTCGGAAGATTTGTAATTCCGAGCGCTTTCATAGAATTTCGCGGAACAGAGATACATTTATCGCGGTTCTCAAAAACATCCCAGACTTCTTTTGCTTTTCTGTTTAAATATTCTTTAGCTGAAGAGAATTCTTTTTCTGCTCCATACTTATTTTTTAAATATTTAACATCATTTACCGAATCTTTATCAATTGCCACAGCTAATTTGACGGCAATATCCATGGCTTTTCTGTCCGGTAAATCGCAGTCAAAAATCAATGCTCCGAAAGGATTTGTCCTGAATGAACTTACGCTTGAAGCAAGTGATGCACAGTTATTTGTATTTTTGACAAAAGTATTTGTCATATTTTCTTCATTCGAAAATATTTCATTAAAAATATTACAGTCTTTATCTGCTAATACTTTTTCCATAAAATTTCCCCTGTATATTAATAAAGAAAAGTTTTGACGGAAAATTGACCAAATTACGGGATTTGTAAAGAGAATTTAATTAACAGGTTTACAAATGCCTTGAGCTTTAGCATAACGCGGTGCAAAAAATGCACTGTCATATGATATTTGAGAAGTTGAAGAGTATGTATTATTAACCCTGTCAAGGGCTGCTTTTTCCAGAATAATTGTATCGTCAGTCAGGGTTTGAAGCTGCATTTCAATTTTTTCGTTGTCGATAGTTATTAATTTATCGACAGGAGCTTTGTTAAGATAAACTTTTTTTGCAGGGTCGTCAATTCTGAAAATCCTGTGATATTTATTGTGCGTAACAACAGAATTATCTTGATTATAAATAGTTTCGGAGATTTCGCATTGAAGGGCGGGCATTGTCGCAAAATCCGGTACAAACATATCTGCATTCACCGATGCACTCATAAAACTCATAACCAAAACCAAAGGTAAAATTAATTTTTTCATAAAAAGATTATATCAAAAAATATTTTTACAGGTTTTTATATGTCTATGAAAATTAATCCTATAAATTTATATACAACAAATTATGTTTCTCAAAATCAGAGTGAAACCAAATCTGTACAAAATATTCCAAACAAACAATTTGACTACAGTCTTTCTGAGGCTTTCGGCAGAAGTCAGGTGAATTTTACATCAAAGAAGCCTGAGAATGATTTAACTAAAGCTTTTATTAATAGCTTGTCAAATGATTTGGAGTTGTCTGACAGCCAAACAATAAATCTAAAACGCATATGCAACAGATTTTTAAAAGAAAATAATGCCATATCAATATATGAATTTATAGAAAATGAAGATACATCAAAACTTTGTTCATTTGTTGAGACAATAGTAGACACTCTTGATTTAACAGAAGAAGGAACAGATAAATTGATCGATAAGTTATATTCATACAAGGCTCTGAATTCTCAATTCCAACAAGCTCAAGATGATGATGCTCTATGTAGATTACTTGCTGAAAAAATGGCAGAAACATTTGAAGATGCTGCTGTAACTGATAAACTGGTGGAAGTATTAAATATAGACCCGAAAGATGAAAAATTTATATCATCAAAATTGAAAAAAGCAAGAAACCATAATATAACACCTGAACAAACAGCATATGAATTAATTGAAGAATATGATTTGACATCAGAAGACTATCGATTTATCAAAGAAACGATAAAAGAAACAGATGGCACAGATATTTTGTCGAGATTTATTGAAGACTGTTTGAAAGAGAATGAAGAAGATTAATCTTTCGATATAGCAAAAAATAGCGAATATTCGCTATTTTAATGGTGTCGTAGGGGGGACTCGAACCCCCACAGATCTCTCCACACGCCCCTCAAGCGTGCGCGTCTACCATTCCGCCACTACGACTTATTTATATTCAGTTTTAGGAGTCTCGTGGCGGATGTTGTTTTCAACAACCCTCTCCTCAAAAGATATTTAATCTTTTTCGTCGGCAGAGTGCCACTACGACTTGGTTATTTTCGACGGCTGAAAGCCTCTACTTTTTTGATATATTATATCTTATCACAAAAAAATCTTTTAGAACAGTTTTGCTATAGTTTTAAGTAACATTACTGTCAAAATATACATTGGCAAAAAATTCAGCGTCAAGCCTGTTACAAACACTATGGAATATATTTTTTCATGGTTTTCAAATAGTCTCAACCCGTATTCATTGTGTAATTCATAATGTTTTTTTTCAAAAATAAACCCGATAAGCAATAATGCCGCGGCAGTTAACTGTATTTTATAAAATGACATGTATGGCAGGACAACGTGATGCATTGTAAATTCATAATAGTATTTGTCCAAATCCATACGCATTCCTATGCCTGATGAAGATATCATCAGCAATATCAAAAAATAAACCATTATGACTAAACAGCTATACCCAAGCAGTGAAATCAGGTTCCATGATATGTATTTTTTGTATTTGTTAAGTTGCATACACAGATTATATTACAAACCTGCCCTGTTTAACAAATTTAATACCTCAATAAACGATAATTGGCTGTATTATACCATGTCCTGTGAGGATTTATTTACCGATTTCTAAAGCTCTTTGCGCCATTGATTTTGAAATATTAACCAATGCAAGGTTAGCTTCATAAGCTCTTTGTGCCATCAATGCATCTGCTATATCAACCATTGCATTTACGTTTGATGCTCTAATGTAACCGTTTTCGTCTGCATCAGGATGACCGGGTTTATATATTTTTTGACCTAGTGTCGGGTCTTCAACTACACCGGAGAAGTTTACGCCTCCTTGAAGGTATGGTAATGTTCCTACACCAAACGCATCTTCTTTCATTGAATTCATTATACCATGGAACGAAATATCGTCTGTTGCATTTAAAACAGGGATTTTTCTAACGTAATTAGGTGTATCCAGGTTTGCTATGTTTTTTGCGTGAATGTCAATACGTTTTCCGTGAACTTTCAGTGCTTTCGCACCCATATCAATTGATTCCATTAAACCCATTTTATATCACCGCCTTTACTATTTGCCTACGTTAATAACTGTTTTCATTTCTGTTACGATATTTGACATTCTTCTTGTCGCCATTGAATAAAGAATTGAGTTTTGATGCATCTGCAAAAGTTCATTTGCAGGGTTAATAGGGTCTTCTGACTGTTCAGAAATTACTGCAGAAGGACCGAGTTTTTCTGATAATCTTGTTTCAAGCGGGCTGTTCATTGTACTCAAATATTGTCCAAAACTGATATCTTGTCTGATATAACCTGGTGTGTCAACGTTTGCAAGGTTTGCACCCAAAGCTCTTTGTCTTTGAGAAATCAAATCCATCATCAATGTTGCTTTATTCATACTGTCTAAAGATGTATACATTATATTTTACCTTTCAATTATTAACCTTCTCTGATGTTAATTGATTTGTTGTACATGGTATCTGCAAGTTTTAGCATCTGCATACTTGCAAGCATAGAGGCATTTAATCTTAATAAATCTGTTGCGGCTTGATATACGCTTACATTTGCTCTTTCGAGGTTGTTTTGTTTAATACAGTCGTGACCTTTAACGAGTCTTCCTTCGCCTGCTTCGTCTGTTGCGATAAGTCTGTTCATGTCGCTCAATTGCATTCCGTCAGGGTTATCAAATCTGACAAGCGGGATAGTACCTGCTTTTTTGGCTTTGTCTCCGCGAGCATCATATACAAGGACATCGCCGTTGGGTTTAATCTCAAATTTGAAGCAGTTTGTCGGAATTTTAATACCTTCGCCGACAATCCAGCCGTCGCTTGTTGTTAAGTAGCCGCCTTTGCCTTGACGGAAAGAGCCGTCTCTGGTATATTGAACTTCGCCTGATGGAGATACAACAGGAATATACCCCGGACCATCTATTGCAACATCATAAGGGCTTTTTGTTATACGGATTGAGCCTTGTGAATGGTCTGTTCTTACAGCGCCTGTAAGATAACCGTCTTCTTTCAAATATTGTTCAAAAGTTACCTTTTTGTACCCGTTTGTCTGGACATTGGAAAGATTGTTTGCAATTTCACCGAAACGTTCAAATTGAACGAGTGCGTTGTTGGTACCTTTTGAAATTATTGCCTGTAAGTTATACATTATTTTTAACCTCTATCTTACTATCCGTTGCTTAATTGAGAAATTGCTTTGCCGAGAACCGAATTTTGAAGCATAAACATTTGTCTGTTTGCGTCAAAATTTTTCATAATCGGCATCATTTTTATAAATTCTTCCTGCAAAGCTACATTTGAATATTCGTTGTAACCCTGTTTTACATTAGGTTCCATAACAGCAATCCCGTTGGCATCCACAACACCAAGCTGGCTGATGGTTGTAACTTTTCTGCTTTGAGGGTTGAACATTGAAATTTTGCCGGTTTTGTCGATTTTAATTTCTTTCAAATCCTGCGGAATTGACGGAAGTTTAATCGGAATGCCTGCGCTTGATAGAACTTTTGAACCGTCGAGGGTTAATAAAGAAGCATCGGAACCGAGTTTAAACCGTCCGTCTCTGGTTAATTTTACACCGTTAGGGGTTTCAACCTGAAAATAACCTTTGTTAGCAAGCGCAATATCTAAAGGATTGCCTGAAATATTTATACGTCCGACTTTGTCATCTTTTGTGGTTGAAACAGCGTGTGCGCCGAGAAATTCTGCAAATGAAGATACTACGGCTTCTTTTCTTTGATAGCCGACTTTGTCAAATCCGCCTACGTTTTCGTTATAAATTCCAATCAAGGTGCTGTCTAGGTGCATTGCCCTGATTGATGTTGTTAAGCCATTGTCATTATAGTGGATACCACTGTTCAAACGCATTTTACTACCTCTAACATGTTATATTATTAATATTGTCGGACATTTGGGAAAATTCCTCAACATTTTTGCGAAAAATCATCCGAATGCAGGACATTTTGCCATGTATTTAATGATGATTTTACATAAGTCAATTAATCTGTTGCAATTGACTATCCCTTTAACATGTGTTAAAATTAGGACAAGGGTTGATTTATGGGGCTGATGATTATGAAAAATTTTAAAAAACATGCATTTACACTATCTGAAGTTATGATAACATTGAGTATGATAGGTGTGATTGCTGTGTTAACGCTTTCTACCGTAGGTACCTCCATTCAGCAGAGAGCAAGATTGGCTGAATTCAGAACGGCATATGCAAAGGCAGAAGAAGCATTACGTGGTATTATTATGACTGAAGAAAGAATTTATCAGTGCTATGTATGTCCAACTACTAATCAAAAAAATATGTATGGTTTAACTGCATCTATGCCTGCCGGTCATACTTGTTCAAATAGAACTGGTGGTTGTAAAGACTTAACAACCCAATTTTTAAGAGCGATGGGCAGAGTCAGCAGTTGCGAAAGCGGTAATCGTGAAGGCTTGATAAGCGAAGGTTGCATTCCTCAGAATTATGCGCCAAATGCAGGGTGTTTTAGTTTAAATAATGCTTATATTTTAGACAACGGTATGATTATATTTACCAGTTCAGTATTATCGGGAATCCGTAATTTTGCAATAGATGTTAACGGCAGAAAAGGTCCGAATAAATGGGGTCAGGATATATTTACTTTCTCTGTTACTGCAACCGCAACAAGTAAAACAGGCGATAAAACATACGTTACTGACTTGAGAATTTTACCTCCAAATACTTGCCTTCCTGCACCGGGCAGAACTGATAAAAATTCAAGCCAATTATTGCAAGAATCATCAAACTTTACGCCTTAATTACATCTTGAATTTTATTTTACAAGACTTGCGGTTTCGTTGAACATGACCATGTGGAAATCTGCGCTTGTCATGTTTGGATTGCGTTTCATAAATTTTTTCACATCAAATTTTTCCAAAAATTTGTCTAATTTTTCGATGACTTTCTCGCTGCCGTCGTTTTCGGATTTCAATCGTGCAATGTAATTTTGTGTCATCACAAGAATTTCTTCTTCTGACAAGATTGGCAGACCGCCGATTTTAACTTCGTCTTTGTCGTCATTTTCAAGATATTTTTTTTCTTTGTTTTCAGGCTGATTTTGCTGGTTTTGGCGTTTTTCCTGACCTGTAGAAATCGCTGATTCTATTCTTTGCCCGAAAGGGTTGTTAACAGAATTGAACATAATTAGCCTCTTTTTTTGGATGCTTAGTAAATTGTCATGCATGTTTACGGCATTTTTTTGAAAAACTTTAATTCATCTGGTCGTAAACTCGTTTGACCTCTTTAATATCCTGCCACATCAACCATTTTGGAGACCCTTTTTCCTTGCTGTCATTGCGTAGAAGATATGAAGGATGGAATATCGGCATCATTTTAGAAAAATTTGGACCTTCAAACCATTTTCCGCGTAATTTTGTAATTCCAAGTTTTGTGTCTATGAAAGAATTAACAGCAACTCTGCCGCAAAGTAAAATTATTCGTGGTTGAAGAATTTCAATTTGTGCATCAAGATATTCTCTGCAAGCCGCTTTTTCTTCAGGAAGAGGGTCGCGGTTTTCCGGAGGGCGGCACTTGAGGGTGTTGCAGATGTAGATGTGTTCTTTTCTGGACAAGCCGACGCATTCCAGAATTTTGTCAAGAAGCTGACCTGCTTTACCCACAAAAGGTTCACCTTTCATGTCTTCATAATATCCGGGAGCTTCGCCGATTAGCATAAGTTTTGCGTTTGGTACGCCGCCTGAAAAAACTGTATTAGTACGAGTTTTGCAAAGAGAACACTTTTCACACTTTAAGCATTTTTCTTTTATTGCATTAAGTTTTTCATTGTAGTTCTCTGTCATTTTATTACCCTCTTTGGAAATAATTCTGTGATATGTAACACAATTGGTAGCCGCATTTACCCTACCCCGTTCGGCAAGGAAATTTTGAAAATAATTCCGCTATGTGTAACATCATTGGTGGCATTATACCCCGTCCGGTGAGGACCCCTCGGGAACAAGTACTGAAATTACCGCGTTATCAAGTGATAAGTATTTCTTAATCGCATCTTCAATGTCAGATACAGTAATACTTTCCAAATCTGTCAAATAATCTTCTATTAGTTTCAAATCTTCGCAAACGGTCATGTAATAACCGATTGTTTCACCGATTTCTGATACTGTTTCTGCCGCGTATGCAAATCTTGATTTTGTACGTTTTTTGGCTTTTGCTAATTCGCCATCTGTTATTTTTACGGTTAAAAGTTTTGCAAGTTCTTCTTTTACAAGTTCAATTGCTCTGTCTTTAAATTCAGGTTTGAAGTTAGCCTGAATAAAGAAATTGTTTCCGTCTTTGAATTGATAGTGTTCTGAGCCAATCATATTAAAGATTTTTTCCGGAAGTTTTTCGATTAAATTCTGTTGTAATCTTGAACTTGTCCCGTCTCCGAAAATTAAACTTGCTAAATCAAGACAAATTGATTCTTTAAGTTCAGAAGCTTTTGGACCGAGCCAGCCGAACATCATATATGAAGTTTTAACATTTGCTTTTGTTTCAACATATTTTGTTTCCTGTGTCGGCGTGTCGATTTCGTTAATTCTGTTTGCCCCTTCAACTCTGTTCGGGAAGTTAAATTTTTCGCTCAGGGTATTCAAAACTTCTTCGTGGTCAAAGTCTCCGACAACAATTGTTGTAATATTTTTCGGAGTATAGAATTTTCGGTAATAGTTATCAATGTCTTCTCTTGTCAACTGTGAAATAATTTCAGGGGTGCCTATTACATCCCTTTTATAAGGGTGTGCGGTGTAAAGATTTCTGTTGCACACATTGTAAACTTTAGTCCATGGCTGGTCTTTGCGCATTCTGATTTCTTCTATTACAACGTGTCTTTCGCGTTTATCCGTGACGGTTGTGTCGTTCAGGTCGAACGGTGCGCCCAATTCTTCTGACGGAAACACTGGATCCATCATCATATCTGCGTGCAAATCTATTGCCAGTTTAAAATCTTTGTTATCTGTACCTTTAGGAAGGGTAACGTAGTAGAAGGTGTAATCTTTCCACGTTGCTGCATTGACTATTGCGCCTTTTGACTCAAGCAATCTGTCAAATTCTCCGGCTTTATGAGCGTTTGTTCCTTTGAACATTAAATGTTCCAAAAAGTGTGAAATCCCGTTATTGTGGTCATCTTCGTTGATTGAACCTGTTTTTACCCATGATGAAACATTTACCATTTCGCCTTCTTTATGGGCAAGTACTATTTTATGACCGTTATCTCTTTCGTAGATTTCAACATCTTTTGTTAAAAACGGATATTTGACCAAAGTTTTTTTCATAATATAAATTTCCTCTTATTTAATGTATTTATTATATCATAATGCAAAAACTTTTGTTTTAATATATAATTCTTGTATGAATAATATTTTAAACAAAATCAAAGGAACTGTAGTAGTATCAGTTCAGGCTATGCCATCTGAGCCGTTGTATCTTGAAAAGTGTATGGCAGCAATGATGAAATCAGTTGTCACAGGCGGTGCGGGAGCATTGCGAGTTGCGGGAGAACGGGATGTGAGAAATGCAAAAAGACTTTTTCATGTTCCTGTTATTGGGCTTACTAAACCAAATGTAATTCCTAAAAACTGGAAAGAAATAGTTTACATCACACCGACAGTGAAAGATGTAATTTCTCTTATTGAAGCGGGAGCGGACATTATTGCAATGGATGCAACTCAGAGAAAACGTCCAAACGGCGAAAAGTTGCAGGACTTAATTAAATATGTTCATATAAATAAAAGACTTGCAATGGCAGATATTTCAACCTTGGAAGAAGGTATTAAGGCGCAGGAAGCAGGAGCTGATGTCCTTTCGACAACTCTTGCCGGATACACTTTAGAGTCTGCAAATTCGCCTGCTAAAGAGCCTGATTTTGAACTTTTAAAACAGCTTGTAGAAAATACAAATTTGCCTGTAGTATTGGAAGGACGTATCTGGGAGCCTGAACAGGTTGACAGAGCATTTGAACTCGGCGCACACTGTGTTGTAATCGGTTCGGCAATTACAAGACCTCAATTGATTACAAAAAGATTTGTATTTAGAAAGGGGCTGTAATGAAGGCACTCGCTATTGACGTTGGCGGAACAAAAATTTATAACGCTATTATTGACGAAAAAGGGAATATTCTCGGCGAAGTAGAAAAACACTCGACTCCGAAGACTTTTGTCGAAATTAAAAACACTTTTGAAACAATTATAGAAAAATACGAAAACGAGGTTGATGTAATTGCTTTTTCAACCTGCGGCGCCGTGAATAATCAAAACACGGGAATTGTGGGTTCAACAGGCAATATTGCAAAAGAATATCCTTCAATGAAATTTCAGGAGCTTTCCGTAAAGCCTGTTTTTGTTGAAAATGATGCAAATTGTGCAGCTTGGGCAGAATATGAAATAGGAGCATCGAAAGGTTGTGAAACCTCTGTAATGATTACCCTCGGAACGGGTGTCGGCGGCGGAATTATCGTTAACAATAAGCTTTTGAAAGGTCAAAACGGCGCGGCTGGCGAAATGCACTTTAAAATGTCACGCGAAAAAATAAGAAAATGTACCTGCGGTTCTTGGGATTGTTTTGAAATTTACGCATCAGGTACGGGCTTGAAAATTACCGCTGAAGAAATGAGCGGGAACAAAGATATTACCACATACGACGTAATTGGCGGGGTTAAGGATAATAACCCTCAGATGATTGAAATTTTTAACAGATGGCAGGATGATATTGTTTCAGGACTTATCGGGCTTGCAAATCTTTTTGACCCTGAATGTATAGTTTTGTCAGGTTCTTTGGCAGAATTTGTCGAAACGGATAAAATTGAAAAGGCGGTTAATTCTGAAATTGTCACAACCCCGACACAAGTTCGCAAAGCTTCAGCAGGTAACTATTCCGGCATGATAGGAGCGGCACTTCTTGCTTTCAGGAGGATTAATGGGTAAATCAAAATCAAGAATTTTTAGAAAAGGTATCAATGACCGTATTACAAAGCTTACCCGCGAAGATGCCGTAGCAGAAGCCGTCAAATTCCTCAATGCGAATAACAATTCGGAAGCTCGTAATTTGATTACTATGTTCGGGTTGTCTGCAGAAGAGGTTCTTGAAGCGGGCGCAAGTTATGAAGCGGTTGTTGCTTTGAAAAATTTGTTCGGATAAGGAGAGATAACTTTGTTTAAAAATTTTTTCTTCTGGCTTGAGAATGCGCGTGTTTATTCTCTGCCCATTACGATTTTAAATTGGCTTGTGATATTTGTGTATTCTTTGAAACACAACGGTAATACTACTCTTGGTATTATTGCGCTTGTCGGGATTTGTCTTGTGCATCTTGCAACAAATCTTACGGATGATTATTTTGATTATAAAATTTTGTGCAAAGATGAAAATTATCTTAATTCATCCCAAAACTGCAAATGTAAGTACCTAAAGGATAATAAAACTTCTACAGCTGAATTGAAAAAAGTTATATTTTTATTTCTTGGCATAGCGGCTGTGATTGGCGGTGTGTTATTTTTCTTTTCCCGTCCGATGGTGGCGGTACTGGCGGGTATTGCGCTTATAATTGCAATATTTTATTCTAAAATGTCGCGTCTTTGTCTTGGCGAGTTAGCGGTAATCCTTGCTTACGGCCCTTTGATGTATGAAGGGGTTTATTATGTAATGACACGCAGTTTTTCAATGGAAGTTCTAGTGCTTTCGCTTGCTTGTGCATTTTTTACAAACACAATTTTATATGTCCATATGCTCATGGATTTTGACGGTGATGAGTGCGCTCACAAAAAGACTCTTTGCAGAAAATTTAATACTAAAGATAATGCTTTGAGATTTATTCTTGTATTTTATCTTTTGAGTTATATACTTCTTGGCGGACTTGCTGTCAAAACAGGCAATTATTTTTATCTTCTGCCTTATTTGACATTGCCCATGATTATTGATTTGTATAATTCAATGAAGCTTTTTAATAACGACAATAAAAATTTACCAAAAATTTACTTCTGGCATTATCCGCTTGATAACTGGAAAGTAGTTAAAAAAACTCCTGATGCACCGTTTTATTTTCGTTTTTTCTATTCGCGAAATATCACAACTTTATTCATGATTCTGGCATGTCTCGGAATTCTTCTGAACTAAATGTTAAGATATGTTAACCTGAGTTCATGCGCGGAAACTCAAGTATATCAATGTTTTTAAAATTTATATATATTTCTTGCATATAAAAATAGCACTTTTTTATATACCAAATCCTTTATATATATGTAAGCGACTTAACAATAATATTAGTAAAAAAGGAGAATATATGGCGAGAGTATTGATTTCAATGCCTGAAGAATTTTTGAACAGAATCGATCAGGTGGCAGACGGCGAAAATCGCTCAAGAAGTGAACTAATCAGAGAAGCATTGAGGACTTACATTTATAAGCAAAAAATTAAGGAATCAACCGGCGCACTCCAAAATGCTAATTTGTTAGAGTCGTTGTTGAGTTAATCAGTGGTAAGGAAAAAGGCGAAAAGATTTGGGAAACAAATTATAGAAGCCCCGCAACATGTTGCGGGGCTTCTATAATTTTAAGTATAACTCTTACCAATAATATCTCGGGCGCATATAGTAATAGTAGTGCTGGCGCTCAAGATAATTTCTTATCTGCTGTTCACGAATCATTTCCTGCTGGAGAATATTGTTTCGCTGTTGCTCAATCACAAGAGCGTTTTGTGCTTCCAATTGTTTTTGCTGATAATATTCGTTCTTTTTGTCCTGCACATAATTTGTAAAATCCTGATTAAGTGAGTTAAAGGCATTTGTCAGTTGTTGACCCGTATATTTTTTCAGGTATAAATTAGCGTTTTTAAAGAATTCATCCTGTTTTTGTGTAATTTCTGCGGCTGGAATGATTTTCGCAAGCGGTTTTTCGAATTCCTGCCATTTTGGAATTTTCACAAATTGTGTTAATTTTGTACCGGCTATATCAAGTTTTGCCTGTTCCAAATCAGCGATAACAGTGTTTGCTTCATAAATTTGGCTGTCGTCTTGCGCAATTGCACGAGCTTTGTATGCGTATGAAAGTTTTAATTCGTCATTATTTATTGTTTGTTGAATGCGCATGAGGTTATCATAGTTGTAATCCTCGTTAAGAAGTTGTTTTGCTAATTTGTTTGCTTCCGTGTAGTTATTAATATTAAAATAAGCGAGATACAAAAGTTCCTTGTCCTGATATTCAAGATTGTTGAGTTTTTTGCAATATTCAATTGTTTTAGAGTAATTACCGAGCGCAAAATAGCAGTGTGCAATATATGAGGTTACAAAATCATCATTTGTATTCTCGTACATCATAAAGTAATTCAGAGATTTTGTGTATTGCGCGGTTGCAAAATAAAGCATTCCGAAAGATTGATTAACCAATTTTGAATTGACAATCTGACCTCTTTTGTCCATTGTCCAAATTTTGTTCAAAAGCCTTATGGCTTCATTATAATCCCCTTTTTTGTAATTCAGATTATAACACTGTAAATATGCAGGCAGATAGTTAGGGTATTTTTCAAAAACTTTGTTCCATTCTCCTTTTTGAATAAGTTTTTGAATTTTTTTGACGTATTTGTAATTTTCCTGATCTTCTTTTGAGAGGGTTTTGAGGAAATTTTTCTCTTCTGCATATGACAAATTTATAAATTCCGCATTAATTTCTGCAGGATTGAAGTTGTAGAATTTCAAATATTTTCCGCAAGGAACGTTTTTCAACTGCAGGCTTTCTGTGTAGACTGAGCCTGTTTTGACGTTTTTGGGTGTAAAAATGTAACCTTGTGCACACATGCCTTTCAAGCCTGTACAGCTAATCACAACAGCGAGAGTTAACACAATCTTTTTCATTTCCGCACCTCCTACGTATATTCTAATAATATAACGAAAAAAGTACAAATATTGTTCATAAATAAAGGCGGCACCCCTCGGGGTGCCGCCTTTTGCTTCGTTAAGGAAGTATAATATTTTGACCGACGTGTATCACATTCGGATTTGATATTTGCGGGTTAGCTGCAATCAGTTTTTGAACGTAATCAGAAACTTGTGCATTTGTGGCTTTTGGTCCAAGCTGTTGTTTTGCAATTTTCCACATATTATCGCCGCGTTTTACGGAATAATTATGCGCCTGTTGGGTTTGTTGTTGAACAGTTTGTTGAATTTGCTGTGATATCTGTTGTGTTTGCTGATTTTGTGAACCATTTTGAACCGTTTGTTGAACCTGTTGCGCAATTTGCTGTGCCTGAGAATTTTGTCCTGCAGGTTGCGGATGAGGATTTTGTTGTAAAGCCTGCTGTATTTGCTGCGGGGTTAAACCTGTCTGGTGTTGATTTTGATGTACTTGTGCTTCCGGAACCTGAGATTTGTTAAGGTCAGTAATACTCAAAGAACGTGCGCATTTTAAGAAATCTTCTCGGGACATAGTTACTTCCTTATCAGGATACCAAGGATTTATCATTGTAACAGTATCTGATGTTACTGATTTGACAGTTAAAGCATGACCCCCCGGCTTTTCTGGTGGATTTATTGTCATAAAACCGACAGTAGCAACATAATCAATAGTGCCGTCTTTTGAATCATTCATCAATTTATCAAGCATGTTGTTTAACTCTTTTTGTGAATTTGTTACTTTGCCTTCAATTTCAGAGACAGCTTTTGTTGCTACTAGCCCGGTATTAGGTTTTGGGACAACTTCTAAATTTCCATTAGTCATTGCCATATAATTAACACCATACTGTATATCCCTATCATAATACATTTGTGATTGTCTTCCGGTTAACATAAACGAAGCGTCTTCACTACGTCCGCCGGCAAGAATATTCTCAGTCTTTGAGCCTGTTTGCAGTCCGGCTTGACCCAAATACGATATTTTTGATGGATCCATGCCGTTTTCTTTCATTGTTCTTTCAGCTTCCCTGCGATATTTTTCAAATGCCGCTTCAAGCAGGATAACATCACCATCACCGATAGAATATTTTATACCGGCTTGTTTTAAAATTTCTTGCATTTCAGATTCAGTGAATGTGTATTCTCCTGTAATATACATTTTATTCGGGTCAATTCTGTTGTCTGTTTTCAAACCTTCTCCCGCGGCTATCGCTCCGGGAAGTGTTACTGTATAAACTTTTTCACCTTTGTCGTTAGTTGAAATTTTTACAAGATCTTTCAATAATTCTTGACCACCGGAGGTCTCTCTAATGGCATTAATGGTCGCCATCAGGTAACAGTCACCTTCTTTTGC
The DNA here is from genome assembly GCA_949035555.1 of uncultured bacterium. Lineage (GTDB taxonomy): Bacteria > Cyanobacteriota > Vampirovibrionia > Gastranaerophilales > Gastranaerophilaceae > Zag111. Next base: position 202,522 of record CAROLD010000002.1, on the reverse strand, counting down.
TTGTCTGGAGTTGTCAAAGGTTCCGTCAATTTCAGACGTAATTTTTTGTGTTATTTTACCGTTTTTATCATACTGCTGCTGCTCTTTAATAACACCATTATCATAGAATTCTGTTTCAGACTTTAGTTCACCGCTTGGATAGCGTTGTTCCTCGGAAATTTTTGTTTTTCCATCTTTCGCATATTGAATATGTCCGGTATATTCCAATTTTTTATTTTTATCATAGCATGTTACATCTGCGGTATTGTCTTTATGCTGATCGTATTTAAGAGTCTTTTGTAATTCACCTTTCGTATTAAAGCTGTTACTTTGTTCTATTCTTCCATCTTTGTTGTATTTATCTTCTCTTATGCGGACATTTTTGGCATTGTAAATTTCTGCTTTTTTTACTTTACCGTTGCGGTGGTATTCTAAAGTTGTTGTTTTTTATTATTTCCGGGATTGAGTACATACGTAGATGGTTTATCTTTCTTCAACTCTTTTTCATTTTTAAATTTATATTGATATGGAACTTTGTCATTACCAACTGTTTTTGTAGAGAAAAATGCATAGCTGCCATCATCATATTGAACCATTGTACCTTTATTGCCACGATAAGTCGCTTCTTGTCTTGCAACAATCAGAGGTTTATTTTCTGCTTTGTGAGGTTTATTAGATTGAGTCAGCGCCTGTCCGATATTAATATTGCTTTGTGTTTTACCTGAAGAGGGTTTTCTTTGAGTTTGAAATATTTGTGCAAGGTCAATGTTTTGGTGTATTGTGTATCCGCCCATATTTTCTCCTTTCTAATTTGTACCTGAATTAACCTACGGTATTTTTTATTACAATCTTTAGTAATTTTTAAATTTATGTAACATGTTTTAACAGAAAAAGGGTTTAGTTCTTATTAGAACTAAACCCTTTTTCTATATTTTATTAAAAGTTACACTTCTTTGAATACTAAAGTAGCGTTGTGACCGCCAAACCCGAAAGAATTTGAAAGAGCTGTACGCACTTTTTTATCTCTTGTTTTATGTGGTACATAATCAAGATTTGCAACATGTTCATCTTGGTTATCAAGATTGATGGTCGGTGGAACTTTACCGTCAGTAATAGCTTTAACACAAACAATAGCTTCAACAGCGCCTGTTGCACCAAGCATATGTCCGTGCATACTCTTTGTTGAACTTACAAGTAAGTTAGGATTTGCTTCTTTATCGCCGAAGATTTTTTCGATAGCTTGAGATTCAGCAATATCGCCTAAACCTGTACTTGTACCGTGTGGGTTGATATAATCAATGTCTTCAGGTTTCAGTTCAGCGTCATCCATTGCAAATTTCATAGCCATATAAGCGCCATTTCCTTCCGGATCCGGAGCAACCATATCATGAGCATCTGCAGTTTGACCGTAACCCACGATTTCTGCATAAATTTTCGCACCACGTTTTTTAGCTTGTTCATATTCTTCAAGTACAAGAACGCCTGCTCCTTCACCCATAACAAAACCATCTCTGTCTTTGTCATAAGGACGAGAAGCTCCTTTTGGATCATCATTTCTTTTTGATAATGCACGACATGCCGTAAATGCTCCAACACCTAAAGTTGTAATAGTTGCTTCGCAACCACCTGCAACAACAACATCTGCATCTCCGTATTGAATTGCACGGAAAGCATCACCAATTGAATGAGTACCTGTTGCACAAGCAGAAACAACAACTTTGTTAACTCCTTTGTAACCGTGTTTCATGGAAATACGACCTGATGCCATATCTACAATTAACATAGGTACAGTGAAAGGAGAAGCTTTAGTCGGTCCTTTTTCAATCATTGCCATATGGCTTTTTTCAAATGTTTGGAAACCCCCGGCCGCAGAACTTACTATAACACCAATTCTATACGGATCAATATCCGCTTCATCAATTCCTGAATCTGCAATTGCTTCATCAGCTGCAACCATTGCGAATTGAGTATATCTATCCATTCTTTTCGCATCTTTTGAATCCATATAATCGTCAGGATTGAAATCAGTATCTTTAATTTCTGCCGCTATTTTAACAGTTTGTTTTTCAGTATCAAGTCTATCAATTAAAGAAACGCCGCTTTTACCTTCAATCATAGCATTCCAAAATTTATCTGTACCGATACCGCAAGGTGTAACCGCTCCCAGCCCTGTAATTACTACTCTTCTTTTATCCATTTTTAAGATATCCCTTTTCCTTTTCAAATATAAATAATGCGAGAATGAAATATAGAAATCTCACTCTCGCAAATATAAAATTTCAGTTTGAACAATTCAAATTTCAATCAGTGAGAAATTACTTACCTAATTTGCTGTCAATGTAAGAAACTGCATCTTGAACTGTTTGAATTTTTTCAGCGTCTTCATCAGGGATTTCGCATTTGAATTCTTCTTCTAAAGCCATAACTAATTCAACTGTATCTAAAGAATCAGCACCTAAATCATCTGTAAAACGAGCTTCAGGTGTAACTAATTTTTCATCAACGCTTAATTGATCTACTACAACTTTTTTAACTGTTTCTAATGTACTCATAATTTTTTATCCTCTTATTTGTTGTGTAATACACTACTCTATTAGATTATACTATTTAAAGATAAATTTGCAACTGACTTAAAGAAATTTTACAAACAGCGATATGTTAGCATTAAAATAGAAATGCGGTGGAACATTTGTTCCGCCGCATTTCTTGTAGATATTTGTTTTTGCAAATATTATATCATCAATCCGCCTGCAACTTCAATTGCTTGACCTGTTACGTAATCTGTATCTAAAGCTAAGAATTTAACAACTTTAGCGATATCTTCAGGGGTTCCAAGTCTTTTCATCGGAATAGCTTTTAAGTATTCATCGATGTTAGGAAGCTCAGCTGTCATAGCTGTTTGGATGAAGCCCGGACATACAGCGTTTACGCGGATGTTTCTTGAACCAAATTCTTTTGCAAGAGTTTGTGTAAAGCCGATTAAACCTGCTTTTGAAGATGAGTAGTTTGCTTGTCCTGCGTTACCGTGACGTCCTACAATACTTGACATATTGATGATTGAACCCTGGCGTGCTTTTGACATGTATTTGATTACAGCATTTGTTACACAGAAAGCTGATGTTAAGTTAACTTTAATAACGCTTTCCCATTGGTTCATATCCATTCTTAAGAATAAACCGTCTCTTGTAATGCCTGCGTTGTTCAATAAGATATCAATTTTACCGTGTTCAGCAATCATCTTATCAACATTTTCTTTAACTGCATCAAAATTTGATACGTCAAAGCTGTAGAAGTAAGCGTTTGCTCCTAATGCTTTGATTTCATCCAAAGCCGGTTGTGCTTTTTCAGCATCGCAAATATCATTAATAATAATGTCGCATCCGGCTTTAGCAAGTTCTTTTGCACAAGCTAAACCGATACCGCGCGAACCGCCTGTAATTAATGCAATTTTTCTTTCTGTCATAATTTTTTCTCCTTATATTTGTCGGATTTAACCGTTATACTTTTAAACAATAGCCATTTCTTCTTTTAAAGAAGCAACTGTAGCATCAAGAGATGCTTTGTCAAAGACATTATATGTTTTAGCTTCCGCATTGATTTTTTTAATCAAACCTGAAAGCACTTTTCCCGGTCCGATTTCAACGAATGTATCAACACCGTTTTCAATCATATTTTCTATGGATTGTGTCCAGTGAACTGATGAATAAATCTGGCGAGGCATTTTGTTTTTGAAATCATTTGCAGAAATTGTTGCAGAAGCGTCAACGTTAGTAACAACGGGGATTGAAGCACTACTGATGTCTAAATCTTCTACAAAGTTTGCAAATTCTCTTCCTGCATCTTCTAAAAATTTAGAGTGGAATGCACCTGAAACAGCCAGAGAAACAACTCTTCTTGCGCCTTTTTCAAGTAATAATTCGCCTGCTTTTTGGACAGCGGCTTCGGCACCTGTGATAACCACCTGAGCCGGTGAGTTGTAGTTTGCGACATCAACGTAACCAACGCTTGAGGCTTCTTTTAATACTTCTTCAAGGCTTCCGGCAGGAGCGTTCAAAATTGCCGCCATTGCGCCGCCTTGAACTTGTCCCATAAGGTCAGCTCTTTTTTGGATAGCAACCAGAGTTGTTTCCAAATCCATTACGCCTGATGCATACATTGCGCAATATTCACCTAAACTGTGACCTGCTGTATAGGTTGGTGTAATATTTAACTCTGCTTTAAATGCTTCTAAAGCTGCAATTGACATTGTTACAATTGATGGTTGTGTGTTAACTGTTTGTTTCAAATCTTCTTCCGGACCGTCAAAGCATAATGAAGTTACGCTTTTACCCAGAACTTTGTCTGCTGTGTCAAAAACATTTTTTGCAGACTCAAAGTTTTCATATAAATCTTTTCCCATACCAACAGACTGAGCGCCTTGTCCAGGAAAAACGAATGCTATTTTCTTAACCATATTCATATCCCTCAAATTAATTCCCTTCTTAATATGTTGATTATACAATAAATATCTGTAAAGTAAAATAATTTACAATAGGATGAATTATTATTTATAGCATTACTGCATTACTATACGACGTGTAACATAACTGGTAGCACAATACCCCGTCCGGCAAGGACCTAGCAGATACCTTCGCGAAGTCTAACTACTGCAGCACCCCATGTCATACCTGCCCCAAATCCGCATAATATTGCTGTTGAACCGAGTTTGATTTTACCTTTTTCAACACCTTCAACAAGAGCGATTGGAATAGATGCAGCTGAAGTGTTTCCGTAATATTTAATATTAGAAATAACTTTTTCATCTGAATATTCAAGTCTTTGCTGCAATGCTTCGATAATTCTTTGATTTGCCTGATGCGGGATTAAATAATCGATATCCGCAGCAGTCATTCCTGCATCTTCAATACATTTATCAACATATTGTGGAAGAGTTGTAACAACGAATTTGTAAACATCACGACCTGCCATGTGAATATGAGAGTCAAGTTCTTCGCAAGGTTCAACAAGCGGGCAGTTTTTACCTGGGGTATTAAGATAGATATATTGACCTATTGTGCCGTCAGCTCTCACATCAAGTGAAAGAATATCATCAACACCGTCTTCTGCTTCTGTTACAACCATTGCACCGGCGCCGTCACCGAAAAGAATTGAAGTTCCTCTATCTTCCCAGTCTACAAGGCGTGAATTGTTATCTGATGCAACAAGTAAAATCTTTTTATACAAACCTGCACCAATCAAACCTCTTGCAACTTGAAGAGCATAGATTAAGCCTGTGCAGGCTGCTGTTAAGTCAAATGCAGGAACAAATGCAGGAATTCCTAGTCTTGCTTGAATATTGCAAGCAAGTGCTGGATATAATTGAGGAGGAGCAGAAGCCGCCGCAATTACGCAGTCAATTTCTTCCAGTTTGAATCCGGATTTTTCGATTGCCATTTGTGAAGCTTCATAACCTAAATCAACAGCGTCTTGGTTGCCTGAAACTACTCTTCTTTCTTTAATTCCCGTTCTTGTATAAATCCATTCATCCGATGTTTCATACAGTTTAGTTAAATCATCGTTAGTTAAAACTGTTTGCGGTACACTGTAGCCTACACCGGCAATTCTAAGAGGTTTTACACAATTTGACATAATTTATTTCCTATCTGTTTATATTTTCTGCAATTTTAGAATTAATATCTTTATTAAGTACTCTTACTGCTGCTCTTACGGCATTTTTCATAGCATATGAGGAGCTTCTTCCGTGAGCGATAACAGAAATCCCTTTGACTCCTAATAAAAGCATTCCGCCAAAACCTTCCCAATTAATTCTTTTTAAAATTCTTCTTAAGAAAGGTTTTGCCAGTAAGCCGATAATACAGCCAATTAAATCTGATTTGAATTCGCGAGAAATCATTTTTAACAGCATTGAAGCGGTTCCTTCAGTAACTTTTAGGGCAACATTTCCTGCAAAACCGTCGCAAACAACAACATCACATTTATTTATAAATAATTCTTTTCCTTCAATGTTACCAACGAAATTGATATAGCCTTTTTCATGCATCTCTTTCAGAAGCGGGTAAGTGTCTTTAACAAGGGTATTACCTTTTCCTTCTTCTTCGCCGATACTCAAAATTCCAACTTTCGGGTTTGTAATACCAACAACATGTTCTGCATATGCAACACCCATTTCAGCAAATTGAGCAAGCATTTCGGCAGTACATTCACTGTTAGCGCCCCCGTCAATAAGGACAACAGGATCGTGCATTGTTGGAAGAGTAACTGCAATTGCCGGTCTTGCAACTCCGTGAATTCTGCCTAAACCGAACAAACTTGCCGCCATAGCCGCACCTGTTGAACCTGCTGAAACAACAGCTTCACATCTGCCTTCGGCAACTGCTCGAACTGAGGCAACAATTGACGAGTCCTTTTTCTTTCTGATTGATTGCCCTACTGCTTCACCCATGCCGATAACTTCTGATGCGTGAGTAATGGTATAGTCGATTTTATCAAGGTCAATTTTAATCTTTCTGTTGTGACCTTTTGTGCCGCAATCAGAAGAGATGAACCCGATTTTTCTAATTTTGTCAAGTTCAGCTTTAATATCGTCTTCTCTGCCGACAAGCTCAAGACCTACACCGTATTCCTGTGCAGCCCATACAGCCCCTTCAACTATTGCCTGCGGTGCATAATCCCCGCCCATTGCATCTATTGCTATTCTTGCCATTGTTTCTCTCTCCAAGTATTTGGTCTCAATGATTAAAAAGCGGTAACCGAGATTACCGCTTTTTAAGTTATCTCAATTATTCTTCTGTTTTTTCTTCAACAGTTTCTTCTGCTTTAACTTCTTCAACTACAGTTTCTTCAACTTTTTCAGCTTTTTTTGCTGATTTTTTAGTTGTTTTTTTAGGAGCTTCTGCAACAGCTACAGCAGCTTCTTTGTCAGCAAGTCTTACCGGTTGACCTTTGTAAGTTCCGCAAGCTGTACATACTGTATGAGTTAAAACTGTTTCGCCGCAATTAGGGCATTTAGTTGTTTCAGGTTTAGTAGCTTTCCAATTAGCTCTTCTGCTGCCTTGAGCAGAATGTCCTGTTCTTTTCTTAGGTACTGCCATTTTGTTCTTCCTTTTTTATTTTCTGTACTAACTAATTTTTTGGGTTAATTTGGATGTTGTTAAAGACTTCCAATCTTGGGTCGGGTAAATTTTCTTCTGAGAGAAATTCCTTCCCTTTACAATTAATACCACAAACTTTTTTATTTGGAAAACTTAATATTACAGATTGATACAATAAGTCATAAATATCAATTTCTTTCTCGCCGTTCAAGTCTGTAACAAATTGACCGTCTTTGATTTCGAATTCCTGTCCTGATTCTTCGTAATCCCCTATTAGAGATTGTTTTGAGTATAATTCATCGATATCGAAATCTAATTTGTGTTCAAATTTTTCAAGACACAAATCGCATTCCAAATTCACAACACCTGTAACATGTCCTGAAATTTGAACAAAATCTCCGAGGGATTTTGCGCATAACTCGGCATGTATCGGGCTGACGCAGTCTATACCTTCGATTTCTTCTTCCAAGGTAAAGTAAAGCGTTTTGTTATCGGCATTTTCTAAATCTTCAAGTGATAATATTTTTTCCATTGTTTTCTCTATATAAACTGCTCTTCCTGAATAGCAAGCGCTGCAATCTGGTTAGAAATAAAACTTACTTTTTTCAAAGGTCCGTCTGTTTCTTTTTCAATTAAGACAGCTTGATTAGAAAGCATTTTTTCGGTTAATTCCGCATAAACTGCTTCAGCATCTTTAACATACAACACTAAAGGTGCTGTTGAACCTTTTATAAAAACCAGAACCGCATAGCGTTTTTTGATATTCTGTGCACTCATTCCTTGCGGATTGAATTGTTGAGCCATAGTTTTCTCCTTTTCTTTTGTAAGGATATTTTAATAAAAAAACACCTTAAACGCAAGATTAAAAGAAACTATCAATTATCCTTGCAAATCAGCACTCATCAAGTTGCCGTTTTCGTCAAAATCCATATGGACTCTTTCGCCGTCTTTGTTTATTTCGTAGTATGTTGTCATTTTTTCGTCTTTTGAGAAACCAACATATTTTTCTTGTTTTTCGTCAGCGGAAATTATGGAAACTGAACTCAATCCGTCTTCTGAAAAATCAGTTTTTTTAGTTGCGCCGTCAGGAAGTTTTTCTTCTACTGTGTAATATGTTTTTAAATTATCACCTGTAGTGTACATTATCGTTTTGCCGTCAGGGGTTGAAATTGATTTTAAATTACCTTTGCAGTCAAAATCGTGGATAACTTCGCCTTCTGCTGTATTGGTGATAATTTTTTCCAACACACCGTTAGAATAATATAACTTTTCACCTTGAACTTCTTGAGGATTATAACCTAATATGTAAGGTTTTGCAGGAACTAAATCTTTATCATTTAGAGGGTCTTTTCCGGTTTTGTTTGGAATAGGATTTTTTTTAATTGTTTCGTTCTTAATTATTGTTCCATCTCTAAATGAGGTTGTTTGTTTTTCGAAGTTTTTGAAATCACGGTTTGTTATGCTTACAACTTTACCGTTTTCGTCATATTTTATTTGTCTGCCGATGTCGCCGTTTGGATTTGTTTCTATAACTGTTGAAGTTTTGTCTGCATAATTGTAGATAGAAGACATTTGTGTTCCATCAAGAGCGGTTTCGTTTCTCCATACGGAATATGGTTTTCCGTCTTGGTAAACTGTTCCTGTTCCAATTTTTCCGTCAGGTGTGTAATCAAAGATTTCAATAGCTTTCATCACAGGCATTTGACCTTCTTTGATTTCGTTGTGGTTGTATTGAACTCTGACAAGTTTTCCTGTTTCCTGATCAAAAAATTCGATTTTGCTGATTGCATCATTCGGTGCCGCAGGATCCATGGTGAATACTGCGGTGGTATTGTCGCTTCCTTTTTTAACGATTGTATTCAGGGTTCCTGTTGAAGAGTAAATTCTGTCGCCTCCCATTGAGTGGATTGCTTCGGGCTGCAAGACTGTCGGAAGTGCAGGTTCCAAAGGTTTTTTCTCAGGTTTTGAAATAAGTCCCACATTATATGATGCCAGTGCATTTGTACCGTTTAAGTTTGCGTCTGGAACTTGTTTCGGGGTATTGTTTTCAATTTGTACATTTTTGTTATTGGTGCCTTGTACATTAACGTTTTGCACCATTGGAAGAGAGTTTACAGAATTAATCATTATACCTGCCTTTTTATAATTTTCACACTACACTATGTTTAATAAAACAAAATATAAAGAATATTTGACTATTTATTAACTATTGTGAAGTTAAGGAAGGTATGTTAATAATTTTCTTGCAGTTTGTTCAGGGCTTGCGGCATACATCACGGCTTCAGTGAGGGCAATCTTTTTTGCTCCGTTTTGGATAAGTTCATTGACGTTGTTCAGATTAATTTCGCCAGCAAAGAAAACGGGAATATCTATATTTTCGCTAACCCATCCGATATAACTTTCCACTGTATCATCGTTTTGCGGTACAGGTTCAAATGTTATATAATCAACCCCCTCGTTAACTGCTTCAATAACTTCGTCAGGGTTGTGTGTGGTTTTGCCGATAATTGCGTTTTCACCTAAAATTGTTCTTGCATCTTGCGGGTTTATGTCATTTGAGCCTAGGTGAACCCCCTCAGCTTCGACAATTTGAGCAATATCCGCTCTGTCATTAATGATTAGTGTTGCCCCGAACTCGTCACATAGTGCTCGAAGTTTGTGGGCGATTTCAACCTTCACGTTGTCGCGAATACTCGTTTCTCTGTACATTATAATATCAACTCCGCCTTGCAAAGCAGAGGCTGTTGCATCAAGAAACTCGTCTTTTGACTGGAATTTATCTGAATTTGTAATTAAATACAATTTCTTTTTTTCGAGTTTCAAAAGGTTAAATTGTTCTTTTAATTTGTTCCACATAACGCAAAATCCTTATGTGAAAATTTTAACATAAATTATTTTTTTATTACAACCAGCAATCCACGTTTAACTTGTTTTGCCAGTCGCTTAATAACTTCGTTATCCATACGCATACAGCCTTGTGAAGCATATTTTCCAATACTTGAAGCATCTTTATTCCCGTGAATAAATTCGCCATAATATGAAGTTTCACCTGTTATCGGATTAATTTTATCTAAAATAATTGCTCTTGGGCCGTAATCGCGCGGATTTTTGTAACGTTTTGTAGTTTTTGGAGCGTTTCTATACGGATAAGATTCAACGTGTGAAACTATTCGAACTCCTTCATGAGTTGGAGTCGAAGGTTTTCCTGATGCGATAGAAAATGCTTCTAATGCTTTGCCGTTTTCGTCGTAGTGATAAAGAACATTTTTTGACAAATCCACTACAAAAACCGCATTCTTAACTTCGCCTTTTACTTTCACCTGCGGATTTGGCGCGGCTTTCAGTGCAAGCGAATCTGTTGTCCCCTGCGGCGGGATTGTTTGTGTATATTCAAATGTATCTTTTGGGGTTTGTGCTTTTGCCGCCATAGGAGAAAAAAGTATTGTTCCTCCAACTGCTAATGCCCCCAAAGTATTTCTTATTGTATTAATTGCGGGTATTCTCATAGGATAACCATTGTAGCATAAACATTTTAAAATTTTAGCAATTCCGATAAACTAACATTTAATGCTTTTGTCCGTGGTACTGGTTGTGTTTTTTGTCATTATAACGGATAATTACAAAATGGACAAGGTGTTATTAAGTTACAGTTTGTGTCACTCCGGACTCGATCCGGAGTCTATTCCCTATGGGCTGAACCAACATTGATAGACCCTGATTTTCATCAGGGTGACGTTACAAAATTTATATCAATTAGGAAGTAAACCTCTTAATTTATGTAGTGTACGTCATAGACAATGTTTATTTAACTAAATATAATAATTTGAAAAGGAGGTTATGCTATGCAAAAGAAGAAATTTGTGAAAAATGACAGTTTATCTAATATTCACAAGGAGTTGATGTCGGTCTATACTCTCACAGAAATCGAGCAGGAGGCTCTGGATTTGTGTTGTGAAAATGATAAAGATTGCTCTCATATTACAACTATTATTGATTTAATTCTGGATAAGTTTAAAAGAACTATAGATAAATTAGAGATTTATATCAAAAATTAATTTATCCAATAAAAAAGTCCCTTGATTGGGACTTTTTTAATCTTATTCAACGTATTCTTCTAAGCGTTTTTTGCGGTTAGGGTGACGCAATTTTCTTAGAGCTTTTGCTTCAATCTGTCTGATACGTTCACGGGTTACGCCGAACAATTGACCTACTTCTTCAAGTGTTCTTTGGCGTCCGTCGTCCATTCCGAAACGTAATCTCAATACGTCACGTTCTCTTGGTGACAATGTGCAAAGCACTTCGGCAAGATCTTCTTTTAATAATTCTGATGCAACCATTTTTACAGGTGCGTCTGCTTCTTTGTCTTCAATAAAATCGCCTAAACGTGAATCTTCTTCTTTACCGATTGGAGTTTCCAATGAAAGAGGTTCTTGTGCAATTTTAATGATTTCGCGAAGTTTTGAAATTGATACGTTCATTTCTGCCGCTAATTCATCTTCGGTTGGTTTTCTTGACAAGTCTTGAGCAAGTTTTCTTGTAACTTTTTTCAATTTGTTGATTGTTTCAACCATGTGAACAGGAATTCTGATTGTTCTTGCCTGATCAGCGATAGCACGGGTAATTGCCTGTCTAATCCACCAAGTTGCGTAAGTTGAGAATTTAAAACCTCTTTCGTGGTCAAATTTTTCAGCCGCACGGATTAAGCCCAAGTTGCCTTCTTGAATCAAGTCTAAGAATAACATTCCGCGGCCTACGTATTTTTTAGCGATACTTACTACTAAACGTAAGTTTGCTTGAACTAATTTTCTTTTTGCGATAGCGCCAGGGGTTCCGCCTTCTAAAATTTTTCTTGCAAGTTCGATTTCTTCATTTGCTGATAATAATTTAATTCTGCCGATTTCGCGCAAATATAATCTTACCGGATCATCAATTGCGATGTTTTTTGGGATTTCTAAATCATTCGGGTCTGCTTCTTCTGATGAATGCATCATATAAATATCTTCATGAGAAAGTTTGTCGCCCATTTTTGATGTAACAATGTCTTCAATATTATCTGTTGAAATATCAACATTCATGTAATTGATATCATCATTATCTTCACCAAGAACAGCATCCTCGCTAATATCTTGTAAATCTAGTGCATCATCTTCCATAACACTGATTACTGAGGAGCTTGATTGTCTTTTTTTTGTCATCTAATTCTTCTCCGATTTTTGTATTTTTTTCTTTATTTTATCTCTTAGTTGTATTTGAATTTTAAGGGCCTCGGGATCGTCGTCGTCAATCCCTTTGTACATCTTTTTAATGTGTTCGATTTCTTTAACCTGTCTGATTTGATTTATTTTGGCTATTGTTTCTTCTATCACACTTCCAAAATCTTCTTCTGACAGACCTTTATACGCTTCTGATATTGATACAAGCTCCGGCAAAATAGCCTGTGCTTCACTGTTATCAACAAATTCGGTATATAAATGTTCAATTAATTCTTTCACATTATTTACGCTACATATTAATTTGTCAATCGTAGATTTTACAATTATTAATATTTCGTCGTCAAATGCAACATCGCTTATCATTTCATTGATTTGAGTAAATGTAAAATGACTGTCGGGTACAAAAAAAACACTCAATAAATTTTTTTGCGCTTTTTTTAGTACAGAGTCATTTTTTGTTACATTCTTAACAATTCTCTCCACTTTCGGCAAAGTTGCGCGTTCGTATGAACGAATTTCCGTGCGCAGTGCATCCGCGTTAATAGAAAGGGTTTGAGCTACCATATCAATGTATTCTGAACGGATAATTTTGTTCTGAATTTCTACAAGAACAGGAATTATTGAACCTATGTACTGTGCTTTTTGCTGAGGTGTTGTGAATTTATCCTTGTTTTGCAAAATACTGTTCAGCTGAAAATCAATAAATAACGGTGCGTTTTCCATATACATCTTGTAAGCATCTGCGCCCACGGAACGTACAAATTCGTCAGGGTCTTTGCCTTCCGGCGGTGCGATTACGCGGATTTCGCAAGCGTATTTGTCGTCTCCTGATGAAAGATAACTTTCGTCAAACTGTTTGATGTTTCCCAATCCTGCAAAAACTTCTCTTATAATCTCAGCTCCGCGTGCGGTTGCTTTTTGTCCTGCTGAATCCGTATCAAAAGACAAATATATTTTTCTTGATTTTGTGTATCGTGATAACAATTTTACGTGGTCAGGAGTTAGAGATGTTCCGCAAGATGCTACACAGTTTTCTATCCCGTGCGCTTGGGATGAAATAACGTCAAAATATCCTTCCATCAGGATTACCGAGTCATTTTCTCTTATTGCGTCTTTTGCTGTCCAGAGTCCGTAAAGCAAACGGCTTTTATTATATATAAGAGAATCTGATGAGTTTAGATATTTCGGATTTTGGTCTTTTTCAAGCGCTCGTGCCCCGAATGCAACGAACTCACCGTTTTCGTTTTGGATAGGTATAATTACACGGTTGCGGAAACGGTCAATATATCCGCCCTTTTCGCTTTTCAAAATTAAACCTGCTTTTTCAAGAACCTCGTTTGAAAAATCTTTTCGCAATTCGTCGTACAAGGTGGTGTAAGCTTTTGGAGCAATTCCCAGATGGAATTTTTTAATAATATCCGCACCAATTCCTCTTTTGGTCAGATAATCCAGCGCAATTTCAGCATTTGCATCTTTGTTTCTGATAAGTAAATCGTGATAAAAAACTGCAGCAAGCTCTGTTGCTTTGAGCATTTGTTCTTTCAATGCTTTTGCAGAACCATCTGACGGTTTGTGTGTTGTGGGAACCTCTAGTCCGAATTTTTCGGCAAGTTCAATTATCAGGTCTTTGAATTCGACATTTCTCGTTTTCATCATGAATTTGAGAGTGTCGCCTGCTTCGCCGCAGCTGAAACATTTGTAAATCCCAAGATGCGGAGTTACACAAAATGACGGATTTTTGTCCTTATGGAACGGACATAATCCCCAGTAATTGTTCCCTCTTTTTTTCAGTACAACGCTTTCGGATACAACTTCCACAATATCCAAGCGTTCTTTAATCTGTTGTACTAATTCATCCCACGTGCCTGCCATACTAAAATTGTAACATCAACAAACTTTTTCAGGTATATTTTTAGTTAAAATTCATATTTTTGGTTTACAAATTTTGCAGTAAAAACAAAAAGACCGGCGGTTAAGCCGATCTGTACGTGTGAGTAAATGTATGTATTTATAAGTCTTATGCAAACAATTCTGCAAACGGGCCGTTCGGATCCATAATGTGCGCTTCAACCGCACCGTCTTCGGCTCTTTGCATTCCCGGCATTACAACTGTATTCAAGCCGTTTGTTACACTTGCAACTTGCGCTGCTGATACTTTGTAATCGTATCCAAGGCTTGCTAAAATTGCATTTGTTGATGCCGCTAAATCTTTATCTTCTGCTGTGAATTTACCTAAACGTACGCCATATAAGTTTTGTACGTTTTGGGTTAATAAATCTGTTTCATTTTTTAAACCTTTGTATTCAACATTACTTTTTTCTACTTCTTTTGTTTCTTCTGCTTTCTTTGCATCTTTTACTGCTTTTTGACCGATAGCGAAGTTGTAGTTGTCATAGTTTTTGTTAAATCTATTAAACTCGATTGCCATTTTCGGTTCTCCTTATAATTTACTCACATTATTACTATCGGTATGTTATTTAATAAACTTTAGAAAAATGGCAAGTTTTGTGAAGTTTTGTAAATTGCGCAAAATAAAAGGTCAGCTTTGCGGGCTGACCTGAATATATGTGAGTATAAAATTTAATTCAATAGATTATGCAAATAATTCTGCAAATGGTGAATCTTTAGCTGCTGCTGTAATATTGCCTGCAACACCTGCAAATTCAATGTTTTCACAAGCATAATCAGTGCCTTTTGCGATGCTTGGAGTATTTGCGGAATTGTATTTTAAAGTGAATAATTTAGAGTTATAATCACCTAAACTGTCAAAGTGATATGGTCCAACCAGTTGACCGTTTTGAATTTGTTCAGCTGATGCCAAACCTTGTGCTGATGGTGAATTAATCTTTGCTCTGTTTGATAAAGAGTTAACATCATCTAAATCTGATCTGCCAACTGTATTTGTACTTTTAATATCAATCGGTGCTTTTTCTGAAACATTATTTGTTTCGGATGCTTTTCCTGCCTTTTTAACACCGCCGATGTTAAAGAAGTTTGTTGCGTTAAAATTAATGTTGTCTAATCCCATTGTCGAATCTCCTTTTGTACTCACATACTCTCTGGTAAATGTTTTGTTCTAATCAATCATCCTATATTTTGATTTTCCATCTCGTATATATATAAAGTATTTCACTTTTAAATAATTGCTTATTTCTTTTCTTAACTTAACATTTCTTAATACATGTTTAATAATAACACCTGCAAGGTAACCTTTTTGCGAAAATTGTACCCAAATGGCTAATAGCAATATGGCTAGGTAATGTTAATATTAAGTATATAATGAAAGGATTAGTTTAAGTGAACAAGACAGAAATGGAAAGTTCTAAAGCGAAAAAGCCTCTAACTGACAGGGAAATAGAGGTTTTGCAATATGTTATGCAGGGGAAGACAAATAAACAAATTGCACAGCTTTTAATGATTACCCATCACACTGTAAAGGCACATGTTGCATCTATAATTCGAAAAGTTGGAGTAAAAAATCGACTGGATGCCGCACTAATCGCAGCAACCAAAGGAATAACTAATCTTCGTCAAGGCTAAGAACCGCCATAAATGCTTCTTGTGGTACTTCTACACTTCCAACTGATTTCATACGTTTTTTACCTTTTTTCTGTTTTTCAAGAAGTTTACGTTTTCTGGAAATATCACCGCCGTAACATTTAGCAAGTACGTTTTTGCGCATTGCTTTGATGTTTGTTCTTGCAATAACTCTTCCGCCGACAGCCGCCTGAATAGGCACTTCAAACAGTTGTCTCGGGATGATGTCTTTTAATTTAGCCGTAAGTTTCTGACCTACGTAAAAAGCGCTATCTTCGTGACATATTACGGATAGAGCATCGACGATTTCGCCTGCGAGCATGATGTCAAGTTTTACAAGTTTTGAACGCTTGTATTCGCTGAATTCGTAATCCAAACTTGCATAACCTTTGGTTCTGGATTTCAGCTGGTCGTAAAAGTCTGTAATAACTTCGCTTAATGGAATTTCATAGGTCAAATCAACGCGGACTTTGTCAAGGTAAGTCATATTTTTGAAAATCCCGCGTTTTGATTGTGATAAATCCATTAGTGTTCCAACGAATTCGTTTGGTGTGATGACCTGAACTTTTACATAAGGTTCTTCAATATAATCTCTGTATTGTGCGGCAGGAAGATTTGACGGGTTGTCAATTTCTACGATTTCACCGTTAGTTTTGTGGACCTTGTAAATTACAGAAGGAGCAGTTGTAACAAGGGAAAGGTCGTATTCACGCTCTAGTCTTTCCTGAGCGATTTCCATGTGAAGCATTCCCAAAAATCCGCATCGAAAACCGAAACCTAACGCGCTTGAGGTTTCCGGTTCAAATGTAATACTGCTGTCATTTAATTTTAATTTTTCAAGAGCTTCTTTAAGGTCGCCGTAGTCTTCGTTGTCAACCGGATACATACCTGAAAATACCATCGGAAGTGCTTCTTTATAACCCGGTAGAGCTTCAGTTGCAGGATTTTCGACATTAGTGATAGTGTCGCCGACAAATCTTGTTAATTCTTTGATTGAACCCGCAAAATATCCTACATCACCGCAGGTAAGCTTTTTAATAGGCATACGCGCAGGTGTTTGGTAACCTAGTTCAACAACTTCGCATTCTTTGCCTGATGCCATAAATCTGACTTTGTCGCCTACATTTATACATCCGTCAACAACTTTAAAATAACAGACAGTTCCTAAATACTGATCATAAATGCTGTCAAAGACCAGAGCTCTTAATGGTTTGTCCGAATGGTCAACAGGTGCAGGAACGTAGTTTACAACAGCTTCAAGTACATCTTCGATACCGACCCCTGTTTTTGCACTGACAGGGATAGCCATTGAAGCATCAATTCCAAGAATTTCTTCAATTTCTTGTCTGACACGTTCGACATCGGCGGAAGGAAGGTCAATTTTATTAATTACAGGAATAATTTCTAAATTCTGTTCAATTGCCAGATAAACATTTGCAAGAGTTTGAGCTTCAACCCCTTGAGTTGCGTCAACAATAAGCAGTGCACCTTCGCAAGCGGCAAGAGAACGTGAAACTTCGTAAGAAAAATCCACGTGTCCGGGGGTATCAATCAGGTTGAGTTCGTAATTTTTGCCATTCTGAGCTGTGTAATTCATGCGAGCCGCGTTAAGTTTAATAGTAATTCCGCGTTCGCGTTCGATATCCATTGAATCAAGAAGCTGTTCCTGCATATCGCGCTGGGCAACAGTTCCTGTTTTCTCCAAAAGTCTGTCGGCAAGTGTTGACTTACCGTGGTCGATGTGGGCAATTATACAAAAATTTCTTACATTTTCTCTTGTCTTCATAACATTGATTATATCCGAAAAAAATCAGTTGTAAATCATTAGAGTAGCAGGCAAAAAAATAGAAGGACAGTGGTTACCGTCCTTCGTTTCATACACCAGCCTTTAAAAAAGCATATCTTTTTCATACGATGTGTATCTTTTTTTATATCCTTTCGGATTTGATTTATTCTTTTTTTATCTACATTATTACCTTACTGGATTATTGCCCTAAAATCTATTGCCCAAGTGGGGAATGTTTTTTTTATTTTTTTTTGCATTAAAAAACCGGCTGTAAAAGCCGGATTTTAAAAATTGATTTGCAGAGACTAAGGTTGAGAATGGGTTACACAAGACCTAACACTTTTTTGTACCATGAGAATGATTCCAATTCGGTGCCATTGAAAGTTGTCTTGGTGCATTGATTCTTCAAATAGTTCTCAAATTCATCGGTAAATTTAGATTTAACTTTTTTACCTTCTTTGTCTGTAACCACTGTTGCCATAGAACGCACTCCTTTTTACACATTAAAGTTGTAAACTCACTTACATATTATACCATGTTTGTGATGATTTTTGTATATATAAACTGAAAAACATGATTTTTTTGCCAATATAAGCGGGTTTCAATTGTAAATTTTTATTAAGGGATTTTGTTTTTATAAAAATTGTTTTAATTAGCTGAAATTTTGTTATAATTTTGCGATATTTATGGTAAAATTTTTGTATGATACTAATAGGCGAAAATATACATATAATCTCTAAAAAAGTCCGCGAAGCTCTTGAGCAAAAAGACGAAAATTTTGTCAAAAATTTGATAAAAATTCAGGAAAATACTGATTGTATTGACATTAATGCAGGACCTGCAAGAGGGAAACTTGACAGGGTATTTGAATGGCTTTGTCCAATGATAAAAAACAAGCCGATTTCATTGGATTCGACTAATGCTGATGCAATTGAACAGGGGATGCGAACTATACCTGTAAGTGCGAATTGCTTTATAAACAGCACATCTAATGATTCAGAAAAACTTGACAGATTAACTGATTTAGCGCTTGAGTATAATTGTAATCTGATTGCTCTTGCGATGTCTGCACAGTTAGGTATTCCTAAAACAGCGGATGGCAGGCTTGAGATTGTTTTTGAGATTTACGAAAAATGTATGGAAAAAGGAATACGCAGTGATAAACTCTATTTTGATCCTTTAATTTTACCTGTTACTGCTGATCAAACACAGGCTGTAGAAGCTTTGAGTACTTTGCGTATGATTAAGGAAAGTTTTGAACCGCAAGTTAAAACCGTTATTGGTTTGTCAAATATTTCAAATGGAATGCCATCAGATTTAAGGCCGCTTGTGAACCGAGTTTATGCATGTTTAGCACATGGTGCGGGGCTTGATGCGGCGATTATTGATGCCAAAGATGTTGAGCTTGTTCGAATTTTGAGAATGCTTGATGCCGGCGTTCCACAATCTTCTCTCGATAATCTTTATATAAATTTATCGGAAATGATTAAAAATTTTGGTGAAATTGAGGATATAAAATTTGACCAAACCTGTATTGAAGAGCAAAATATTATTAAAACAGCGGGTATTTTGCTGAACAAAAAAATCTATTCCGACAGCTTTACACAGGTGTAGTTTTTATGGTAAAATCATATAAGTTTTAAGGGGTAAATTTTACAACTATGAAAATTAAAAAGCAGCTTTTAACCACTATATTATTATCTTCACTGGCTCTCGGTGCATTGCCTTCATCTGCATATATGACGCCTGAAGCAACCGCACTTTATCAGGAAGCTTGCAGTGCAGAACATCAGCAGGATTTGAGAGAAGCTATCACAAAGCTTGAAAAAGCAATTGAGCTTTCCGGCGGTGATATTATGCTTTATACCAAAATTGCAGGAATATATTCGGAAATCGACCAGTATGACAAGGCTCTTGCCGCTTATAAAAAAGTTATTGAACTTAATCCTGACGACGCTTTTGTCTATATTAGTATCGGAAGTATATATGAAAATCAGGGTAAATACAAAGATGCTCTGACTGCTTATAACAAAGCACTCGATATTTTTCCGGAGTACAAATATAACTATTTCAATATCGCAAATGTTCAGTACCAGTTAAGAAATTACAACGGAGCAATCAAGAATTACAACTCTTTTCTTGACACATATGCCCAGCACCTCGAAGCGAGAGAAAATCTTGCTGCTTCGTATTCAGCTGTTAAGGATTACCAAAATGCCGCAAAACAATTTCGAAGAATATACGAGACCAATACTGACAGTTTTAAAAACTTCTCGGATTATGGCATTGCGCTTTTGAATACTCAGGAATCTGAAAAAGCTGCTCAAATGCTTGAGAAAGCAATTGAGCTCGATGCGGAAAATAATTCTGCACATTTAGGACTTGCACAGGCTTATCAGGATTTAGGAAAAAATGATATGGCATATGAGCAGTATCAGGTTGTATTAAAACGAATTCCTAACCTTAACACCGTAAGGCTTGATTATGCAAACCTTCTTGCGGATATGAACAAAAATACCGAAGCAATCGAACAATATAATATGTATATTAAGGCTTTTCCTAACGATATGAACGGATATAAAAATGTCGCATCTGTTTATAAGGCTTTAGGAAATTTTGACAAAGCTATCGAAAATTATCTTGTGGTTCTACAAAAAAATTCCGGTGATATCGATTTGAAAAAATCAATTGCTAATTGCTATCACAACAAAAAAGATTACGAGACAGCACTGTCATATTATAATGAAATTTTGACAGCTCAGCCTGACAATGTGGAAACTAAGTCAAATAAAGCAATTGCATTGCATGCCCTAAAACGTTATGAAGAAGCAATTCCTCTTTATGAAGAACTTCTTGCAGTCAAACATGATAAAACTATTAAAGAAAACCTGAATGATGCACTTGTATCACGTGGTCATGAACTTGTTACTGCTGAAGATTATACAAAAGCTGTCGAAACTTTTAAATCTGCAATTAAAGGCGGATACAGTGACGGTTATGTATATTACGGACTGGCAAAAGCATACAGAGGATTGGGTGATAACACAAAAGCTTCCGAAAACTACGAAAAAGCAATTTCAATCAATCCTGATAAAACCGTGTATTCTGCTGAGTACTCAGATTTTATTTCTTCGCTTTATGCACCGAAAGTTAATGTTGAAACTTCAGGAAATAATATTCTTCCGACAATCAGCCTGAGCATGGATAACAACGAAACCACTCCTGCCGTTGAAGTTAAACCGTCAAAACCTGTTCAAAATACTATTAAAACATCGTCTGTTACTCTAAAACAAAATGAAGATTTTATCCTGGAAGGAGACAAAAACTTCAAAGAAAATAACTACGATGCAGCAATGAGAAATTATCAGGATGCTCTTCAGCTTGTTCCAAACGATGCCGTTACCCTTCTCAAAATTGGTAACATTTGGCAGATTAAAAAAGACAATACAAAAGCTGTTAATTTTTATCAGAAATCAATTATTGTAAATCCGGATTACACTGATGGTTGGTTTAATTTGGGACTTGCATATGCGAATGAAAATAATATTATCGAATCACAAAAAAGCTTTGAAAAAGTAATTTCACTTGATAGTGATTACAATTTCGGCTACGCATACTACGCACTGGGTGCGGCATTTGAAAATCAAGGCAAAAATGCCGAAGCGATTAAGAATTATAAGTTATTTATCAAACATAATAACGATAAAGATATGATTAATAACGCTCAGGCAAAAATAAAAGAATTGCAGTAGTTATGAAGAAGTTTATAATACTAATATTTACGGTATTTTTAACAATATTCACCTGCGCCTGCGACAGTGAAAAATCGCAGATTTTGTATAATAAACAACCGTTTACGTCAGAAACAATTCTGTCAACAACGAATGTTTTTAAACCCGCAGACAGGATTTATTACCTGATAACGCTTCCAAAACCGGTTGTGACAAAAGGATTATTTATACAGGTTGTCAAAGTTGGCGGCGGAAAAGATGAAAGGTTAGGATATGACCTGGTCTGGGCAAAAAGGGTTAAGCTCAAAGACGAACAAATCCACTACTTTACGGATTATGTAGTATTTAATCAGTCAGGAGTGTATATTATGAAGGTTTATTCTCGCGATAATCCAACAAAAATTCTGACAACCGCACAATTTCATGTAAAAGAATAAATGATAGTTACACCGCTCTCGCAATGGGCATTTCAAGCCCGTCAAAATTTGCAAGTTCAGAGTGACAACTAAATTAAGGAGAAATTATGATAAAAGAAACCGCATTAGAATATTTTAAAAATAACTATTCCTGTTCTGAGAGTATAATCAAAGCTTGTATTGAAGAAGGTTTGTGTTCGCCGGAACTTTTACCTTGTGCATCAACATTTTCATCAGGCATGTCCTCAGGCTGTGTTTGTGGAACAGTTGCCGCTTCACAGATAGTTTTGGGCTACCATTTTGGTCGTGAAAATCGATTTGGCAATGATGTTTCTGCAAGAGAAAAAGCCGCACAAATGGTAGAAGAATTTAAAAATAAAAACAAACTTACTTGTTGCCGTGTACTTTCTGCGGGACTTGCAGGCAGTGAAAAAAAAGCCCATTGTGCTAAATTTGTTGCTGATGCATGTGATATTTTGGAAGAATTAATTAAGGTTAAAGTTTAAGGGTTGAAAAAGTGCAAAATTTTTATAATATTGATAAATTAAATTTTCTTACAGCCGGCATGCCTCTTGCCACAGGCAAGGGTGGATATCCCAGAGCATTTGAGATTATTGAGGAATTGGGTCTTGACGGCATGGAGGTTGAATTTGTCCATGGCGTTAGGATGAGCGACGATACCCGCGCCCTGTTGAACGGTATTCAGAAAGAGAAAAATTTTGTACTGACTTCTCATGGACCGTTTTATATTAATCTGAACTCTAAAGAAGAAGAAAAAGTCGAAGCAAGTGTTCAGCGAATTGTCGAAACTGCAAAAGCTGCGTCTGATTTTGGCGGGTACAGTATAACTTATCACGCTGCGTTTTATATGGGAAAAGACAAAGAAACAGTTTATCAGCAGGTGAAAGCACAGACTCAGAAGATTATTGATATTTTAGAGCAAAATAACATAAAAATGTGGATAAGACCTGAAACAACCGGAAAAGGCACCCAGTGGGGAGATTATGAAGAAATTATCCGTCTTTCCAAAGAGTTTGAACAGGTTTTGCCATGCATAGATTTTTCACATATCCATGCCAGAACTGCGGGTGAGTATAATACATATGACGAATTTAGCAGGGTTCTTGAGCGAATTGGCACCGAACTTGGCGAATTTGCTTTGAACAATTTTCATGCACACCTTGCAGGGATTGAATACACTGTTAAAGGCGAAAAGCGTCACTTAATCTTAGAAAATTCGGATATGAATTACAAAGATCTTTTGAGAGCTTTAAAAGAATTCGGAGTGAAAGGTGCGCTTGTCTGCGAAAGCCCTAATATTGAAGAAGATGCAAAACTTTTGAAAGATTATTATATGAGCTTGTAAGTTAGTCTGTCAGTTCATTGTAAATCTTTGCTGCTCTGAGTACGCGCGAATTGTTTTGGATTTGATAAATTCTTACAAGCGCCCATTCAGAGGTTTCTTTGAGTTTGGCTTCATCCGTATAACCCGCATCGACAGAAGCTTTTAAGCTTTTGTCAATTGTATTATAAAGCCTTCTCATCGTGTTATTATCCATCCTGTGTATCGGGCGCATAAAGTAATCCGCAATTCCGCCCGAGTTGTCGTCAAGAGTGTGATATAAACTTTTCAGGACATTTTTTACATCAGAAAGTTCGTTTTCCAAAAATGCAACAACCTGTTCTTTGGTTCCGTGTCGGTAAACGTATGTTCTGAGCATATCAATATTGGTTTTGTCGGCATCTGTTTGAATTTCAAAATTCATATCAATTATAGAATTAATATATTTTTTGACATCAGTTGTCTTAATACCGAGCGATTGCGCGAGAATAATGTCGTCCCCTTTTTTTTGTAAATGAGTTTTTAAACGGACGAAATCTGATAAGCGGACGGTTCGCCATAAGCTGTTTGAACTCATCTTTCGTAATTTCGAGTTTAAGCGTGCTTTTAATCTCGCTTGAGTTCATTTTGATGAATTCTGCTTTTTGACCGTTAGTTAATGAGGTTGAACTCAGTACTTCTTGTATTTTTATGTAATCAATTGATGATATAGGATTAATTTTTTCCATAGACTTTTCAAGGTAAAATGCCTCTTCACAGAGGCATTTTTAATTAATATCTTTCCAAGTATTTATCAAGTTCCCATTGCGAAACGTAAGTTCTGAATGAATCCCATTCTTTTTTCTTTGAAGTCATAAATTCTTTGAAAATATGTTCACCCAGAGCAGCTCTTGCAACAAGTGATTTGTCCATCTGATCCAGTGCGTCTTGTAAACTTCCCGGAAGCGAATCAATTCTTTGTTTTTTACGTTCTTTAGAAGTTAATTTGTAGATGTTGCTTTCAACTGGAGCAGGCGGGTCAATTTTGTTTCTGATACCGTCCAAGCAAGCTTCTAAAATAGCTGCAAATGCTAAATAAGGGTTACAAGAAGGGTCAGGTGAACGCAATTCAACACGTGTAGAAATTCCGCGTTTTGCAGGAACTCTTACAAGTGCACTTCTGTTAGCTAATGACCATGCCAGATAAACAGGTGCTTCATAACCCGGTACAAGACGTTTGTAGCTGTTAACAACAGGATTAGTTATTGCAGTAATACTTTTGACGTGTTTAAGCATACCGCCTACGGCGTATTTTGCAGTGTCAGAAAGCTGGTATTCTGCATTTTCGTCATAGAAAGCGTTTTTACCGTCTTTAAACAATGAAACATTGCAGTGCATACCTGAACCGTTAATTCCGTAGATTGGTTTTGGCATAAATGTTGCATGCAGATTATGTTGGGCGGCAATCGCTTTTACTGCAATTCTGAAAGTCGCAACGTTATCTGCTGCTGTGAGGATATCTGCGTATCTAAAATCTATTTCATGTTGACCGTCAGCAACTTCGTGATGAGAAGCTTCGATGTCAAATCCCATTTCTTGAAGAGTAAGGACGATATCTGAGCGGATGTCTTCTCCTAAATCTTCCGGACCTACATCATAATAACCTGCACGGTCTTGAGTTTCTGTTGTCACATTACCGTTTTTGTCTTTTGCGAATAAGAAAAATTCTGCTTCAGGACCGATATTCATTGAGAATCCCATTTTTTCAGCGGCTTCCATAACACGTTTTAAGTTGCATCTCGGACAGCCTTCAAATGGTGTTCCGTCAGCATTGTAGATATCGCAAATCAATCTTGCCGCATTGACACCATTGTGGTTTCTCCAAGGTAGAATTTGGAAACTGTTAATGTCCGGGTGAAAGAACATATCGGATGTTTCAATGCTTCTGAAACCTTTGATAGATGAACCGTCAAGCATAATTTCGTTATCAAGCGCTTTATCAATCTGTTCTGACGGCAGTGATATATTTTTAACCTGTCCATTAATGTCAACGAATTGCAGTTTTATGAATTTGATATTATATTCTTTTATCAGCTCTTTTACTTCGTCTCTGGTAAATTGTTTTCCGTCTAGTCTCGCGTGTTTGAACTCTGTCATGATAACCTCTTTCTTATCGTTTCAAATCTATTCTTAAATAAGATTACTTTACAAGAATAAAAAGTTTTTTCAAAAAGGTCAAGTTTTTCAGTGTAAAGATTATGTAAAGAGGGTTTTAGGAATTTGGCGAATTTTGATTTACTCCCGATTTTGACTTGAATATTTTTCTAAATATATAATATTTAAAGGTGTTTTATGCTGATAAAAGACCAATCTCATTATATGTACAAGAAATTGGTCTTTTTAGTAAATAAATTTATAGTAACGAAACTTTACAAAATTATCTTTTTTCAATAATTTTATTGTTGTCATCAACGATGATGACAGTTGGTTTAAAGTTTTGAAGTTCTTTTTCTTCGAATTGAGCGTAGGTTACAATGATAACCTTGTCACCAGGTTGTACTTTTCTTGCGGCAGCACCGTTAAGACAGATTTTGCCGGAATTTGGTTCACCCTTAATTACGTATGTTTGAAATCTTTCACCATTGTTTACGTCTAAGATTTCAACTTTTTGCCATTCTTTGATATTAGCGGCTTTTAATAGTGTTTCGTCTATAGTAATAGAGCCGACGTAGTTAAGATTTGCATCTGTAACTGTAGCTCTGTGGATTTTTGAATATAAAAATTCTAATAACATTTTTCTACCTCTTTTATTATTATATAACAAAAAAATAATATATATATTTGCGGCTGGACTAAACATTTATTTTCTAATATAATCTAAAGGTCACGCACTCAGGAATTTTCATGGATAAAACTAAAGAAAAAATTTTACTTATAAAACTTTCCTCGATGGGGGATGTGATTTTTTGTGTACCGCTTGCAAATGCTCTTAAAAATTGGGGGTATGAGGTTCACTGGCTTGTCGGAGAAAAAGGGTACGATATTATTAATAATAATCCTTGTGTTGAAAAAACTATTCTTGTCCCTATACAAAAATGGCGTAAAGACAGATTTAACATTGAGAATTTGAAAGAAGCTTGGGGAATTCTAAAACAAATCAGAGCTGAAAAATATGATATCGCAATTGATGCACAAATGATGTTCAAAAGCTTTCTGTGGATGTTATTTTGCGGTGCAAAAAGAAGAATAACGTCTAAAAAAGCAAAAGAATTAACTGCTTTATGCGGTACTGAATGGGTGGAAAATATTTCTTACAAACCTGACTGCCCTATAGTTTTGAATTATTTGAAATATGCCCAGCATCTTGGGATACCGCTGGATAAAGCAGGAGTATCGCTTCCAAAACGCTCGGATGCTCAGATTGCAAAGGTTGATGAGCTGTTAAAAGATTTAGACCCCAAAAAACCTACTGTTGTGATTGCGCCTGCTACAACATGGGATTACAAACACTGGTCTGTTAATAACTGGAAAAAAGTTGCCGCAAATCTTTCACAGGATTGTAATCTCGTTTTTACGAACGGCACAAGCAAATGTGAACTTATTGATGAAATAAGAAACGGAAAAGGGTTTAATCTTGCGGGTAAAACTGATGTTTTGGAACTTCTTGAACTGTTTTCGCGTGCGGATGTTGTGATTTCGCCTGACAGCGGAAGTGCAAATCTTGCATGGCTTACTGGAAAGCCTGCCGTTGTGACAATTTTTACCTGCACACCAAAAGAAATTCTCGCACCTTTGGGAAATTCTAACAAGTACATTGCGCTCGGCGGTGAAGGGCTTCCTTGCCAGCCGTGTTTTAAGAGAAAATGTAAATTGAAGAAAAATAAAGGCGCTTGTATAAATTTTCCAAACCCTAAAGATGTTATTGATGTGGTTCACACCTTGATATTTTAGTCAAAAAGTGTTATAATAAAGACTTAAAGTGTATTATTAAAGGACATAAATGGGTTTATTTGATAAATTTAAAGAAGTAACCAGAAAAGTTTCTGAAGTTGAACACAGTATTTACCATGAAAAGCGCGATTATCTTGAAATTTATGAACGCAACCTTGAACTTGAAAAAGAAATTGCCGAACGCACAGAAGAGTTAAATGATACAAACCGCAGAATGTTTACTCTCCAGCATATCTGGGACATGATGAATTCATCTACCCCGCTGGAAAATGTTATGGAAGCTATTGTTAATAGTACCCAAGGTGATTTGGGCTATATGCACTGTTCGATTATCAGAAAATGTGTTGATAATGACGGTGAATATCTGCATATTATTGCGCAGTCTAATGACGGACTGATTGACAGATTAAATAATCTTATCGGTTCTCCGGGTATTCAGACAAGACGCTTGAATTATGATAACGAGAGCGTTTTTGCCGATACTATGCGCCAAAAAACTATTATTCAGACAAAATCAATTGACCTGTCTTTGAAAGCTGTTCTTCCTGATTTGCCTGACGAAATTGTAAAAAAAGTTACTTCCAGCAATCAGCCCGTAAAATCTGTTATTGTAATTCCTTTAATTACACAAAACAAAGAGTTTGGCTGGTTTTGCGTATTTTCCGCAAGAGATGAACTTGCTTCTGCGGAAATGGATTTTCTGGGTTTGTTTGCAAAACAAATTGAAATGGCAATTACAATTGCCGACCTGTTTCAGGCTGTTCGTGAACAAGCAGTTACTGATGCGCTTACAGGTTTATACAACAGAAGATACTTTGAAGAAGCTCTGGAAAAAGAGGTTCAGCGTGCAAAACGTCAGCAGCAGCCGTTCTCGGTTATTGGTATTGACTTAGACTTTTTGAAAAAAATTAACGATACGTACGGACATTTTTACGGCGACCTAGCTATTAAAACCATTGCGGATGTTCTAAAATCAAATGCCCGTTCAGTCGATGTTCCGGCTCGTATCGGCGGAGAAGAATTTAACGTACTGCTTCCCGGGATTTCCTCTGATGGCGCTATGATTGCCGCAGAAAGAATTCGCAAGTCTATTGAAAAAGTTGAAATTGAGACAATCGGTCATATCACGGGCAGTCTCGGGGTTGCGACATACTTTGAACATACAGACAATGTTGAAGAACTTCTTGAACTTACCGATCAGGCTATGTACACATCAAAACGTGAAGGCAGAAACCGTGTTACACTTGCCAAACCGATTTCTGAAACTTCGTGGCAGGAAATTGCGGTTAATACATTCATTGATATTCTTTCAAAAAACCGTATTCCGATGGCGAAACATTTATCAAAAGAATTATGCTTGAAACTTCAAGCTCCTGCAAACAAAGATGAAATGTCAAAAGATTCATTGTACAATGTTGCAGATATACTTACAAAGCTCTATAACCCGATGCATACATCAGGTGTGATTAAAAATAAAGTCCTTACAGCAGTAAGTTTAGCAAAAAGATTTGACCTTCCGAAAGAAGAAATTGATAATTTAAGAGTTGCAATCTTACTGTATGATATTGGCAACCTTATGCTACCTCAGGAACTTCTGCAAAAATCTACCCCGCTAACGGAAGACGAACGCAATCAGATTAAAAATCATCCGGTTATCGCCGCAAGAGAAATCCTACAGCCGATTTCTTATGTTCAGGATATTTTACCGATAATCGAGCACCACCACGAAAACTGGGACGGCACAGGCTATCCGAATAAAATGTCTAAAGAAGAAATTCCTCTGACATCTCAAATAATTTTGATTATTGACCAGTATTTTGCACTTATTGAACCTCGCCCATACCGTTCAAAATTGTCTTCGCGCGATGCGTTGGAGATTATTAAAGCTGACGGCGGCAAAAAATGGAACAACAACCTTGTTAAAGAATTTATTTCACTGATTGAGCATGATATAGTTTAAATGTTATGAAAGAGAAAGAATTTATTTCTGTTATAAAAAATACTCTCAATTCAAAATATATCGGAGATGACTGCGCATATTTAAAAGATTTGGGAATAGTTGTAACGCAAGACAGCCTTGTTGAAGATGTACATTTCAAAACAGATTTTATAACACCGTTCCAGCTTGGTTACAAGTCTGTCATGGTTAATATTTCCGATGTCGCATCAAGCGGTGCCGAGCCTGCATATATTACAGTATCGCTGTCTTTACCTAACGGAATTGACGCGGAGTTTATTAAAGAATTCTATGAAGGCTGTAAATCTGCCTGCGGTGAAGGGGTTGAAATTGTTGGAGGTGATATTACCGGCGGAGATAAAATTTTTATCTCAATTTGTGCAATCGGTAAAACTATGGGCAGAAATATTTCATCCCGTAAAACTGCTTTAATAGGGCAAAAAATCGTGGTTTGCGGTAATCATGGGTCAAGCGGACTTGCTCTAAAACTTCTCTTAATGGGGCAAAATGTACCTGATAAGTTAAGTGAAGCTCACTTGATGCCGAAAGCGCAGGTTGAATTCGGACAACAGGTTGCACAAACAGTTAAAGAAAAGTACGCAATGATGGATACTTCTGACGGTTTTATGGACGCACTTTCAACAATTGCAAACGAAAGTGGGGTATTGCTTGAAGTCAATTTTGACAAAATCCCGCACGACAAAGAAATTGAACAGTACGAAAATTGGCAGAATTTCGTTCTTTTTGGCGGGGAAGATTATGGAATTATTGCCGCTGTACCTCAAGATTGCGAAATCGGAACCGAAATCGGTCAGGTTAAACAAGGGCTGGGTGTTGATTTATTCGCAGGCGGTAAGAAAATACATTTTACCAAAGTAGATGTAGAAAATAAAGTATTCAATCACTGGAAGGAGAATAAATGAAATTTACAGCAATAATTACAGCGGGCGGAACTTCCTCAAGATTTGGCAATACTAATAAACTTTTAGAAAAAATTCACGGAAAAGAGATTATCAAATACACTGTTGAAGCGTTTATAACAGCAGGGATAAAAAAGATTATTATATGTGCTAACCAATCAATTATGGGCATTTTAGTGCAGATGTTTGAGGGTTTTACGCAGGTGAAAATAGTTGAAGGCGGGAACACAAGACAAGCATCTGTTTTTAACGGAATAAAAGCCGCAAATGCTGATTATGTCTTAATTCATGATGGTGCGCGTCCAATGGTTACACAGGAAATTATCAATAAAACAATTTCTGCTGTGCGGGAAAAGAAAGCCGTTGTTGTTATGACAAAAACAGTAGATACAATTAAAGAAGTTGATGAAACAGGAAAAATTATCCGCACAATTGACCGTTCAAAACTCTATAATACCCAGACCCCGCAGGCGTTTGAGTACAGTCTAATCAAATCCGCTCATGAAAAGCTTAAAGGTCAGAATTTTACTGATGATGCAGGTATGGTGGAATTTCTAGGCAAAGATGTTTATATTGTTGACGGGGATTACAGAAACATAAAGGTTACAACAAAATCAGATTTGGCGCTTGCTGAAATTTATCTAAATTAACTTTTGTTACAGAAATTTTGTAATATGAAAATACGATACTTAAAAAAACTTATATATTATAGATATTAAGCAAGGAGAGCCTGATTATGGATAATGTAGAAGAAATTAAAGGTGTTGACGAACTGCGCAAAGCTCAAGCCGCTGCACAAGCTCAAGGTACGAGCATTACAAATTATGAGCAGTGGGAACATATTTTGGAAGATTTGGACACTGTCGGAATACAATCAACAGGTTCTTTTGCCGGTGATGTGAAGCTTCATGACGAACTTATGAAGCAGGTGGAACGTGCCGCCGCCGAGCTTGAGGAAATGCAAAAACAGCAGGAAGTTAAACCTATCAACGATGAAAACTCAAAAGTTGACGGCAAAACAAATCAGGATAAAGAACAGGTAGTAAAAGCCAATGTCGCAAATGGTGTAAGTTCAGAGATTTTGGCAAACTACATGAAATATTATCATCTGTTTTAGTTAAATTTACAGGTTAAAACAAGTTCGTTGTTATTGTCTCTTACTTCTTGCAATGCGGCTTCCGGAGACAATTCTTCCAGGTTGTTGTCATTCATAATCCCGCGAATACTGCATCTGATATCAGAACTGCTGTTTGATTTTGCTGATATTTCTTCAACACGACTTGATAATTGTTCAAGTTTTATGTACATTTCTTCAATTGCCGGATTATTCAAAGCAACAGTATTCGGATTATTTTGTGGTCTAACTGTTTGTTCTTTTTTTGCCTTTTCTTTATCTTGATTTTTAGTTGCACTGACATCTTTGGTGTTTGAATAGATTGCGGCAACCACAAAAACAAACATTGCAATAAATGTAATAGTTAAAACTTTGAATTTATTAAGTCCTTCCATTGAAAAAATCTCCTCATTTTTAAACGTTAAAAATATTTTAACATAAATCTGAAAATGTTGGCTAATGTAAATAATTGAAACATTTATGTTGTAAAAATTTAAACCCCATACGCCGCGGCACAGTTAAAAGGGCGGGTTTGATTTATCAAACCCGCCCTTTTCTATAATGTTTGCTATTTGTTCAGTATTAAACTGAAGTTAAAGCTGTAGCTTCTTTAACAACTGCTTCAAGAGCTTCTAAAGCGTCAGCAGGAAGTTTGTCGATACCTGCTTTTTCAGTTTCTCTTGATTTAACGAAGTTAATTCTGTCGTTCATACGAGCAACAAATTCATTAGCATATTCTTTGTTAGAGAATGAAGCGTCAAAACCTTCGATATCCATAATTTCGATATCAGAGAAGTTTTCCCATTTATGGAATTTAGCTGTACCTTCAACGATATCTTCGATGATGCCTAAAGTGTGGCAAGGTTTAACTTTAGTACCCATGAATTCGCCTGTGTTCAAGATATAGCAGTCAACGCCAGTAGCGATAAGTTCTTTAAATCTTTCGTAATCCATTGAAAGAGGGTAAACTCTAAATGGGTTAGCGTAAGGTTCAACAACTAAAGCGTTAGGGTCAACGCCGGCTGCAAGTCTTTCAGCAGATGAACGTTTAGTAGCAAGAGTTGCGCCCATAGCAGAACCTAAAGAAGCGCCTGACAATTTCAATACAGGAGGAATTGTAGGGTCTTTCATCAACCAGAAAATAGCGTTGATTGGTTCGTTAATTCTGTCAACTCTGTTTGGTGACCAAAGTTTAGATTTAACAGCACGTCCGTTACCGTTTCTGATATCTTCTGTAACTGAAACAACTTTGCCGTCAGCTAAAGCGATAGCGCCTGCGTTTTGTTGAGTTAAGATATATTTGTTATCTTCGCAGCCGATAGGGTAATCAGCAGTTTTGTCGAAGTATGCAGGTTCTAAAGCGATAGTGTATTTGTCTTGCATGTTGATAACAAATGCGTCATCGTGAAGAACGGTGATGTTGTATTTGTTGTCGTGTTTAGCGTGAGTAATAGTTGATTTACCTGAACCTGATAAACCGAATACAGCAACTTGGAAAGATTTTCCGCCGTCAAGGTTATAACGTTTCATCCCGCCGTGGCAAGAAGCGAAACCGTTACGAGCAGCGCAACCCCAAGCAAGGGTTAAAGTACCTTTTTTGTGTTCCCCGAAGTATCTCATACCCAAGATACAAGCGCAGTTGTGTTCAGGGTCAAAGAATGTTAAACCGTAAGGGAAATCAGGGTGTGTCCAATCAGGATCAGAGAATACGAAGATATCTCCTTCCGGATATTCTTTAGATTCCGCATACATTTCAGCGTAAGCTTCACTGATGTATTGGAAGTTTAACATCCAAGAATACATAATGTTTTCGAAACCTTCAGGAATCATCAAATGAGCTTTAATCATAAAGTCTTTGTCTAAACCAACAACGGTTTCGGTTTTGTACATTAATTTATCACGTGTACCGTAGATAGCTTCACGGATGATAGGTAATAAATATTTCATATCGCAGTTAGGTTCACCAACGATTTTTCTAGCTGCAGCACAGCGTCCAACAACGGTACCGTCGTTGAATAAAAGTTGGTTAGCGCCTTGAGGCAAACCTAATTTTTCAGGTTTGAAAACAGGCATACCTGTTAATTCAATAGTACCTGAAGATGATTTAGCTAACTTGTAAGCTTCTGATACAGATTTAACTTCTTCAACATTGTTGCCAAAGAAAGGAGCTGTAATAGTAGCACGAGCAGCAGACATCAATTGTTTCAATTCTTCTGAATTTGTAAAGAATTCTTTTGTTGTCATAGTCTTTCTCCTTTTCTACAGAAATATATAAGTGTAAGTATAACAATTTTTTCTATACACAGGGCATGTTACTACAAATAAAAAAAGAAAACAAGCAATTATTCAAATAATGAAAGGGTCAAATCGGGTTAGGAATATTGGTCAATATATGTAGCTGAATAGATGGTAGATAATAAGTGGGAGATATACCAAAATGATTGATATGACACACACCAGCAAAAATAAATATTATTCAATCTACAAAACTTTGGGAGATAACATTCGCAAAGGCAGAAAAGCGCTAAAAATATCACAGGAAGAATTAGCTTTCAGAATCTCCAGCGCACGAAATTACATTGGATGCATAGAAAGAGCAGAAAAAGCACCGAGTTTGGCTATGATATTTGAAATAGCATCCGCGTTGAATATGGAAATTGAAGACTTATTTAAAACCGAATAATTAATAATAAAGAGTTCTTCTGATTATAATATAGAAGAAAAATCGGGCGGAGATTATACTTATGTACTTTCTTCCCTGCCTGCTAATGCAGAATGACAGGCAGAGATGGCTAGAGTTTACAAATTGCCCTGTAATATCATTTGACCTATAATTCTATTATGAAGAAGTTTGACTTTTTTAATCAGTACAGAGATCCTGTCATTGTTATTAGGGATTATGAGAATGTTGTTTTTAAAAACAACACTTTTTGTCGCGTTTTTCAACAATTCGGTGATATCAGAAAATTTGCTCATAAAATGAATTTCGATTTCTGTCCTATGGACAGTGAAAATGTTGATTTGTATTCACCTGTTTTTCAGGCAATTGTTTCCCCGCAAAACTTCTTTGCAAGAGTGCATTATCACTCATCTTCAGGGGAAGTTTCTTATTACGACTTAACTGCAATAAAACGCGGAGCTTACACGATAATTTTTCTTGTTGATGTGAGTTCGGATATTTTATTGCAAGACAACCGTAAAGAGCGTGAAATTTATAAAGATAAACTTCAAAAACTTGAAGAAGAAAACGACGAACTTCAAAAAATCCGTCAGAAAGCTCAATCGCAGGCTATCAGAATTGCGCTAATTAATAAATTGTCGAATATCATAAGAGCATCAATGGATATTTCAATGATTTTGAACTCTGCTCTGCGTGAACTTGCAATGATGTTCGGATGTTTTAGAGCGTATTATGCGAGTGCGGAAGCAGGGAATTTTAGGGTACAGCAAACTTACGGCGAGAATATTTTTTCAAAAGGGGCTGTAATTTCGTTTGATGAACACGTTATGAAAAAGCTTAATTCCGATAATATTTCAATAAGCTATTCGCTATTGGAGTATCTGGGCGCCGAACCTTTTAAACAGTCAGTTTTGAGGGTTGTTGTTCCGGTCTATCACGTTAATAAAATGATAGGTGTGTTAGTTCTATTGAGTTATCAAAAACGCGAATTAAATGAAGAATTGGAAATTCTTGATGCTGTCTCCTCTCAGCTTGGTAACGCCATAATTAGAGCTGAACTGTATCAGAAAAACGCTAAAAACGTAAAAGAATTAAAAAAAGCTCTCGAAGAATTGAAAGAAACTCAATTACAATTAATAAACTCTGAAAAAATGGCTTCTCTCGGTCAGCTTGTCGCAGGGGTTGCGCACGAAATCAATACTCCCGTTGCATCTATAAAATCAAATAATGCGATAATCACAAAACTTATTTCTCAAATTGAACAGGAAGATTTGAAAGAAATGTTTTCTCAAATTAATAACATTGATAAAGAAGCAATTCAGCGTATAAGTAATATTGTAATTTCGCTCAAAAAATTTGTTCGTCTTGATGAAGCGGAACTTCAGGAAGCAAATATTAATAAAGAAATTGATTTAACTCTTGATTTAATTAGTCACGAAACAAAAAATAAAATCGAAATTGAAAAGCATTATGCAGAACTTCCTCCAATCCGCTGTTATCCAAATATGCTTAATCAAGTTTTTACAAACATTTTGGTAAATGCATGCCAGGCAATTACCGAGTCGGGTAAAATTATAATTACTACTGAATTTGAGAACGGAAACCTGATTGTAAAAATTAAAGATAACGGTCAAGGCATACCGCGAGAGAATTTGAGCAAAATTTTCACTGTAGGCTATACTACAAAAGGTGTAGGGGTAGGTACAGGATTGGGTCTTGCAATCAGCCAGAAGATAATAGACAAGCATAACGGCAAAATTACCGTAAACAGTGAAATTGGGGTAGGTACGGAGTTTATTATTACTATCTAAAGTGAGTAATAAATTGTTAAGTTATGTTACATAAAGTTTTTAATTATTTCTAAATGAGAGATATTTTTAAAAAAACAGTTCTAAAAATTTTTAAAATAATTTATATAATTGAGGAAATAAGATGAAAAATGTGTTATTATAGTAGTACAAGATAAATAAGTGTCAGTGTTACCCTTAATAAAATTTCTGACCTTAAATTCACAGTAGTAGGAAAATTAAATCAAGTTTATGAATTGTAAACAAATTTTACAAAGATATCACAAATAAAGCAATAATATTCGCAAAAAATTTTTTATAAAGAAGTAAGGTGTGAATATTTATTGTAGTGTCGGAGGAAAATAATGACAATTAGTGTGAACAGTAAGAAAAAACAAGTTAAAAAAACATTTGACGAGTTATTAAATGACTTAAGAACAAGCAACTCTGAAAAAGTCAGATATAATGCAGCTCGTGTTTTAGGCGAAATGGGCGATTCAAAAGCCGTTGAACCTTTAATCGATGTTTTGAAACATGACAAAAACGGTTCCGTAAGATTATATGCGGCAAGAGCTTTAGGTGAATTAGGCGATTGTGCTGCTACTACTCACTTAATCGAATCATTACGTGAAGACAGAAACGTTGACGTTAGAGTTCGTGCAGCACGTGCATTGGGTCGTTTAGGCGGCGCAATCGTTGTTGAACCGCTTGTTGAATCTTTAAACGATGAAAACCCTCAAGTTTGTATCACTGCAACTGATGCTTTAATCGAAATCGGCGACGTTGCAACTGATGCGTTAATCGAATCTTTAGACCACGAAAAAGTTAACGTAAGATGCGATGCAACAAGAGCTTTAGGCGAAATCGGCAATAAAAAAGCTGTTGATAAAATTATTAACATGCTTTATGACGAATGGGTTAACGTAAGAATTTACGCTGTAACATCTTTAGGCAAATTGAACGATACAAAAGCAGTTCCTGCATTAATCGATGTTATGAAAAATCGTTCTGAAAATGAACTTGTAAGAGCTGGTGCAGCTGCTGCATTAGGTGTTTTAAGAGACCCTAGAGCATTGATGCCGTTAAGAGAATTGATTATGGAAGCTGAAGAATTAGGCGAATTAGAAGATACAGCTTTGAAATCATTCAAGAAAATTATGGCAGCAAATTGGCAATCAATTCCTGGTGCTACACCTCAGAAAAAACCTGCAGGTACATTTTAATTAAGTATATAAAACAATCAAAAGGCGGCGGATTTGAAAAATCCGCCGCCTTTTTTGTTTATATGAATCTAACACTTCCAATGCGGACAAAATTTCACAATATTTTTATACGTATCTTGAAAATCACCCTCAAATTTTAAAGCCCTATCATCAATAATAATACTTGATGACGGATTTTTAATATTTGAAATATTTTTTATAAAAAGTAAGATATTGTTTTCTTTCAACCATTTTTCCACAAGTTTTTTGTTACGCACGGTAAAGATTTCAATATTATAGAGCTTAGATAGTTTTTCTAAAAACTCATAAGCTCCGGGGCTGATGGGAGGAATTTTATCGGGTTCATAATTGCCGTGATAGGTATTGAGCACCCCATCTAAATCTATGCTTATAATTTTCATAATAAAAAGATAACCTTTCTCGTAAACCTTAAGTACATATTAAATACACTAGCATACCTATACAATGTAAATCAACTGGTCAAGAGGCTATTTTTGAATTATGATTAAAACATTAACTGAACGAGGCAACGGATGGCTTTTAAATATACCTAAGACTATGTTGAAATTAATGGGTCTTAAGCCTGAAACCTCCAAAGTACAACTCAAAATCGTTAATAAAATCTTGTATGTTCAGGAAATTTTTCCTGATAATCCTGATTATGACAAATATCTTGTTAAACCCTTAAGCAAGAAAAATACAAACTACGGAATTTATATGTCTAATTTAATTCTTGACTTAATAGATGTAAATCCTGAAACAGATAAGCTTAATCTTCAAATTGAAGATACTATTTTGATAGTCAAAAAGGCAGAGTAATATTGGTTAGTCCTGTAAGGGAATAGATTCCGGATCAAGTCCGGAATGACGAAAACAATTGATGGCAATATTTACCCCCTTGTGCTATAGTAGTTCTATGAAAATTGGTGTAATTGGTCTTGGGCTTATTGGCGGCTCTATATTTAAAGATTTGAGAAAGCTTAATTATGATGTAATTGCTGTTTCTAAATCACAAGATGGTGAATGCATTTATAAATCATATGAGGTTTTAAAAGATCGTGATATGGTATTTGTATGTACTGCAATGAATAAAACTCTTGCTGTTTTGGACGAATTAGAGGGTATTCTTTCTGCGCAAACCATTGTAACAGATGTTTGTTCTCTAAAAAGATTTGTATGCACAAAACAGCGCTCGTATAAATTTATACCGTCGCATCCGATGGCAGGGACAGAACACAAAGGTTACGAAAACTCTTTTGAAGGTTTGTTTAAGGGGGCAAAGTGGGTTGTAACCCCTGTTTATGGTGAAGACGAAAGGCTGATTGAAATAATAAAAGCTCTTGGTGCTAAGCCTGTTATAACAACACCTGATAAACATGATGAAGCAGCTGCATTGATTTCGCATATGCCGATGGTAATTGCTCAGGCTATATTCAAGACTGCTCAGGATAATGAATTAGCGCTTGAAATTGCCTCCTCAGGTTTCCGAGATATGACAAGACTTGCGATGTCTAATCCTGAAATGGCTAATGACATGGTTCAGATGAACTCTGATAATATCCAAATGAGTATTTTGAATTTATACAAATCGATTGGCGACTTAACTAATTCGGATTATCTTGAACAGATAAATGAAATTAAATTAAATCGCCAATCGATGTTTTAAAGTTTAAGGGAATTATTTTTTTATTAGAAGCCTAATGATTTTAGCATTTCTAACTCATCTGCTGATACTGCTGCTTGTTGAGTGCCTGCAGTTTCCCATAATTTAGGGTCTAAAGCTTTTGCCGGTTCTGATGAAGCAGGAAGATCAATTTTCTTTGGAGCTTTCGGGAACATTTGTGCCATAACTTCGGCTTCTTCTTTAGCAACTTTAGCAGCTTCAGCTTCTGTTTTGCCCAGATTTCGGCACTTGTTGGGATATTTTGTTTTGGAACTGTTACTTCCGGTTTTCTTGTATATTCAGCCCAAGCTTGTTCAATTTGTTGTTTTTTTACCTTTGCTGATGGTTCTTTTACAATAGTCGGCACAGGATTTTCAGGTAATTTGTTTCTTAAGTTTTTAAGGGCGTCCAAACTTTCGTCTGAGATGTTATTTTGAATTTGGCGAGCTTCTGCAGTTGCTTTTTTGACTGCTGCGTTATTAGCTTCAATTGCAACTTTTTGTTCTGCTGTCGGCGGAACGTATGCAATAGCTCTGTCATAAGCTGCTTGTTGAGCTTTGGTTGGAGTATCTTTGATTGCATCTTCAACTAATTTTCTGGCACCACTGTTAGTATTTTTTGTTTCAATATTTGCAATAGTTTCTGCCACTTTAGTATTTTTTTCTGCAATTTTTACACCTGCATCAGCTGCAGTTTCAGCAACAGGTGCAGCTGTTTTAGCGCCTGCTTCTGCGGTTTTTCCACCTTTCTGGAATAAGTTTTTGAAGAAATCTTTTGCCTTTTGAATATATTCGCTGCCTTTACCTTTTGTAAAGTAGTCTTTTAATTGAGTAACATATTTTTGACCTTTACCTTTGGTTAAGAACCAAGCTGCGGTACCAACGACTGCAAGTGCGGCAACAGTTATTAGAGTTTTACCTCTTTTTTCTGCTTTTTCTTTTTGTTCAGGATTGTAAAATCCCGGTTTAAAATCTTCCGTACCATTGTAACGTTTTGAGGTAAACGTTGTTGCATTCGGATAGTATCCGATGTTTCCTACACTGTTAATAGACATAAAATTCCCTTTCACTTTCTTTTAACTTTCAACCTATATTCTTATAAAGATTTTTTGTCCTCAAAAATTGACCAGAAACTGAAATGTAATCATGGTTACGGTTGGTTATAACCCTTATAAACAGGGAAAATTGAGTATTAAATTCTGTATTAATATTTTGTTACAAATAACATAAGTAATTGACAAAAATATGTTAAATTGCTACAATGGTAGCAGAGGTAGTGTATATGGTAGTGAATTTTGCAGCAAAACAAGATTTAATTAATAGAAATTATAATCACATTTATGCGCACGAGATGGCGCATAAGGCAGCAGGCGGACAGTTTGCGGGCGCAATTTCTATTGAGCGGAATTCGGAAGGTATTCCTGTATCAGGACATGTTCCTATTAGAATGCCTGTATTGGATAGGAATAATCCGCAAAAAACAATTGACCATGCAAATACGGTTATCAGAGCTGCATTGGCACCTGGTGACCCATCTGCACAGGATTACAAAGTTGCAGGACAGGCTGAACAGATTAAGATGCAGGCTCTTGCATTTAAATCGAGCCATCAGGGTAAAAAGTTAGATATTCAAGGTTAATAACAGAAGGCGCGGGATTTTTATCCCGCGCCTTCTGTTTATATATTTAATTTTAAGGTTTTTGGAATACGAAAATGTATTCGTGAGTGAAGATGCTGAAACCTCCTGCCAGTGCTCTATAGCGCCACAGGTTTGCGGTTCTGCCTTTTCCGCGTTCGTTGCCTTGAATATCTTTTACAATTGTTGATTTTAGAACAAAACCGAGTTTTCTCATTCTGTTCATACATTCAAAGCCTAGCGGCTGTACTTCTGAATTCTTGTAGCTGTCGCCGATAATTAAGCAGGCAAAACGTCCTTTTTCCAGTAAGTCATAACCGTTTTTAGCAACTTTTTCAAACATATCATAAAATTCTTCTGTTGACTCGCAGTTAGAAAGGTCTTCTTTCTTGTCAGAGAATTTAATAATATCATCATAAGGCGGGTGAAGCATTAAGAATTGTGCTTTCTCTTCGCCCATAATTTCCAAACGAGCTTTAACTTTTTCAGCTGCAAGTTCTGATGTTGAGTCTGCACAAATGATATTTACGTCTGTAACCAGTTGTTTTGGAGTGAATTTTTCCGAAACACTTTCTG
Organism: uncultured bacterium; assembly: GCA_949035555.1. Lineage (GTDB taxonomy): Bacteria > Cyanobacteriota > Vampirovibrionia > Gastranaerophilales > Gastranaerophilaceae > Zag111. Next base: position 161,942 of record CAROLD010000002.1, on the reverse strand, counting down.
CAAGTTCGTCTTTCAATTCTACACCGATACAACGTCTGTTCATGTTGATTGCTTCAATGCCTGAAGTTCCTGAACCGAAAAACAAATCAAGTACAACATCATTTTTCTTTGTGTATCTTTCGTACATTTGTTGTGCAATTTGTGGAATATAATTTCCGTGGTACTCATTTGAGTGCCCGTGTTGTTTCAGTCTTGAAGGGAATTGCCATAGCGTTCCGGTTAGAATATGCGCGTAATCTCTCCATTTTTTCAAATTAATATCACTATATTTGGTAGTTTTAATATCAGGCTGTTTGACAATTTGCAAATCTGCCTGTTTTTTCGGTTGTAGTTTTAAATTTGATACTGCTTTTCTAACCAAAATGCCCCTCCGCAATCCGTATATATTTATCCAAGTCTTCTTTTACATTTCCATAGTATAAAAATGTTTCAAATTTGTAATCAAACGTTTAGATGATTTTGTGTTTGCGGTAGATTGGGGTAAATGCAGCCACCAATGATATTGAAATTTACAAAATTACTGTAGATTGGGGGTAAATGTAAATCTTATGATTTATCAAAAAAGGATAGTATTATGGCAAGAATAAAACAATTATCAAAACATTTGATTAACCAAATTGCGGCAGGCGAAGTTATTGAAAGACCGGCATCTGTTGTTAAAGAATTAACTGAAAATTCCATTGACGCAGGGGCAACAAGAGTTAGTATCGAGATTACGAATGAATGCCGTGATATTCGTGTTGCGGATAACGGATGCGGAATTCATCCTGATGATATTCTTCTTGCCTTTTCTAAGCACGCAACAAGCAAACTTCAAGAAGACGAAGATCTTTTTGATATTCGTACACTTGGTTTTCGCGGAGAAGCTCTTGCCAGTATTATTTCTATTTCAAAATTAACCTGTATTACACGTACTAAAGATTTTGAAACAGGTACGAAAGTTAAGTGTGAAAATTCCGAAGTTTCTCAAGTCGAAACCGGATGTGCAATCGGTACCATTATGGAGATCAAAGATTTGTTCTATAATGTGCCCGTCCGTTTGAAGTTTTTGAAAAGTGCCAATACAGAATTTTCATATATTCAGGAAATTATCCAATCAATCGCGCTTTCGCATCCTGAAGTTTCCATTGAGCTGAAAAAATTTGGCAAAACCGTTCTGAAAACTACGGGGCAAAATAATCTTACTCAAACAATTAAAGAGGTTTACTCATCTGATGTTACAAATAACCTTAAAGAAGTTTTAAAAACAGACAATATTTCAGGGTTGAAAATAAGCGGGTTTGTCAGCACCCCTGATTATACACGCTCAAGCAAGAAGAGTTATCATATCTATATTAATTCAAGAAGTGTTAAATGTCCGGTTTTCCAAAAAGCGATTGATATGGTTTATAAAAATCTCACGGCAAATAATAAATTCCCGTTTGTTGTGCTGAATTTGGAAATTCCTCCTCACGATGTGGACGTGAATGTTCACCCGACAAAAAAAGAAGTTCGATACAAAAATCCGAATCAGATTTTTAATTTCATTTATTCATCAATTGAAGCAGGACTTTCAAATTACAAGGAAACTCTTCCGCCGCAAACTCAAGCACCTGAGAAATTTGAACAACCTGCTAATGTTGTGGAATTTCCACAGGCTATGTCTGCTCAAAAAGAAGTTTATGTAGATGAAAAATCCGATACAATGTATATTTCGGATTTAGGAATGCAAAAAATGCAGGAAGAAACAAAGAAATTTTCTCAATCTCATCCGCCTGTATTTACTGAACAAAAACAGATTTTCACTCCGCAGGTGACAGCTCCGGAACCGGAAGAAAAAATTGTAGGGCAGTATCACGATACATATATTTTGATTGATACGGATGACGGTTTGGAAATTGTTGACCAGCACATTGCGGAAGAACGTTATATTTATGAAAAATTGAAGTCTGAAAAAAACATTGTTTCACAAATGCTTTTTGTGTCTGATGTTATTGAGGTTTCATCTTCAGAAGCAGAACTTATTAAGGAAAATTTAGATAAATTTGAACGTTTTGGTTACGGAATAGACTTTTTGAAAGATAATGAATTGATTTTTCGCAAAGTTCCGCAGTTGTTGTCGAAAGTTAATCCGAAAGATATAATCGCTGATATTTTGGAAAATATCGAAGGTGATATTGATAATTTGGAAGAAAAAATCCTTATCACAACATCTTGTAAAGCGGCGGTGAAAGCTAATACAAAATTATCAATCTGGCAGATGCAGGAAATTATCAAAAAATGGCGCACTACAAAAATGCCATACACATGCCCTCACGGAAGAACGATATCAAAAGTTATTGCGCACAAAGAGCTTGCGGGCTTTTTCCAGCGCGCTAAGTAGGGGCGAATTTTTGTAATTTTCTTATTTAGAAATTTGTTTTTTTACCCAGTTTTCAACAACTTTTAACGGTGAACGGGTGATTGCAAGTGACCAAGCGCTTACGTTTTTTGTAATAATTCCGCCTGCACCGATGTTTGCACCTTCTTCAACCGTTACAGGCGCTACAAGTACTGAATTGGAACCGATTTTTACATTATCTTTCAGGATTGTTTTTGATTTAACTTTTGTCAGCGGGTTGTAGTTTGCTGTGATTGTTCCTGCACCGATGTTTACATGTTCACCAAGTTCGCTGTCACCGATGTACGAAAGATGTCCGACGTTTGTGTCTGATGAAATTTTTGATTTCTTAACTTCTACAAAGTTGCCGACTTTTACGCGGTCGCAGACTTCAACTCCGCCTCTTAAGTGCGCGCAAGGTCCGATTTTACAGCTTTTTCCTATTTTATTTGCGCCTTCAATGTATGTAAAAGGATAAATTATTGTATCCTGACCTATTTGAGTGTCTTCGCTAATCCATGTGCTATCAGGATCAACAATTGTAACTCCGTTTTCCATATATTTTTCAAGGTTGCGTTTATTCATCATTTTTGCGGCTTCGGCAAGGTTTAATCTTGAATTAATTCCGTAAATTTCATCGCTGTTTTCTAAAATATATGCGTTAACATTAAGCTTTTGAGCTTTGCCCCAAGAAATAATATCTGTCAAATAGTATTCCCCTTGAGCGTTGTTGCTTTTTAATTGTCCAAATGCAGATTTAATCTTGCTCCAGTTAAGACAGTAAATTCCTGCATTAACTTCTTTTACGGCTTTTTGTTCTGAGGTTGCGTCTTTTTCTTCAACAATACATTCTAAGGTATTATCTTCCCCGCGGATAATTCTGCCGTAGTTTGTCGGGTTATCAAAAATAGTACTCATAACCGTAATATCACAGTTGTTTGATTTGTGAAATTCAACAAATTCTTTCAAAGTTTCTTCTTTCACAAGCGGGGTATCTCCGCAAAGGATGATAACAAGTCCGTCAAAATTTTCTAATGACGGGCAGACCATTGAAACCGCATGTCCTGTTCCTAGTTGCGGTGATTGAAGAACTGTTTTTGCGTTTTCATAATTGTTTTGAACAAATTTTTCAACTTCTTCTGCGTGGTGTCCGACGATTACAAATTCTTCAGATACAAAATTTTTAACGTTATCTAAAACATATCCCAGTAAAGTTTTTCCCATAATTTCGTGTAAAACTTTTGGTGTTGTTTCTGATTTCATTCTTGTGCCTTTTCCTGCTGCAAGAATTACCGCTTTTATAGTTGTCATTTTTATCTCCTTTAATATTTATTTTACGAAATTAAATTTTACAAATTTAGGATATTTTAATTCCTCTTCCAAGTCAACATTTTCACCATTGCAAGTCAGCTTTTTTATAAGAAAATTCGCTACGAAAATATTGTCTGAAACGCAAGCCAGCATGTAATTTTCCTCCAGCAGTTCCGAAAATAATGAGCGGATATGTCCGTTTAGTTTAATTTCTGCTTCGTGAACTGTCCAAAATCTGTAGAATTCCTTTTTGGACGGATTTTTTGCATCTATTCCGTAACGTTTCATAATAAGTTTATAATTTTTGCCGTCTTTCATATATTCAACGTCAACCCCGATATTGCTGTTGTTGAATACAACCATAACAATATCTTCCGAGTGTGAAATACTGAAAAATATTTCATTTGATTTAAAAAAAGGTTTTCCCCCGCGTGTTTCAATTTCAAGATTTTTCACGTCGTAAACCTGTTTTGCTATGAATTTTGTCAAAAATATTCCGAGCAAATGTTCAATTTCTTTTTCTTTAGATTTAAATTCCCGTTCATCAGAAAATCTTTTCAGACTTATTTCTGAAACATTCGGTAGGAATTCGCTTTTTTTTAAGTAGAATATATCCAAATTTCCCTCACGCTACCCCTCTCCCGTCAGGGCGAGGGAAAATTTTTATGTTATAACACTGTCAACGAGTGGTTTAGCAAGTTCAAGCGCACTTGTTAAAACATTCGGATTTGTCCAGAAATCAGGACGTTCTATGTATCTTCTTACAATTTTTCTTGCATAAGAACCCACTGCAACTGCATGATATGAGATTTCACACATTTTTGCAAGTTCTGTTGTTTTACCGTTTGTTCCGCCTGAGAGCACCAGATATACCGGAAGTTTTGCATTTTGAACAATTTCTGCTGTTGCCACGGCTTGCAAAGTGGATTTGTAATTGTCATCTCCGCCGCTCATTGGGAAGCCGTCAGCCTGAATTATTGTGGAATACGGTTCTCTGCCTTCTGTCATTTTTGTTATCCGTTCAATAAGTGTTTCGTCGCTCAATTTTCCGCGGCTTGTACAGATACTCAGCAGTCCTTCGTAGTTTTCGTTTATGTATTTCCATTTTGAAAAGATTTCTTCTTCGTCAAGCCCCATTGCGTGAAATTCAATACAGTCAATTCCTTTATCAACGATTGAAGGCAGAATATCCGACAGATTTTTTTCTTCAGAAATATAAGATATTGCTGCTCTTGAACATATTCTCCAGCATCTTCCGCAGCCGATGCATTTGTGTTTTTTGACTTTTGCGTAATGGATTGCACCCTGCGGACAGACAGCTTCACATGAGCCGCAGTTTACGCATCTGTCATAATCAATAACAGCTTTTTTCACGTGCGGGTCATTTTTTATTCCGACGCTTACGCAAAGATATGCATCATAGACTTTTGCAGTTTCCAAAGCTTCCCGCGCGGCGGCAATTACTTCTTCATTTGCTGACAGATCAAAAAATCTGCATCCTGCAATTGCATAAACATAAACCAGACGTTTGATTTCTTCAACATCTTCGTTTCCTGCTCCGCACACAAGTTTAAAACAATGTTTGGTTTCCAGCAATTCTTTAAGCATTATTTCACCATATAATTATAAATAATTTCAGATGCATGTACAATAAAATCTTTTCCTGCGGGTGCATTATGAGGGCGGTTTGCAAGGATTACGACAATATATTTTTTCCCTTTTGGCGTAATAACAATTCCTGCGTCTCCGAGCATTGTTCCAATGTCGCCTGTTTTATGCAGGAACACTGCTCCTTCACCCAAACCCGCCTGAATTAAACGGTTATTGTGAACATGCGCCATATAGTTAAGCATTTTTGTTCTTGAAGACGGGGTTAAAAATTCTTCGTTTTCGTCAATGTTATAAAGCATTCTGCCCATTTCACGTGCTGTGGTGTGGTTTGTGCCCAGATAATCAGGAAGCCATGTTTGAACTTCCGTATTCTTCAAGCCCCAGTCTCTTATTGATTGGTTAACATCTGTCATTGAACCGACTTTTGTCATTAGCATATTTGTGGCAGAGTTGTCAGATTCGGTTATCATAATTTCGGCAAGTTTGTCGATGGTGTATTCGGAATTTGCGGCTTTAAACTGCAAACTTCCCGAACCTTCGGTTCTAAAATATTCGGTCAACGGAATTGTGTCGTCAAGTGAAATTTGACCTGCTTCGATTGATTTGAAAACATCAATCAATACAGGAATTTTTATAATACTTGCTGTTGCATATACTTTTGAAGCATTGATATCAATGTAGTTTCCTGTATCATAATCCCAAACATAAACTGACGGCTGAATGGTCGGATATTGCTGCACAAGATTTGATAATTCGCTTTGCAAAACAGGCATATTGACTGTTTCTTTAACCTCAACCATTTGAGCATTTTTTTCATTTGCCGCATACCTGAAATCACGCTTTCCGAAAGACCACGCATTTGATAAATAATTCTGGGTCGGAAATGCCAAATCTTTCATATCTGTTTGGATATTTTTATACGGGGTCGGCACAAACATCGCTTTTGTTACGTTGTTAAAAGTATAAGGCATTGCTTGAAACAACGTTACATATAAAAGCAATCCTGTAACAAGAATTTGTGCAAAACTTTTCTTTTTCTTAATTCTTTTTTTAGGTCTGTTTGCTTCTCTAAGGTGTGCATAATGCGCCTCAGTACCTGTACGGGTAGTTTTATAGCCGCGGTAATAATTTCCTTGTGTATGGAATTGATTGTAAGTCGGGAAATTCAAGATTTGCGGTTCTTCGCCGTTTACTCTTTGAACTCTTGCTATTTTCGGCATTAAATTTAATTCCTCCCCAATTTATTTTTATTTTAGTCGAAATTTTTTTGCGGGGCAAGTAGTTTACATTTCTGTCGCTTTACTTTTTTCTTTAAAGTTTTATTATTGAAACAAGGGAGAATGTTATGTATAATCCAAAATCTACAAAAGCAGAAGAATTTATTTCGCATAATGAGGTGCTTGAAACTTTAGAATACGCACAAAAAAATAAAAATAATATTGAATTAATTGACAAAATTTTAGGAAAAGCACGTCTTGGAAAAGGCTTGTCTCACCGAGAAGCCGCCGTATTGTTAGAGTGCGAAATTGAAGAAAAAAATAACGAAATTTTTGAACTTGCAAAAAAAATAAAACAGGATTATTACGGAAACAGAATTGTACTTTTTGCACCGTTATATTTATCAAATTACTGTGTAAACGGATGTGTCTATTGCCCGTACCACGCGAAAAATAAACATATTCCCCGCAAAAAAATGACTCAGGATGAAATTAGAGAAGAAGTTATTGCACTTCAAGATATGGGTCACAAAAGACTTGCAATTGAAACCGGCGAAGATCCTGTAAATAATCCGATTGAATATGTTCTTGAATCTCTAAAAACTATCTATTCAATTCACCATAAAAACGGCGCAATCAGAAGAGCAAATGTTAATATTGCAGCTACAACCGTTGAAAATTATCGCAAACTTAAAGAAGCTGGTATCGGAACATATATTCTGTTTCAGGAAACCTACAATAAAGAAAGTTATGAAAGACTTCACCCGACAGGTCCGAAACATAATTATGCATACCATACCGAAGCAATGGACAGAGCTATGCAGGGCGGAATTGATGACGTCGGCTTAGGTGTTCTTTTCGGGCTTGAACTTTACAGATATGAATTCGCGGCACTTTTGATGCATGCTGAACACTTAGAAGCAGTTTACGGCGTTGGACCTCATACCATTTCTGTTCCGCGTATAAGACGTGCAGATGATATTGATCCTGATACCTTTGATAACGGAATTGATGACGATACATTTGCAAAAATTATTGCCTGTATTAGAATTTCTGTTCCATACACAGGTATGATTATTTCAACAAGAGAATCAAAAAAATGCCGCGAAAGAGTTCTTGAACTCGGAATTTCGCAAATCAGCGGCGGCTCGAAAACAAGTGTAGGCGGCTACGCTCACCCTGAAGATGAATCAGAAGAAGAGACCGCACAATTTGACGTTGAAGACAGAAGAACACTTGATGAAGTATTAAAATGGCTTATGGAGCTTGGTTATGTGCCGAGTTTCTGTACAGCTTGCTACCGCGAAGGACGAGTTGGCGACAGATTTATGGCAATCTGTAAAGAACAGCAAATTCACAACTTCTGTCATCCGAACGCAATTATGACCCTCAAGGAATATTTAGAAGATTACGCTTCCACTGCAACAAAAAATGTGGGCGAAGAGCTTATTAAAAAAGAATTGCAAACACTAAACAATGAAAAAGTTGAAGGGACAGTTCGCGAAAATCTTATAAAAATTGAACACGGGCAACGCGATTTCAGATTTTAAAGGTAAAGATTTAATGATGGCGGGATGAATTTCATCCCGCCCTTTTTTTACAGATTAACATTTTCGATTGTGTAAAGATAATGTGTAGTATTTTTTTGAATTTTACCGTCATTGCCTTTTACAAATAAAAGAGGGAATACAAAAAACCAACCTACATTTGCCCAATATCTGCCTATACCCTTATCAATTATAGATCCGCGAAGCCTAACCACTTCATTGTTGTCAGTTAGAATTTGAAATTCGCTTACCTCAAGCTCTCCAGGGAGTCCGAGAATTCCATTATTTTTAACTTTTGTTACTTGAGCAAAAGCTTCTGCACCTGATTTTATAACGATATCATTATCAACTTTTACATTCTGCGCGACAAGGAATTTAACAGTATCACCTGCTTTTACATCATCTGCATCAATTTCTTGTTGCGGTTGAACAACAACTAATGTACCTGATGGGATAGTTGTAGCACTTACTTGAACTTGTAATAATAAACTTAGCAAAATAACTGATAAAATCTTTTTCATACTATTCTCCCTGCATTAAAATATATAACAAATATATTGAACTATAGTTCATGTATTAGATACTATCATTCATTATATTGTTTTGTCAAATAATATAAACTAAAACACATGAATAGAACTCAAATAAAAAAGTTGTTTGCGGCGAATTTGAGAGCAGAACGCGCAAGACGAAATTATACTCAAGAGAGACTTGCTGAATTAGCAGGCATTACAACAGAATATCTATCACGCATAGAGAATGAAAAAGTCTGTCCGACAATTTTGGTTATTGCAAATATTGCCTTAGCTCTAGATGTTCCTATTGATAAACTTTTACCATTTGAAGAATTGAAAAAATTATCCTAATTTATTCCTGTGAATGTTTCCTGTATGTTTCTACAACAGAATTGTATGCAGTTGGAATATTTACGATTTTATGCATCAGATAGTACGGATTTGCAAAGGCAGAAAATATTTCTGCACCAACGGTTGCCGAAGTATTTGCAGCAATTCGCAGACCTTTGTTCGAAATATCGTTCTTATTGAAATTTTGTCTTAGAGGATTACTGCTCTCATACAGGTCATAAGTTACTGAGTCTATAATTTGAGGTACGGTGGTTGAGTCAATCCAGTTAGAAAATAGTGAGATTTGTGAGGTAGTTGCATTTATCAGGTTCATATTTATATTAAATCAGAAAATAAAAGATTTTGCTATGCATATTATAGCTTGCTATCAAGATTTGTTATAGTATAATAATTTCAAGGGATTTAGATGAAAAGGAGCTTTGAATGTTTGGAGTAATTTTGGCAGGTGGTTCGGGAAGCAGATTATGGCCGCTTTCACGAGAGTTGTACCCTAAACAGCTATTGAGTTTAGCAGGGGAAAAAAGTTTGCTTCAATCTACTTTTGAGCGTTTGAATAAATTTATTCCGACGTCTAATATTATAAGTGTTACAAATACCAAACATCACTCTAATGTAAAAATGCAATTGGGAGATAATTCGGTTATTTTATCCGAACCGATTTCCAAAAATACCGCGCCTGCGATTGCTCTCGGGCTAAAATATATTATTGAAAATTCTGATGATGATGAAATAATTCTGGTTGTACCTTCTGACTTGCAGATAAAAAATGATGAAAATTTTATTAATTCTGTGAAGGAAGCTGAAATCTTAGCTCAAAACGGTCATATCGTAACTTTCGGTATCAAGCCTGATTATGCAGAAACAGGGTTCGGATATATTTGCGCTGAAGGTACAAAGGTAACAAAATTTGCCGAAAAACCTGATAGAGATACTGCGGAAAAATATCTTGCAAATGGTAATTATTTCTGGAACAGCGGAATTTTTATGTTCAAGGTTTCAACAATGATAAACGAGTTTGAAGCGTTTTGTCCTGAAATTTCGCAAATTATCAAAAATATTAGCTGCCGTGAAAATTCTATTCCGTTTAACGAGTTTGACAAGATGCCAAATATTTCTATAGACTATGCAGTAATGGAAAAAAGCTCTAATATTTCAATGGTTGAGTTGAAATCCGATTGGAAAGATTTAGGTTCTTGGAAATCTATTTATGAAATTAGCCCGAAAGATGAAAATAACAATGTATTTATCGGGCATGTGCTGGATAAAGAGTCTAAAAATTCTTTTGTTTATTCATCTTCAAAACTTGTTGCAACAATCGGGCTTGAGGACACTGTTGTTATTGAAACAGAAGATGCTATTTTGGCTTGTAAAAAAGATAAAACTCAGGACGTAAAACAGATTTACGAAACTTTGAAAGAACAGCATGACGGCACTCAAAAGGTTCATAAAACAGTTTACCGTCCGTGGGGATTTTATACTGTAATCGCAGAGGGTAAAGGGTTCCAGACAAAAATAATTCACGTTAATGTCGGGCAAAAGTTATCAGTGCAATCGCATAATTACAGAAGTGAACACTGGGTTGTTCTATCCGGTATGGCAAAAGTTGTTCTGGAAGGTAAAGACCATATTCTTTCTCCGGGGCATAGTATTGATATAGGCGTGAAAGCTATTCACTCATTGCAAAACCCGTTTGAAGAAGATTTGGAAATTATCGAAATCCAAAAAGGGGACATTCTTTCAGAAGATGATATCATCCGCTACGAAGATATGTACGGTCGAGCTTAATTAAATATTTGCCCTGCAACTTACAACAATCCCCCAATTTTTTAACATAATTGGTAGTAATATTTACCCCTTTGTGCCTGTTTGTTATATAATAACAGCAGTTAAGAAAGGACTGTTTTATGAGTGAAATTATTGTATCAGGCATGAGACCTACGGGAAAATTACATTTGGGGCATTATCTCGGCGTTATCCAGAACTGGGTTGAGCTTCAGAACAAATATGATTGTTATTTTTTCGTTGCCGACTGGCATGCATTGACTACAAAATACGATAAAACAGAGGATTTAAGACAGAATTCGCTGGATGTTGTAATGGATTGGCTTGCTTGCGGTTTAGATCCTGAAAAGTGTGTAATATATGTTCAATCATTGGTTCCTGAAATTGCTGAACTAAACATCTATTTGGGTATGATAACCCCGCAAAATTGGGTCGAACGCGACCCTTGTCTTAAGGATATGGCTAAAATTTTAAAAACTAAAGAAGGTCAAGGCTCTCAAATTAACTTTGGATTAATGGGTTATCCTGTGTTAATGAGTGCGGATATTATGATGTTCAATGCTAACTATGTACCTGTTGGAATTGATCAGGTTGCACACATTGAAATTACCCGCGATATTGCTAGAAGATTTAACAATCTATACGGCGAAGAATTTTTCCACGAAGCAAAACCGCTTTTAAATCACTGTTCTTTGATTTGCGGGCTTGACGGGAATAAAATGGGTAAATCATTTAATAATGATATCAAAATTTCCGATACCGCAGAAGTCACTGCAAAGAAAGTAATGACAGCGATTACAGACCGTTCAAGATTGAGAAAAGATGATTTGGGACACCCTGATGAATGTGAAGTTGCGTTCAAATATTGGAAGATATTCGGAGAAGAAGAAGAAATTCAAACAGTAAGATGCGAGTGTGAAAAAGGTTTGAGAGGTTGTGCACAATGTAAACGCCAGCTTGCCGAAAAAATTAACTCAAGACTCGAGGAAATTAGAGAACGCCGCAAATATTACGAAGAACACCCTGAAGAAGTTGAAAAAATTATTGCCGAAGGCTCTGCTAAGGCAAGGGTTAGAGCGCAAGAAGTTCTTGCTCATGTCAGAAAATTAGTAAGAATGTATTAATTTTGGACATATTTTAAAAATTTTGTATAATGTTAAAATTGAAAGGATAAAAATATATGAACACAGTAACAGTAGTCGGCAGAGTTGGAAGAGACGCATCCGAAAACTTTAACGCATACGATTCAGGCAAAATGAAAGCAGGGTTTTCTGTTGCCGTAAACAGATGGGATTCTAAATCAAAATCAGAAGTTACCGACTGGTTCAACATTGAAGTCTGGGATAAACAAGCTGAATTTGCCGCAGAATATGTCAAAAAAGGCAGACTTGTAGCAGTGGATGGCAGAATTGCAAACAGACGCTGGGTTGATAAAGTAACAAATAACGAAAGAGAAACCTTTTATGTTATTGCAAACACAATCAGATTGCTTGGTTCAAAAAGGGATGCTGAAACAGAAGCTGTATTATGATAATGAGTTCTAATATTGTCGGGATAATCGCTGATGATTTAACGGGTGCTAATGATACTGCATTACAGTTTAAACTTAACGGTGCTGACACAAATATTTTATTAAATAATAATATTGAGGTAAAACAAAATTGTCCGTGTCAGGCATGGGCAATTTCGACTGAATCCAGAAACGGAACACCGCAGAATGCATTTGAAAAAGTCAAAGATGCGGCACAATTGTTTGTAAATGAACTTAGTCCTGATTTTTTCTATAAAAAGATAGATTCAACCGTGCGCGGAAACATTGCTGTTGAAGTTATGTCTATGCTTGAAGTTCTGGGCTGGGATGCTGCTGTAATTATTCCTGCATTTCCGCAGGAAGGGCGAATAACAGTCGGCGGTTATCATCTTTTGCGCGGGGTTCCGATTGAACGGACTGAAATGGCACGCGACCCGCACTCTCCGATTACAGAATCCCACCTGCCGACCCTTTTGAAATCACAACTGGGCGACAATTTGGCGGATTTGGTTGATGTTATTGAATTGAAAACAATTCTCGACGGCGCAGGTCCTATTTTGATGAAATTAAATGAACTTGTTTGTCAGGGGCGTAAAATTATTATTGCGGATTCTGTTTCAATCACAGATATCGAACAGATTGTTCTTGCTATGCAGAAATCTAATTATAAGATTCTTCCCGTTGGAACGGCAGCTGCGGCAAAGGTATTGAGCAATCAATGGTTCCCGCCTGAAGACGAAGAAGTTTTGTCCGTACGACTACCTAAACTTCCTAAATTTGTTGTTTCCGGAAGTGCCACAAATATTACCGCAAATCAGATTGAAAAACTTGAACAAAGCGGTGAATATGAAGAAAACAGCTTGATTATTGAACTTGATTTAAATACGGTCCTTGAGGGTGTGAAAGAAGATTTAGTCAACAGAATTGTTTCAAATCTTGGAAATAATAACATTGTTGTTGTACATACATCAAAACTTCTTTTGAATTTTGACGGATTTTCAGAAGACTCTGCAAATGCTGATTTGACAAAATCACGTTTGGCAAATGCAATTACGGATTTTCTTGCCGATTTAACCAGACAGGTTCTTGCTAAAAAAGCTGCAATTCTGATTACTCTTGGCGGTGAAACCTCTTACAAATGCTGTAACGCAGTAGGAGCAAATCAATTACAATTGATTGATGAAGTTTTGCCTGCGATTGCACTTGGCAAAAGTGTTAATTCAAATCAGTGGATTGTTACAAAATCAGGCAATCTTGGCGGCGGTAATACTCTGATTGAAATTTTAAAATATTTCGAAAAACACGAAGATTAGATTATGGAAAAAATTGCAATTACAACAGGTGATCCGAACGGTATTGGTGCTGAAATTACAATAAAAGCTCTTAAAGAGCTGGATTTGTCGTGTGAAAAGGTTTGTCTTATCTCAAATTCAAAGATTTTAGATTATTACGGCGGATTGCACAAAAATTATGAGGTTATTGAAATTCCGTACGATGCGGAAATTCAGACAGGCAAAGTGACTAAAGACGCCGGCGAATTTTCTTATCAGTCACTGGTGAAAGTTTGTGAACTCCGCCCGAAAGCCATTGTTACCGCACCTGTTGCGAAAAATGCTCTTCATCTTGCGGGGCATCATTATAACGGTCAAACAGAGATTATACAACATTTTCTCTCACATGACGGACAGCTTGCAGAAATGTTATTTGTTGCAGGCGGGTTTAGGGTTTTGCTATTGACCAGACACTGCGCCCTTAAACAAGTCAACTTAACACAGGAAATTGTAGAAACAAAAATTCGTAATCTTGTTCAAACTTTTGAAACACAATTCAAAATAAAAAATCCAAAATTTGCACTGTGCGGTTTTAATCCGCATTCCGGCGAGGACGGAATTTTAGGCAGCGAAGAAATTGATATCCTAATTCCTGCCGTGAAAAAACTTCAAAGCGAAGGAATAAATATTACAATGCCTTTGCCTGCCGATACTCTGTTTGTGAAAGCCGCAAAAAATTATTTTGCAGGTAAAAATGATGATTTTGATTGCTATATTGCAAACTATCACGATCAGGGCTTAATTCCGATAAAAACTGTTGCGGGTGACAAAACAGTTAATATGACAATTGGTCTTGATATAGTAAGAACTTCTCCTGGGCACGGCACAGCGTTTGATATTGCAGGAAAAAATATTGCAGACCCGTCAGGTATGATTGAGGCAATTAGAGCCGCGAGTGAGTAAATCTTTACCCCTCCATAACGGTTGATGCAATTTGTGATGCTGATATTTTTAAACAGTTCAAAGCCTCGCAGGTTGTCTGTCGTCTTGCCCACAAGCACGGTTTAAGTTCGCATTTGTCGTTTGCCATAACAGGAATAACGTTTTCAGATTTTGGAATTAACGCTTCAACATCTGTAGGCCCGAAAATTACATAAGTTTTTACTCCAAGCGCAACCGCAACATGTAGCGGTGCAGAATCAGAACATAAAAATTTTTCTGCGGAGGAGATAAGTTCTGCAAGTTCTTTTAAATTTTTTGTTGTTCCGTATAAGTTTTCAAAATTTTGTGTTCTGACGTTTTGCAAAATTGTTTCAATACACTCCCTGTCGTCAGGTCCGCCTGTCAGGATAACTTTTTTACCTTCAGCAACAAGTAAATCAATTGTCTTTGCCCAGATTTCAGGTGTAACTGTTTTGATGCAGCCTTTTTGAACACTCATTTTACTTACACCCGGATGAATTAGAACGGAATTCTTAATCTTTTCTTTTGCATCGATTTTAATTTCAGGGAGTTCGGTGTTATGCTCTGTTAAATTTCTTATTAAATCGTGATACATTTTACACGCATACTGTTTTTTGTTCAGTTGCATAGCGTGAGTAAGAAGAATTTGGCTTAATTTGCCTGTGTTGTAGCCGCAGCGTACTTTTATGCCTGTCAAAAATAGCAAAATACTTATTAATTTGTTACCGCCTGATGAAACTACTATATCAAATTTACCTTTTCGTGCTTCTGCTAAAAGCTTAAGCATTTCAAGATACTTATTTTTTCCCTTGACATCAATCAAAACCAAGTCATCTATAATATCAGTCAAATCTTTAACCCCTTTGCTTCTTGGTTCAAGCGCAAGGGTAATTTCAGAATTCGGAAACTCTTTTTTTAAAGAAATCAAGGTCGGCAGGAAAAATATTTCATCTCCAATTCCGCCAAAATTTATTGCAAGTATCTTTTTCTTATCTTCCATAATCTAATTATACTTCAAAAATTTTCATTGCACGCGGCAAAATTCCAAGGCAGTATGAAATACAAATTCCGTAATTTGTAATCGGCACATTTTGTTTCCCTGCTATTAAAATTCTTGATAGAACTTCTTTTCTGTTTGTCATACAAGCCCCGCAATGAATAACGAGTTTGTATTGCGAAATATCAGGGAAATCGTGACCTGAAATATTATCTATAATTAAATTTTTACCAGTTTTTTTGCGTAAAAGATTAGGGATTTTAACTCTTCCTATATCATCGTCTATCGCGTGGTGGGTACAGCTTTCAAGGATTAGCACCCTGTCGCCGTTCTGCAAGTTTTCAATAGCTTCCGCGCCTTTTGCAAAAGCTTCCAAATCCCCTTTTAATCTTGCAAAAAGTATTGAAAACGAGGTCAGCGGAATATTTTCCGGAACAATTTCCGCAACCTGTTTAAAGGCTTGTGAATCTGTTACCACAAGCGCAGGCGGTGTTTTTAGACTGTCCAGCGCATCCTGAAGTTCGGTTTCTTTCACAACAAGGCTCAAACAATTACTGTCCAATAAATCCCTCAAAGCTTGAACCTGCGGTAAAATGATTCTGCCTTTCGGCGCTTCTTTATCTATCGGAATTACAAGGATTACCGTGCTTTTTGGGGAAACTAAATCACCAACAATTTTGGGAGAATTTACAAAATCATCAGGCAAAAGTTTTACAAGTGTTTCTTTGAATTTGAATACAAGATTTTCGTCTGAAACGGCTGATGTTGTAATAATATTTGCGCATAATGTTTTTAATTCTTCCGATTTTTTCGGGTCAATTTCTCTTATATCTGATTTGTTAACTATAATAATAAAAGGGATGTTCAGTTCGTTGAACTTATTTATTAAATCTTTTTCATAATCGTCAACACCGTTATAGTCGCAGACAATAACTCCGATATCGGTACGGTTAATAATTTTCATTGTTTTTTCAATACGTTCGGCGCTTAATGCTGTGGTATCGTTTATCCCTGCGGTATCCAGAAAATTAACAGGTCCTACAGGTAAAAGTTCCATTGATTTTTCAACAACATCTGTCGTTGTTCCTGCAATATCAGACACAATAGAAACTTCCTGATTTGTAATTCTATTCAATAAAGAAGATTTACCGGCATTTGTTTTACCGAAAATTCCGATATGCAACCGCATTGATTTTAATGTTTTCAACTCCGTTCTCCCTTTCTTTAAACAAAAGGCGGGCTTTTAATCTAAAAGCCCGCCTTTTTAAAGTTTTTTCAGATTAACCTCTGATTCCTAACTTTTTAATCAATTCTCTATATTCGTCAAGATTTTGTGATTTAACATAAGAAAGTAATCTTTTTCTTTTACCTACCATCATCAAAAGACCTCTTTTTGTTGAGAAATCTTTTTTGTTAGATTTTAAGTGTTCTGTTAATTCACTGATTTTTTGAGTCATCATAGCGATTTGAACTGCTGCTGACCCAGTGTCTTTTTCGTTTTTACCGAAGTTTTTAACGATTTCTTGTTTGTTTTTCAAGTTAATTGACATATTAGTTATTCCTTTTCTTGTTGAGTGATTATTGGCGTAAGCACTCTACATGAGAATAATAATATGTTGAAAAAAAAAAATCAAGTCCTCGCCGGACGGGGTATTATGCTACCAATTATGTTACACATCGCGGGGTTATTTTGGATTTTTCTCGCCGCACGGTGAACATATTACTTAACTTCAGGGAAGTAATAGCGCACACCGTCGTCAGAACGCCATCTTACATAGCCTGTTTTTGGAGTTCTGTCTAAGTCCATAACACTCACCAGCGCCCAATTTCCGCGAATTATGCTTAAATTAATTTTTTGCGGCATATTTATTGTTGACAATGTTTTTGCATCATTTTCTGTTGATGTTTTAATTTCTTTTGCACATTCGGGAGCGCTTTTCAAAAGTCTTAGCCCATATTTTTTTCCGTATGAATTGTAAAAATTAATCCAAGTCATAAATTTATACGGGTCATCTTTTTTTATCCATCCTGTTTGTCCTGTTGCGTTGTTATATACAATTTCAACCCAATCATCGGTTACGTCAACAACTTCCACCAGTGCAAGTTTTTTTTGCGGCAACAGTACTGTGAAAAATCTTTCGGCACCGATTGTTTCAGGGAAAAATTCTTCATCATTCCATCTTACGCGGTATAAAATCATCGCATCATCATGAGGTTCTTTGTAAATTGTTATATCATTACCCACCTGATACAAGCCCACTGTGCGCACAGAGACTATATTCGGTCTGATAGGTGTAATATCTTTTGCAAATACTTTACCAAATCCGCAAGCCATAATTAGCGCAAATAGAAATGTTACGATAATTTTTTTCATAGATTTACCCCATTATACAAGTCTCAATATCATTGGCGGCATATTGACCCCCTCTATGACAATAATTTCACAGGTTTCAATATTATTGGTAACATCATTTACCCCCATTTACCCCTACCCCCTGAATGATATTTGAGCGTAAGTTTTTTGTAATTTTTCTCTGACTGATGTCATTTGTTGTTCAATGATTTCGTCTGTCAAAGTTGCGTTTTCGTCCTGCATTTTAATTCTGAATGCAACGCTTTTGAACCCATCTTCAACATGTTCACCCTGATATACGTCAAAAATTTCAGAACCTTTGAAGATATTCTGTTTTACAGAACCTTTGATAACTTTTTGGATATCATCAAATGAAACTTCATCATTGATAATGAACGCAATGTCACGTCTGACTTCAGGATACTGCGGAAGGTGTTTAAATCTTGGAACAGTTTCTTTCACAGCGCCGATAAGTTCTGTCAGGTCAACTTTGAACAAGAATGCATCTTGATTTAATTTCAATTTGTCAACCAAAGTCGGGTGAACCTGTCCAAAATATCCGATTGGCTGAGGTTTTTTACCTAACAGTAAGATAACCGCAGTTCTGTACGGGTGAAGAACTTTGTGAGTTTTTGCAAGTTCGGTTTCTTCAACTGGAACGATTTTTATACGTCTTGTAACTTCCAAATCTTCAAACAGATTTTCTACAATACCTTTTACTGTGTAAAAATCGGTTGTTGTTTTTATCTGCCATTTTGAATTTTGAACTTCGCCTGTCAAAATACCTTGAAGAACTTTTGTTTCTTTAACACCTGTTGACTTTTCGTCAGCTTCTGCTGTTTTAACATAAGTTTTGCCGATTTCGTAGGCCCAGAAAGTTTTTTGTCCGTTGTCAAAATTGTATTTCATGCAGTTAAGGACGCTTGCGGCAAGGGTTTGTCTTAACATTGAATATTCTTCACTTGCAGCATTGGCAACTTTTACGGCATTTTCGTCATCGTAAGTGATTTTGAATTTGTCGAGCAAAGATTTTCCGATTAGAGAACTTGTCTGGATTTCGTTCAAACCTGCTGAGAGCATAAGTTCGTGAACTCTTTTGGTTACTTTTTCGTCAAGTGAAATTTCAGGCGTTTGAGATTTTGACGGAAGGGTTGGTGCGATTTTGTCGTAACCGTTAATTCTTGCGATTTCTTCAATCAAGTCAATTTCTCTTGTAACGTCGTATGCTCTGAAGCTTGGTACTGCAAATTTTGCAGCTGCAGCGTTTCCGCCAAGTTTTTTAAATCCTAAATTTTCTAGAATATTGTCACATCTTTCAGGAGCTATTTCGCATCCTAAAATTCTTTTAATTTGCGGGTAACGAAGGGTTATTTCAAGAGTTTCAAGTTTATTTTCGCCGTCTTCTACAACTCCGATAACTTCTGCCCCTGCGTGTTCAACCAATAATTGCATTGCGCGCATAAGAGCAGGTTTTACTGCTTCAATATCAATACCGCGTTCAAATCTTGCACTTGCATCGCTTCTGTAGCCTGCGCTTCTTGAAGATTTTCTGTTTGATACAGGTGTGAAGTATGCCGCTTCAAGAGCAATTGCGGTTGTGTTGTCATCAATTTCAGAGTTTTCACCGCCGAAGACACCGCCTAAGCAGACACCTTCTTTTTCGGTTGCAATAAGTACGCTGTCAGTTGTTAAGGTTCTTTCAACTCCGTCCAATGTAACAAGTTTTTCGCCTTCTTCAGCACGTCTTACGCAAAGATAACCGTTTAACTTGTTGTAATCAAATGCGTGAAGAGGACATCCGTATTCAAGCATTACATAGTTTGTGATGTCAACAACATTGTTAATAGGACGCATTCCTGATGCGATAAGTCTTTTTTGCATCCAGTCAGGTGAAGATTTGATTTTGATGTTTTTCAACAAACCTAATGAGTAATATTTGCAAACATCTTTGTCTTTAATTTCAACTTTGAATTCATCTGTTGTCAGGTCTTTTGTGCATTCGATAGGATTGAATTTCAACGGGGTGTTGAATAAAGAGCTTAACTCTCTTGCAACTCCGATAACAGACATCTGGTCGCCTCTGTTTGCGGTCGGCGCAACATCAATAACTGTATCTTTTTCAAATCCTAAAACATCTTTAACATCTTCGCCCAAGCCTACGTTAGGGAAAATTCTGTTCAAAATAAGAATGCCGTCTTCTTCCTGATAATTACGTTCAGCAACGCCTAATTCATCAGCAGAGCAAAGCATTCCTTGAGATTCAACTCCGCGAATTACGGCAGGTGTAAGTGTAAACATTTCGCCTGTTTTTCTGTCCAGAACCTGAGAACCTACGCTTGCGTAAGGAATAACCTGTCCTTGTGCAATATTTTGTGCGCCGCAAACTACTGTTTTTAACCCTGTACCTGTGTTAACGGTAACAAGGTGTAGTCTGTCAGAATTCGGATGGTTATCGATTTTTTCGATTCTGACTGTTTTTATATTTGTAAAACTCGGTTTAACTTCTTCTACAGCTTCAACTTCTAACCCGCTCATAGTAAGTTCGTGTGCGATTTGTGAAGCTTCAACGTTTGATAAATCAACGAATTCGTTTAACCAGTTTAAAGATACTTGCATTTATTTTCCCTCTTAATCTTAATTATAATCTATGTTTGTATTTTATTACAAAAGAATCCGGATGTAAAAGGAAATTTTTAACAAATTTGATTTTGCCCCCTATTTTGTGATAATCTTTAATTGAGGATAGAGATATGATAAACAGAAAATCACGTGATGAAATCAAGAGAATGTGCCATGCAGGACATATTGTAGCTCTTGTTCACCAGAAAATGAAAGAGGTTGTAGAACCGGGAATTTCTACAAAAGAATTAGATAATATTGCAATGAAAATAATTAAAGAGAATCGTGCTATACCTACATTTTTAGGTTATAACGGTTTCCCTGCATGTATTTGTACATCAATAAACGAACAGGTTGTCCACGGAATTCCTTCCGAAAATGTAATTTTAAAAGAAGGCGATGTGATTGCAATTGATGTAGGTGCAACTTATGGCGGTTTGGTCGGCGACAGTGCGTGGTCATATGCTGTCGGTAAAATTGCTCCTGATGTTGAAAAACTTATGAAAGTTACCGAAGAATCTCTGTATGCAGGTATTGAACAAATGAAACCCGGAAATGTCTTAGACGATATTTCCAAAGCAATTGAAGCGGTTGCTAATCGTGAAGGTTACGGAATTGTGCGCCAATACGGCGGACACGGTGTAGGGCATCAGATGCACGAAGATCCTTTCTTGTTTAATTACAGTGTAGGTGATAATACATTGATTAAGTCAAATATGGCGATTGCAATAGAACCGATGTTAAATCTCGGATGTGACGATGTAGTTGTTGCAGATGATGAATGGACTGTAAGTACCAAAGATGGAAAACCTTCAGCACACTTTGAACATACAGTTATTGCAACTGATGACGGTCCGATAATTACAACAAAATTAATGAATACGGAGAATTTTTAATGAATTATTACGTAGGTCTGTCGCTGGCATCAGGCTCAAGCATGGATTCGGGGGTGGCGGTTATTGACGAGGATAACAAAATTATCCTTCTTGATAAACTCTACAAAATGAGCGATGTAATTTTCTTTTTCGAAAATTTTTCCTCATTAAAAAACTCTAAAATCTGTGTATCAGTGCCATATGACAGAACAATGCTTGACGGTAAATGGCGAATTTTATCGAAACCATACCAGCTTGTTGCGTCTAATAAAAATATTCCAAACCGTGACAACTGGACTCAAAGACATTCAAACCGCGGGTCTGAGTATTTGAGAGAACTAACTGAGCGCGGTATTGAAGTTAACCGTTTTGATATCTATATGACAAGACAAAGTCTTCATTTGAATTCATGCTACAAAGACCGCTCTCCTGCTGATTGTAAATTCCTCCAGCAGGCGTTGAAATTGGAGTGGGGATTTGACGATTTGCCTGCCAATATGATGCCTATGTCTCATCTTGAGGCAATTTTAGGTGCCTTGCTTATGAAAGAAAAATGTCAAAATCCTGACAGAATTAGAGCAATATATAATTTTAAAGGACTTGATGTTATTGATATCAAAGACAATTTAAGTATTTCTACAGATGTTTACAAATTTGAAAGGGAGCTTGTCGGAAAAACTTTGCTGGATTAATTGGTTTTTTCGGTTATTTTGTTGTTATGTTAAAGAAGTTAATTGCTACATTGAGTAATCCGATATTGTTTTACGGAGATAAAGAGGGTCATATTGTATTCAGAAATTTTAACTGGTTTTTGAACACAGGTTGTTCTTACAAGCTTAAACTGTCCAAGCTGGAAGCCGGCAAGGTTCTGGAATACCGTTTTGAACTTGAAAAGTATTTAAAAACTTCATACTGGCTTGTGCCGCTTGTGATTTATCTTATTTTTATTCACCTGGACTTTTCGCTCGGCGGGTTGCTTATTGCGGAACTTTTATGGATTTTGTTGATAAGTATTGCAAGAGGATTATGCTCATATATTTACAGTAATTATTTGATTAAAAATCTGGGAGCTTATGAGCTTATTGAATTTAAACCTAATCTTCCAAAAGAAAAATGGCAAGAGTATAGAGCGAATTTTTATTCTAAGATTATTATAACGGCAATTGTGCTGACAATACTTTTTACTCCTGCATTTTTGCTTCAATATAGCATAAAATTATGTGTTTCATCTAAAAATAAACATCCGGAAACCGCATTAAAACTCGCAAAAGTTTACAATGTTTTCTATCCGAAAACTATTGAAATGTATGATATTATGGCTTATATCAAATATACAAAACGCGATTTAGAAGGTGCTCTGGCGGATTATAAAACAGCTCTCAAAATGTCAGGAAAACGTTATACAAAAAAAGATTTTACAAGACTTGCAAACCTGCTTTATCTGGAGAAAAAAGTTACAAGTCCTGAGAATGCGGTTGTCGTGTTTAATGATTATGTTACCAGAAAAAACATGTCTGTTTTGCAACAGTCACAAATGCTCTGGATTAAGTCAATTTTCAGTGTAGAAAATGATATGCCTGAAGCAATTCTGTCAGATTATAACGATTTGCTTGCATCACTTGATTCAAAAGATACAAGAAATCAGTTTTATATTTCAAGCGACAAGGCTTATGTTCTCTACTTGATGGGTGATTATGAGTCAGCAATAAATACTTATAATATTTTAATTTCTTACGCAGAAGGTAATAAAAAACAGTATTCAAAAGAAATCCCTGTTTTGTATGCTGAACGTGGATTTACCAGAAAACAGCTTGGTGATGGACTTGGCGCTGATGCAGATTTCGTGAGTTCAGGCATTGATATATATGAGCTTGATAAATATGAACCGCGTTATGCTCAACAGGCTTTTGTTGTCGGGTTTTAGTTATCCTTCATAATCAAAAAAGTTTGCAATTTCGCGTTTTGCGGCTTCGTTGTCGTCTGATGAGTGCATTAAATTATATCTTTTTTCGCCCGGTGCAAATTCATTTCGGATAAACTTTTTAAGGAGATTTACTTTTTCTATTGCATCATCTCCTCCTAAAATCAACGCTTTAATTCTCCCCGATACCATAAAATCAATCCAATCCTGAAAGAACGATTTATTTTTATGCTGTGTATAATTTCTTTCCATCTTGTCACGCGGTGCTACTCCGTTCCATTCTTTTAGTACAGAAAGTCCACGGTGATCAATCTCTTCCATAATTCTGTTGTCCAAATGCCTTTTAATAGCATCAGGCTTAAGCATAACAAAAGTTTTTTCGTATGCCTGAAAATATGGATTATAATTCTGATATAGGGTAATGTTCATAATTCTTATATATAAATGTATTCCAAAGTGTATAATAACACAAAACAAAAGTTTTTGCTATGAAAGTTTGTCTTCAATGATTTTGATGACATCTTTGTAAACTTCTTCAATTGATTTTGTTGAGTTTACAACTTTAATTCTTTCGGGTTCCTGTTTGGCAAGTTCAAGATAACCATTTCTTACACGGTTAAAAAATTCCGCACCTGAACTTTCCATACGATCTTTTTCAGAACCTACACGATTCATTGAAGTTTCAATATCAACATCAAAAACAAGTGTTAAATCAGGTTTTTTGTTACCGGTAGCAAGGTTGTTCAACATGTGAATTTCGTCTAAATCAAGCCCTCTGCCGTATCCCTGATAAGCCGCGGTGCTGTCAGTGTGTCTGTCGCAAAGAACGATTTTGCCCTCGTCAATA
Source organism: uncultured bacterium (assembly GCA_949035555.1). Classification (GTDB taxonomy): domain Bacteria; phylum Cyanobacteriota; class Vampirovibrionia; order Gastranaerophilales; family Gastranaerophilaceae; genus Zag111. The sequence continues at coordinate 137,872 of CAROLD010000002.1, read as the reverse complement.
GCAGGTTTTACAATAATATCAATGTTCTGCGCTCTGTCGGCAAGAAATAAAAACGACTCGCATCTGTCTGAAACCTCGCCGTCATAATTAAGTAATATTTCGCGGACCTTTTCTCCTAAGCCTTTTCCGCCCGGTTCTCTTGTTAAAAGTACATCATAACCTTTATTTTCAAGATAATCTTTTAATAATTTCAGCTGAGTAGTTTTCCCGCAGCCATCTGCACCTTCAAATGTGATAAATAAACCTTTTTTCATAGTACTATTATACCAAAAACATTCGGAAAATAATTCCCGAATGTTTTTAATAAATAAAGCAGTCCGTAAGCCGTGTTCTGTTTTAGATAATCATCTGTCTGGTATTAGGATTGCTCCTAATCTCTAGCGATTTTTCCGAAGATGGCGAACAACCTTAGCCTTCGATTCAATCTTGCATCCGACCGGGGTTTACCTGGCCGATACCTTCCGATATCGCCGGTGAAGCTCTTAACTCACCGTTGCACCATCGCCTGTGATAGGAATATCTATCCATCGGCAGTCTTCATTTCTGTGGCACTATCCGCCGACTCACATCGCCCGGAGTTTCTCCGGCGGTCTGTTCTTGGATGCACGGACTTTCCTCACCTGAAATAATTCAAGCGCGATTATCCGACTACTTTAATTATATTAATCTAACTTATCATCTGTATCGTTAGAAACACCGTCACCTGTTACGTTTCTGTTAACATTGATTGCATTAGTTGCCCAGGTGTCGCCCGCATCAATTCTAATTCTTCCGTCTGCGTAAACACCCATTGTAAATCTGTCATAACCTTTGTTTATGCCGGTACAACTACCTGCACCGGTAAGTTTAGATGAATTTGTAGATGGTGAACAGTTTGGTCTGTCTTTACCGTTTACATCAACTGTAATTAGCGTTATTGCATTTTTGTTATTCTTTGTGCCGTATCCCGGAGTGTGAATTGCCCAATCTATACCGTCTTTTGTAGAGAAAGTTACACTGCTTCCTGCGTTATTGACGTTTCCGCTTACATCAAGTTTGTCAGCGAAAATTGTTGAAAATTTCGTGTTAGCATTGCCTTCAGTGTTGATCGTTCCGGTATTTTCTGAACCGCCCCATTTTGTACAGTTAGCATAGCCGTAACCATCATCAAACCCTACTCTTTTATCGCCGTCTTTAACGCTTGTTAGATCAGGGTAGCAAGCTTCGTCATTTATCATATCTGCAATAATAGTTTGAACGGCATAATATGCTCTTTTAGCCATTAAAGTATTACGGTTTGGCAAAAGGTTAAAAATAACCGGAAGTAATATTGCACAAAGTACACCAATTACACCGAGAGCGACCAATAATTCCGTTAATGTGAATGCTTTATTTAATCTTTTCATCCTCAAAATCCTCAATTATTCAATAAATATTATATATCTTATTATAGCATGTATTATTGTATTTTTCAATATAATGTGTTATACTGGTAGTAATGTAACCGTTTAAACAAGAGGAAAAATTTTTATTAGATTGTAAAGTTTTGTTTACATAGTAGCAAAATAATACATTCAGACGAGTTAATAACATATCACACACTTTATAATGTGTAGATGAACACGGAGATTATTTGAGATTACTCAAATAAACAATGTAAAAGGCGAGAATTATGGTCGATAACAGATCTGCCGGCTTTTTTGGAATTGGCGGTGCTTTTAATTTTAAAAGCGGTGACATTTCCGGAACAGCCGCAAAATTATCAGATGATAAAATGGGTCAGGGCGGTGAATATTTTTCACAGCGCGGTCAGGAGGAAGATGCTCCTATGCCAAGCGCTCAATATACTGACCAGAGTGCGGTACTTCGTGCTACATTGAATTCTCTCGCAATGATGAATGTTGCAAATGTCTTAAATGCAAAAAAACGTAAACCTGTTTTAGATGAAGAAGATAAAATTACTGAAGATTTAAAAGAAATTCTTCGTGTTAAAAAATTGCAAAACAGCTTTAATAAAAAACATAATGATGAAGATGAGATTGAAAAATATTAAATAAGCTTTTATAAGCATGCCCCAATTAGGCTATTTTGGAAAATATTTTACAAATCTTAATAACGATAAAAACCATGGAAAAGCATGTCACATCATGGTTTTCCATGGCAAAAATTCGCAAGACCATGTCACTGCATGGTTTTCGACGGTAAGAGTCTGTGAAATTCAAGTGTAGTAAGTGTTTTGCAGGTGTGTTACAAAACTTAATAACTGCATGTTTCGACCTTGAAAAAAAACTCTTATTTTCTATAATTAGAATATGAAGTCGGAAGTGATTGATATAACGGCTTTAGGGGAGATATGTCGATATATATTCTTGGGATATCGATGTTGTAAAAACAGATAAGTGGAGATTATATAAATTGTTTAGAAGTAGGGATATGGGAAGAGCAGTTGCGGTTAGAAGATGGACTACGACTGCACTGGAGTGTTATAAAAGAGGTTGTAACTGCGAAGGATGTTTTTATAGAGATTTCTTTAGCGGTTCTTCTCAAAAATGCCAGATGAAAGCATCAGTTTTAGAACTGGTTAGAGTTATCGGAACTCCTGATGTTGAATTACCGCAATTTTTAGCAGACGAATAAATCCTTGTCAGGGCTTTAAAAAATATCAAATCTGTGTTATACTGTCAAAGCAGTATTGAAAAAATTGGAGGTTATTAATGCACATTCACGTAAACGGAAGAAACATCGAAATTACAGAAGCTATTAAAGCTTACGTTAAAGAAAAAATCGGAAAAGTTGCTACACGTTATGACCAAATTCAAGGTATTGACGTAGTTTTATCCGTAATCAAAAATCCTGCGGCTGAAGGAAAACATATTGCAGAAGTTTCTTGCAAAATGTCAACCGGTACTATCCGTTGTGAAGAAGCTGCTGAATCTATGTATGCAAGTATTGACCTTTTAGCAGACAAACTTGCAAGACAGATTACAAAATTCAAAGATAAAAATATTTCTTCTGACAAAGCGTCAATCAGAACTGATGTTCAGGCTGAAAACGATGAAGAAGAAGTTGAAGATGTAAAAGCTATGGAAGAATAGTTTTTAAAGAGAATAATAAAAGCGGTCGGAACTTATTTAAGTTCCGACCGCTTTTATTATTAATAGAATGCGTCAGAAATTTTACTAATTTTAAGTTTAAAAGCAAATGCTAACTGAGCAAGATGAGAAAGTTTAAGCCTTATTAAATTTCCTTTTTCGATACGTTTCAAAGTCGATTGAGGAATACCTGATTTGTCAGACAAATCTGAAATAGACCATCCTCGAGTTTCTCGGAGCGAATTTATATATCGACCAAAGTTTACGAGCCTCTTTTCAAAATCATCCATTGCGTTCTCCTTTTAAAAAATATAGAAATAATATTCTAATACTAGCATAAATATTCTATATTTGTCAATAAAAATTAGAGTATAATTACGATTTGTAGAAAATATATTATAATATTAGAATATGGAAGCGATAAATGAAGTAAAAATGTTGGCAGCAAAAAAAGGATTAACTTTAACATATCTTGCCAAGTATCTAAGTGAACATGGAGACCGTAATTATTCTTTGGATTTATTATCAAAAAAATTAAGGTCTAATATGATTAGGTATTCTGAAATGAAGCTCATTGCAGAAGCCTTAGGCATGGAACTTTACTTTAGAGATGCAGAATAATAACAAAAAAGAGGAGCTATAAGCTCCTCTTTTTTGTATATATATTTACCAACCCCTATGTATCAATATTTGTTGCGTATACTGCGTGGGTTTCGATGAAGTCTCTGCGAGGTTCAACCTTGTCGCCCATCAATACGTCAAACAATTGATCACATAGCATTGCGTCTTCAACATTTACTTTTAACAATGTTCTTGTTGCAGGGTCCATTGTTGTTTCCCACAATTGCTGAGGCATCATTTCACCAAGACCTTTGAAGCGTTGGATTTGTAATCCTTTTTGTCCTCTGTCATCAATGATTTTTTGAAGTTTTTCAAATGAATTGATTTCGTATTTTTCCGTATCTGTTTCAAGTAAAAGTCCGTCGGTTTCTTCAATTAAGAAGTCACGAATTATAGGATAAGAAGCTTTTAATTTTTTGTACTCTGAACTCTTGATAATATTTTGGTTCAAAGTAACGTGTTCTTCTTCATTCAGGTGTAATACAAATGAATATTTAGCATTTTCAGCGTTGTATTTAACTTCAACTCTGTAATTTTCAGCTTCTGCGATGTTGTAATTTTTCGCGTGGTCAACGAGGTAATGATTTAAGTAGTCACAAACCTCGTTCATTTTATCCTGATGGTCAAAGTCTTCCAGTTGAATACCTGAACGTACAAGCCCTCTCAGGAACACTGCAGGATACAGGTTCAAAATAGGGTTATTGTAAGAACGGTAGAACTCTGACATATTTTTGATAAGTTCAAGCAAGTCATCGCCTGTTTTAACATTTTTCTTATCTTTATCAGACAGGCTCAAGTTTTTGATGCCGCGTTCTTTAAGCATTTTGTCCAGAACGTGTTCGTTGAACAGGTATTCTGAGGTTTTGCCCTGAGTAACCTTGAATAGAGGCGGCTGAGCAATATAAACGTAACCGTTTTCAATAAGCGGTCTTGCATAGCGGAAGAAGAAAGTTAACATCAAAGTTCTGATGTGTGCGCCATCGACGTCCGCATCGGTCATGATAATAATTTTGTGATATCTGAGTTTATCAATTTCAACTTCTTCTGCGTTGCGGCTGATTTTGATACCGAAAGCCTGAACCATTGATTGAATTTCGTTGTTGCCGTAAATTCTGTCAAGTCTTGCTTTTTCAACGTTAAGAATTTTACCTCTCAAAGGTAAAATAGCTTGGAACATTCTGTTTCTGCCCTGTTTAGCAGAGCCGCCGGCTGAATCACCCTCAACAAGATAGATTTCGCATTTTTCAGGTTCTCTGTTTGAACAGTCAGCAAGTTTACCCGGAAGGGTTGAGTTTTCAAGAACAGTTTTTCTTCTTGTTAATTCTCTTGCTTTTCTTGCAGCTTCTCTTGCGCGTTGAGCTTGAAGAGTTTTTTCGATAATCATTTTAGCGATTTTCGGATTAAACTCAAGCCATTCCTGCAATTTGTCTCTAACAGCGTCTTGAACTGCGCCCATTGCTTCTTGAGAGCCAAGTTTTTCTTTAGTCTGACCTTCGAATTCAGGGTTAGGAATTTTAACAGAAACGATTGCGGTCAAACCTTCTCTGACGTCTTCTCCAGAAAGGTTTTGTTCAGAGTCTTTTAAGATATTATTTTTTCTTGCGTAGTCGTTTAATACACGTGTAATTGAGTTTCTGAAACCTGTTAAGTGGGTTCCGCCCGAGTGAGTGTTGATGTTGTTTGCAAATGACAGAACGCTTTCTGTATAAGATTCTGTGTATTGCATTGCAACTTCAACCTGCAAATCACCTACAACTTTATCAATATAAATCGGTTTTTCGTGAAGCACGTTTTTATTTTTATTCAAAAATTCTACATAGCTTCCGATACCGCCGACGTAGTGGAAAGTTTCAACTTCTTCGGAGTCATGGCGGGAGAAGATAATTTTCAAACCTTTATTTAAGAATGCCATTTCTCTCAATCTGTTAGCAATAACGTCGCAGTCGATTTCTGTAGTTTCCGTAAAAATTTCAGGATCCGGCCACCAGGTTGTTTTTGTACCTGTTTTGTCTGTGGCTTCGCCTTTTTCGACAGGGGCAAGAGGTTCGCCTCTCATGTATTCCTGACGCCATACAAAGCCTTGACGTGAAACTTCTACCATATATTTTTCGGATAAAGCGTTTACAACAGATGCGCCAACGCCATGAAGACCGCCTGATACTTTATATCCGCCGTCTCCGAATTTTCCGCCTGCGTGAAGTACTGTGTGAACGATTTCCAATGCTGATTTTCCGCTGTCAGGTTTGATGTCAACAGGAATTCCGCGACCGTTATCTTCTACGGTTACACTGTTGTCTTTGTGGATTGTTACGTGAATATCCGTACAATAACCCGCTAATGATTCGTCGATTGAGTTATCAACGATTTCATAAATACAGTGGTGCAAGCCTCTTTGTGAAGTTGAACCGATATACATACCCGGTCTTATTCTTACAGCTTCCAAACCTTCCAAAACTCTGATATTATCAGCACTATAATCTGCTGTTGTTTTGGTTTCGATAGCTTCGACAGGTGTGTTCCCAACTTCTTGTAAAGCTTCCAGCCCTTTATCGTTTATCAAATCTTGTGTATTTTCTGACATATACTTCTCCCCAGTCTATTCAAATCTGGTAATATTATAGCACAAAAGTACCCGTGTTTACAAAATTGTTTACGTAAATTATTAATACCGATATTTTTGTAGTAATATATTGCATGTAAACACGTGTGACAAAAGGAAAGGAAAATTAAATGACAAAACTTTCACCATTACAAATCGAAAGATTAAAGTATCAGCCAAAACTTCCTTCAAGCCTGCAAAACGGCGTTAATTCATTGGAAATGGTTGAAGGCTCTGCAACTCAATCTGTTAGAGATCAAGAGCAAATTAAAGAATTATTCTTAAATACTTACGGCAAACCAACCGTAACTTTTGAAGCTTCATCTTCATCAAAAACTTCAGAAGCAAGAAACGTTGGTGTAATTCTTTCAGGCGGACAAGCTCCGGGCGGACATAACGTTATCGCAGGTTTGTATGACGCTTTGAAAACAGCTAATCCTGAAAGCAAATTATATGGCTTTTTAGGCGGACCTTCAGGTATTATCGACGGTAAATATGTTGAATTTACTGATGAATTTATCGATGAATACAGAAATACAGGCGGCTTTGACATTATCGGTTCAGGCAGAACTAAATTGGAAACAGAAGACCAATTTAAATCTTCTCTTGAAGTTTGTAAAAAATTAGGTATTTCTGCTGTTGTAATCATCGGTGGTGACGACTCTAATACCAACGCTGCATTGTTAGCTGAATGGTTTGTTAAAAATAATACAGGTATCCAAGTTATCGGATGTCCTAAAACTATCGATGGTGACTTGAAAAACGAACAAATCGAAATTTCTTTCGGTTTCGACACAGCTACCAAAACTTATGCAGAACTTATCGGAAACATCCAAAGAGATGCTAATTCTGCTAAAAAATACTGGCACTTTATTAAAATTATGGGAAGAAGTGCTTCTCACGTAGCATTAGAAGCTGCTCTTCAAACTCAACCGAACATCACTTTGATTTCAGAAGAAGTTGAAGAAAAACAAATGTCTTTAGACTCAATTGTTAACTATATGTCAGACATTATTGCAAGACGTGCAAATGCAGGTAAAAACTTCGGTATAGCAGTTGTTCCTGAAGGTTTGATTGAGTTTATTCCTGAAATGAAATCTATGATTTCTAACCTTAATGACATAATGGCTGAACTTGAAACTGATTCAAGCTTCTTAGCCGCTACAAGCATGAGTGCTAAATTCGAAATCGTTGAAAAAAGATTGGACGATAACAATGCTTCTGTCTACAGTTCACTTCCTGCAAGTATTAAAGCTCAGCTTCTTGCTGACAGAGACCCGCACGGCAATGTTCAGGTTTCTAAAATCGAAACTGAAAAATTGTTAAGTGAAATGATTGCGACAAGATTAAGCGAATTAAAACAACAAGGCAAATTCAACGGCAAATTCTCTGCGCAATCTCACTTCTTCGGTTATGAAGGCCGTTGTGCATTCCCATCAAACTTTGACGCTGATTACTGCTATTCACTAGGCTACAATGCTTATGCATTAATCGCTAACGGTTTGACCGGATATTTGTCCTCAGTAAGAAACTTAACAGCTCCTGCTTCTCAATGGATTGCAGGCGGTGTTCCTCTTACTATGATGATGAACATGGAAAAACGCCACGGCGAAATGAAACCTGTTATTCAAAAAGCTCTAGTAAAACTTGACGGTCCTGTATTCAAACAATTACAAGACAACAGAGAAGACTGGGCTATGAATGACAGATACTTATTCCCTGGTGCAGTTCAATACTTTGGACCATCTTCTGTTTGTGATATCACAACAGTTACTCTTCAATTGGAAAGAAGTAAAGAATTAGCTTCAGTATAAGTTCAATACTTTTAAATTAACAAATGGCGGCGGACAGAATGTCCGCCGCCATTTGTATTTTATAAAATACTTCGTATGGTGATAACCTACTTGAAAATATACGAAAAAAGTAGTATAATCAATATATAATACGTATAGCGGGGCATTTGGAAGATATGAAAAAAGCGTTTACATTATCAGAAGTTATAATCACAATGGGGATTGTTGGTGTTATTTCAATTTTGACAGTACCGGCTGTGATGAAGAATTATAAACAAAAGATTTATGTAACATCCTTGCAAAAAACTGTTTCTCAAATAAACGACGCTAATTTATCTATTATGCAGGAAGAGATGACGAATTCTCTTTATGAAACAACATTAGCCGATATTAGTTCTTGTAATGCGGATCCTAAAAAATCTAAAGGTGCATGTTACTTTTTAAACAATTATTTTAAAGTAATGAAACGCGGCTGCGGTCCTAAATCTGCGTCGCCAGATAATTATTGTTTGCCCGACAAATATACTCATCTCAACCCGAAAATTGCTGAGGATAAATCAATTCAATATAACTCATCTGCAAAAACAACCAATATTGGTTATTGTATCCAAAATACAAACGGTATAACTATCTGTGGCGGCTATAACCATACAAATGGTTGTCCTACGTATTATATAGATGTAAACGGAGAAAAAGAACCGAATGTTGCAGGAAGAGATTTCTTCTCTATAGATTTGATGCCTGACGGTTCTGTGAGAGATTATGCTACCGGCGGTAATTTAAAAAGTATGGGCTGTCCTTCAAGCCAATGCGGAAAGAAAACGACTAGTTTAGCGGAATATTCTTGCGGCTGTTTAAATTCTGTTATCGAAAACAGCTGGCAAATGAAATACTGATTGAACCGAATTTGCGCCAGAGGTGACCTTAATCTTACCCTCTAAATCTGTCGGATAAATAACTTAAAATTGCACCGCCAATTTCTTCATTCGGGTCAAACGGTTGGTTTAAATCTGCGGGTTTTTGCGAATTTTGTATAAGCATTTTGACTAATGGTCCAAATGCATCAGGAACTTGAATTTTACGGTAAATTCCTGCTAAAAATGCTTGAATATTCGGAGATTGTGTTTGATTAAATCTTGAAAAAACAGGATATAATTTATCTATTCCCTTAGTACCTTCATCAAGCATTCTGTCCATTATATAAAGTGTTTCAACGATTTGAGGTTCATTATTTGAGTGTTGAAGAATGTCGGTCAAATATGGCAGAGAATTTTCTTTTTGTTTTACAAAATAATCAACTTCATTTTTGTCAAAGACACAGTAATTTCTTCCCTGATTCGGCAAATTGCAGGAATTGCAGATATATTGATTGTAATTATTTATGGCTTGTACAGGCATGTTTTCTCCAAAATTTACCCTATACTACTACGAATAAACAAATGGCGGTCCGTTTTTGATTTCAAACAGAACATTTTCAGCCATTGTTTTAAGTTCTTCTTTTGAACGTTTGCCGCTATCTACCTGTTTGTAAAATTCTTCCACAAGCGGCAGGATTGCGGAGTCTTTTTTGGATTTAAAGTTTCTAAGTTCGGTTGATACGAGGCGTTTTTGAAGCTCTAGTTCTGTTTGTGCATTAATCTTTTTGACCTGAACTTCTTTCACTGCATCCCCTGCAAGTTTTCCGCCGTAGCTTGCGGCAGTCAGACCCGTAATTCCAAAAAATAACTGTTTGAACTGCGGATTGCTTGTATCAAGCAGCCAGTTGTAAAAAAATGCGCGGTAATCTTCAACAAACGAATTGAAGGCAGGGCGCGGAGTTCCGTCACCTGCGTAGTTTGGATTGGCTTTTGTGGTGGAAGTTTTTAGTTTTAAGAGCATTTTGTTTAAAAATGTATTTTTATCTTCTTTTTCCCATTTTAGAGCGTTAATCTGTTCACGAATAAACAGTTCCAAATCTTTTGCGCCGTCATCAATTGACAGAAACATATGTTCAAGAAGTTCTTTGTCTGTTTCTTTTGTGGTTTGTTGGGAGGATGCAACAAATTGTTTAATCAGAGTTTTGGTATTCTCAATACCTTCCTGCAACGCTACTTTGCTTTTTGAGAGGTTTTTCAGTGCATAAAATCCCAGTCCGGCAATTCCTGCAAAAGTTCCTAATCCAAGTAAAATATTTCCAAGATTTGAAGGTTTTCTTTCTTTTTCTCTTTTATCAGAAGTAAAAGATAGAGTTGAAAATCTGTTTTTTCCGAAGTTCGGCAGAATTTTTTGATCTTCGGGAGTGATATATTTTTCAAAATCATGTGCGTATTTTGAGAGCATGCTCCTTATAATTTGGATTTTACCGGAGAAAGATTGTGTCTCTACTTGAATTAAATTCTCTTGCAAGTTTTTTTGAATATTAGCTTCTTTTCGCTTAACCCATATGTCTTTGTACCCGTCAAAGAAAGTTTTTCCCATGAAAGCCATTGCCGAAAGTGTAAGAACTCCTGCACCTGCGATAAAAGTTTTTCTGTTAGGGTTTTGAACGTACTGATAAACGAGTTGATGCATTTCTTTACTCAACTGTACGTTTCTGGTAACCGCAGGAAGCCATTTTTCTTTTGGCAAATCTTTTGCAATTTCAGCACTGCGTTTGACAAATTCTGTAACAACCGCAACGGAAGACATTACCCCGAGAGCAATCGCACTCAGCGGAACAAGTTTTTTGTCAATAATTTTGTTATCTTTGTATAACTCTGACGGTAAATCAACCTGTTCAGAAATCAGATACGAATCTTTTGTGTCGTTAAGATTTACTTCCCTGTCTTTTATCAGGTTGTTAACAAGAACTCCTTCTCGCGTTGTCTGCATATTTCTGCGCTGAGAATTTGTGAGATTTCTCTGCTGTCTGATTAATTCGCCGTCATTAAACGGTACTACGTTCATCCTTTTCAGTTTCCTTTTCGTCTTGGTTTTTTATTTTTTCATAAAGTTTGTGGATAAAAGTTTTCAGTTCAAAAGTTCTTTTTGCTTCTTCCACTTTTTTGTCCTCGTCATCGGTTTCCTTAGTCCCAAAGACGAAGAAGAGAGATTTTAGTTTTTTCTTGGCATCAGCCATAAATTTAGAAATTTTTTCGCCGACAGCGGCTTTAAGTTCGCCGTAAATGGCGGTTAATTTGTCTGAAATGTCTGCAAATTTTTGAGAAATTGCCTGTGAAATATTCGCGATTATATTTGGAATATTCTGAACCAGAGTTAAAACTCTTCCAACTATTTGAGTAAGAACAAAATTAACAGGTTTAGCAACTATTGCAGGCATGGTTTTTGAGATATTAGATGCAAGTTCCATAATCCTTTGGTGTGCATTAGAGATAGATTTTTGGAATTCTGCGATTGCCTGAAGGTGATTTTGCTGAGCTTGTTGGGCTTGTTGTCGTGCGAGTTTTTGAGCTCTGAGCATTGCGCCTATTGCGGCGCACTGATTGTAAGACATCTCCCCGACATTTCGCGGAACATCACGTTTTGTGGTAGAATTTCCTCCTGCCATTCCGTTACAGATTGGACAAGCCCCCAGCGGCAAGCCGTGCGGACAAGTTCCTGCTTTTTGTGTATGGGTTCGTACTGCTGTTGCACCTAATGACATTAAAAAATCCTCTAGCTATTAGAGGACACTACAAAAGAAATTATATCCCGAACCCGTCAGACCGCAGGTTTCAGTGTTTTCTTTGAGTGTTCCGACTTTTACGGCTGCGGCTGCAGTTGAAGATATTCACTTCATTTCCTCTTAATTTGATAGTAAAGTAACCAAAAAATCATGTCAAACATGTCGGATTATATTGTTACGTTTGTAAACTCGGAATTTACGGTCAGATGGCTGGTTGACAATAACGAGTTCAATTTGCTAAAATAAGCTTGCTATCCTATTTTTCGGTATTCCAGGCTGGAAAATAACTCGTACGAGGAGTTAAGAATGTGTATTTTGAAAAAGTTAAAATCTCTAATAATTATATCTGCACTAATGATAATGGCAGGTTTAGCCCCTTGTTTTGCAGAAGAAGAGAAATTGTATCCTGAAGACTTGATGACAAAACAAGAGTTAACTGTATATGAGCAATATTTGAAAGATTATGCAGAGCAAATAGAAAAGATTTTTACTCCCGAAAAAAACTTCCCGCAAAAACAAATGGACTTGTATATAAGTATATGGTTTTATATACAGCCAGACGGTTCAATCCGTCTTACTGAAGATATCTCAAATTATTCAGAAAGGGCCTCTCATGGAGATCCGTTTTGGCCATTTCATATGATTTATTATGCGAGATTAACGAGTTTGTCGCGCAAATATGAACAGTATATAAAAGATATGCTTGTAAATAATCCTGCAAAACCGTTTCCGGAGGACTTTGGCGAGAATATTAGTGTTTGTTTCCATTTTCGTCATTGGAACCATCGGTTTAGAAAACCTGTATATGAAACTGTTATTGAGTCTCACTCATATAGTTTCACCAAAAAGCACTTTGCGGCGGATGTCTATCGCGGGAATTACACTAGCGGAAAATAAATATACATAAATAATTCCTTTTATCCAAAAAAAGGTACAGCTTATATAAGCTGTACAGTATTAAGTTACAAAAAATTATGAAAGGAAAATTTTTTATGAGAAAAACATTTGTGAATTTTGAAAAAGCACAAGACTATTTAGAATTATGTAACAATGCAAGTAAAACTTTTAAGCAGGCTTCTAATGCAACACAAACACAGAAAAACAACTATGAAGTGTTGGAGAGATATCGCGACAAGACTAACTGTAAGGCAATATTATACAAAAAAGGTGATGAATATATTGTATCATTTTTCGGTACTGATTTTAAGAATGCGAAAGATATCGGTACGAATGTTGCAATGGTTGCGGGTAAAATCCAAATTGGAAAAACAAATACGGATTAGGTATATTAAAATCTTATGAAATTGGCGATATTCCGAGTGAATTATATAGTATATGTGAAGATGCGATAAATGACAGGTTACGCAATAATGCTGTTGTAAATGCCCCGCGTCCGAACAATAGTTTTTCGTATTCAGGCTCAGGTTGTGCCGGAACTTATCAGGTAAGCGGATATACCAGAAATGATGGTGTCGAGGTTTCTTCATATTATAGAACCTGTGGTGCTTCTCATAATTCTTAAGCTTAAAAATGGGGCGGCAATTTATTGACGCCCCATTTCCTTTTTGTGTAAACTTTCAACAAGCTTATTTGCATTATGTGTTTTTTTTAAGTAAAATGTTAGCAAGAATTATGAGGGGATAAGATGAGAATTGAGGCAAAAAATCTTGTTAAAATATACGGCGATAGAAGCGTTGTAAACGATGTTTCGTTCAATATTAATAAAGGAGAAGTTGTCTGTTTGCTGGGTCCGAACGGTGCCGGTAAAACCACAACTTTTTATATGGTTGTCGGTCTTGTTAAGCCGAACAAAGGAAGCATCACTCTTGATGGAAAAGAAATTTCTTCCTGGCCTATGCACGTTAGAGCCAAGTCAGGTATCGGTTACCTTCCGCAAGAAGCTTCGATTTTCAGAAGTCTGACTGTTGAAGAAAATATCAGGCTTGTTCTTCAAATGAATGATAAATTAACCGAATGCGAAAAGAAAAAGAAGCTTGAAGAATTATTGTCAGAATTCGGTGTGACAAGACTTCGTTCTTACGCGGCGGTATCCCTTTCAGGCGGAGAAAGAAGAAGGGTTGAACTTGCAAGAGCCCTTGCTGCAAGTCCTGATTTTATTCTTCTTGATGAACCGTTTACAGGTATTGACCCTATCGCTATCGGCGAAATTAAAGATAACATTAGAAAACTCTCGGAAGACAAAGGTTTAGGCGTGTTGATTACTGACCACAATCCGAAAGCTACTCTTTCTATTACCGACAGAGCATATGTAATTTTTGACGGTAAAATTAAAATTCAAGGCCGCAGTGAAGAAGTTGCGGTTAACCCTGTCGCTAAAGAATTCTATTTAGGAAAGGATTTCTCATTATAATGAAATTTAAGTTTCCTAAAATTACAATCTATGACAGATATATTTTCAGACAGGTTGCAATGGCATCGCTTGTTTCGATTTTGTTGTTTACAATTGTCTGGATTGCGCCGGAAATTCTTTTGAATACAATAAAAGGCGCTTTAGCAGGTGAATATGGCATGAAAACAGCAATTTTGATGCTTTTCTATGAATTACCTAAAATTCTTGATAAAGCTTTTCCTGTTGGTTTGCTTCTGGGTACTTTGTTTACGTTTGATAAATTGAGTAAAGACTCTGAAATTACTATTTTCAGAGCAGTGGGGATGTCTTTTCCGAGAATTATTGCACCTGTAGTTGTGCTGAGTTTGATTTTTACATTCCTGTGTTTTGTCACAGGCGATAAAGCTACTCCTATGGCGTCTGAAAAAATGCAGGCTATTAAGGGTACTATCCGTACTAATCAATATATTTATACTCAGAAAGATAAAACAGGTCATCCGCTTATGGCTGTTATTGTTTCAAAATCAATGGACAGAAAATTACAAAACGTAATTGTTCTTGACTTTGATAGTCAGGTTTATCAGGATGTACATCAACTGTCAAATATCTATTCCGCAAAAACAGGTTATGCCTATGATGATAAGTGGATGTTGTATGATATATCAAATTATAAAATTTCAAACGATGGTATTTATATAGATATTAACCACATTGATGAAATGAAAATTCTTGAAGGCGAAGCGGCAACTAATGCTTATACTTTGATGACTTATTCTACAATGAAAGAACGTGATATCACAAACGCTAATCTGAAAAAATATGTTCGTCTTCTGAAAAATGAGAAACTTTCTGAAGAATATCACGGAACTTTGAATAAATATTTGCAAAGATTTTTCCATCCTTTTGTTTGTGTATTGCTTGCAATCTTGGGATGTTTGTTAGGATTTAGCAAACCTCGTGAACAAAGACTTGTCGGGTTTACTATCGCAATAGGATGTATATTTGTATATTATATTACTCTGCCGTTTTTCGATTTATTGGCTGAGAAAGAAATATTACCGCCTATTATTACTGCAACGTTCCCAACCTTAGCCTTTTTGGCTGCAATTGTTGGGTTCTACAAATCAAAGGATTTATAATATGAAATTATTGAAAATATTTTTAGCACTTTTAGTTGTATTGTTAACTTATTCACCGGCAGCTATGGCGGATGATATTTCTATTGATAAAGAAAATGGAATTTACCATATAGTTCTTAAAGGTGAAAAAGTAAAGAAAAGAATTAAATTCGTTGCATCAGAAGATTTGATAACAAATAGAGAAGCGCATATAAAAGCGAATGCAACTTTGACAGTAAATGCAGGATTTTTTGATCCGAAAAACGGCAAAACAATTTCATATGTTGTGACAGACAGAATGACTGCCGCAGACCCGATGTTTAACAATGCGCTGCTGGCAAATCCGTTTTTTAGAAAAAATATGAATACTATATTAAACAGAACAGAATTCCGTGTAATGCAATGCGGAAATAAGTTTCAGTATGACATAGTTTCTCATAAATCAAATATTCCTTTCGGATGTGCATTAATAACTTCTGCACAAGGCGGTCCGTTAATTTTACCGGAACTTCATCTTGAAGAAGAAGGATTTATAGTAAAAAATGAAGATGGTGAAGTAATTAGAGAGTCAGCGTACGTTCTTCACAAAACATCAAGAACAATTATAGGTCTAAAAGGTACGAATGAGTGTCATATTCTGATTGTTACAGACGAAAATCCGATGGATATGTATGAAGTTCAGCAGTTGTGCAAGGAAAAAGGTTTAGACAGAGCAATGGCGTTTGACGGCGGAAGCTCAACTTCAATGAATTACAAAAATAAAATTGAAGTAATATCTAAAAAAGGCGATGGCGCAGGCAGAATGCTGAAATCTTTTATGCTGGTTCAATAGGCTAAAATAAAATTAAAACAAAGGGCTTGATTTTAAAAAATGTTTATAGTACATTTATTCATGCGAAAGGGAATTAAGATTTCCAAAGCCGATAAGGGCTGCTAGCTCAGGTGGTTAGAGCGCACCCCTGATAAGGGTGAGGTCGGTGGTTCGAGTCCACTGCGGCCCATATTAAAAGAGACTCCTTGATGGGGTCTCTTTTAATTTAAAAACAAAACTTAATTATACGAGATAGTGTATGAAAAAAGTAATAATTATACTAACCCTGTTTTTCTTAAGCGTGAACTGTGCTTATGCAAAAGTTATAAATGCAAATTTAGATGAAATGATTTCAATTGGTCTAAAGCAAAATCAAGACATTAAAATCAAACATCTTGAACTTGAAGCGGCAAAAAAAGATATTCAGATTGCAAACAGGCTTCAAAATCCGCAAATTCAGTCTAACGTTGTGATTGGTAATGTTGCGCTTGGCAACTCTTCTCAAGCAGGTCTTGCTTTACCGATTGAGGTTATGAAACGCGGAGTGAGGAAAAAGGCCGCAATAGAACAATATGATATTAAAGAAACCGAATTAAAACAGTTTGAACATAATTTCAAATTACAAATTATGCAGGCATATTTTGAGGTATTGTATGCAAAATCGGTTTTCAAAATTCAGGAAGATCGTATGAAACTTTTCGAAAGATTGGTTCAAATTACAACTGACAGACCTGAAGATTCTGTTTCATATGAGATAGATAATCTTAAAGCTGATATTCAGTATGCGACTCAGAAAATTGAAGTAAACCGTGCGAAGTCTGAGATGCTTGCAAAGCAATTTGAGCTTAATAAAGTTCTGAATACCGGTGATGACAGCGTAATGTACGATACTTATGAGTCAACTTTGTTTAATGATTGGGCATTTTTGAAAATTAAATTGCCTGAGTATAACTTTATTGAAAAAATTGCACTTGAATACAGTTATATGATTAGAATTAAAGATAGTAACATTAAAAAAGCCGAACTTGAAGCAAAACTTGCAAAAAGACAAAGAGTTCCTGATGTAACTTTGGCGGGCGGATATGCATGGCAGGCGCATCCGAAAGCTGTTAATTATGGCGGGGCATTTGTTGGGGTTGGAATGGATGTTCCTATTTTGTATAACTTTACTCCTGATATACAAAAGGCTGAAATATTTTTACAAAAAGATAAGGCTAATAAATTAGTTTATGAATATCAGTTGAAATTTGCATTAAAAAAAGACTATAATCTTTTCAAATATTCTGCTGAAAATATGGAATATTCTAAACATATACTTGAAGAATCAAAAAGAATTGTTAAACTTTCAACAGATAACTATATTGCCGGTAAAAACACTTATTCAGACTTGGTTATTAACGAAGATGCGCATCAGGAGATTTTGACACTTTATTTGTCAACGATGTCAAGACATTTTTATTCATATCTTGAATTAATGCAGGATATTGGTCACGATATTTTGATTGAGGATGAAGTATTATAATAATTATTATGGTATTTGATACCTTTTTCGATTATAATATCTGGTATGTTTGAGATAAACACGGATGATATAAGAGAAAATTACGATCAATTCAGGCAGAAAATTAAAGACAGCAGGTCGTTTGCGGTTACGGGGTTAACTTCTGTTCTGCGTATATTTTTTCTGTCAAAAATCAGAACTTATTCAAAGAAAAAAGTTCTGTTTGTGACAGCATCCGAACAGGACGCGTTGAAATATCAAAGCGATTTGGAGTCAATTTTCGGGTTGAAATCTGCGGTTCTACCGTTTCAAAATATTTCTATGTATGAGACGGTTTCGCCGAATTTGTACGACTATGCGGAACAGGTAAAGATTTTAACGGACAAACCTGATATTGTAATTTGTCCTGTGAAAACTCTTTTGGAAAAGTTCCCTAATTCTCATTTTTTTAGGAAAAACAGTTTTAAAATAAAAGTCGGTGACTCAATAGATTTGAAAAAACTTGCCAGACGATTGATTGATTTGGGCTATAAAAAATCAACCATGGTCAGTGATTTGTCCGAGTTTAGTATCCGCGGAGATATTGCGGATATTTATTCTCTCAGCGAAAATCCTGTGAGAATTGAACTCTGGGGAGATGAAGTTGTTGATATAAGATATTTTGATAATGAAACCCAAAAATCAGTTGAGAAAGTGAAAGAAACAACAATTTTTCCTGTTTATAAATTCATTACCGCAGGGCAGGAAGATTTGGTCAAAAGTATTCAACAGGAAGGAATTATTGAGGATGATGAAATTCCTGAGGAAAATTATTTTGAAGGTATTGAGGTTTATCAAAATTTCTTTAATAAAAATCTTGTCTCAATACTTGATTATTTTGAAGATTACACGATTGTTTTTGATGAAACCGCAGAGATTTATTCGAAATATGAATTTTTAAGTGACAATTTTGATAAACAACTGGAGGAAAATTTAAAACTTTCCGTTATCAAAAAAATTGAAGGTAGAAACCACTTTACGTTTGAAGAATTTTTACGCGGCACGACATATTTTCAAAAAATCGGGTTTAATAACTTTATTGACGGCAGTATGCTTGATGTGATTGAGTTTGATGCACAGCCTTTGAGAAATTTCGAAGCGGATATTGAGCTTATTACTGAATATATTAATGAACATTCCGGATACAAAATAATTATCGCAACAGATTACCCTGAACGCGTTAAAGAAATTCTTTCTGAAAAAGAAATTTTTGATGTTGAATACGCTGAAAGTATTGTTTCAGGCGGTTGTATTCTTGAAGACTTTCAAACAATTATAATCACAGACAGAGAACTTTTTAACAAACGTTCAAAAGAGATTACCGCATCCAAAAAATCTTATTACAAGGAAAAACCCGAGTACATTGAAAATATTAATGATATTAAACCGGGTGAATATGTTGTCCATACAATTCATGGTTTGGGAGTTTATAAAGGGCTTTCCAAACAGGAGATAGACGGACAATTAAAAGACTATTTAACGATTGAATACGCAAATAAAGACAGATTGCATATTCCTGCGGAACAGATTAACCTTTTGTGCAGATATCGCGGCTCGGGTACTGCTAAGCCAAAACTTTCGAGAATGGGCGGAAAAGACTGGGAAAGTACCAAGGCTAAGGTTAAAAAAGCAGTTGAAGTTGTTGCATATGACCTTTTGAGACTGTATGCAAGACGCAAAATGCAGGAGGGAATACAGTTTTTGCCTGATACTACCTGGCAGATTGAGATGGAAGAAGCCTTTGAATTTGTAGAAACTCCGGACCAGTTGAAAGCAATTTCGCAGGTTAAATCCGATATGGAATCAGAACAGCCGATGGACAGATTGATATGCGGCGATGTCGGATTTGGCAAAACAGAAGTTGCAATGCGTGCGATATTCAAGGCTGTAACATCGGGGAAACAAGTTGCTGTAGTTGTACCGACAACAATATTAGCGCTCCAGCACTTCCAAACTATTTCGGAAAGATTTAAACCATTCGGGGTAGGAGTGGAATTACTGTCGCGCTTTAGGACTGCAAAAGAACAGAAAGAAACCATTAAAAATCTTGCCTCAGGAAAATGCGATGTTGTAATCGGTACGCACAGGCTTTTGCAAGAAGGAATTGTGTTTAAGGACTTAGGACTTCTTGTAATTGATGAGGAGCATCGTTTTGGGGTTCGTCATAAGGAAAAATTAAAACAATTGCGTGAGAATATTGATATTCTTTCAATGTCAGCGACGCCAATTCCGAGAACGCTTTATATGTCGCTTTCGGGAATTAAGGACATGTCAGTAATCAACACTCCGCCGAAAAACCGACTGCCGATTAAGACTTTTGTAGGTGAGTGGAATGAAAACATGGTTAAAAATGCCATAAATCACGAAATTGATAGAGAAGGACAGGTTTTCTATTTATATAACCGTGTTGAAACAATTCAGGAGTTCAAAAATCAGCTTCAAAAAATTGTTCCGAATGCGAGAATTGCAATAGGTCACGGGCAGATGGATGAAAAAGCGTTGGAGCAGGTTATTGTTGACTTTGCAAATCAAGAGTATGATATACTTTTAGCCACAACAATTATTGAAAATGGTATTGATATTCCGAATGCAAACACAATGATAATCCACGACGCAGACCGTTTCGGGCTTGCACAGTTGTATCAGCTTCGCGGGCGTGTAGGACGTTCTCAGCGTCAGGCATATTGCTATTGTTTCTATAAAAAAAGTAAAGAGATTACGAAAGATGCAGTCCATCGTTTGAAGGCAATTAAAGAATTCACAACGCTCGGAAGCGGTTATCAGATTGCAATGCGCGATGTGGAAATCCGCGGGGTCGGAAATATTCTGGGTACAAAACAGCACGGACATATGATAAATGTCGGATTTGACACATATTGTGAACTTCTGGAAGAAACAGTTCAGGAATTGCAAGGCGAAAAAGTTGAAAAAGTTAATCCTGCAATCGTTGATATTAACATAACCGCCTATATTCCTGATGAATGGGTAGGATCAGCTGAGCAAAAAATGATTGAATATAAACGTTTGGCGGATGTTAAAAATCCTGTTGAACTGGATTATATTGTTGACGAGTGGCGCGATAGGTTCTCAAAACCGCCGGAAAGTGTAGAAAATTTGATTAAATTAATCAGGTTAAGACTTTCGGCAACAGAAGTCAGAATTTCTGTCATCCGCGAAACTCAGGACAGCATAAGAATTTATACACCATATTCTAAGCCTGAATGGAATATAATTCAAAAAGTCTTACCCGCAAATCTTGCTAAAAAAATTAAGTTTACGGTTGCACCAGCGTCCTGTCAGGATGGCTGTTCTATCTTGATTTTAAACACTTCCTATGTAAATTTTGATGAAGTATTTAACATTTTAACAGATTTGTTTTATTATATACATAAAGTCAGTCACGAATATTAAAAAAGGGAGAGCTAAATGAAAGGTACTAAAATATTGGCAACATTAATGTTGTCTGCATTACTGATTACCGGATGCGGTATGAAAGACCAGAAAGCAGTGATCAAGATTAATGATACCGTAATTACCCAGAAACAACATGATGAATTGATGAAGAAACAGCTTGCACAATCACCGTTTGCAAAAATGTCAGATGCAGATTTGTCAGGCAATAAAGACGGTTTTGTATATCTTATGACACAGTCAGGTGTTATTAACCAGCTTATTATCAAAACTCTTCTTGATCAGGAAGCTGAAGCAAGAGGCATTAAAGTTTCTAACAAAGACGTTGACAAAGCTGTGAAAGAAATGATGGATAAAATGGGCGGCAGAGACCAGTTGATGGAAACTTTGAAACAAAACGGTGTTTCTGTTGCAGAGTTTAAAAAAGATTTAAAAGAACAGGTTAAAATGCAAAAATTAGCCGCAGAAGCAGGAAAAATTAACGTAACAGAAGCTGACTGCAAAGATTTTTATAACAAAAACCAAAGCCAATTTAAACACGGCGATCAGGTTAGAGCTTCTCACATTTTGATTTCTGCAAACCCGTATCAATTGCAGCAAGAGCTTGATAATCCTAATAAAAAACTTGATGAAAAAGAATTAAAAGCAAAAGTAGAAAAAGCCCTTGCGGAAAAAGAAGCAGAAGCAGAAAAATTAGCAAAAGAATTACAAGCAGATAATTCAAAATTTGCGGCTTATGCTAAAAAATATTCTCAAGACCCGGGTTCGGCAAAACAAGGCGGCGACTTAGGTTTCTTTGCAAAAGACAGAATGGTTCCGGAATTTGCGGAAGCGGCATTCAAAGCAAAACCAAACACCGTTACCAACCCTGTTAAATCACAGTTCGGATACCACATCATCATGGTTACAGATAGAAGAAGTGCCGGTGTTGTTCCTTACGAAAAAGTTAAATCTGATATTAAAGATTACTTAACTCAGGAAAAACAAATCAAAATGCTTGATGAATTAACAGCAGCAGCTAAGAAAAAATCAAAAATCGAATTCGTTGATCCGTCTTACAATCCTGAAGAAATTAACAAAAAACTTCACAAACAGGTAAATGATATCTCAGGCGGAGCCGCAGATGAATTACAAAAACGAGCAAAAGAAAATAAAAAGAAATAATTGAAAAAAATAAAAGGCGCCTTCCAAATTTGGAAGGCGCCTTTTTACTAAAAAATCATACAAACGTTTTATTATTATTTTTATTTAGTCTGCTATAATTATCGTATGTTAGATTTATCATCTCCAACTGTATATATACCAACCATATTTCTGGCAATAGTTGCGGTATTTGTGTCTATTCTGCATAAAGACGCGCGAAAAAACACGCGTGAAAACACAAAAGACCTGCCTTATTATACAGAAATAGGGCTTTCTATGGGGTATATAGGCAGAAATATTTTGGAAGACGGCAGATTCACATACAGAAATAATGTTAATACCGAAATCACATACGACAACAATACTTATAACTCTTTAAGGCATGCGGGAGTTCTGTATTCAATGTATATGTACGAAGAATACGGCTTGGAAACAAAATACCACGACGAACGCGTCAGAGCTTCAAAATATTTTGTTGAACGTTATGTTGAAAAACTTGAGGACGGTAAGTATTGCGTAATTTCTGATCCTAAAGAAGAAGGTTTGAATATAAAAATTGCAAAGTCAGGCGCCGCAGGACTTGCACTGTGCGCTCTTTCAAATCTGGCTAAATCAAAAGAAGTTGACTTAGAAGTTTTGCGCGGAATTGGAGAATTTATATTATCATTGCAAACCGAAGACGGCAATATTTATGCATACTATGATTTAGAGAAAAAAGAAATTAATAAAGAAGCAGAAGCAGTGTTCTATCCGGCCGAAGCCGCGGCAGGGCTTTTGTATTTGTATGAAGCTGACCCGCAGAAAAAATGGCTTGACGGAGTTAAAAAGACTTTGGCTTACCTTGTTAAGACAAGGAAAAAAATGGACTTGAATATTCCGTTTGACCACTGGTCAGTGCTTATTATTGAGAAATTATTTAAAGCAAACCTTGTTGCGCCGGAGGAAAAAAACTCAATGCGTGCATACGCGGAACAAATGGCAATCCCGATGTTAAGCTGTCAGATAACCAATTCTAAAAACAGTTACTACGGGGCGTTTAAAGATAATATCAGACCTTGCAGTCTTGGAACGATTATGGAAGGTATGGCGTCAATTTATTTTTGTACGGACAGTGAAGATTTAAGAAAAATTTTATTGAAATCAATGTCTATCGGAAATTTATTTTTGAGTAAAGTACAGGTAAAAACAGGACCGCACGCGGGCGGGCTTCCAAACTCTGCGAACTGGGTTAAACCCGGGGTTACGCCTAACGCGAGCGTAATCAGAATAGATAATGTTCAACATGTTGCAACGGGCTGGTTAAAATTCCAAAATATTCTAAAACTTACAGGAAACTATTAATGGGGTAAATAGTGCCACCGGTTATGTTGTGATTTGCAGAATTATTTTCTGATAAATTTTATATGATATTTCATCAATTTCATCAGTAATATCATCTGATTTTTTGGTAATAATTTTTTGTAAAGCTGTAAGGTGATAGGCATCAGAACAATCATCTACAACATTATCGAGTGCGTTGGACATGGTTTGAATAAGGTTATTCAAATCTCCGAAATCGTCTTCCAATTTATCAAACTGATTTTTTATGTCTTCCATAGCTGCCCTTTCTTAATAGGTTTGTAAACTCATTATAAACCTATTGCAATTGAAATCAATACTACAATATTATATTATTTACATAAGTTTATAAATATATTGGAAAAGGTTTGTAATGACAATTAAAGAAGAAAAGCACAGATTTGTTGTAATTATTGAAAAAGAAGTATTTGAGAAATTTAAAAATATTGCACAACAGGAACAACGCTCAGCAAGTAATTTAGCATCAAAGCTTATTACGGATTATGTAAATGACTATGAAACTACAAGCACAAGAACAAATTAAATCACTATTAGCGCAAAGACGAATGACACTTAAAAGACTGGCTGAACTTCTGTCTGAAAAAACAGGTAAGAAATGTACAGCTAATAATTTGTCACACAAACTTGCACGCGGAACAATTCCATATAATCAAGTATTGATTATTGCTGAAATTTTAAACTTTGATATAGAATTTGTCGAAAAGGACTAACTTTCTATCTTAAAATAACTCTGTTTCTACCGTTGTTTTTTGCTTCATACAACGCATTGTCGGCTTTTTCAAGAAGTTCTTCTTTTGAATGTATATCGTCTGTGAGCTGGCATGCTCCAATACTGACGGTTATATTTACTTCCCGCCCCTGATATTCAAGCGCAAGAGTTTCTACTGTTTTTCTAAATCTCTCCAGAGGTATAACGGATTGCTCAATGTCTGTTTCTGTAAGGATTACGACAAATTCTTCCCCGCCGTAACGGAAAACTGTGTCTGTTTTTCTGAATGTTTGGAGCGCCGCGTTTGAAACAGATTTCAGAATATAATCCCCGCAAGGGTGTCCGTAGGTGTCGTTTACTGTTTTAAAATAGTCAATGTCAAACATTACAAGAGTTAATTTGTTTTTATAGCGCTGTGCGCGCAAAAATTCTTTTTCATATGTGCTGTCAAAACATCTTCTGTTTGAAAGCCCTGTCAATTCATCGGTTTGGGATAAATATTTTGTTCTGGAATACATAAAATTGATTTGTTTAATCACTTCAAGTTTATTCTCTTCCGGAATGTCAAATGTGCGTATTATCTGCTCAATATTTTGCTGAATTTCATCAAGCACACCGTCAGGAATATCAAAAGACATATCTTCTAAATTTTCAACCATAAAGCTCCTCTTACAGTTACTTTAGCACAAAATTTGTTTAATAAAAACTCTTCTTTTTACAAAATATTCTTCGGCAGTTTTTAGAAAAATCTTTAATACTTTACAAATTTTTTTATAATAATTTACATTAGAGATATTTTTCTTTAAAATATTAATATGATTTATTTTTTCTACGGGGATGAAGAATTTAATATTTCGAACAAAATCAAGGAGTTCAGGGCAAAACTGGATAAAGATTTTGCCGAAATGAGCTACAAATATTTTAATAATCCCAAATTCCCCGACCTGATGGCGGCGGTGAAATCTCAGCCAATGATGTTTGGCAATATGCTTATTGAGATTAATTGTCTTAATTATTTGAGCGGAAAAACTTCGGAAGACAAGGCTTTTGACGATAAGCAGATTAAACAGCTTACAGAAGCACTGGACAATTCCGGCGAAAATGTAGATGTTATTTTTGTTGCTCAAATTCCGCCTGACAGCCAGAAAAAAATCGACAAACGTAAAAAATTATTTAAAACTCTGTCCAAATATCATGCGCAGGAATTCAATCAAATTCCGTCATACAAAACAGCAGAACTGGAAAGCTGGATTAAACAGCAGGGCAAAACCAAGGATTTGAAAATAACCGATGAAGTGGCATCGGCTATACTTTTACAGGTTGGCGCAAACTTGAGAATGCTTGATTCCGAGCTTGAAAAATTAAAGATTTATGCAGGAAAAAATCCTGTTACAAAAGACATGATAAAAGAAATTTGTGTAACAAACGAGGATTTATTCGTGTTTGCGGATTATTTAATTGGCGGTGATACCTCAAAAGCGCTTGTTGAGTATCAAAAACTTTTGACAAAAAAACATCCGCTCGAAATTCTTTCTGTTTTGCACACGCTTATTCACGGCAGAATTCAGATAAAAGCTTATGCGGCAAAGCATTCAGCGGATGAGATTGCAAAGATTATTAATATGCACCCTTATCGTGTGAAACTTGAAATTCAGAAATTAAAAAATGTTTCGCTGAAAAATCTTGTGAAACTTAAACAAAATTTGACGGATGCAGAATATAGGATTAAGTCAGGACAGGCAAATATGGATATTGATAAGGAGATTGAATATGCAATATTACAATAATGAAATTTCCCAAAAGTATCCTGAATTGTTGAAATATTTCAATAGCGGCATAAATGATGCAGACAAAAATCTCAGCCACTGCCTGCTTTTCTGGGGACCTGACATTCAATCACAATGTGAACTGGCGCTTGATATTGCACGAATTTTAAACTGCACGGAAGGCGGTGCCGAGAATTGCGAATGCTTAAACTGCCGATGGGTTAGAGAACAAACTCATCCTGCCGTAAAAATTTATACAAGACTGGACTTTAAAGAAAGTGAAAAATCATCAGAAGACGGTGAAACAAAAGGTAAAAAAAATATAAATATTGAACAGGCAAAAGCAATTATCTCAGAACTTGCGGTCTCCAGCGATTATCACAGGGTTTATATTTTCTGTGACAGAGATGAAGATGGAAATCTGTTTCCGCTAAATCAAATTAATTTTCCTGAAGCTACCTCAAATGCGCTTTTAAAAACCTTTGAAGAACCTCCTCAAAATACAACTTTTATATTTTTAACAAAAGACCGTTCAGATATAATTTCAACGGTTGTATCTCGTGCGCAGTCTTTCTTTGTGCCTGCAACGGTTCAAGAGGCGCAAAATTATGAAATTGTGGAAAGTTTTATTGCAAATTATTGGACAACCGACAGGAATAATGTTTTGGAGTTTGAAGCAAAATTGATGAGTTTGATAAGTGAAAATGATGCTATGACAATCCTTTCGCAAATGCAAAATTACATGCTCGCAACCGTCAAATCAAATCCGCAAAATAAACATTTATTTTACAAACTTACTGCGGATATTAAGCATATTGAAGATGCAAAACGCCAGATTTCACTTACTCCTGCTATGAATATCCAAACAGTTGCGGAAAATTTGTGTTTCAAAATGATTTTGCAATAATTTGCTAATATTTTTTTATCCTGTTATAATTTCGACTGTAAGAAGTAATGGAGAAGAATAATGGTAATGGATTATAGTGAAATTCTTAGAGAATTCGCCCTTGTTATTGCGGTGTCATACCTGATTGGCTCGATTCCGACAGGTTATATTATTGTAAAATTATTTACAGGGCAGGATATCAGAACAATTGGTTCAGGCTCAACCGGTGCAACCAATGTTAAACGTGTAATGGGTAAAAAATGGTTCTTTATCGTAATGCTTTTGGATGCATTAAAAGGCGCATTACCTGTCGTATTAGCTGCACATTTTGCAAATTCATTTTATGATTTGGGAATATTGCCTGTTGTAGCGGCAGTTTGTGTAATTTTAGGACACAGCAAGTCAGTATTCTTGAATTTCACCGGCGGGAAATCTGTTGCGTCAGGCGTTGGAACTCTTATGGCGCTTGATTGGCAGGCAGGTTTGGTTATTGCCGCTGTCTGGGGTATCGTAACCTGGGTTTCTAAATACGTTTCACTCGGTTCAATTGTTGCGCTGGCGTTAGCTCCGCTTATTATGTGGTTCCTGAACGCGCCGATTGCTTATATTATTTATGCTCTAATCGCGGCAATTTATGTTATTTATCTTCACAGAGAAAATATTAAACGCCTCAAAGAAGGTACAGAAAATAAAGTAAGACAATAAGATAAAAAGGGGCGGTTTCAAGAATTGAAACCGCCCTTTTTTTTACCATACAACTTTTTCAATAAGTTCTATTTCATATCCGTCAGGGTCTTTTACAAACGCAATTTTTGTACCTTTACCGTTTAGATCAAACGGTTCATACAAATATTCGTATCCCAGAGAATGTAATTTTTCAGTAAATTCATCAAGCGATTCAACCGAAAATGCAAAATGCCCGAAGGCAGTTCCTAAATCGTAACCTTTAGACGGAGTTTCATCATTGTAAGTTAATTCAAGCTGGTTTGTGCCGTCTTCATCATTAAGAAAATACAGCCAGCAATCTTCAAGTCTTTTCTTTTTATCGAGTTTCATGTTCAAAAGTTCTGTGTAAAACTTTAAACTCGCGTCTATATCTTTTACTCTAATCATTGTGTGTAATAATTTCATAAGCCCTCCTTATTTTCTCAATATATCACAACCCTGTTTGACAATCCACCTTGAACTCATATAATTTTCTTATGGCAAAGATTATTAAAGTATTAAAAGGAACAAAAGATATTCTGCCGCAAGACATAAATATGTGGCATTTTGTAGAAAAAAAAGCTGAAGAAGTTTTTTCTAAATATGGATTTAAAGAATTAAGAACCCCGATAATTGAAGTTACAGAACTTTTTTCACGCGGTGTCGGTGATACAACTGACATTGTAAATAAAGAAATGTACACCTTTGAAAAAAGTGACCGTTCAATTACGTTGAGACCTGAAAATACAGCAGGTGTTGTTCGTTCATTTATTGAAAACGGTATGTCAAGATTATCTGCGCCGGTGAAAATTTGGTATCACGGTCCTATGTTTCGATATGAAAGACCGCAGGCAGGACGCCAAAGACAATTCCATCAAGTTGGGGTCGAAATGTTTGGTATTAAACAACCGACTGCAGATGCTGAAGTTATTCTTTCAGCCGTTAATTTCTTAAAAGCTTTGGGACTTGATGATTTATCAGTAGAAATAAATTCTCTTGGCTGTCCTAAATGCCGTGAAGAATTTAAAAATAAATTGAAAGCTGTTTTGAAACCTTACTTTAATGATTTATGCGAAGATTGTCAGAACAGATATGAAAAAAATCCTCTTCGCCTTTTAGATTGCAAAGTTGAGGATTGCAAAAAAATCTTTGAAAAACCTGAAATTCAAGAAGTAATTCATTCTGATTTTATCTGTGAAGAATGTCAGGAACATTATACAGAATTGAAGTTATATCTGAACAAACTCGGTGTAAAATACGAAGAAAATAAACTTCTTGTCCGCGGTTTGGATTACTACAACAGAACAGTTTTTGAAATTAAATCAAATAATTTGGGTTCGCAAAACGCAGTTTGCGGCGGCGGAAGATACGACAGGCTTGTTGAACAATTGGGCGGTGAACCTACTCCTGCTGTCGGTTTTGCAATGGGTATGGAAAGATTGATTTCTTTATTGCCTCAAAAAGAACCTGAAAAATTAGATGTCTATGTAGTTTCTAACTTCCCTGTTGATGCGTTTATGCTCTGCGAAGAGTTGCGAAATCAAGGTTTAACGGTTGAGTTTGATCTTTCTAATAAAAAATTTACAAAACAGCTTGAAAAAGCTTCTAAAATTGCAAAATATGCTGTAATTTTAGGAGAAGATGAAATCCTAAATCATCAGGTTTCTATCAAAAATCTTGAACTCGGCAAACAGGTTACTGTTGACCGCGCAAGCTGTATTAAAATGCTTGATCTATAATTATACTATTGATTTTTGGGTTGAAATTTAGTATAATAACTTACTGTAACCGATAGTTAAGGGGTAAATTATGGCAGAAAAAATTACTATTCGTTCAGACAGAAATTCTGATTACAAATTTATGTACAAAGGTGAAGAAGTTGTTCTTGGTGCCGGTAAAATTATTGGCATTGCCGACGGTTTGGAACATGTTGTTCTTCCTACTTGTGCTATGAAAATTATGAATAACTTGATTGTTATTAAAGATGATGTAAAATAGAATTTCTAAAACAAGTTTTGTTGTAAAAACGACCGATAAAATATTTTATCGGTCGTTTTTTTTGAATGAATAATGTTTACTTAGTTTCTCCGAACCAGTCCAGCATAGGTCTGATTTCGCCCGGTTTTAAGCAGTATTCTTCTGCAAGTGCACTGTTTAAAACCTTATCTATTCTTAGATTAACCTTTGGAACATTTGAAAAATTGAGATTTCCAGTTTCTTTGTCAAAATGTTCGGAATAATTTAATCCTTCTTTTGCGCATTCAGGAAGTCTTACGTAACCTTTCTCATCATCGTAATAACACAATCCAAATGTTCGGCAGAGAATTCCGCGGTATTCGTATATAGTACACTCATCATTTATTAAAAAAGGGCAGGTGTGTTCAAACCTTTCTCCTTTGAATTCTTTTTTATCGAGCTGTAAGTTCCTTATATTTTGTTGGACAAGAATTTTTGTCTTTTCGTCCAGTGAGAGATATCCCTTTGTGATAAATGCAAATTCCAGCTGCGAACAAGGAAACTCGCCGCCTTTACAGCATTTTGAACATCCTTTTCTACATTTAAGATTTTCTGCTTGGCTTTTTTGAAGTACTTTAAGCAGTTCATCAAAATCTTTTAAAAATTTTTCATACCTTCTAAACATAAATTTTACCTCGCTTAATTTGTGCCCATTATCATTGTATAACGTCTGCCGGTTTTTATGACTTTATAGTCCAGCTTTCCTCTAATAATATACATCTGTTTATTTTTTATAATAATAATATTATTTTTCTTTTTTAAATCCTCTTCAACAGTTTGAATATTGATTTTTTTATCTGTATTGTAATCCACTATTTCATCATTGTAATAGAGCAAAGAATATTTTCTATCCATTCCGAAAGATGAAATTGTATAATCTTTTTCTTTTGCGTATTGTGCAAATTCTATTAAATCCTGCTGTCCAAATCTGTAGTCGACTTCAAAAAATTCTTCTGTTGCAAATGCTGAAACCACAGTCATAAACAGTACATAAAAAACAAATACGCCAATATATTTTTTATATTTTACAAATAATAATGTTCCCATACCAAAAACCAGCAGGCAAATAAGACTGAACCATTTGACTTCTGCGATGTCATCTTCTATTTGTACAGGGAGATAGAATTGTGTGAATATTGCAGCAATCCCAGCAATTGTACAGAACCAGCCGAAAATTTGAACAGAAATATTTATTGGTTTTTCATGTTTTTTCTTTTCAACATAATCCTTCCACATCAATCCTGTTATAACAGCCAGCGGAAAATATACAGGCAGAATATATGTTGCAAGTTTTGTTGTTGACATTGAGAAAAATAACATTATCCAAAGTGCTGTAACCCATGATAAAGCTATCATTTTGTGGATATTATCCAGCGAATTAAAGTCAAAATTTTTAAATTTTTCAATATAATGATATTCTCCCCAATTTTTGATTTTTTCTATACCGACAGCAATCATTGAGAAAATCCAAGGAATAAATCCCCATAAAACAACTACAAAATAATAATAGAAAGGCTGTTTTCTGCCGATTTCATTATGCGGTGTATTTAAAAATCTGTGAAGATGGTGCTTTACTATATACTCATCCCAAAAAAGAGGGTTGTGAAGTTTCAGCATAATAATGTGCCAAGGTAAGACTATTAAGGAAAATAAAATTAGTCCCGGTATTAAATATATTGGTTTGAAAATGTTTTTGAACTGTTTTGCCATAATTGCAGTAAAAAATACTGTTCCAAATGGTATTGCCATTCCGGGAATCCCTTTTGCCATTACCGCTAATCCGGTAAATAAATAAAATGCCCACCAGTAATATTTTTTATGATTTTCATGACAAAAATAAACCGCGAAATAAGAAACCAGAGCTAACCCAATATAAAATGTCAGAACAATATCCAGAATAGCATATTTTGCAAGCATTATGAATTCTAATGAAGTTGCCAGAATTAAAGATGTGAATACTCCGAATCTTCTGTTCACCCAGTGTTTTGAAACAAAATAAACAACGAATGAAAATATAAATCCTAATAATGCTACAGGAAATCTTGCGGTAAATTCATTAACTTTCCCACCCCAAAGCGCAAATGATAAACATTCCTGCCAAAAATACAACGGCGGTTTTTCAAAAAAGTATTCTCCGTTTAAATATAAGGTAAGGAAATTTTTTGATTGAAACATATCTCTTGCCATTGCAACATATCTGGTTTCATCAACATCCATAAGTGCGTATGTACCTATTCCGTGAAAAAATATAAAGTAAAAAAGTATAGCAAGTCCAATGATAGTCAAAAATTCCGAATGCTTTTGTGCAAAAGTTTTTATATTTTTCAAAAATTTATTTATATTGTTTCTTAATTCCATATACAATCCCTCTGGTTACAAAAATTATTATACTATAAAAGTTTTACATATTGTGCTGACCTGAATAAACTTGAATAAAAGTTATGTTTGTTATAGATTACATGTGTGTAAATTTTATACAATAAAGAAGGAGAACTCAAATGAGTGAAAGAAAATTAGTTGGAACAAACGAAATGTTCAAAAAAGCATTAGCAGGCGGATACGCTATTGGTGCTTACAACGTAAACAACATGGAAATTTTACAAGGTATTGCAGAAGCTGCTGAAGAAACACAATCTCCAATCATTTTACAGGTTTCTGCCGGTGCCAGAAAATATGCTAACCAAACTTATTTGCTAAAATTAGTTGAAGCTGCATTGGCTACAACAACTGTACCTATCGCATTACACTTAGACCACGGTGCAGATTTCGAAATTTGTAAAGCTTGTATTGACGGCGGTTTCTCATCTGTTATGATTGACGGTTCAAGATTCCCGTTCGAAGAAAACGTTGCTTTAACTAAAAAAGTTGTTGAATATGCTCACGAAAGAGGAGTTTCTGTTGAAGCTGAATTAGGTAAATTAGCAGGTATTGAAGACGATGTTAATGTTGATGCTAAAGATGCTAAATACACTAACGTTAAAGAAGCTGTTGAATTCGTAAAACAAACAGGATGTGATTCATTAGCAATCGCTATCGGCACTTCTCATGGTGCTTACAAATTCGCCGGTGAAGCTAAATTAGACTTCGACAGATTGAAAGAAATTAAAGACGCATTGAAAGAAGCAGGTTTCGGTGATTATCCAATCGTTCTTCACGGTTCTTCATCAGTTCCTGCTGAATTTGTTGCTAAATGTAATAAATTCGGTGGCAATCTTCCTAACGCTCAAGGTGTTCCTGAAGATATGCTTAAATATGCTTCTCAACACGGTGTTGCAAAAATCAATATCGATACTGACTTGAGACTAGCAATGACTTCAACAATCAGAGAATTCTTTGTTGAACATCCTGAAAAATTTGACCCTCGTGAATACATGGGACCAGGCAGAACCGCTGTTAAAGAAATGGTTATGCACAAAATGAGAGATGTATTAGGTACAGCAGGTCACGCACAAGATTAGTGCGCGAAGCAGTTACATATTTACGTTACGTAAAATCTGAAAAGGTGGAAAGTTTATTCTTTTCACCTTTTTTCTTGCAAACAATAAGGCGGGAAATTTGAAAAATTTCCCGCCTTATATAAAAGGTTTACCTTTTTGTTCAAAAATTAGAACATCAAACCGGCTTCTCTAGCTGCATCAGCTAATGCTGCAATTCTTCCGTGGTATAAGAAACCGCCACGGTCGAATACAACACATTCAACACCGGCTTTTTTAGCTTTTTGAGCAATTGCTTCACCAACAACTTTAGCCGCTTCAATGTTACCGCCGTGAGCTAATTTTTCTTTTAACTCTTTGTCGTTAGATGATGCTGATGCTAATGTTACGTGGTTAACATCGTCAATCAATTGCGCATAGATGTGTTTTGTACTTCTATAAACAGCCAATCTAGGGAATTCAGCAGTTCCTGAAATTTTAACTCTGATTGATCTGTGTCTTTTTTGAACGATTGGTTTTCTAGTTTGTTGTTTAATCATTTTATTTTCCTTTCATTTGACCCAAACCTTCTTGAAAAACCACTTCAAGGGTTTATACGGGCTTTATTTTGTATATTAAATCCTGAATGAAGTTCAGGATAAGATATCTGTAGTGCTCGCTAAGTTCGCAAACATCTATCTTACTTTTTACCAGCTTTACCAGCTTTACGTCTGATGTATTCGCCTTCGTATTTAACACCTTTGCCTTTGTATACTTCAGGTTTACGTTTTGATCTGATTAAAGCAGCAACATCACCAACTGTTTGTTTATTAGAACCTTTAACAGTGATTTTTGTATTAGCTTCAACAGTAATAGTGATACCTTCCGGCGGAACAATATCAACCGGGTGAGAGTAACCAAGAGCCATGTTTAAAGTGTTACCTTGCATTTGCGCTCTGTAACCAACACCATTAATCTCTAATTTTTTAATGAAACCGTCTTTAACACCTGTTACTGCGTTTGCAACAAGAGTTCTTGACAAACCGTAAAGAGCGTCAGTTTCACGAGAAGTACCAACTTTAGTTAATACTAACTGGTTGTCTTCCATTTTAACTGCGATTTCAGGACGAACATTAACAACTTCAGTACCTAAAGGTCCTTTTGCTGTAACAACTTGTCCTTCTATTTTTACCTCAACGCCTTGAGGAATTTCGATAGGTTTTTTACCAATTCTAGACATTTTAAATTTCTCCTTGTGGTATATTTTGTACTAAATTTTTGGGCTTTTCTACCAATTGAACCCGAATGTTTTTTAAGTTTGCCGTCTCCTTGACGACAATTTCGGATTTCACTCCGGCTTGCGCTCATTCCCGCCTGTCAAATCAAAGATTTGTTCGTTCGCTTTGCTTACGCTCCGTTCACAACGGCGGTGATATAATGTTCCGTGTCCTGCTTGTCTTGCTTCCGCAAGCCAACACCGACACTTTACATCGGCTTACGCATTAATATACGTAGCAAAGAACTTCGCCGCCAACGTTTTCTTTTCTGGCTTTTCTGTCTGTTAACAATCCTTTTGGAGTTGAAACAACAGCGATACCTAAACCGCCTAAAACTTTTTGTAAGTTTTTAGATTTAGAGTATCTTCTCAAACCTGGTTTAGAAACTCTTTCTAATTTTGTGATTACAGATTTGCGGTTAGAATCGTATTTCAAAGTGATAGTGATAACTTTGAATTTGCCTTGTTCTTTAACTTCGTAATCAGAGATAAAGCCTTCTTCTTTTAAAAGTTTAGCTAATTCAACTTTTAATTTAGAAGCAGGTACATCAACTGTTTCGTGAGAAACCATACAAGCGTTTCTGATTCTTGTAAGCATATCTGCTATCGGATCTGTCATTGTCATAATAAATTTTCCTTTACTACTTGCGGACTTTCGGGTATTACTCAAACTTAAAATAAAACAAAGGCTTTTGAAGATTAAATATTCATTACAAAAACGCTTTTTATCTTTTGTTTTCCGGCACCCGGAGTTTCCATCTACTCGTCTCTTACCAAATTAATCTTGCTCCATTTGTGCCAGAATTTACTGTCTGCGCCGGAACGTATTTTGGCAGTTAGACTATTTATGAATTCATATTATAATAAAAAGTTTAAATTTACAACCATGTGCGGCTGTTTTTATTACAAAAGATTAATATATAGCGATAATTACTCTATATATATGACAAATTTTGAGAACTTATTTCCTATAATAATAAAATGGAAGAAAAAGTAATCGATAAAAAATATATTGATTTCATTGAGAGTTTAATTGTACAGATTGAACCGCTTTTGCCTGAGGATGTGAATAAATTGCAGCAGGACTATTTAATAAGCAATATTCGTAAAGCCGCAATAAAGATGGCAGAAGGAATTCAAAATGACGATGAATTTTCGCGTTTGGATTTTGAACAGCAGACATTTTATATTCAGGTGATTGCGGAGTGGTCTTTTCATAAGGAAATCGACTTGTTTCGCTCCGGAATTCCTGCAAAATACTGGAAAGTTGTCATGCAAAAAATCTGGTATGCAATGTGGGAAGTTATGTATGCATGTGTTAAAAATGATGCGCCTGAAACAGTTGTTTTGTCGCTGGTTGAGAGATTTGTGAACAGAACTTACCGTGATGCGGTTGAGGAGTTGAAAGAAAACGAGATTATAGACGAAGAAACAGAAGAGAAAGCAAAAGAGCAGTCTAATATAAAAATTATGGCACAAGAAGCGCAGAAAGTTCGTGCTGTTAGTCAAAACGTTAAAAATATTGTAAATTATGCGATTTTATTCATTGTAATTTGTGGAGTTGTAACTTTTGTGATTACAAAATTTCAAACCTATGGCGTAATAGGTATATTAACATTTTTGCTTATTTATAATTTATTTGCAACAAAACGCGGCTAGATTTATTAGACTTTTATACTAGTCTTCCTGTTGGTAGCCGAAGTTTTTAAGGATTTTTTCTTTTTTGCGCCAATCTTTTTCTACTTTAACCTCAAGTTCAAGGTAAACTTTTTTATCAACAATTTTTTCAAGTTCAAGACGTGATTCTGTTCCGATTTTTTTCAGTAGACTTCCGCCTTTGCCTATCAGGATGCCTTTTTGACTTTTCTGTTCACAGTAAATTGTTGCGTAAATCTTGTCAATTTCCTCTTTTTCAATGTAATTTGTAACCTTAACAGCAACAGAATGAGGGATTTCGTCTGAGGTATTGAGAAGAATTTTTTCTCTGATAATTTCTTCTGTCACGTCGCGCATGGTTTCTTCTGTAACTATGTCTTCAGGATAAAGAATTTCACCTTCAGGAAGTTTTTTGAAAATGTTTTTCATTAAAGTATCAATGTTGCGTCCTGTTTTTGCTGAAACTCTTACAACAGGAAGGTTTTCGTTAAATAAAGTCTTGTATGTTAATAAATTTTCTTCAATTTTTTCAGGTTTTTTAATTTTGTCAACCTTATTCATAACAATAATAATCGGGATTTTGGTCTGCAAAAGATTTTGAGCAATCCATTTATCGCCTTTTCCTGCGGGGTCTGAGCCGTCAACGAGAAATAAAATTACGTCCGCATCAGGCACGGCAATTTTTGCTTCATCAAGTAAAAATTCTCCGAGTTTGTTCAGTGGTTTATGCACCCCCGGAGTGTCAACAAAAACGATTTGACCCTCTTCGTTTGTGTAAATACCTTTAATTCTTTTTCTTGTAGTTTGAGCTTTGTCCGTTGTGATTACAATCTTTTGACCGAGAATTTGGTTCAAAAGTGTTGATTTTCCTACATTCGGGCGCCCTATTATTGCAACAAATCCGCTTTTCATAAATTTATTGTAACATAAATCTTATTTTTTTTTAATAAACTGGCAATTTTTTTTACTCTCGGGTATTATATTAACAGTAGTGTAGTTGTTAGATTAGTGGAAAATATGACTTGTAAGAAAAATATCATAACTGCCGCAGTATTGGCGGCGCTTGCCGCAGGTTCTGCGGTTATAGCAAATACTTCAAATAATTTACTCCGAATGGATGTCAATCGCTCATCTTCGGCTGATACGGTTGATGTAACTTTTTATACAACAGGAGATTCATCAAACTCTGTTGTAACAAGAAAGTCTAATAACCGCTATGTTGTATTGCTTCCTAATGTTGAAGGCTCAAGTTCGGTAGCTCCCGGTATTGGCGGAGTTAAGGATTTGATATCCGACATTGATGTCAAGCATGTTAATGACGGTATTGGCGGTTATACCAAAGTAACTTTTGGAACAGTAAAACCGATTAATATAAGAACATATATTAAGAAAACAGCTCCTCTGACTCAGGCTCAGAAGGATTATAAAGCGTTAATCGCACAAAATAAAGACACTAAACCTGCGGTGCAAACTACACCACAGCCTCAAAAGGCTCAAAACCCTGCACCTGCTGTAAACAAACAACCTGCACAACAACCTGCTGTAAAACCGGTATCACAGAGTAAACCTGCACAGGCTGTTAATACCCCAAAAACTGAACCTCAGCATAAAACAATTTCTTTGCCGAAAATCAGTTTAACACCGATTACCCCGCCAAAGGCTAAAACGGAACCTGTAAAACCTAAAGCAGAAACTCCAAAAGTTCAGCCGCAAAAAATTGTTCAGCCTGCACCTGAAGTGAAACCTGTTCAATCGACTCAGCCTCAAACAGCTGTTTCTAATGCGGATAAATATGTTCCAAAAATGAAGTTTGATGAAAACGGTAAAAGAATGATTGATTTGGAACCGAGAATTAAACACGACATAGTTAAGGAAAAAATGTCAGGACCTGCTGTTGAAACTACAATTGTTGCAGAAAATTCTGCGGCTCAGGTTGAATCGGCAGCTGTTGAAACTCCGAATGCCCCTCAATCAGAGAAAAAACATTTTCCGATGTGGACATTGTTTGCAGGCGGTACGGTTTTGTTAGCCGGTGCATTCTTCCTTGTTGTTGATGCAGTTTCTCATTCTAACAAGAAAAATTCTGACAGAATGGAATCATTTAATAATTTAACTTCCAGAAACAAAGCAAGACGCCGCCGCCGTGAATATCAGGATATTATCGACGACGAAACTCTTAATTGGCAGGAAAAATACAAAAAATATGCTCAGAAAGATGCTGAACTTCATCCGATTAACAAAGGTTCTGATATGTCATATGTAACCGATATGTCTGCCGCTAAAAAAGCTATAATTACACCGAGCGAAAATATTCAAGGTGCAACCAAAAATGATGCGAAAGAAAAGCTTCAAGCAAAAATTTCACAAATGGAGCATTCTTTAGCTCAAACACCTAATACGCTTGAACCTGTTGAAACCTTTGAAGGTGTTCGCTCAGAAGATGATATGATTTCTAAAAATATTTCAGGCATTAAGCTGAAATCTTTCTCAAAATCTGCAAGTCTTGCTCAAGCAAGCAGAGGACTACTTGATAATGACAAAAAATCTTCAAGAAATAAAACTTATAAAGAAGGAATGTTTGTAAAACTTAGAAATTCTGCGCTCAGCGTGAATTCCAGAAATTCAGCAAGTTCCGAATTAAATATAAGCGGCACAAAATACTTGAATAATAATGGGGAAATGAAAATGGACAAACAACAAGAAAATTATGTATTATCATCACTTGATGAATACATGTCAATTCTGGACAGCGAAGATTCAAAAAAATCAGCTGTATCACAAACTTTATCACAAGTGAGACCGTCATCAGCTTCTGTAAGCCGCGGAGCAACTAATCCGATTTCAAGAGCTTCAAACCCGATGACAAAACAGGTTGAACAAAATTATATGAACGGTTTGATTGTTAAATCAGGTTATAATATTGATGCTGAAAAAGGTTTTTATCTTGTAAATATGGATGGAGTTTCAGCGATTGTCGGCAGAATTAAGAGCGATACATTTATTTTGAAAAAATTTGACCATGTTGTCGATAAACCGCTTCAGGTCAGACAGGACTACGGCTCTGTTTATATAGTAAAAGCAGGCGGTTACAAGTGCCTTGTTGATGTTGCAAAAGACAAAATGGGTACACTTATCGAAATCTAGACTTGATTAAACCATGCATAAAAAAATAATTGTTTTAATCTGTTTAATTATAGGAGTGAGTTTGTTTTGCTGTCTTGGATTTTTGTCTAAAAATGTTTCCCCGCAAAAAACAACAATTCAATTCGCTTCTTGGGGTTCGGAATCGGAAATTAGTATTTTGAAACCTGTTCTTGCTGATTTTGAAAAAAATAATCCCGATATTAAAATCGATTTTATGCATATTCCGCAGAATTATTTTCAGAAAATACATCTGCTTTTTGCCTCAAACACTGCACCTGATGTTGTGTTTATAAACAATCATTATCTGCCTGTTTACGCGCGTGCAGGGGTGCTTGAGGATTTGTCGAATAATTTTGATTATTCGGAGTTTTACCCTGTTTCTGTTGATGCATTGAGCTATGACGGAAAAGTTTATGCTGTGCCGAGAGATGTTTCCAATCTCGTAATTTTTTATAATAAAGACATTTTTGATAAATACAATGTTTCATATCCTGATAAAAATTGGACGCTGGAGGATTTGTTAAAAATTTCTCAAAAATTGACTCATCTGCCTGAGGTTTTTGGAATTTCTTTTGAAGAAGAACCTTTGTTTTACCTGCCTTATTTAATGTCTTTCGGGGTGAAAGATTTTTCTGATTTTGACAGTAAAGAAATGCAGGAAGGGTTGAAGTTTTATGGTGATTTGCGAAACAAATACCACACAGCACCGCGGAAAGAAGAATCTGCAAGTGCAACAATGGCACAAATGTTTTTACAAGGCAGGGTTGCAATGCACCTGTCAGGTCGCTGGCTCGTTCCAAAATATCGTGAAGAAGCAAAATTTGCTTGGGATATTGTGAGATTCCCTGATGTGAATGGTCGAAGTTCAGTGCCTGCTGATGCTTCGGGGTGGGCGATTTCCAAAAGTTCTAAACACAAACAAGAAGGATACAGACTTGTTAAATATTTATCATCAAGGGATAGTTCGGACAAATTTACTTCAAGCGGTTTGATTGTTCCTGCGCGTGTTGATTGTGCAAATTCAAAGACATTTTTAGACGGCAAAAAACCGCAGAACTCTATAGAATTTTTGTCAATTATGGACACGGCTTCACCTACCCCTGTGAGCGCGGATTTTAAAAAAGTCTTAGATGAGATGAAAACAAAATCAGAACCAATATTTAATAAAAATTAATAATTTAAACTTGATAATCATTATCATAATTTTGTGCTATCATAAATTAAAAAGGGAGAAAATTTATGTATAATACAAAAAAAATAACAAACGATCTGTTCTGGGTCGGCGCAAACGATAGAAGACTTGCACTGTTCGAAAGTGTTTATCCTGTTCCTACAGGGGTTTCATATAATTCATACTTATTGATGGATGAAAAAACAGTTCTTCTTGATACAGTTGATAAATCAGTTACTCATCAATTTATGGAAAATGTTGAACATGTTTTAGGCGGCAGAAGTCTTGATTATATGATTATTAATCACATGGAACCTGACCATTGCGCGGAAATTCCAACAATTGTCGCGAAGTATCCGAATGTTAAAATCGTCTGCAACGCAAAAATTCGTACAATGATTGAGCAGTTTTTTGATTTTGAAATTCCGGAAACTCAATATCAGATTGTTAAAGAAGGCGATGTCTTGAATACAGGCAGACATAATTTAACTTTTGTATTTGCACCGATGGTACACTGGCCTGAAGTTATGGTAACTTATGATACAGTTGATAAAATTTTATTCTCGGCTGATGCTTTCGGTTCATTTGGAGCAATAGACGGAAATATTTTTG
Source organism: uncultured bacterium (assembly GCA_949035555.1). Lineage (GTDB taxonomy): Bacteria > Cyanobacteriota > Vampirovibrionia > Gastranaerophilales > Gastranaerophilaceae > Zag111. The sequence continues at coordinate 97,059 of CAROLD010000002.1, read as the reverse complement.
CTGATGAAGTTGATTTTGACTGTAGATATATGGATGAAGCAAGAAGATATTATACAAATATTGTGGGTAAATATGGTCCACAGGTTCAGGCTTTGTTGAAAAAAGCATCAGGAATTGAAATCGAAATGATTTGTCCTCTTCACGGTTATGTTTGGAGAAAAGATTTAGGAAAATTCCTTGACAAATACATGAAATGGTCAACTTATACACCTGAAATCCAATCAGTTCTTATTCCGTACGCATCAGTTTACGGAGGAACCCAAAATGCGGCTGAAATCCTTGCAGGTAAACTTGCGGAATTAGGGGTTAAAGATATTAAAATGTATGATGTTTCAATGGTTCATCCTTCATATATCGTGTCAGATGCATTTAAATATTCACACATTGTATTTGCGTCAACCACGTATAACAACGGAATTTTTGTTAATATGGAAAACCTGTTACACGACATAGTTGCTCATAATCTTCAAAATCGCAAAATTGCAATTGTTGAAAACGGTTCTTGGGCTTGTGTTTCAGGTAAATTGATGTGCGAAGCTCTGTCTGCATTGAAAAATACTGAAATTATTGAAACAAAAGTCAGCCTTAAGTCTGCACTTGATAAAAATCAGGCTCAAGATTTGGATAACCTTGCAAAAGCTATAGTTGAAACAATGAAAGGAGATGTTTAACTATGTTAGATAAGAAAATGGAAGCGGCATTTAATGACCAGATTAATAAAGAATTCTACTCTGAGTATCTTTATTTAGCAATGAAATCTTATTTTGCAGAACTTAATTTGAACGGGTTTGTAAATTGGTTTGATGTACAGGTTCAGGAAGAGCACGCTCACGGTATGGGTATGTATGACTATGTTCATGAACGCGGCGGCTGTGTTGAGCTTATGGCAATCGATAAACCTGAAGTTAAAGGTAAAACTCCTTTAGAAATTTTTGAACAGGTTCTTGAACACGAAGAATTTGTAACATCAAGAATTAATGCTTTGATGGATGTTGCCGAAGAAGTTAAAGACAGAGCTGCATTGTCATTCTTAGACTGGTACTTGAAAGAACAAGTTGAAGAAGAAGCAAGTGTAGGCGGAGTTTTGGCTACATTAAAGCTTATCGGAGATGATAAACAGGCATTATTTATGCTTGATAAAGAATTAGCAACTAGAGTTTTCAACGCTCCTGTAATCGGTTAATTCTTTAAATAATTTTAAAAAGGCGGGATTAGAAAATCCCGCCTTTTTAATGTTGTAATTATTTTAGAAATTCAGAGTTCTGAGAGTTTCAAGAGTTTGAAACTTACTTATTTCTTTCAAGTACTGTTCTAAAGCTTTGTAACCGTTGTAAATTTCGTTAGAAACAGAAGCATAACGACTTGCTTCTAAGAATTTCAATTCTTTCACTCTTATAATAAGAATATTATCAGAAGCCTCTCTTAATTCTTGATTTTCAGATATTGACCATTTTTGTAAAAGCGCCAATTCATCATACATTTGTTTCATAGTAGTGAATTCTAAGATATTGAAATCATATTTTTCAAGCAGAGCTTTTTCAACATTAGAAATTCTGCTCAAACAAGCCTGAAATTTAAAAACTTTTTTAATAATAAGATAGTTGTCCGCAATTCTTTTGTGAGAAGCAGGAACATTATTTTTAGCTAAAAGAGCGGCAAATGAACGGGAAGTAAATGTATCATTTTCATTTGAAAACGCGCTTTTAGAAGTTAAATCAAAACCGGATTTATTTTGTAATTGTTCTAACATTCTACCTCCGAATATAAATTGATAATAAAATAATAGAACACATTTGTCATGGTGTTTTGTCAATTTGTTTACATTTGTTAAAATTATAACCGGCAGGATGTTCCCCCGTCCGACAAAAATTCTGCACATTACAATATAACTGGTGGCAACATTTACCCCCCCTTGACTTTTTACTAAAAAAACTTAAATAAAACATGGCAAAAATCATACGAAAGTATGACGGATTAATTCCGGAATTATGCTAAAAATATAGTGTATATATCAGGCTTGAAGGTGCATTTAACAAGATATGGGATTGAGTTTAACTAACATATTCCAAAGACCATATGTCAATCAAGATAGACAGCAGACGGTCAAAAAGCGCGAAGATGAAGAGAAAAAGTCTTCTGCGGCTAATGCTGAACGTCAACAGGAATCCAATCAGAATTCTAAAAGCAAAGGGCTTCAATATGTTGAGCAGAAAACTCCCGCTTATACCCCTGCTTATGAACAAAAATTTAATGTTGCACCAAGTGCTTACAGTAGTGTAAGTATCAATAATAATCAGACGGCAAAGCCTCAAACCGCTCCTGCTGAGCCGGTTAATAATGCCGCGCAAAATAAAATTGACAGTAAAATTAATATTGCACAAATTCTCAGAGATTTTAATAATACAGCTATTGCAATTGGCACGCCTGATGACTTAAAAGAAGAGGTTGACGGATATCTTGTATTGATTGAAAAGCAGGTTAAAAAAGATAATCCGAATGTTAAGCTTATAAAATCCAACCTTAAAAATGCGTCTTCAATTTTAGACAGACATATTTCTGAAACCCTTAATAAAGAATCTAATGTTGTAGAAAAATGGGTTGATACCCTGTTTATGCAGCAGATAGATTTCAAATATAACGAAGATGATGTTAACGAAAGATTTCTGGTAAAATTCCCTGACGGAACAACCAGCCAGACTAAACGCAGCGAAGAATTGCATGAAACTTCTCAATCGCAAGAAATTCCTCAAGCGTCAAGCGAAGAAAATTCAAATGTAATTCCTATTTCTGTTGCCTCTCCTTCTACAGGGACAAAAATCCCGCAGGATAAGCAGTTAAAATCATTATTTATTCAGGCAAAAAAATATGCTTATGCCAAAGACCCCGAAAATGCTATCAGGTCTTTTGAACAGGCGCTTAATCGAGCAATGGAGCTTGATGACACTGAAACTTCCGGAAAAATCTATTACGAAGTGGGCAAAATCTATGATGACCATGACTATCTTGCACAGGCTTTGAAAAGCTATAATCAAGCCGCAAAATTGTCAAAAGATGAAAATGTTAAAACAAAAGCTCACTATTCAATGGCACAAATTTATGATGATGTAAACCAGATTACACCGGCTTTGGAACATTATGTTACAACTGTTTCTTACGCGGGTGAAGCTGAAAATCTTCCTGCACAATCTGCTTCATTGACAAAAATCGGTAATATTTATACTGATATGTACGAAAAAGAAGCGTTTGATTACTATGAAACAGCCGCAGGACTTGCTGATGAAACTTCTAATTATAATTTGAGAGGTTTTGTTGCTTCAAATACTGCAAATGCACATTTGAAGTTTGAAGATCCTGAAAAGGCTTTGAAATCATACTCTAAAGCTGTAAAAAATTATACAACCGCAGAGTCGCCGTCAAAAATCGCGCAAAATTACGTTGCGGCGGCTGATATCATGGTGGAATTTAATAACCTCAATAAGGCTTATAATTTGTTATCTAAGGCGCAAAAGTATGCCCGTCAGACTGAAAATATAAATTTAATGAATGAAATTAATACAAAAATGCGCCAGCTTTCCGCTATTGATGTTAAGTGATAATTACCTCAGGACTGGACTTTATGCTCGTTTAATGATAAAATACAGTTTAGTTACAGGGGGCAGTTGTGCAGAGAGATTTTTTAGAACAGTTTTTGGCTAAGTTATCTAATTTTCCTAATTGGGTTAAAGAAATTATTTATGTGAAGTTGTCGGAAGATGTCGGCAAAGGTGATGATATTGCTTATGTTTTTGCAACTTACAAACCTGTTTTGACATATAAAGGCAAATGTGAACTTGATTATAAAAAATCAAGTTTTGACAATAATATTTATAACATGTTGAATTATGCTGACAGAGACTCAAGTATTTCTGATATTGTATTAAATACTTACATGTCAATGGAAGAAATCGCGAATTATTTCCTTTTCTGTGTTGATGAAGGTTATATGCAAATCCCTGACGATTCACGAATTCTGAATATTGCAGGACTTCTTGCAGGTAAATATTCTACAGGCGAATACCTGGTCAATGACGGTGTAATCTCTACAGAACAGCTCGATAGTGTTGAGGAAACTCCGTATGAACCGAGAAATCTGGCTCAAACTCTTGTGGATATGGGATTAATTTCTCAAAAACAGATTGATAAAATCCTAGAAATAAAAGAAGAAGCCAAAAAACGTTTTATTTTAGACCACAATGAAATCCCTAAAATTCATCAGGAATACGCAAAGATTACTGATAATTACGAAAAACAAATAGAAGATTTAAAACGTGAGAATCTTATGTTGAAAAACAAGTTAAATCAATTACTAACAATGGTGAAAAACAATGACTAATATCAATACCGAACCGGCAAAATTGGTGACATATAATAGAGACGGGCTGATTGAACAGGAACATTTCGGCTATGTTGTCCGTGCGGATAAGACAAGAGTTGTAGAAAAAATCGGGGAAGATAAAAATTATCCTTTCTATCTTCGTTCTTGTGCAAAACCTTTGCAAGCCGCGCTTTTAATTGATTACGGACTGGATGAAAAATTTAATCTCACAGAAGAAGAGATTGCAATTTGTTCAGCATCTCATGCTGGTGAAAAAGTGCATATTGATATTGTCCGCAGAATTATGGAAAAATTTGATATTCCTGTTGAAAAGTTAAAATGCGGAAATCATCAGCCGATTTCCAGAACTGCACAGGATGATTTGCTTTTGCATGGTGAAAAAGCAAACGCACTTCATAACAATTGTTCAGGTAAACATGCCATGATGCTCGGGCTTTGCAAGCTCAATGACTGGGATATGGAAAATTATGACAACATAAATCATCCCCTGCAAAAAGAGATTAAGAAAAGAATTTACGAACTTTGCGAAGTAAAAACAGATTACCCTGTAACAAAAGACGGATGCGGAGTTCCTATTTATTCAATGCCGCTTGCAAATATCGTAACGGGTTTTTTGAATTTGTTTTGTGACCCTAAATATCAAAAAATTAAGAATGCATTTTTGAAACACGCTTACACTATCGGCGGTGAAAACAGAACTGATACCAAAATTATTGCTAATTCAAAATGTCTTATTGCAAAAGTTGGTGCAGGCGGACTTTGCGTGGTTGTGAATACTGAACTGGAAGAAGGTTTTATTGTTAAAATTTGTGATTCCAATATGGAAGCACGCGAAATTGTTACAATTGACTTAATCAATAATCTCCACTGGGGTAATATTGAAGTTTCGCATGATATTACAACAATACACGGCGAAAAAATCGGCGAAATAATTACTTCGTTATAAGTTTAATATTATTTCCTAAGTAGCTTTGGACATCTTTGTTGTATCCTGCAAGCTGGTGTGCAAAGTTTTTACCTTCTTTTTGGCATTCTGCGCGAAGAAGCTGTATCCCTCTGTTATAAACCTGCTGTGCAGTATTTTTGTTGGATTGTGGAATTTTGCCGTTGTACATCTTGACTGCAATTGAAATATCAAAAAGACGGCGTTTTGATAATCCGCTCATTTCTTGTTTGGTTTTTGCTGATTTATTGTTGGTAAATTTATTAATTGCGGCTTCGTACTTGCCTGATTTCAAGCAGTATAAAAGCCCGGGAGTATCTTCAATTATTGCGGTTCCTTTGTTAAAAGTCATGTCTAATAACGCTTCTTTCATACTTTGCGGAAGCTTTTGGTAATTTTTTTCACCGAGAAGGGTGCATAAATTATCTTCCATACGCAGAAGATCTTTTGCGCAGAGCTCGCATACCTGTGCGTTTGTAAGCTGTCTTGGTTCTCCTTTTTTTACCACATGACCTATGCCGATTGTCTCAACCCCGCCTTTATCTTTGTATGGGGTGTTGTGGAATTTATTTTCAGGAAGTTCGCCTTTGTCTTCAACACGTTTTAATTTTTTCACAAAATCAAGACTTACACCCATAGATTTTGCAACATCGTTGAGGTTTTTTACATTTTTAATCTTTTTTGTGTCAGGAATTTTTAAGGTCTGTCCGGGTCTGATTTTCTTTGCGGTTTCATGAGTAAGTCCATTAATTGCCAGAAGCGTGCGTTCTTCTACCCCGAATTTTTGTGCAATTTTTGCGGGGTTATCACCGCTTTTTATTTTGTAAGGCGAATTTTTTACGGTTGTTATGTATTTTGCACGTGTTTGTTGTGTTTGAATTTGTTCGTCCGATAATTCTTTTGTCATCGTGATTTCATTCGGGTGCGGGGTATTTTTTTTACCGTTAAAAACAGGTTTTTTAGTACCTGCACTTTGAGCTTTTGCAGATGGTGTGTTTTCTCCTGTAACTTTAACTTTTATGTAATTATATAATTTTGATAACCAGTCCATTTTACACCTTTATTTTATTCCGAAATACTCATTTAAGCCTTCGGTTAATTTTTTGTTAAATCTATTTTTGTATTCACGAGAATCAAGATTTTTGCTCTTGCTTCCGTTAACATATTCGACCTCGACTAAAACTGAGGGGTTTTGTTCTGTCTGGTGAAGCACCTGAATTCCGTTTGAACCCCATTTTCTCTCTGATACATTTGATTTAACCCATTCTTCTTCGTTCAGATTATTGTTAAGGATTTTGGCAAATCGGGTATCATTTTGGAATTGGGGGTCAAAGCATACACCTGTTCCTGATTTGCCAGGGTCGGAATCTGCGTGAAGCGAAATAAATGCAATGTCTGATTTTGCATATTTTTTGCCGCCTTTTGTTCCGTTATGTAAGCGGTTTATAATATTTTCCATTGACTTTTGATCAGAAACTGTTTGAGCGTGAGCACTTGTTATTACAACCGCATAGCCCTGTGCTCTAAGTCTTTCTGCAAGGTCATCTCCGTAGTCTTTCATCTTATCGTACTCAAGAAGCGGTGCGTATTTGCCGTTTCCTTTTTTGATAAAACTATATGAACCGGGATCAAAATATCCTGTTCTTGAACTATAGCCGCCATGACCGGGGTTTATTACAACTACTTTACCGTTTGGTGTTGTGGTTGGTTTTAATAAATCACTTTCTTTAGCAACTATCTTACCGTTTTTTACTACAGGTTCGGGCAATCGTTCCATTGGTGCAAGGTCTAACAGGTTTTCATTATATTTTATTCCGTTAGATCTACAGTATTGTTTGAAATTCTCTTTTGCTTCTTTTTTTGCAGAGGATATAGCTCCGCGCTGGAGGTCTGAAACTGTAATGTCTTTGCCGGATTTTGTAAGTTTTACGACTGTTTTGTTATTTGAAATTTTGGCAGAAGAATTTGTTTGTTCGGCAGTATGTGTTTGGGCGATATTTTTATTATTTGAAATTATTCCATTAATAATTTCATCAAGTTTTTTTGTATCAACCATGCCGTAGGATTTGAATTGTGCATTAAGTTCATTTTGAAATTCTTCTTTGGTTTTTGTCGGAACATTTTTTTGTTTTGCAAGAGCATTATAAATATGCATGACTGCATCTTTACGCTCATCTTTAGAGCTTCTTACTTCGCTTGTAATTCCTTCAATCAATGATTCTCCTGTTTTTAAATCATTGTAAGCTTTAATAACCTGTTCTGCGTTTTTTGGCGTTACCAGAGCTGTTAATTCATTAAAAGATTCTCTTCCGACAGCGCCCCATTTGCCGTGAATATCATTTTTCATCTTTTGGGCAAGTTCGGTCGGAGATGCCATCATACGGTTAATAGTTTCGTCAAGTTGTTTGGTGCTTACTCTGCCCCAAGAATCAAATTGTTCATCAAGCTCCTTTTTGAACCCTTCGCGAATTACAGCGGGGGTGCCTTTTTCTTGTGCAAGGGCGTCATAGATATGCATAACTGCATTTTTACGTGCTTGCTTATCACTTTTGTATTCACTGGTTATGGTTTTTATCAAACTTTCTTTACCATCATTTTCAGGGTTTTTAGTATAAGCTTTTATAATTGCAGAGGCGTTTTTAGAATTTATTGCATTAATTAGCCTGTCAAAATCCTGCTTGCCGACAGCTCCGTAATATTCTTCGGATTTTGCATAAATTGCCTGCCCAAGTCCCGCAGGAGTGTATGTTTTAACTTTTTTTGCGGGTGTTTGTGTTGATTGTGGTGCAGGTTTTGGAGTTTGTTTAGGCTGCACCTGCGGTTGAGTATTTTGTTTTGCCGCAGTTTTTTTAATTTCAGGTTCTGTGATTATGTAAAAAGTCTCTCCGGCTTTAGCTTTATAGTCACGCCATTTTGAGTGGTCAATACCATTCAATGCACAGAAAGTCTTCATATCCATCTTGTTGTTATCTGCAAGTCCGTAAATACTTTTTCTGTTTTGAGGAACTTCGGATACTTTTATCCTTGTTTTAAGTTCCTGAACAGATATTTTCATCTCTTGAGCAATTTTTTTCAGAGCTGCATCTGTCGGGAAGTTTCTCTTCTGTTGATTTGTTCTTGCAGTTGTATTAGCTTTACCTGCTGCACCTATACCTTTTGCACCTTGAGTCATTTTATTTCTCCATAGCATTACACAAGGATGATATCGGCATATTCCGAATAAAACTTTAACTTTATATTAAGAAAGATTAAATGGTGTTAAAAATTCTGTCTCCGGCATCGCCCATACCAGGTACTATATAGCCCTTTTCATTCAAATGGTCATCTACTGCCGCAGTTATGATTTCAATATCAGGATAATGGCTTTGAATATTTTCAATACCTTGGGGTGCCGCGATTATACATATACATTTAATATTTTCAACAGGAATTCCTTTTGCTGTATATAAATCAATAGCCGCAAGGAGTGAATTTCCTGTAGCAAGCATAGGGTCTGTAATATAGATGTAAAATTTTTCGGGATTTGGGGCATCCATAGGAACTTTATTATAGTACCATACAGGTTTTAGGGTTGTTTCGTCCCTGTACATTCCGATGTGGCGGATTGTGGCTTGAGGCAGAATATCAATTGCTTCGTCTGTAAAAATTAATCCCGCTCTCAAAATAGGAGAAATAATTAAATTAATATCAGGATCAACCGTTTTTGCGGTGAATGTAGTAAGTGGTGTTGTGACTTCTTTTTCTACAAGCGGTAAGTTTTTTGCGGCTTCATAAAGCAAACAGCGTGTAATTTTTCTTGTTGCAATCCTGACTCCCTGGCTGTCAGTGTTTTTATCTCTCATTGTACATAAATTTAAAAGTACAACGGGATTATTTATCACTTTCACTTTGTTCATATTCATCATTATCACCCCTGTATTGTTTATTTTTCCCCTTAACACTATTTTTAAATTTCTTATCTAATTCCATAACTGAATCAATACTTTTTTCAAATCTGATTAACCCTTCTTTCATATCTTCGGGTTCAACAAGATTTTTTTGTATGCTGTTTTCATAATCAAGCTGATTACCTGCGTAGCTCATTGTTGTGAAGATTACGTCAAGTTCTCTGAAAATATCTTCAAATAAGCTCATGACTTTACCAAGTCTTGTCGGGTCTTTTGTCGCAATAATTTTGTCTGCAGATTGATTTTTAGGAGGCGGATAGATTTCAAGAGATTTTGAACCGCCGAGCCCCGAAGCTTCAACTGTTGCAATGGAACCGACAGGCAAGACTAAACCTTTTTGCGTAATAACAAATTTTATATATACATTTGAAGAGATTACTCTGATTTTTTTTACATAACCAATCTGGACACCTAAAAATTTTACAGGAGAACCTGCAATCAGACCATCAACATCTTCCATAAATATTTGATAACTTTTGTACTGTTTTTGAACTTTGTAATGGTGATACCTAAACCCGAGAACAACCGCCGCAACTATAATGAGCCAGATGACAAACTCAAGCCAAGCATATGTACGCATGTTATCAAATCTCTTCATACTTAGTATTATACACAAAATTTTTGATTTATAATATATTATTAAGATGCTGGATTTTATTAAATCAATAATTTACGAACTTTTGTCATATTTAGTTCCCGAAAAAATGTCTTACGAGATTACGGGAGAGTGTAAAAAATGCGGTAAATGCTGTAATTATATGTACAGTGTTGACACTTATACTGAAAACGAATTCAAAATCATGCAAATGCTTTTTCCTGCATACAAAAGGTTTTATATAAAAGGTAAAGACGAGTTCGGGAATTTAATTTTTGCCTGCAAACTTGTGACCTCTGAAGGGTTATGCTCGGATTACAAGCATCGTCCGCGGATGTGCCGTAAATACCCTGCAAAAAGAATTTCATATCCGGGCAAACTTCACGAAGGATGCGGATACAAGGTTAATATAAAATCCTTCGATGATTATATGGAAAAATGATTTCATATATTTAGATGTGTGAACCTTGCTTTACTTCATTTATAATGCATTTTATGAGTAATATTTTTAAAAATATCAAATACTTTTTGCTTTCAGTGAAAGAGAAAAATCTCAAAAATAAGCTGAAAAGTACTACAAAAACAACTTTTACAAACAAAACTTCAAAAACAATTTTGGGTTCTGCCGGTAATGTTACCCTCAATTCCGAAACTCAAAAATTGATTGGGGCAGTAAAAGAAAATGTCTCTGCGATTGTCAAAAAAGTTAACTGCAATCCTGAGGAGCTTCTTAACTATATAAAAGCGGCAAATACTCCTGTTTATAAAATAAATAATGCGGATAAGATACTTGCGTTTATTAAGGAAGAAGAAGGTCTTATATATGAGCAGGAAGGATTTAATGCAATTTATCTATCCATTATGACGGGTATGGGGCTGAGGTTTAAGACAGAACCGATGTTTGTAATGCGCGATGGCACGATTGATAAATATTACATGCTTCACCATTTTTACCGCTGGTATTCCCTGAAATCAAATCTTCCGGGGTTTGAATATAACGTTCAACAGAAATTTAAACAGTTTTTACTGGATAATTCAGATGAAGCAGTTAAAAGATTCTCTATGGAAGATATAATTTCCCTAAAAGAAGCTATCGCACGTGATCAAGAAGCTACAGAGTTTGTTCTTGCCTATACAAAAGAAGTTGACGGCTCCAAAAAAGTTATAGATAAAATTAAATTAGACGGCGGTGCTAACATATAATTTCAAGAAAAATGAAAATAATTACCACTTTACAAAATTTTTTTATTTTGCTATAATTGCAATGTAAAAATGAGAACATAAGAAAGGTGGTTAGATTATGAAATACGTATGTACAGTTTGCGGTTGGTCAACAGAAGCTGATAAAGCTCCTGAAAAATGCCCTCTATGCGGAGCAACAACATTTAAAGAAATCGGCGGCGGCGAAAAAGTTTACGCTTGTGAACATAATGTTGGCGACGGAAAAGTTGAAGATGCAGAAATCATGGAAGGTTTAAGAGCAAACTTCAATGGTGAATGCACAGAAGTTGGTATGTATCTTGCTATGGCGAGAGTTGCTGAAAGAGAAGGTTATCCTGAAGTTGCAGAAGCATATAAAAGATACGCTTTTGAAGAAGCAGAACACGCTGCAAAATTTGCTGAGTTGTTAGGCGAAGTTGTTACAAATTCAACTAAGAAAAATCTTGAATTAAGAGCTGATGCTGAACACGGCGCTTGCGAAGGTAAACTTGCTATCGCTAAAAGAGCTAAAGAATTGGGTTATGATGCAATTCATGATACTGTTCACGAAATGGCTAAAGATGAAGCTCGTCACGGCAAAGGTTTTGACGGTCTTTTGAAAAGATATTTCAGCTAATTTGGATTGAAGACTTATTTAAAGGCGGCGGGAATTTCATTCCCGCCGCCTTTATTATAAAGTCGGTTGATTAATTTATCGGATAACGGTAAAATAATAACTGAATGAGGGAGAAATATTATGGAAAATACAGATAACATCGAAAATGTAGAAAATTATGATAATAAATATTCTTGGAAATATAAGGTGATTATAATATTAGTTATCATCGGATTTCTTGTAACAGTTGATTTAGCTCACATTTATTATGTTGCTAATTTTGACCAGTATGCATTGCCAAGTTTTTGTTCAATAAGCGATTTTGTTGATTGCGATGGTGTTGCCAGAACAACAGAATCTCAATTTTTTGGTGTTCCGCTGGCATACTGGGGCATGTTTTTATATGCGTTTATCCTGATGCTTTTGGGTGTGGATAAATTAAAAACATTACCCGGATTAAAATTTTTAGAAGTATTTAAAAATAAATATCATTATATTGCATCTTTAGGAGTAATATCATTCACTATATCAATGATATTACTTTGTGTAAGTTTATTCGGTATTCATAAATTATGTATAATGTGCGCAGTAACTTATGTAATTGATTTAACTATCGGGCTTGTTGCTGCATACGGTATAAAAGGTCATTTTATCGGTGCTATAAAACAGAGTGTTGCGGATTTCCTTGATGCATTGAAACCATTACCATATAGAATTGCATTTATTGTTGTAATGCTCTGTGCAATCGGATTTTTAGGTTGGACTTATACAAGTGCAAGATTTTCTCCTGCATTAAAATTTGATAGGGAATTCGGGGAATTTACCAAAGCTGAGCATAATAAATATGCAGTTGAAGGTAATTTGCTTGGCTCTGATGCTAAAGATGCAGTTGTGCTGCAAGTATTTTCTGATTACAAATGTCCGATGTGCTATGCCGCAAATATTATGATACACAAAATTGCCGGTGAATATAAAAACTTGAGAGTTGAACATCACGCAATGCCTCTTGATATGAGTTGTAATAAGCATTTACAGCAAGAATTCCATCATGGTTCATGCATAATGGCAAAATACGCAGAAGCAGCTCAAATACAAGGTAAATTCTGGGAAGTAAATTCTTTATTCTTTGAATTGAAACCAACTACAGAAGATGAAGTTCTGGAAGTTTTAAGAAATTCAGGATTTAATCTTGATATGGATAAGCTTCAAAAAGATGCTCACAGTAAAGAAGTTGACGATACTATTCAAAAAGATATTGAATATGCTGTATCTCACAAACAAATCGGCACCCCGGCAATGAAAATGGGTAAAGATTTTGAAATGGGTATCAAAGGTTACCACGAGTTCAAAAAATGGGTTGAAGCACATGGAGCAGTTCCAAAAAATAAATTGTTCTAAAAAGAAAATTTTACTGCACGCTTGTTGTGGTATATGTTCGGCTTATCCCGTCTCCTTTTTACAGGATGCGGGATATTCCGTTGTTGTGTATTTTTATAACCCGAATATAGATACCAAAGAGGAATATAACAGACGTCTCGAAGCTGAAAGAACATTGTGCAGACATTTCGGATGTGAACTAATCGTTGGAAAATATGAATCGGATGTTTATTATAACTATGTAAAAGGTTTTGAAAATGAGCCTGAAAAAGGTGCAAGATGTACAAAATGTTTTGAACTTCGTCTTACTAATGCCGCAAAAATGGCGAAATCTTTAGGAATTGAAGAGTTTACAACCTCAATGGTTATAAGTCCGCATAAAAACTACGAAAAACTTACATCTATCGGCAAAAAAATTGCTTTAGACGAAGGTTTAACCTATGTTTCGACTAATTTTAGGAAATCGGACGGCTTTTTGAAAACTAATCAAATTTCAAAATATCTGAATCTTTACAGACAAAATTACTGCGGATGTAAGTTTGCAAAAAGTTAGATAATATCATTCATTTGGATTATGACGTATAAATATTAATATCATATAATAACCTTGACACAGAAGATAATATAATTAAAAGGAATTCTAAAAGAGGATAAAATAATGAAGAAGAAAATCGGGTTATTATTAGCTGCAGTGATGGTATTTAATACAATGTCATCGATGGCTTACGGATGGACTAATCCTTTAAAAAATTACAATTTATATGAAGATACTCATCCTTCAAATTCCGTAAATGAAGGCATTTCCGAACGTGAAACCGTAATGGATGAATTTTATTCAAATTCAATGTCAGGTTCTGACAGTTCTATTGATCGTTCCGAAAATGCTTACGGTTCAGATATGATGGGCTCTGATGGAGCCAATGTTGAAGTCCCGCAACGCCGTAATGACTACTTGAGAGAATCTTCAAGAAAAGTTTATGGTACAGGAGTACCCGGATGGCTTAATGGTCCTGTATATTATTCTAATCCGTCTTTTGAAAGTATCAAAGAAAAATACCGCCAGAGTAATTTTGCGGGATGTTTGCAAGAATGTATTGCATACGTTAGACAAAATCCGTATGATACTTTAGGATTTTATTATCTTGCAATGTGTTATTCAAAGGTAAATGATAAAGAAAATGCTATTTTGGCTTATGAAAAAGTTATTCAATTAAATGAAAACCCGATGATTGTTAAATATGCAACAAATGGACGTAACTGTGTAATGGGTTCTGATGATGCGAAATGTTACCCGAATGTCAACGAACCGGAACTTCTTCGTCCTTATGAAGATATTGCTAATTCTGTTGGTGATTTGACTCCAATTGATCCTCAAACATTGATTGACCAAAATCTTGCAGATTTACAAAGAAGATTATCTCCGCCGCCTAAAAAAGAAGATTCAAATTCTTCTAACAATGGCAATGGTGATAATAACAAAAAAGAAGTTAAAGTTAATCTGCCGTTTGGAGATCAGGATAATAAACTGGATGCATTCATTAACGCTCCATATGGAAACGGATTATCTCCTGACTTGAATAAGCAGTACAAACAAATTCAGTTAAAGAAAATTCAGCAAAATCTTAACAATGACGATAAAGAAAAACCTGATATGAACATTTTGAAAAATATTCAAAAGTTTGATGACCACAAAACAGACGCAGGAACATTAAAAATTGCGTTTGCGGATACCGATGAAATTTCAGATTTTTCAAAAGATCCTGATTACATTCAATCAAAAAAGGAACTGGATCAGCTAAGAATGCTTTTGGGTTCTGACAGTGATAAATCATCAAACGATGATATGATGGATTTGGTAATGTCAGGTGAAGGAAAAAATTTGTCACCTGAAGTTATTCAAACTATGATGATGAAATCAATGATGTCTGATTTAACACTATAATATAAGATAAACGATTATGACAGTTCAATACGAGCAGGTAAAAAAGGATTTTTTATCAGGCAGGCTTAAAGGATGCAAAACATATTTTGAAGAAAATAATTATCTTGTCGAAGCCGCTTACTGTTATATAGTTTTAGATGAAATTGACAAGGCACGGGAATTCTTCACCCGTGCTTGTGAATTTGATATCAGAGCACACTGGGGGCTTGTTTTACTTCATTTAATAGAAGGTCATATTTCGATGTCTCCGACTTATTTTGAGGTAAGGAATTTTCTTGAACTTGATTTAAACATTTTAATTCTCTACTGTAAGGGTGAATATGTGGAAAAAATTATAAGATACGCTGATTATTTGGCGTTTTATAACCCTGAGTGTTATAAGTTTATCGGACGGGCTTTTTGGGCAAACAATTTACTTCCTGCATCAATGTTTTACCTAAAAAAAGCAAAAGATAAGTTTTATAATGACCCTGAACTGCATTATCTGCTTGCATATATTTATTACCATAATGATGGTGATATGGTTAACTGCAAAAAATCTTTGCAGACTTGCCTGAATATACTGCCAGAATACGCGCCTGCTAAGGCTTTGATCGGAAGAGTTTAAATTTTTAGTTTATATGGATTTTGTAAAATAAATTTTTCATGATAGTATGAACTTATGAAAAGAAAACCAACAGTAGCAATAGTAGGAAGACCAAATGTAGGAAAATCAACATTCGTTAACCGTCTTGTAGGTTCAAGACATTCGATTGTGGATGATTTACCGGGGGTTACACGCGACAGAATTTATTTTGATGTTGAGTGGCAGAATAAAGGTTTTACTGTTATTGATACGGGCGGTATTATTCCGGGCGACGATGATGATATTATGGTTTCAATTTTTGATCAGGCAAGACTTGCGTGTGAAGAAGCCGATAAAATTATCTTCCTTGTTGACGGACAGTCAGGTGTAAACCCTGTAGATTATGATATTGCAAATATTTTGCGACAGTCAGGTAAACAGATTTATCTTGCAGTAAATAAGTGCGATAATCCAGAATCTTTGATGATGACAAGTGATTTTTATGCATTATCTCTTGGCGAACCTGTTGGCATTTCAGCGCTTCACGGCTCCGGCGGGGTTGGAGATTTACTTGAGCTTGTTACAGAGGACTTTCAAGTTACTGAGGACGAAGAAAAAGACAGCAGAATTAAAATTGCTATTGTCGGACGTCCAAATGCAGGTAAATCTTCAATAGTAAATGCACTTTTAAATACTGACAGAGTAATTGTTTCGGATGTATCAGGCACTACACGTGACAGTATTGACAGTATCGTAAAATATAAAGAAGAAGAATTTATTATCGTTGATACCGCAGGTATCCGTAAAAAATCAAAAGTGGATTATGGAGTTGAGAAATTTGCTGTGGATCGTGCAATTCGTTCAATTAGAGATTGCGATGTAGCGCTTCTTGTTATTGATGCAAAAGAAGGGATTTCCGATCAGGATAAAAAGATTTCTTCAATTATTACAGAAGCAGGAAAAGGTATTATTGTAGCGATTAACAAATGGGATTTGGTTGAAGATAAAAAAGCCAATACAATAAACAAATTTGAAAAAGAATTATCCGCACAAATTCCGTTTTTGAGCTATGCTCCGAAAATTTTTATCAGTGCAGTTACCAAACAGCGTCTGGGACAAATTTTTGAAGAGAGCACAAAAGTTTATGAACAATGTACAAAGCGTATTTCGACAGGGCTTTTGAACAAGGTTATAAACGAAGCATATGCGCTTAACCCTCCAACAAGCTTTAAGGGCAAGAGATTAAAAATTTATTATATAACACAGGCTGCGGTTCAGCCTCCTACATTTGTTCTTTTTGTTAACAGTGAAGAACTTTTACGTGATTCATACAAAAGATATTTGGAAAATAAACTCAGAGAAGCATTTGGATTCTTTGGAACTCCAATAAGGATTTCCGTGCGTGAACGCAAAGAAAAGAAAAACTAATCAGTTTTGTAATTTTTCAATGTATCTTCAATCCGTTTAATCATTTCGTTTCGCAAAGTTTTTGGAGAAACGATTTCACAGTTGTAAGAATATCGCATAAGTCTTTTTAAAAGCTTATCAAAAGGTTCATTTTTATTTATAACAACAAGGCAGCCTTCCGAATCATATCCGTCAGTGTATTCGTTTTCTTTAACTTTATAAGTTTTAGCCAGTCTGTTTTTTAATTTATATACAACAGTTGTGGTTAATTCTGTAGAGTTGGCAAGTTGAGGTTGTATCACTATAGATAAAATATTTGAAATAGGAATATCTATATTCTCTCTTTTTATAATGTCATAAACTCTTAAATAAACTGTTTCCGGATCGTAAATTATATCTTTTGCCGTACACTTGCATTTTAATTCTTCGTTATTTTTCAAAAAAAGTATATTTATTATGAATTTGTCTTTGCAAATTTTCTGACACTGCTCAATTTTATCTTCAAGATTGGAGTAAAAGAATGAGAAATCATAATTTTTTACGAGACTGTTTAGTTTAATTTTGTCATCGTCGTTCATCCTAAAAGTTAGTATATTAATGAAATCCATAAGATTTTTAGAAATCTCTTTGTCAGGAAAATTTTTCGCGGATTTGCCGAGAATACTGATTGATTTCAAATCTTCGACAGTAAAATTCATTCTATATAGACTGCTTTTCAATACGAACTTATTATTTTCTTTTTCAATATTAATGCCAAAAACTCTTAAGGTATTAATATATTTATTCAAAACTACCTGAATATTATTTGTTGATTGTTCATTAACATCATCTTTAAAGATATCAACAACTTTATTATATTCCGCATCATCCTCATAAAGAAGATTAATCAGCTTGAAGATTTTTAGGCATCCGTCGTTTAATTTTGGATTATCTTTTTTCAAGGTAACCTTCTTTCATTTGTTTCAGACTGTTAATAATCTCCTGTTTGAAATAATCAGGATAAAGAACTTTGCAATTATTAGAAAGATACATAATTCTTTGAGCTATATCAAATTTATTTTGAGAAGTAATTTCAACAACGATATTATTATCAGTCTTTTCTATTATCTTTTCGCAATTCAAAGGTTCAAAATCTTCGCTTGCATCGATTTTAAGGTTATACCCTACCGTTAATGACGGAATTTTAAGTTTAGATGATTGAATATTTACACCTGAAATTTTTACAATCCGCGAAACAAGAAAGCTGGAATAATTTTTATACGCGGAATTTATTCCTGAAACATATAGTTTGCCGTTATTTATTTCCAGTTTATCAACAATAATGTTAATATTTTTTCGTCCTGAATTCAATGAATTATATAGAATAATAATTTCGGTTTTAGTTTTTGCATAATTCATTAAATCTTTAATAATTTGTGGCTCAATATTATTAAGTGGTGAGATATTTTTTAATTTTATCTTCAAATCTTCGTTTGTTATATATTTAGAAAAAGTGTCAAAGAAATTTTGTAAGGATACCAAATCAGAAATTTCAATAGATTTTGAAATAGCTTTGTAAATTTTTAAAATGCTTTTAGTTTGGTTTTCAGAGATTTTCAACTCGAAAGGATGCGAATCTATCCAGTAGCGTGTTATTCCGCCTTTGGATGTTTTGTTAATTTTACAGCCGATTTTTCTGAGTGAATTAAGGTAAATCCTAAGTGTATCAATAGAAACAGACTCTTGGAGATACGGATGTCCTACAATATATTGCTGTAAATCTTTATAAGATTTTGGACCTTCCACCAGGAGTGAAAATATGAATATAGACTTGAAACCGGTAAAAGACATAAGATTATATGTAACTTTATTTGTTTTCTTAAATTCTTTCATCGTTCAATCTCAACCTTCCTCAAATTCACTCTATCACAAATTTTCAGGAAAACCTAATAATTATTTTTTCATGCCCCATGCTTTCATACGTAATTTGCGATTGTCAAACAAAATTTGCTGAAATTTTTACATGATTTCATTAAGTTATCTTCATTAAGATTTAATAACACGAATTTAATCAGTATTATCAAGGGGCATGGTCAATTGTAAAAATTTAAACATTTTTTGTTACTTGTAATCCTTTAGACTTAGGGATAAAGTTATAAACATAGAAAGCCGAATTAAAATCACAAGGCTACCAGACAGTGGAAGGGAAAATTTAATAAAGTTGCAATAAGTAGCTGGTATTTAAGGAAGTAGTTGGACAAAAGTAGAAATAGAGGTGATGGCAAAGTAGTCCAAAAGGGAAAAGAGATTTATTGAGGTTTAGTATTAACTGTAAAGATTAGGGATATTTTTTTAGTTTACATTATAAAATTTATTTTGTATATAGTTTATTAGGGGAGTTTAAGTAAAAAGCTTAAAGAAGAGAGTAAGGATAGTTGTAAACTTTATAGCTTGTACTTGCATAAGTGCAGGCTTTTTTATATTATAGGCTTATGGGAGAGCTTGAATCAAAAAAAGTCATAGCCTTAATGTCAGGAACCTCCTGCGACAGTATTGATGCAGGATTGTGTGAAGTTTTTCCTGATAAATCGGTTGAATTAATTAAGGGAATTAATTATAAGTACCCTGAGCATATTCGTGCAAAAATATTTCAGCTTTTCAGAGGAGAAGCTTCAATCAAAGACATCTGTATGATGAATTTTACTATTGGTGAATGTTTTGCTAATGCTGCAAAAGTTTTAATAGAAGAATTCGGTAAACCTGATTTTATCTCAAGTCACGGGCAGACGGTTTATCATTATCCGTTTGATGAAAAACTTGATGGAATAAGCTTGAAAAGCACTCTTCAAATCGGGGAAAGTTCTGTTATTGCGCAAAAAACAGGATGTATGACTATTTCGAATTTTCGAGAAGGTGATATTGCACAAGGAGGGCAAGGTGCGCCGCTGGTTTGTTTTGCTGATGAAAATTGGTTTCGCCGTAAGGGTAAAAATTTTGCAATTCAAAATATCGGCGGTATTTCTAATGTCACAGTTGTATCGCAGGATTTTGAGACATTCGGCTTTGACACAGGGCTTGGCAATATTATGATTGATTACTGTGCAAACAAATTTTTTAACCAACCTTATGATAAAGACGGAGAGATTGCAAAGGCGGGAATTGTTTGTGACAGCTGGCTGGATTGTCTTATGCAGGATGAATATTATTTACTAGAGCCACCAAAATCAACAGGCAGAGAATATTTTAATACACAATATATCGAAAATGCATTGAAGTTTGCACCTGAAGATCCAAAAGATATTATTGCAACAATAACGGCACTGACAGCGAGAAGTATTGCAATGGCATATGAGAGATTTATTTATCCTCAAGTTGGTATTCATGAAGCTGTAATATGTGGCGGGGGAGCTTATAACCAGACATTGATGAGATTTTTAAGAAAATACATACCTTCGTATATAGATTTAAAAACTTGTGAAGATTATGAAATATCAAATAATTTTAAAGAAGTAATGGCATTTGCATTGTTGGGATATTGTACGTATTATGGCATCCCGAATAATTTACCTTGTTGTACCGGTGCCACAAAACGTATAGTGTTAGGTAAAATAACATATTAAATTTATACTCGCTCATTTGTAAATAAATGTAACAAACCCGGGAGCATGTGAAATCAAGACTTTCGGGATGTTTTTATATATTTGAGAGCAAAAAATGAGAGAGTAATTATGTCAATGGACGTAGCAAAAAAACCGAATATTCCTGGGCTTGGCGGTGGCTTTGGCGCACGCAAGAGCAGTTCTGCGTCCAAGACAGTTCGCAGTAATTTGCTCTCCGGCAGCAGTGCAACAAGAACATTTACACTTTCAACCCAAAAACGTACAGGTTTTGTTGCAGGTCAGGGCGTATCTAAAGGAAGATATGATTCCCGCGGACTTCAAGCTCAATATAACCAGAGAAGAACCGGAGGTTCATATGAAACTCGCGGCGGTTATGATTCATTTAATATGGTAACACCGCGTATGAATATGAACGGTATGAACGGCATGTTCGGTATGAATGGTATGATGGGCATGGGCGGCATGTTCGGAAACGGTATTACCGGTACTTTGAACGGTATTCAACAACTTGCAAGTTTAGGTTTCCAAATTGCGGATATGGCAGGATTAGGCGGCTCACAACAGGTTGCTCAGACCGGCGGTTCTCAATTAGGCTCTGCTATGAGTAATTTAGGTGGTACTACAGGATTGAGTAATTCTTCTTCTATAGCTACCGATAATACGGCATCCTTTATTTCTGCTATGGAAAGTTGTCAGGATTCAGCATCCTTGAGAGGAGCAATAAGTGCTGCAGATTCTCAATTATCAGCATTGGAGCAGCAAACAAATGGTTTGAAATCTGCATCTGATGCTTCAGAAAAGAATTTAAAAGGCTTAGAAACTACAGTAAAACAAAAAGAAGATGGGGTTTCTAAAGCAAAACAAGGTTTGACAAATGCTAAGAATACTGTAACAGCTAAAACAAATGTGAGAGATACTAAGAAACTTGCACTTGAAAAAGCAGATGCAAACTATGCAGCAAAATCAGAAGCGTTGTCTCAAGCACAAGCAAATACAGCTTCTGCTCAATCTGCACTTGATAGTGCAAATGCTATGCCGGATCAAGTTCCTGATGGTAACGGCGGAATGAAGCCAAATGAAGCGAAACAACAGGCTGTACAACAAGCTACAGAACAATTGCAGCAGGCAAAAGAAGCAGAACAAGCTGCAGAAAAAGCTAAAGCAGAAGCGAAAGAACAATCAAATGTTGCTAAAGAAACTCTTGAAAAAGCTGAACAAGAACTTCAAGATGCTGAAAAAGGATTGAAAGACGCGGAAGCTAAACAAAAAACAGCTGAAGAAACTCTTAAAAAAGCTGAAGGTGAACTTGAAAAAGCTAAACAAGATGTTGCAGATGCGAAAGGTGCAATCGAAACCTTTAAACAACATCAACAAGATGTTAAAGAATTAACAGGTAAAATCACAAAACAAAAAGAACGTTTAACTAAACTTGAAAACGAAGAAATTAAAAACTATCAAAAATATGATGGTAAAGCTCAAGACGGATTAAATAAAGCAAATGAACTTGCCGGAAAAATTGATGGCGAAGTTGATACTCGTTCTGAACGTCGCGCATCCAAAGGTATTGATAAAGCAAATGATAAAACAGCAACAGCATTGAATAACAGAAATGCGTTATCAAGTAATGTAAATGATACAAATTATATTAGAAATGAATTATTAAAAGGCCCTGCTACTAAAATTGTAAATGGTGAAAATTATTACCACGGTACAACACCAAGCGGACAAGAAGTTTTCTATCGCGGTAATGAATTAATTTCTAAAGAAGATTTTGAGAACGCAGGAGCTTAAGCTTAATCAAATTTATACAAACACTTTACATTTTTAAATAATTGTATTAAAATAAAAACAGAAAAGCAGTATTGCAAACAAAAAAAGAACGGAGACCCCGTTCTTTTTTTCACTAATAAAGTAGGAAAGGTCGGTTTATGAAACAAGATGTAAGCAGGTTAGAAGTATTGGAAGCAATTACGCCATTAATTGAAAATACGGCTATGCGCTACAATTTAATTCCTATTGAAATTGATTTTTCTAAAGAAAATCACCGCTGGTTTTTGAGAATATTCTTATACTCACAAGAACGTAGTATTACACTTGAAGACTGTGAAAATGTTACTCGCAGTCTGGAAGATTTCTTAGAAGAGCTTATCCCTGTAAAATACTATCTTGAAGTTTCTTCACCGGGATTGGAACGTAAGTTCAAATCAGAAAAAGAATTTGTTATCTTCAAAGGTAAACGTATTAGCCTTAAGCTGAAAGAACCTTTAGAAGGGGAGTCTGAAAAAATCTTTAAAGGTGAAATTCTCGACTATGATGTGAACGAAGGGTTGAAATTCTTTAGATTTGATGACGGAACAGAGCTTCAAATCCCGAAAAGTAATATTCAATCCGCAAAACTTTATATTGATTAATAAACGAAAGGAAAGATAAAATGATTAAAATCGGAGCAGGAAACTTAAACGAAGTTTTCGAAGAACTAGAAAGAGAAAAAGGCATTTCAAAAGAAGTTGTTATTTCATCTTTATGTGATGCTATGGTTGCAGCTTATAAAAAACACTTGAGAATTAAAGAAATTGCCAATGTTGAAGCATTTTTGGATGAACAATCAGGTGAAATCGGTATCTTCAAAGGTAAAACCGTTGTTGAATCAGTTGAAGATGAAGATAATGAAATTTCATTAGCTGAAGCAAAAGAAATTGACGAAGATGTTGAATTAGGAGACGAGGTTAAATTAGAAGTTACTCCTGAACAATTCGGACGTATTGCTGCACAGGCTGCAAATCAGGTTTTAACTCAAAGAATCAGAGAAGCTGAAAGAAATCTTGTGTTAAATGAATTCCTTGAAAAGAAAGGAACATTGATTACAGGTATAATCCAAAAAGTTGATGACAGAAGAAATGTTATCGTTAATATCGGTAAAACTGATGCTGTAATGCCAAGAAAAGAGCAAATTCCGGGAGAATATTATAAACCGGGTAACAGAATCAGAGTGTTTGTTCTTAACGTAAAAGAAACAACAAGACTTCCTCAAGTTATTGTTTCTCACGCGCACGCTGAAATCGTTAGAGAATTATTTGAACTTGAAGTTCCTGAAATCGAAGATGGAATTGTTGAAATTAAATCAATTTCACGTGAAGCAGGTTACAGAACAAAAATTGCAGTATGGTCAAATGATCCGGAAGTTGATTCTGTTGGCGCTTGTATCGGACCAAGAGGAAGCAGAATCCAAACTATCGTTGGCGAATTGAAAAACGAAAAAATTGATATCGTAAGATATTCACTTGACCCTGTAGAATATATTGTTAACGCACTATCACCTGCAAGAGTTGTGTCTGTAGATATTATGGCAGATGATGAAGAAGCTCATGAAGCATTGGTAGTTGTTCCTGATGATCAATTGAGCTTAGCAATCGGTCGTGAAGGTCAAAATGTAAGATTGGCTCACAAACTTACTAATTGGAAAATTGATATTAAATCAGTTTCACAAATGGAACAGGCAGAAGCTCAAAACGTAAGAAATTACGAATACGAAGAAGAAGTTCAAGAAGAAAATCTTGACGATGTCGTAACTTCAGATGAACTAGATGAAGAAATTGCAGAAGAAATGAATCAGCAAGAATTGGATGAAGAAGATATCCAAGAAGAATCTGTTTCAGAAGAAGTTGAAGAATAAATTTAATTTTAAAAAACAAAAGAAAGGAGAAGTCTGTTTCGGGCTTCTCTTTTTTATTTAGTCTAAGAGAATTTTACCTGATTTTTTCAATAAATCAATTGCCCATTTTGCAATAACAAAACCGCCTATCAATCCGATTATAGGGTCAAGAAATACTAAGCCGAAATATTTTCCGAGTAGTAATGCTCCTATTGCAAGTATGGATGTAAATGCATCTGCAATAATGTGCATATAAGCGGCTTTGTAATTGAGGTTTTCGTCATTATCCTGATGTGTGTGCATTTGGTGATTATGGGAGTGATTATTGCCCATTAGTATTATACAAAGAGTATTTATGACCAATCCTATAATTGCAACGATAATTGCGTCAGAAAAAGATATTGCAAGTGGTTTGAAAAATCTTTCTGCGGATTCCCAAATTATCCCGAGTGATGTAAATCCCAGCAATATTGCGCTTGTATATCCGCCCAGTGCATTGAATTTTTCTTCTTTGTCTTTAAATTTTAATGCGAAATAACACACAATTACAGTAATAAACAAGGCGCAGGCATGTGTACCCATGTGAAATCCATCAGCAAGAAGAGCCATTGAATGTGTAATAAAACCAAAATAAATTTCTCCAATCATTGTGATTATTGTAATCAGAATAACTAATTGGGTTTTGTGTAATAAAGTTTTGCTATTCATAACTACCTCGACAGTTTAGCATGTATTCAACTATACTTACATTATAATTGAATGTTTGTTCAACTTTCAAGTGTTGTTTAAATAAATTGTTTCATTTCTTAATAACGATTGAATAATTGTTCAATTATGTTAGGATATAAAAGGAGGGTATTATGCGTATCAAACAAACGGATTGTATGGCACATGATTTAGAACTGGTAGAAAATATCAAAACTCTGATGTATTCTGAAAAGCTTTTGGCAGGAGTTGCAGATTTTTATAAAATAATGGGTGATTACACCCGAATAAGATTATTGTGTGCCTTGGAAAGATCAGAAATGTGTCTTTGTGATTTGTCTGTATTGCTTGATATGACAAAATCCGCGCTGTCACATCAGCTGAAAACATTGCGAGAAGCAAGATTAGTAAAAGCACGTAAGAACGGCAAACATGTTTTCTATTCACTTGATGATGAACATATCAAATTAATTCTTGATATGGCATTAGAACATGTATGTGAAGATTAGATTAAACAAGACCTTCTTTAAGAGCTTTAACTGCAGCTTGAGTTCGGTCATCGACCAGTAATTTCTGGATAATATTACAAACATGGGCTTTTGCAGTGTGGGAAGATATCGTTAATTCTTCAGCGATTTCGTTATTTGATTTTCCGTCAACAACGAGTTTAAGAACTTCGTATTCTCGTTGTGTCAGGTTGGAGTGCTGTTCGCGGAACATTGCGCGTGACATCTGGCGCTGAGGTACAATGCCGCGGTTTTTGTCGCGCAAGATTGGCACAGCCAGCGGGTCAATCCACATTGCTCCTTCTTTTATTGTTTGGATAATCATTTTTAGGATATCTGTATTTATGTCTTTCATTACGTATGCGCAAGCACCGCACTCAAGTGCTTCAATGACTTCTTCTTCGCTTAAGTGGGAGGTCAGCATAATAACTTTTGCATTTGTATTCAGTTCCAGAATTTTTTTTGTTGCTTCTATCCCGCTTATATCAGGAAGCCCGATGTCCATAAGTGTTACGTCGGGGTGTGATGTTTTAAATTTTTCTATTGCGTCTTTGCCGGATTGAGCTTCTGAAGTCACTTCTAAGCCGTCTTGTTCTTCAAAAAGCGATTTCAAGCCTACGCGCATAAGTTTATGATCTTCTACCAAGAGTATTTTTATTGAGGAATTTATCATATTTTTACTCCTTAAAGCTTTATTTTTTATTATTATATTTAGGTTGTTGTCATAGAGTAACTGATTTATGAGTATGTGCGGCGGGTATTATTATTAGTTGTTTTTTTTGTGTTTAAATTTTATTTGTTTTTTTAATCAAATTGCTAAAATAATCTGTTTGTTATAAAATTAACGGGATATAAAACACAGGACAGAGAAATGAAATACTCCAAATATTCAGCAGTAGTAATAGGAAGCGGAATTGCGGGATTGTATGCCGCGTTAAAAATTGAACAGCAGTCAGAATTACCTGATGGGATTTTACTTATTACAAAGTCCAAGCTTGGTGAAAGTAATTCTTATTATGCGCAGGGCGGAATGGTTGCTGTTCTGAAAGACAACAAAAACGATTCCGTAGAATCTCATGTTACGGATACAATTAAGGCAGGTGCAGGGCTTAGTGAACTCAATACAATAAAATTTATCAGTGAAAATTCGGATAGAGTTGTAAAAGATTTGTTGAAATTTGGTGTAGATTTTGACAGGGATGAACAAGGAAATTTCACACTGACCAAAGAAGCGGCTCACAGTGTTAACAGAATTTTGCATTCCGGCGGAGACGCAACAGGGCGCGAAATGGAGATTGCACTTTGTCAAACTTTGAAAAATAATGAAAAAATCAATGTTTATGAGGACACTCTTGCTGTAGAACTGCTTGTTAATAATGATGAGTGTACTGGTGTTATTTTATATAATGACGAAACAAAAGAGTATGAAGTTATTTATTCAAAAGTTCTTGTGCTTGCAACAGGCGGGTTGGGACAGCTTTACAAATATACAACCAATCCGATAGGAGCAACAGGGGACGGGTTTGCACTCAGCTTTAATGCGGGTGCGGTATTGCAGGATATGGAATTTGTCCAGTTTCATCCGACAGCGCTGGCGTTTGATGATGAAGACAATAGATTTTTAATAAGCGAAGCCGTTAGGGGTGAAGGCGCAAAATTGTGTGACGAATTCGGAATGCAATTTATGGCAAAATATCACGAAAAACGAGAACTTGCTCCAAGAGATATTGTTGCTCGTTCGATTTATTGCGAAATGAATAATAACGGAGAACCGAATGTTTATTTGAACGCAACAGGTATTGGCGAAGAAAAATTGTTAAAAAGATTTCCTACTATTGCAAAAAAATGTTCTCAGCACGGTATTGATATTACAACGGATTTAATCCCTATAGCACCTGCGGCGCACTATTTTATGGGTGGTGTAAAAACCAATCTTAAAGGTGAAACTTCAATAAAAGGACTTTATGCGATTGGTGAAGTTTCTTCAACAGGACTTCACGGCGGGAACCGTCTTGCAAGCAATTCACTTTTGGAATGTGTAGTTTGTGCGTTTGAAGTAGCTGAATTTTTGAAAAATAAAGATTTATCTTTTGATAATATTTCGCAGGATGAGTTTTCGGAAATTATCTCAAAATATGACAACAGAACTGATATAGAGCCTGTGGATGCGAAAGCTATGAAATCTGAATTACAAAATATTATGTGGTCCGGTGCGGGAATTTTCAGAACAGAAAAAACTCTGACATCTGCGCTTGAAGGTATAATTTCTATCAGTGAAAGGCTTAACAGGACTGATATTTGTCTGTCAAAAGAAGAATATGAGTTGAGAAATATGCTTATAACTGCAAAACTTATTGTCGAGTGTGCACTTCACAGAAAAGAATCACGCGGAGCTCATTACAGAATCGATTATTTGAATACAAATGAGGTATGCGAACACAGTATTATAAATAAAACAGAAGGAGAAATAAACTTTGTTAAGTAATTTTTATGTTGAAGATCATGTTAAAAACGCATTGATGGAAGATATTGGATTTGGCGACGTTACAACGGAAAGTATTCTTGGAGAAGATAAAATTTTTAATGCTTCGCTTGTCTCCAGATGCGAAGGTATTATCTGTGGCTTGGAAGTTTTTAAAACTGTTTTCAAAGTGCTTTCAGATAAAGTTAAAGTTGAATTGCTGTTCAAAGATGGTGACAAGATTAAAAAAGGCGATGTTCTTGCAAAATTGACAGGTCCCGGTAAATATCTTTTGCTTGGAGAAAGGGTTTCTCTTAATTACGTTCAAAGAATGAGCGGAATTGCGACAGAAACAAACAAATATCAGCAGGCAATCGGGGATTTGCCTTGCAAAATTGTTGATACAAGAAAAACAACTCCGGGTTTCAGAGCATTCGAAAAATATTCTGTAAAAACAGGCGGCGGAGCATTGCACAGATTTAATTTATCTGACTGTGCAATGATTAAAGATAATCATATTCAAGTTGCCGGCGGTGTGACAAACGCGGTGAATATGGTTAAATCAAACCTTTCTCACGCGCATAAAATTGAGCTTGAATGCGATACTTTAGAGCAGGTAAAAGAAGCACTTCCTCTGGGTGTTGATATTATTATGCTTGATAATATGACGTTGGAACAAATGAAAGAAGCTGTTGAATTGATTGACCGCAGAGCCGTTGTGGAAGCAAGCGGAAATGTACATTTAGATACAGTTCGTAAAATTGCGGAGTGCGGAGTTGATATAATTTCGTCAAGCGCAATAGTAGCCAAAGCGCCAACCCTTGACGTTGCATTAGACATGTAGTCCTCGCCGGACGGGGTAATATGCCACCAATTATGTTACACGTCGCAGAGTTATTTCCAAATTTTTTCTCGCCGGACGGGGTAGGGGTAAATATATTGCTACCAATTATGTTACTAGCTTTCCCTCTCCAAGGGAGAGGGTTGGGGTGAGGGTTAGATTGTTGTTTTGTAATTCTATCAAAGAATAGATTCCGGATCGGAGTCCGGAACAACGCAACACGACTGTCATGCTGAACTTGATTCAGAATGACAAAATTTTGTGTGAGTCTGTATGCAGATGCGTAGCAACCAGAAGATTCAGGATCTATCAATTTCTTTAAAAGTTATTTCGTATCCTAAAATTTTTGCGATTTTTTGGCAATCTGTGAATGATATTGTGTCACGATTGAGTTTTCCATAAATCATGGCTGAAGTATATTTGGTACCAGTTTCAGCGCTTAGTCTGTTGGCTAATTCTTCAACTGACATGTGTTTCATCGTAAGCAGTATTTTTAATTGTGTTTTTATATCCATACAATGATTATAATTTTATTTGACAAATTTTGTCCGTATTGTATAATAATTATTATATAAGATATAAATTATCGAATATGATATAAATGTAAAGCAAGGATTGTGTATGGACAAAAAAATAAAAATGACAAAAGAAGAATATGAAAAAGAATTGCAGATTTATTACAATAAAAATTTTGTTAATAAGGATTTAACTCTTGCGATATTGGATAATATTAAAGATGCCACAAAATATCTTGGTGCTGCTTATTTGAAATTTGAATTCTTGTTCGATAGTCTAAAACTCATAAAGCAAAATGACCCTTCTTTATATGCGCAACACAGGGAAACAATAGACAGTAGTCTTGAAGTTATAAAAATGATTAATGATGAGCTGAGAGTATTTGTTGATATTATATTTGATGAATTAAAAAAGAATCCAATGTAATTGTTAACAATATTACCCCTCCCGTTCGGTGAGAAAATTTAGGAAATAATTTGGCGACGTGTAACATAATTGGTGGCATATTACCCCGTTCAGCGAGTACCAACATTTACCCCCTCTTGCGGGAAAATATTTCAATGCTACAATGTTGTTATAAAAGAGTTAAGTTGTAAGTATGATGAGTCAGACCAAAAAATTATCTATTGCATTCTACTGGCATATGCACCAGCCGGTTTATCAGCTCACACCTGACGGCGATTACATAATGCCATGGGTAAGACTTCACGCGGTGAAGGATTATCTTGATATGGCTATGTGGGTCAATAAATTTGAAAATTTAAAGCTGAATTTTAACTTTGTTCCGGTATTATTTGACTCAATTATTGAATATGCTGATCATGGTGCACATGATATTCATTCACGGCTTACAATTACCCCTGAGGAAAAACTTAACGAAAAAGACAAAATATTTATCCTGAATAATTTTTTTGATGCAAATTATCAAACAATGATTTTGACAAATGATGAGTATCACAGATTATATCAAATTGTTCAAGCTGAGGGGACTGCTGATACATCAATATTCACAAATCAGGAATATGCTGATATAATGGCGTTATTTAATCTTGCGTGGATGGATCCGTCATATAAAACTTCCAATACCGAATTGAAAAAACTTGTCAAAAAAGGTAAAAATTATACCATTGAAGATAGAATAAAAATTATTGATATTCAAAGAGAAATTATCAAAAAAATTATTCCGACATTAAAAAAACTTGTTCAAAAAGATAAAATCGAAATTACAACAAGCCCGTATTATCATCCGATTTTGCCTATATTACTTGATTATAAAAATATTAAAAAGAATGCATCTTCAGATGATGAAATTTTAAGTTTAAAAACAGAACTTGATGCCAAAATTCAGACAGAAATGGCGCTTGACAGAGTTGAGGAAATTTTTGGCAAACGTCCTAGAGGCATTTGGCCTTCAGAGCAGTGTGTTAACGGTAAAACTCTTGAGATGTTGAGCAATCTCGGCGTTGAATGGGCAATTTCGGATGAGGGAATTCTGGGCAGCTCTATTAATTTTGAATTTGTACATGATTTTAAAGGCTATTTGAAAGAACCTTACCATCTTTTGAAAACCTATCAGTATAAGACAAAAAATTCTGATATTAAGATGATATTCAGGGATTCTACTGTTCATAATTTGATCAATTTTGAATATCCGCACCACAACCCGATTGCCGTTGCTAATGATTTATATGACAGAATTAAGGTTATGCAGAGCAAGATTTTGTCATCTCCTGATAAAGAACATCTTTTGACAATAGCATTAGACGGTGAAAACTGCTGGGAAAATTATATGGAAGACGGAGCTTCATTCCTGAAAACACTTTATACTTTAATTTCGGAAGACAGCACGCTGGAAACGGTTTTAATCAGCGACTATATTGAAGAAAGCAAGGAACACAAGCTTCTTAATAAGATTTCATCAGGCTCATGGTTTAATAAAAACTTTAAACTCTGGATAGACGAGCCGGTGAAGGATTTGGCATGGGTTTATTTAAAACGTGTAAGACAAGATTTCTCGGAATTTGTAAAACGGGAACCTCTGAATGAGAATATTGAACTTGCCAGAAAAGAATTATTTATCTGTGAAGGCAGTGACTGGTTCTGGTGGTATGGCGAGCCAAATGACTCGGGTCGCGATAACATTTTTGACTTTTTGTTCAGAAATCATTTGAAAAATATTTACAGATATCTTGATTTAGACACTCCTAAATATTTGGATGAACCTATTACAAGTATTTCACCGTCAAAACCTTCAAGATATCCGCAAAGTTTGATTACACCTGAAATCAACGGTAAAGATATTACATCCGAAACTGACATATGGAAAAGCGCAGGGTGTATTGATACCCCTGACGGTCCTGTTTTGCGTGAGTCAAAACTTTTTGAAAAAATTAGATTTGGAAATGATAATGATAATTTCTATCTCAAATTCCATCTGAATAAATATTTAAAAGAAAATATTGATCTCAATCAAAGAACATTCCAGATGTATGTGT
Source organism: uncultured bacterium (assembly GCA_949035555.1). Taxonomy (GTDB): domain Bacteria; phylum Cyanobacteriota; class Vampirovibrionia; order Gastranaerophilales; family Gastranaerophilaceae; genus Zag111. Next base: position 65,317 of record CAROLD010000002.1, on the reverse strand, counting down.
ATTTGCGAAAAACAGGCAGAAAACATGCACTTGCACCTATCAGATTAATCAATAAAACTCAGAATATTCCGCCGATTTCGATGGAAAAATTTCATAATGAACTACAGATTGCAATAAGGAAAAATGAACTGCAATTTTTGCGTCTGATTAAAGCAATCCCCGGTGATATGTGGGTTCTGGAGAGTGATAAAACTATTCAAACCGCTTATGATGAAGTTTTGGATTTGAAAATACCATTTGACCTTCTCGATGTAAAAAGCGGAGAAACACTCGAATTTATATTTATTAATGCGAATTTTGGAGTAAAAGATTTTTATATCCCGAATGAGATGGTATTGTCCGTAACCCGTCCTGCAATGGTTTTGAAAAAGTAGATTCAGGGGCTGCCAATGCTGGTTACTCCCTCTCGTAATGACAATAATTTTGCGAGTAACATTTACCCCTAAGCTACACCTGTTTCAACCTTTTGCGGAGTAACGGCTTTTACTAAAGCTTGGAACAAGAATGGGTGAACATTACCTTTTTTGACTTCAGAATAAATAATTGTAAGTGCCTGTTTTGGAGAAAACGCATCTTTATAAACGCGTTTTTCTGTCAACGCGGAATATTTATCTGCAATATTCAGGATTTGTAAATTAATATCGGGTACGAAATTTTTGGCTGAGCCGTCATAATTGTCGTGATGATATCTTACAAGTTTTAGAACTTCATCATTTACACCTGTGTTTTTTAAAAGCTGATAACCGAGTTCAGAATGTAAATCCATGATTTTGTGTTCGTCGGGAGTTAATGCTCCGTGTTTGTTCAAAATCTTTGGCGGGATAAGAACTTTCCCAAAATCGTGCATCATAGCGCCGTCTTTCAGGTCTTTGATATTGACCTGTTGTTTCAGTGCTTGCGGAAGATTTTTAGCGATCTGGACAGCAAATTCTGTTGTGGTCTTGCAGTGACCATCCATCAAATCTTTTAACTCTTGCATATTTAAACGTACAGGCATTTTGTGTTCTGCTAAAATCTTTCGTACATCAGGATTTTGGGAAATAAGTTTTTTAATTTCCAATTCATTGCAAAGTCTAAGAGGCGAGGTACTTTGGAATGTATCCTGAACCGGGGTTTGTCCAAAGTAAATCTTATGTCCGAATTTATTAAATTGTATATTTGAATTCAAGCCAACAGACAATTGGCCCGGATTAAATATTTCCATTCCCACTAACTGACCACACTAAAATTTAACTACTACACTATTCGTATTTATATAAAGTATTATTTTTTGACAAATTTGATAGGAAATTAAAAAAATGTAAAAAAAGTTAATAAATAATATAAACAGTGATATTATAAATATATTATGAAAGAAATCAATAATACACTTATATGCGGAATTGGTGCGGTCGGTTCAATTTATGCCAATAAAATAAATGAATATGACAGTAACTCATTAAGAGTTCTGGTTGATAAAAACAGACTTGAAAATTACAAAAAAAATCCGAAAGTTTTTAATGGTAAACCTTTGAATTTTAACTATGTTTTGCCTGAGGATAAAAATTTTAAAGCAGATTTAATAATTATTGCTACAAAATTTGACGGGTTGAATGATGTTATAAAAAATATCGAAAATTTTGTCAGTGAAGATACAATAATTATGTCACTTTTGAACGGAGTGTCGTCAGAAGAAATAATTTCACGCAAATACGGCTGGAAACATCTTCCGATTTCATATTTTATAGGGCACAGTGCAATGAGAGAAGGTAATATTATTACACATGACGGTGTCGGTGATATTGTATTCGGGGTTAAAGATAAAACCAAAACCGATGCGGGTATTATATATGCTCTAAAAGAATATTTTGATAAAATCGGGATTGCATATAAAACACCTGATGATATGTTCAGGGCATACTGGCTTAAATATATGTTGAATGTAAGTTGTAATCAGCCGTCTGCGATTTTGAGATTAACTTTCGGGCAAATGCAGGAAAGTGAAAGTTTTCATAAACTGCATTTAAATATAATGAAAGAAGTTCAAGCCGTTGCAAAAGCAGAAGGGGTTCAAAATACTGAAACAATGATTGATGAAGCGCTTATTGCATTTAATAAAATGATACCTGAAGGTAAAACTTCTATGCTTCAAGATGTTGAAGCAGGCAGAAAAACCGAAGTTGAAATGTTTGCAGGAACAATGGCAGAACTTGGGAAAAAACACGGTATCCCAACCCCGTATAATCAGGTTATAAAAGAGATGATAGAAGTCATTGAAGATATAAAATAAACACTCAAAATATCTTAATAATAAGTTTTTCATTCTTCATATTTATACTAATATAGAAATGTTGTTATTAGGAAGCTGATGGAGAGTATTATGGCTGATAAAAACGTTATTTGCGTCAAATGGGGTGACAAATTTGGTCCTGAGTATGTTAACCGTTTATACAAAATGGTTGAAAAGAATTTAACAATTCCTCACAGATTTGTATGTTTTACTGATAAACCGGAAGGTATTGATGAAGGAGTGGAAATTCGTCCGCTTCCTGAACTTAATGACGAAGGTCTTCCTGAAAAAGCCTGGAAAAAATTAGGCTTGTTTACTGATAAACTTGCGGATTTGGAAGGTCAGGCTTTATTTTTGGATTTGGATATTGTTGTTTTACGCAATATTGATGAGTTTTTTGAAGTCCCTGGTGAATTTGTAATCATCAAGGACTGGGATTTTGAAGATGATATTATCGGTAACTCTTCCGTGTTCAGATTTGAAGTTAAAAAATATCCTGATATTATTGAAAACTTCTACAAAGAGGGCAAGGATATCAGAAAAAGATATAAAAATGAACAGGCATTTTTGTCTTACCAAATGAAAGATAAAGGAATTCTGTCATACTGGGATAGAAATTGGTGTATAAGTTTTAAAAGAAACTGTTTAAGACCATTCCCGCTCAATTACTTTCAAGTTCCGAAAGAACCTGATGAAAACTGTAAAATCCTTGTATTCCACGGTCGTCCGAACCCTGATCAGGCTTATGCAGGCTTCTGGGGCAAGGGTGGTTTCAGATATGTAAAACCGACAAAATGGCTTGACAAATATTGGAAAAACTAAGTATGAAAAAGATACCGTTCAAAAAAGTCCTGATAATCAGAGTGGGAGCGATAGGAGACGTTGTTCATACTTCAAACACATATCGAGCGATTAAAGATGCTCACCCTGATGTTGAAATACATTATTTGACATGTATTGATAAATCTATGATTGAGCATGACCCTGCATTAGCGCGTGTTTGGACTATTGATTACAAATTCAAAGCGTTTTCAAAATATACTCTTGATTATGCTAAAGAACTCAAACAAGAAAATTTCGATGCGGTAATAAATTTACAGCCCTCTTTTAAGACTCAATGGCTTGCACTTCTTGCAGGGGTTAAAAAGCATTTTAATTACAGAAAGAATAACAAACATGCCGTGACAAATTACTGGGAAACTGCAAAGCGTGCTTTCCCTGATATTAAGGAATTTGACGACTTAAAACTTCACTTGTGCGAAGATGTTTGCGCTCAAATGAGAGACCGTTTGAGCGGCTATAAAAGACCTTTTGTAATCCTAAACGGCGGAAATGTGTTTGCTAAACGTCAAGGCAGAACTTATCCTGCTTCAATGTGGGTTGAACTCGGTAATAAAATTCAGGAAAAATATGACGGTACGATATTTATTACAGGGATTAAAGTTGATGCTGAAGTTTTAAAACCTTTAGAACAGATTAAAAATTCGGTATCATTTGTTGATAAGTTGAGTTTTGAAGAAAACTCCGCGCTTATCAAGAATTCTGATTTGCTTGTATCGGGTGATAGCGGACCTTTGCACATTGCAGCGGCGCTGGATGTGGATTGCGTCGGTCTTTTCGGGTCAATGCCTATCGCAAGAACCGGACCTTACGGCAAAACCTGCCGCGTTGTCCTTTCGCCAAAAGAATGCGCGCCGTGCAATCACAGAGCCTGTAAGTATTTGAAAAAATCAAAAAATCTCTACGCTCCGTGTATGGAAGCAATTGAGACAGACGCGGTTATGGCTGAAATTTCTAATTTTGATAATCACTTATTCAAGTCAAAAGAGCAGGTGTAATGATGGATAAAGTTTTTCTTGTTTTTAATACTGCTTGTTTTGGGGATGTTTTGCTTTGCAATACGCTTTGCCAGAATATCAAATTGAATTATCCTGATGCAAAAGTGGTTTTTATTACGGATAAACCTTTTGCATCGGTCGCAGAATTTCAAAAAGATGTTGACGAAGTTATCGTTTACGACAAACGCGGTGAGCATAAAGGTTTTGGCGGAATGCTGAAGTTTATTAAAGATTTCCCGTACAAAAAGCCTTACTGTTCATTTTTGACATACTGGAATGTCCGTAATTATATGGTTTCGCTTGCAATAGGGGCTAAGCATATAATTTCCGAAGACAAAAAAAATCCCGAACCGTCAGCGCAAAAACAGCACGCAGATTTATTAGGCAAGATTGGTGTTGCGCAGATTGAAAATCTTCCAATAAGATATTTCCCTCCGGATGCGGATGTGTCTGTAAAAGCTAAAACAATTGCTTTTTGCCCTGTCAGCAAAGATATTTCTAAAGATATGTCTGTAGAAACAGCGGTAAATCTTCTTGATATATTAAAAAAATCCGGATATGAAGTTCTATTTTGCGGAGCGGGTGAAAAATCAGTTAACTATGCTAAAGAATTGAAAGATTTGGGCGCTGAGTTTATTGATTTAACAAATAAAACGACAATCCCTGAACTGGGATATGTATTAAAAAATTCTGCGGCGCTTGTGAGTGTCGATACTGGCACAATGCATCTGGGATGTGCGGTTAATGCGAAAACCGTTGTTGTTTTTTACAAGCCAGAAATGACCGCCAGATGGGCTCCTAACCCTGAAATTTACTCGAATACAAGACTTATTAAAAATAATCAATCTGCTGAAAATATTTATCAAATACTCTGTCAATTGCTGGAGGATAAGGATGTTTAAAGGAAACAAAATATTTATTGTTGATAAAAATGGAAACAAAAGAAGAGTGTTTTTTGTACCCGGTGTAAATGTAAAATTTAAGGGTAAAAATTCTACAGTGACTTTTCACGAGCCGCTTGGCAAATTCAGCGGCTGTAAGATTTCTTGCGGAGACAATGCAAAAATCAGCATTGGTTCCTCAAGATATTCTGTTAGAAAATTTTTACTTCTCGCTAATGGTGACAATACAGTTGTTGAAATAGGAAAGGATTTTTCAGTAACTTCAAAATGCGAAGTTGTTATGAGACCTGAGCCGAATTTATCTTTAAAGATAGGTAATGACTGTATGTTTGCAACAAATATTCTACTTCGTCCGACCGATGGTCATATGATCGTAGATAAAGAGACGGGAGATATATTAAACTACGGCAAAGATATTGAAATTGGCAATCACGTATGGGTTGCAAAAGACGTAACAATTTTAAAAGGTGCTAAAATTGCCGACAACTGTGTAATAGGTTTGGGTTCTGTTGTTACAAAACCTTGTCTTGAGCCGTATTCAATATATGCGGGTTCTCCTGCAAAATTTATCAAAACAGGAATTGATTGGGATAGAGAAAGCCCAATGACAGCCAGTGTTTTCGGGGGGGGGTAACCATATTAATGCTATTAAATAAAGCTTTTGCAGTATCTTTACCCAAATATGGTTTTTTTATTTTCAAGAGCTTTTTTAATAAGCATTTGTTTTGCGATTTCAAGAGCATTGTTTATAGAAAGCCCTTTGACCTTTTCAAAAATTTCATCATTTTTAATAACATCAATCAACTCGTAGCCCCGTGCTGTTAGTCTGTAACTTGCTTCAATAATACTGTATTCCCCGTCAACACCGAATACAAATCCGAACGGATATTTTGAGTTTACAGATTCGATAACATTATTATCAGCAAGAAGCATTATATGTCCCATAAACTTTCTTTCGGAATTCCTTCCTTTTATGGTAAGTGCCTTTTTCAATGCAAGAGAACTCATTAAATAATCTTCGTTGTTCTCAATTAGTAACAATATTTGACGCATAAAATCCGAATCTAATTTCATAATATATTTTCCTTATAATATCAATTAATAAAAATATATCATTTTAACCGTTCCTTTGCAAGTACATTATGATTTTTTCAAAATTTCACATATATTTTCAGATACGGAATTTGTTCTCTGCATAAACTTATAAACATCTTTTTGTGTAATATTGTTTTCTTCTCTTAGTGAAATCATTAAAAATTTAATCATATTATTTAACTGAAGATTCTTTTCTTCAATATTATTTTGACACTCTTCCATAATTTATCCTTAAATTTAAACACCCTCAAATATTTATATAAATACTAATAAAATAAATATCAATCACTTATTTATAAATATCCTTATCTGATTATAGAGTGTAAAACGACTATGTAAAGACAAAAATAAGAAATATTAAGAGCGTTATAAGTCATTATTTAATCACCCCTAATCTTATATACTTAAAATGAGGTAAAATGGATAACAAATTTAAACAAGCCTTTGGCAGAAACCTGAAGCAAATAAGAAAGTCTAAAGATATTACTCAAGAAGTACTTGCTGAAATGATTGGAATTCATCCGAGACAAGTTTCAAAAATAGAAACGGGCGAACATTTTCCAAACGCAAGAACTCTGGTGAATCTTTGTTATGCACTTTCCGTTTCACCAAAAGATTTATTTAATTTTGAATTAACAACCGTCACCGAAGAAACAGGTACAGGTGACAAATATACTTACACAGCAGTAGTTGAAGGTAATGTTGTATATTTGGATAATAAAAATTTCCGCAAACAAAAAGTTGAGAAAATAACCTGTTCTAATGATATAGATGTGAAAATGTTAAATCTTGCACGCAAAACAGGTAAACCAATAACTGTTCAATATTTTAGTGACAATGAAAACTACAAAATTATTGAATATTATCCGGACGGCACTTATAGAATTGTCAAAGATAACAAAGAAAAAGAAGAGGATTTGCTTGCAGATGAAATTAAAAACAAAATAAAGAATGATGGAATGGGAAATTATTTCAAGCTTGCTGTAGAAGCTTTGAGCAGTAATGATGCTTTAGAAAAATTAGAATTTCTTCTTTCCGGTTTGAAAATGGGCAGAAAATAAAAACTGTTTAAAATTTACTTACACCTATTGACATTAAAATATTATCATATTATTATTTCACCAAAAGGAAAAGGAAAAATAATGAACTTTAACGCAATGATGATGCAAATGATGATGCAAAGCCTTAGAAGAGGTGGTCATTGTTTTGCTCGAATGCGTTAGTTCTTAGATAAAGCAAATTCAAAGCCGCCTCAAGCGAGGCGGCTTTTTTAGTGAGTAATTTTTAACAAAAAAGGATATGTAAATGATAAAAAGTATTGATAACAAAATTAGACCAAATTTCAAATATTCGCAGCCAAATTTTCAGGGTGGGGTAAATATTGCCACTAATTGTGTTGCGCTTTGCAAAACTGTTGTCGCAGGGGATGGTGCAAGTGCTGCAAGTGAAGAATTTTCAAGAAGCACAAAGTTTTTAAACAAATTTATTAAATCACAAGAAAATCTTTCCACAACAAGATTTATTCAAGGCACAATGACAAACTGGTTTCCGAAAGCAGTTTTGTCCAGAAGTTTTGTAGATTTTTCCGAGTTTACTTTTTTGGAATTTTTAGAGTCAGGAATTTTTTATTTTGCGGCACCGTTCTTTGGAGAAAAACTTTTTAGAAACGGTTTGTTTAAAAAAGTTCAGCCAAAAAATGTTAAAGATGCAGTGTTGAAAAATGTGCCGAAAAGCCTTGATGAGATTAAGAATTCCGGACTGGACAAAGGGCTTCAAAAACGTTTAACATCAACAAAAGCAGGAATTGTGCTTGCTTGTCTTGCTGTTCCTGCGCTTGAATACGGTTTAGGGTTTGCAAAGAATTTATTTACGTTGAAGGTCTTTAAAGTGAGCGATTTTAATAATGTTGCCAACCTAAATAAAGATAAAAAAGAAAACTCACAACAGCAAAAACATGTTGAAGAACATTCGAAGAAAGTATTGTTGAAAACGGGATTGCTTTCAGCGGCGGGAATTGGTTCGGGTCTGTTGCTTGCGGCAAAAGGACATAATTCAAATGCTGCGCTTAAGTTTTCAGAAATTTTGCTTGAACCAGGTAAAAATATTTCAAAACTTCTGCATAGAGTTGGTATAAATTCTAAAAACACTGACAGCTTTTTGAAAGAATATTTTAAGCTTGATTTTGACAATAATAACGGTAAACTTGCTTTAAGCAAAGGACAGCTTGCAGTAACCTGTATTACCGGCTTATTTGGATATTCAAGTGCGGCAAAAGACAGGGGCAAACTTGATTTATATGAAGTCTGGACAAGAGTTCCGCTGGTTGTATTATACACAATTTTCGGATCTTCAATTCTTGACAGTGGTTTTAAAAAACTTCTGGCACAAAAAGGCAAGTTTCCTGAATTGATTAAAAAAGACGAACAGGGAGCAATCGCTTCTGTGCCGACAAGTAAAGATCTTCCACAGATTGCTGAAAAACTTGCAAAATTAAATAATACTTCCAAAAATGTCGAACTTGAAAAACTTATTAAGCAAAAATCTGTAATTACAGGCGTTCCATATTTGTTCAGCCTTGTTGCAATGGGATTTTTACTAAGCGGAGTGTCAAGAATTTGGACACAATACAGATATAATCATCAGGTAAAAAATCAGCAGAATTCTGATAATATTATAACCGATTATGTGCATACCAGCCCTGTATTTAAAGGTTTTGCTCTCAGATAGTTTTTATTAATTCGGCAAGAGTCTGCGCAATAATTTTGTGCGGCTCTTTTTCGTAATGAAGCCCGTCAATTTCTGATGGAGATACAAATTCATTCAAATCAAGATATAAACAATGGTTTTTGTCTGCTATTTCTTTAAATATAGGAAAAACTTCACATATTTTTTCTATGGATGCTTTATTGAACATCATTGAAAAGTGTGTTTTCAAAATGTTTTCAGTAATCTTTACTGGCGGGATAATAATTATTTTGGAGCTCGGATTCGCTTGCAATATACAGTCAATCAGATGCTGTAAGCCTTTTTCAGTATTTTTACGGTTGAGATTAAAGAAAAATTGAGAATCATTTGTTCCCAAAGCAAGGATACAAATATCAATATCTTTATGTTTTTGCAGGCATACAGGTAAAAACTTAACCCCGCAAAATTCAATGCCTTCAGGAGCCGCGAAGAATCCCTTGCGGTTATTCATGCCTTCTTCGATTACTTCAAAATCATATAAAAGTTCTGCAAGTATTCCGCTCCAGCGCTCTGATTTCGGGTATCTTTTACCTGTGGCGGGAATATATCCGTAAGTATTTGAGTCTCCAAAACATAATATCTTTTTCATAGTATTATTATATATGAAATGTAACGAATGGTAAAAATCTAATTTTGCAAGTAGCAAGAAAAATTTATTTAACTTTTTAAAAGTTGCAAATCAGCGGAAGGAAATGTGTATATTATGAAAAAATTTTTATTAACCTTATTTGTTATTTGTTTTACTTGTTTAGCATCTGATGCGGGCAGTTTGTATTTTTCAGGCGGAATGCCTGTAAGATATTCTTCAGGTAATGGTAGAAGTCATTCAGTTAACCGTTATGGCACAAATGCCGCTTTTGCACCTCATACCAGAGCCAGAATAGTTGCGAAACAAAGACAAATCAGACGTTATAATGCAATCACAAAAGCTTTGGAAAATTACGGTTCGCGCAGTGCTTATGGTATGGGCGGTTACGGAGGAGCATACGGTATGTCTTCCCGCGCAAATAGAGCTTATGTTGCTGAACAGCCTTCAAGATTTAGCAAAGATTATACAATAAAACCTCAGAAAAGCTATACAAGAAATGGTATTACATATTATAACTAATTTTGAAAAACAATATAAAAATTTTTAGAGTTATAACTTTTGTTATAACTCTTTTTTAATTAGCTTCAACGGGTATTATAAAAATTTTTCTAATGAATACTATATCACTATAGAGTAAATCAGAGGATTATAGTGATGAAGAAATTCCTTCTTATAATATTTACGGTGTTATTTACATGTTTAAATGCTGAAGCAGTTCAGCAGGTGTTTTTTAACAATGCAGGTGCACCAATCCGTACAAATTACGGTTATGGAAGATATAGAACTCCTTATAATTACGGTTATAATGCTCCTTACCGTTACAGAAGAATGCCGGCGCATCCGCGTTATTATCCCAACTATCGGTACCCTGCATTAGCAAGATCAGCATATAGATATTTTAATCCTTACCGAATGGGATATTACAATCCTTATTACGGTTATGGAATGCCTTATGCGAGGAAAAGATACAGCGTAGTAAATCCGACTATTACACGACGGGAACCTATGTCAACACTTGATAAAAGCTATATTGTTCCGAGTAATTATCATAAAAGAGTCACATGTGGCGGGGTGACTTATTATGGAGCAATGAACCCTTGTAAATAATTTTCGTTATATTATTACATATGATATAATAAAAATTATTTATGGAGGTATTTATGAAAAAGTTATTATTAACTGTAATGGCATTACTATTGGTTTCTACTGCCGTAAATGCAGATGTTGTTTACAAGTATAATAATGCAGGTGCAATTTCAAACCCAACACCTGTAAGATTTGGTCAAAATGCTTCTTTTACTCCGGAAAATCAGGCAAGAAACTTGTATCGCCAAAGACAAATGAGGCACGAAGACCAATACTATAACGGTCTAGAAAAAGGCTATGCAACAAATATTAATATTAATGGAAGCTTTAACAGCGGTTCCGGTCAAAGGGTAAAAAGACAAAAAGCAAAAACCAGAAGTGAAAAGCGAAGAGAATTAGAAGCTCAAAAGAAAAAATTGCAACAAGAAAAATAAATTCATAAGCGCGGACTTTTTATAAAAAGTCCGCGCTTTATTTTAAACATAAAATTGCGCTGTGGCGTTTAGTTGTTGCATTTTCGTTTCTGTAAGAGAAAAATAAATCGTTATTGTGAACAGTACAATACGGACAAACATCAAATTTTTTAACACCAACTTCTTCAAGTTGTCTTTTATTTATATTTTTCAGGTCAACAAAAATTTTACCTTCACGAATTTCAAAAAGTCCTTCAAAATCAGAAACTGTTTGGGCTAATTTTTCATAAACTTCTTCGCCTACACTGTAACAACAAAAGCCAATAGCAGGACCAATTATAGCGATAATATCTTCAGGATTTGAGCCCATTTTTTCAACTGTAAGCGGTGCAATTTTTTGTACAGTTCCTCGCCATCCGGCATGAGCAATTGCTCCGATATTTTGCTTTTTATCATATAAAATTATCGGGGTGCAGTCAGCAAAATTTAAGAATATTCCGAGATTTTTTTTAGTCAAAATTAACGCGTCACAATCCGGATATTCATGCTTTGTTTCTATTGCTATATCAATATTTGCGCTATGTGTTTGTTCAGGCATGATAAGATTTTTTTCGCTAATTTTTAAGTAATTTGCAAGCAAAATTTTATTATTTTGAATTGAAATTTTGTCAATATTTACATCCTTATCGCAGATGCAAATATCTCTAGTTGTGAAAAAAGCTTCTGCCTCTTGAAGTAAATCAGATTTTAAAATATTTTTTCCATTAATTTTTTCAAGATAAAACATAAATTTATTTTAGCATAGTTTGGAATATTTAATTAGATAAGGGTTTTGGCGATATCGCCAAAACCCTTTAATTATGCAATGTTCAAAATAATTCTTAAGTATGTCTTGACGCTCAAACCCTTTCATAGTCAAACAATCAGACTTATACATTTCCCACTGTAAATTTTTGTTAAGAAAAATGGGAGAACTTTTCAAAAAGCATGCCTAATTAACTTGACTACTAATATTGATGTACTATGATGGAGTAACATGCAAATGTAAAGTAAGGCGAACTATGCCCAAATCTTGGAAGTTTGATTATGAGCGGGTTTCACCAACTTTTACAAGTCCCTGAAATTGCAGTTATTTGCCGAAAAATGGCAGAGGGTTTACAGCCTTAAGTTAGAAAAAAGTTTTATAGTACGTACATCATTATAAATGAGGTGAATTGATGTCTGAGACAAAATATGCAAAAAGAGTAACGCCAATGGGTATTCCACATACTCGTTTGGACGATTTACCGGACCTTATTGAAGTGCAAAAAAAATCGTTTGAATGGTTTTTAAAAGAAGGTTTGAAAGAAGAATTACTTTCATTCTCTCCAATTAAAGACTATACAGGCAGATTAGAATTACACTTCTTACCAAACTATACTTTCGATAATGCAAAGTATACAGTTGAAGAGGCAAGAATTCATGACGCAACATATGCAAAACAATTGCGCGTTATGATTAGATTAGTTAACCGTGACAGCGGTGAAATTAAAGAACAAGAAGTTTACATAGGTGATATCCCTACAATGACTGACAAAGGTACATTCATTGTTAACGGTGCAGAACGTGTTATCGTATCACAAATCGTTCGTTCTCCTGGTGTTTACTTCAAATGTGACCCATCACCAACAGGAAAACGTTTATACAACGCAACTATGATTCCTAATCGTGGTGCTTGGTTGAAAATTGAAACAGATTCTAACGATATTATTCACGTTAAAATCGACAAAAACAGAAAAATCTTAGCTACAACTTTATTGAAAGCTATGGGTATCACTGTTTCTGAAATGGAATCAAAATTCACTCACTTTGAATTTTTGAAGAAAACTTTAGAAAAAGATACTACAGAAACTACAGATGAAGCTTTAGTAGAATTATACAAAAAATTAAGACCTGGTGACCCTGCGTCTCCTCAAGGCGGACGTCAAATCTTAGAATCAAGATTCTTTGATGAAAAGAAATATGACATCGGTCGTGTTGGTCGTTATAAATTAAACAAAAAATTAAACTTAAATATTCCGAAAAACCAAAGAACTTTGACAGTTGAAGATATCGTTTCTACAATTGAATACCTTATCAACTTAACTTATGATGAAGGTCAATTGGATGATATCGACCACTTGGGTAACAGAAGAATCCGTTCAGTTGGTGAACTTCTTCAAAACCAATTCAGAGTTGGTCTTTCAAGAATTGAAAGAATTGTTAAAGAAAGAATGACTTTACAAGATTCTGAAACTTTGACACCGTTGAACTTGTTGAACACTAAACCTTTAGTTGCTTCATTAAAAGAATTCTTCGGTTCATCACAGTTATCACAGTTCATGGATCAAACCAACCCGCTTGCTGAATTGACTCACAAACGTCGTATTTCAGCATTAGGACCTGGCGGTTTACAAAGAGAAAGAGCAGGATTTGCTGTTCGTGACATCCACCCTTCTCACTATGGACGTATTTGTCCGATTGAAACTCCGGAAGGACCTAACGCAGGTTTGATAGGTTCATTGGCTACTCACGCTAAAGTTAACGACTACGGTTTTGTTGAATCTCCATTCTTCGTTGTTAAAAACGGCGTTGTAACTGATGAAGTTGTATATATGACAGCTGATGCCGACGAAAATTATCGTTGTGCTCCTGCTGACGTTAAATTAACTAAGGACAGAACATTTGTAGAAAATATGGTTCCTGCAAGATATCGTTCAGAGTTCATTATGACAGAAGCATCAAAAGTTGACTATGTCGGTGTATGTCCTATTCAGATTATTTCTGTTGCGACATCAATGATTCCGTTCATCGAACACGACGATGCTAACCGTGCATTGATGGGTTCTAACATGCAACGTCAAGCAGTACCTCTTTTAATCACTCAAAGACCAAGAGTAGGTACAGGTCTTGAAGGCAGAGTAGCTAAAGACTCAGGTATGGTTATTGTTTCAGAAGTTGACGGTACTGTAGAAAGAGTTGTTGGTGAAGAAATTGTTATTAGAGATATCCAAGGTAAACCACATATTTATACATTAATGAAATATGTTCGTTCAAACCAAGATACTTGTATTAACCAAAGACCTATCGTTCACGAAGGCGACAAAGTTAAAGCAGGCGATGTAATCGCTGACGGTGCATCAACTTGCGGTGGTGAACTTTCATTAGGTAAAAACATTTTGGTTGCATATATGCCTTGGGAAGGTTACAACTTCGAGGATGCTATCTTACTTTCAGAAAGATGCGTTCACGATGATATCTTCACATCATTACACATTGAAAAATTAGAAATTGAAGCTCGTCAAACTAAACTTGGACCTGAAGAAATTACTCGTGAAATTCCAAACGTTTCAGAAGATGCATTGAGACACTTGGATGAACGTGGTATTGTTCGTATCGGTGCTCGTGTTTACGCTGACGATATTTTGGTTGGTAAAGTTACACCTAAAGGTGAATCTGAACATCCGCCTGAAGAAAAATTGTTAAGAGCAATCTTCGCTGAAAAAGCAAGAGACGTTAAAGACAATTCACTAAGAGTTCCTCACGGTGAAGGCGGTAGAGTACTTGACGTAAAAGTATTCGACAGAGAAAAAGGTGACGAATTACCACCTGGAGCTAATACAGTAATCAGAGTTTACATCGCTCAAAAACGTAAAGTTTCTGTAGGTGATAAACTTTCAGGACGTCACGGTAACAAAGGTATCGTTTCAAGAATTCTTCCAAAAGAAGATATGCCATTCTTACCTGATGGAACTCCTGTTGATATCGTATTGAACCCTCTTGGTGTACCTTCTCGTATGAACGTTGGTCAAACTTATGAATTATTGCTTGGTTTGGCTGCATACTTGACAGGCGACCACTACGAAGCACCTTCATTCGACGAAATGTACGGTGAAAACCAATCAGAAATCGCTACAAAAGCTGAACTTCTTAGAGGTATCAAAGAATCAGGATGCGACTGGGTAGGCGAAGACGGTAAAGTAATGCTAATCGACGGTAGAACCGGTGAACCGTTTGACAGACCTGTTGCAGTAGGTTTGACTTACTTCTTGAAACTAGTTCACCTTGTTGACGACAAAATCCACGCTCGTTCAACAGGTCCTTACTCACTTGTAACTCAACAGCCATTGGGCGGTAAAGCTCAATTCGGCGGTCAAAGATTCGGTGAGATGGAAGTTTGGGCATTGGAAGCTTACGGTGCGGCATATACTCTTCAAGAAATGTTAACAATCAAATCAGATGATGTTAACGGACGTAACAGAGCATATGAATCAATCGTTAAAGGCGACAATATCCCAAGACCTGGTATCCCTGAATCATTCAAGGTACTTGTAAGAGAATTGCAAAGTATCGGTTTAGATATAACAGTAGCTAAAAAAGACGGTCAGGAAGTTGACTTGATGACAGATATGGACGACTTGAGAAAAGCCGCTCCAAAACGTACACTGTCAGATGTTGATTCAGAGTTGTTGAATATCAACTTCTTTGAAACACCTACCACTTTTGGAGATCTATAATTAAGTGAAGTGTGATTGGCGGAAAATCACTTTCCGCCTTGCTCACTCAATAAAAAAGGAGAACATTATAAATGTCAACAAGTATTGATTATTTTGATTATATACGAATAAGTATTGCATCTCCGGACAGAATACTTCAATGGTCACACGGCGAAGTTACTAAACCGGAAACAATCAATTATCGTACGTTAAAACCGGAAAGAGACGGTTTATTCTGCGAAAGAATTTTCGGACCGACAAAGGACTGGGAATGCTATTGCGGTAAATATAAAAGAGTAAGACATAAAGGTATTATCTGCGAACGCTGCGGTGTTGAAGTTACAGATTCAAAAGTAAGACGTCACAGAATGGGACACATTAAACTTGCTGCTCCTGTTTCTCACATCTGGTTCTTGAAAGGTATTCCTTCATACTTAGGCTTACTTTTAGATATGACTTTGAAAGATTTGGAACAAGTTATCTATTTCAACAGCTATGTTGTAATTGATGGCGGTGACAGCGATTTCAAAAAACTTCAATTATTATCTGAAGAAGAATATGAAGATTATATGGCTGAAAACGAAGAATCAACTTTAAAAGTTGGTATCGGTGCAGAAGCTATTAAAGAACTTTTAGCCGAAGTTGATATTAAAACTTTAGCAGAAGAAATCAGAACAGAATTAGCAGGTAACATTACTTCTGTTCAGAAAAAATCTAAATTAATTAAGAGATTAAGATTATTAGATTCTCTAATCTCATCAGATACAAATCCTACATGGATGATTATGGATGTACTTCCTGTAACACCTCCTGACTTGAGACCAATGGTTCAGTTAGACGGCGGAAGATTTGCAACATCTGACTTAAACGACTTATACAGACGTGTAATCAACAGAAACAACCGTTTGCAAAGACTTCTTGAAATGGGTGCACCTGAAATCATCGTAAGAAACGAAAAACGTATGCTTCAAGAAGCAGTTGATGCGTTAATTGATAACGGACGCCGCGGTAGAACCGTTGTTGGTCCTAACAACAGAGCGTTAAAATCATTATCTAATATTATTGAAGGTAAACAAGGCCGTTTCCGTCAAAACTTGTTAGGTAAACGTGTTGACTACTCAGGTCGTTCAGTAATCGTTGTGGGTCCTACATTACAATTGAACCAGTGCGGTTTGCCGAAAGAAATGGCAATCGAATTGTTCAAACCGTTTGTTGTTAACAAACTTATCGAACGCGGATACGTTCAAAATATTAAATCTGCGAAGAAGAAAATTGAACGTTCAGAACCGATAGTTTGGGATATCTTAGAAGAGGTAATTGACGGACATCCTGTTATGTTGAACCGTGCTCCAACCCTTCACAGATTAGGTATTCAGGCATTCGAACCAAAATTGGTAGAAGGTCGTGCAATCCAGCTTCACCCATTGTCTTGTACAGCATTCAACGCTGACTTCGACGGTGACCAGATGGCTGTTCACGTTCCTCTTTCAATTGAAGCTCAAGCAGAAGCAAGAATGCTTATGTTAGCTACTAACAACCTGTTAGCTCCTGCTAACGGTAAACCAATCGTAACACCTTCTCAGGATATGGTCTTGGGTATGTACTACTTGACTACATTGAAAGACCCTAATCAGGAAGTTAAAGGTTACTTCTACAACTTCCAGGATGCAATCTCAGCTCTTGAAGTAGGCGTAATCAAGCTTCACGATAAAATCATCGTTAGAGACGAAAAAGGTGAAAGATTAGAAACTACAGTTGGTAGAATTATCTTTAACGAAGAAGTTAGAAAAGCACTTGTTTAAGTGAATAATTAATGTAAATAAAACTAATTGAGGAAAAATTAGAATGGAAAGAACATATACAAATACAAAGAAATCACCTGATTTCATCAACAAACAAATGGACAAAGGTTCGTTGAAAAAGTTGTTAGGTCAGATGTATTTGGAATTCGGCGGTGCTAAAGCTGCTGCATTGGCTGATGCTTTGAAAAGCTTAGGCTACAGATATGCAACAGTTTCAGGTACAACAATTTCAATTGCAGACCTTTCAGTTCCTGAATCAAAGAAAGAATTGTTGAAATCAGCTGAAAAAGAAATTGAAAAATCAACAAACAGATACTTAAAAGGTGAAATCACCGAAGTAGAAAGATACACAAAAGTTATCGACACCTGGTCTGAAACAACTGCAAAATTGACAGAACAGGTTGTAGAAAACTTTGACAGACTGAACCCGGTATATATGATGGCATTCTCCGGTGCCCGTGGTAACTTATCACAGGTATCACAGCTGGTTGGTATGAGAGGTTTGATGGCAGACGCACAAGGTCAAATCATCGACTTGCCGATTAAATCAAACTTTAAAGAAGGCTTGTCTGTAACAGAATACATCATTTCATCATACGGTGCACGTAAAGGTCTTGTAGATACAGCGTTAAAAACAGCTGACTCAGGTTACTTAACAAGACGTCTTGTTGACGTAGCTCAAGATGTCATTATCCGTGCAGATGATTGTCATACTACTAAATATATCGACCTTAAATCTATTACTGACGGCGATGCTGTTATCGTTCCGTTAATCGACAGATTGTTAGGAAGAACAGTTGCTCAAGATATTCTTGATGCTGAAGGTAACGTTTTAGTTGCAAACGGCACAACAATGGACAGAGACGATATTAAGAAGATTTCAAGTTTAGATTTACACGAATTAAGAGTTCGTTCAGGTTTAACTTGCGGTCTTGAATATGGTGTCTGCCAAAAATGCTATGGCTGGGCAATGACAACTCAAAAATTAGTTGATATCGGCGAAGCAATCGGTATTATCGCAGCTCAGTCAATCGGTGAACCAGGTACACAGCTTACAATGAGAACCTTCCACACCGGCGGTGCGGTAGGCGTTAAAGAAGCTAAGAAAGAAATTTTAGCTCGTGAAGCCGGTGTAGTTGTTTCTAAAATTAAAGCAAGAGAACTTAGAACCCGTCACGGGGATGTTGTACAAGTTTCTATGTACGAAGCTGACATCGAAGTTAAAGGCGAAAAAAGAACAACTAAATATCACATTCCTGCAGGTGCTACATTATTTATCACTGATGGAATGGAAGTTGCAAAAGGCTTCAAAATGGCTGAACATGCTCCAACATCAGCAGGTGACAGCTCTCGTTTGACAGAAAAAGCAACAAAAGATATTACAACTGATATCTCAGGTGAAATCGTATTTGAAGATTTCAAAGCTGATGAAAAGAAAGATAGACAGGGCAACGTTCTTAGAACTACAAACAAACAAGGTGTTGTTTGGGTTTTAGGCGGTGACGTTTATACTTTACCTGGCGGTTCAAAAGTTCTTGTTGAAGACGGTCAAAAAATCTCTGAAGGTGAAAAATTGGCTGAAACTTTAACAATTTGCGAACACGGCGGTGAAGTGAGAGTTGGTGATGAATTAGTTATTGAAGAAGCTAAATTCGACGGCAAAAAGATTAAGAAAATTGTTCAAGGTAAAGAATTGACAATTGTAATCGCATCTTTAAGCCCTGAAAACGCATCATTTGAACAAACTAAGAAAGAACAAATCTGGACAGTTGATAAAACCGGTGAAAGATATATTGTTAAAGCTCCTGTTGATACAACAGTAGAAAACGGTATGATTATTGCCGAACTTATTGATGATGAATGTTCAGTAGCATCTTCAGGTGAAATCAGATACGTTGACGTTGAAGTTGACGATAACCAAATCATTACAAAACCGGGTAAAGTTGTATTTATACCGGAAGAAATTCACCAAATCAACAAAGACAGCACTTTGAAAATGGTTGAAAACGGAACAACAGTTACAGCAGGTACTGAAATTGTTAAAGATGTTTACTGCCACATCGACGGTGTTGTTGAATTTAAAGAATATAACGACGTAATCCACGAAATTACTGTAAGACCTGGTGAAGTTCACACATTATCTAACATTTCAGAATTGAAAGTTGATGAAGGTGAAGTTGTTAAAAAAGGTACAGTAATTGCAGATGGCATTAAAGCAAAAGAAACTTCAATCGTAACAATTATGGATTCATCAGCAGATGATTTACCTATTGACGATTTGGATGAAGAGATTGATGCAACATTATCTATAGACGAGGATACTATTGCAAATCAGCCTGTACAAATCTTAGTAAGACCTGTTCAGGTATTGGATGTTGAGCAGAAAGATGTTTCAATCCAATTCAACACAACAGATGAATTGATTGATATCATCCCTGTTACACAATTGCAATATAAAGATGGCGCTAGAGTTAGAAACGTTGACGGCGCAACTATTACAAGAACAAGCTTAGTTCTTCAAATGCAAGGTTATTTATCACACCTTAAAGGTATGGTAGAACTTGATGCAAATGGAGCATTGAGAATTGTTGTACTTGAAAACTTAATTGTTCGTCGTGAAATGGAAGGTTCTGCTCACTCATCATTACAAACAGAATTGCTTGTTCATGATGGTGAAACAATTGACCCTAGAACTCCTGTTGCAAAAACTCAAGTTCTTGCAATGCATGATGCGGTTGCATCAATTCATAATGATTCAGAAGAAGTAAGAAGATTGTTATTAATTTCTGAAAGTTCTGAAACAACAGTTCCTGTATCTGGAAAAGCTGTTGTTAAGAAAGGCGATTTTATTAAAGCTGATAAAGTATTAGCTGAAAGCGGTGAAACTTCTCCTGTTTCAGGTTTGGTTACAGCTGTAAACAAAGGCGAAATTTCTATCAGAAACGGTCGTCCATACTTAATCAGTCCTGGTACAATGCTTCAAATCGACTCAGGTGCACTAGTTCTTAGAGGCGACTTGTTGGCAACTCTCGTATTCGAAAGAGAAAAAACAGGCGATATCGTTCAAGGTTTGCCGAAAGTTGAAGAACTTTTGGAAGGTAGAAAACCAAAAGATTGTGCTATCTTAGCAGAATACGACGGTACAGCTAAAATTGAAATTGATGACGATGGCTTCCCAAGATTATTCTTGACAGATGAAGACGGTTCATCAACTGAAATTAAATACGCAATTGACTCAAATGTAATCGTTTCAAACGGTCAAAAAATTACAAAAGGTCAAGCGTTAACTTCAGGTCCTTTAAATCCACACGACGTTATGAGATTATGCGGACCGGAAGCAGCTCAACAGCACTTAGTTGACGAAGTACAACGTGTATACCGTTCTCAAGGTGTTGAAATTGCTGATAAACACATCGAAATCATCGTTCGTCAAATGACTAAGAAAGTTAAGATTATTGACGCTGGTGACACTAACTTGTTACCTGGTGAGTTGATTGAAATGCAAACATTCGAAAAAGAAAACAAACTTGCTGAAGAAGCAGGAAAAGAACAAGCAACTTGTGAATACATGTTGTTAGGTATCACAAAAGCTTCTTTGAACACAGAAAGTTTCATTTCAGCAGCTTCATTCCAAGAAACAACAAGAATCTTAACAGAAGCAGCAGTTGATGGTAAAAAAGACTTGTTAAGAGGTTTGAAAGAAAACGTTATTATCGGTCGTTTAATTCCGGCAGGTACTGGTTTCCATCATTTGATTAACGCAAATGAAGAACGTGACAGAGAAGAAAGAAAACGTGCAGTTGCTCAAAGAAATCAAGCAAGAAAACCATCTGCGATTTTAGAAGAAATTGAAGGTATGTTTGGTGCTCCTGATTTCAATGTTGATGAAGACTAATCGTTAATCTTTATTCATAAACCTAAAAACAGCTCTCGAATTTGAGGGCTGTTTTTTATATAAATTTATGTTATACTTTTCGTATGGATAAGAAGATTAAAATTGGCTTAATAGGCTTAGGAACAGTAGGAAGCGGAGTTTTTAAAACGCTTCAAAATTTTGAAGATGTAGAGATTGTAAAAATTGCGGTAAGAAATAAAAATAAAAAACGCAATATTGAAAATTTGGATGAAAGTATTATAACAGATAATCCGTATGATGTTGTTAATGACCCTGAAATTCAAATTGTTGCGGAGCTTGTGGGCGGTATTGAACCTGCATTTGATTTGATTAAAACTGCAATTAAAAATGGCAAGCATATTGTTACGGCAAATAAAGAGTTGTTAGCAAAACACGGCGAAGAACTTTTTAAATTTGCCGAGGATAATAACAAAGTTGTTCTATATGAAGCAGCGATTGCAGGCGGTATACCTTTAATAATGCCGATAAAAACTATTCTCGCAGGTAACAAAATCACAAAAATAAAAGCAATTTTGAACGGAACAACCAATTATATTTTGACAAAAATGGATGTTCAGGGAGCGTCATATTCTGATGTATTAAAAGAATCGCAAGAACTGGGTTATGCGGAAGCTGACCCGACAGGCGATGTTGAAGGCTTTGATGCGGCGTATAAGATTACAACCCTTGCTACTATTGCATTTGGTAAAAGAATTAAGATTGATAAAGTTTACCGTGAAGGTATTACAAAAATCAGCCCTGATGATATGAAAGCGGCAAACGAGATGGGCTACAAGATTAAACTTATTGCCTCAGCTGAATTAAATGAAGATGGCAGAGCAGATGTAAGAGTTCATCCGATGCTTGTTCCGAAGTCAAAATCTTTAGCGCATATTGACTATGTAACTAATGCGGTGAGCTTAACCGGTCATCCTGTAGGCGACGTAACCCTTTCCGGACCCGGAGCGGGCGAGTTTCCTACAGCAAGTTCGGTTGTCGGCGATATCTTAGCAATAGTTTCAGAGATTGGAAAAGCTGATTATATCTTGCCGATGATGAGATGCCATCACGAGGAAAATGCTGTGATGATGGATGTTTCAGAAACCGAAAACAAATATTATATCTCAATTACCGCACAGAACAGCAAAGGTGTTATTGGTCGTATTGGTAAAGCTTGTGAGGAGAATAATATAAGCCTTGCAAGTATTGTCCAAAAAGAAGTTGCGGGAAATAATGCAGCGAGAATTACTGTTATTACTGAACTTTCAAAAGAAAAAGACATGCAGAAGGTTATCGAAATTTTTAATAATGACCCTGCAATTACAGAGGTTAACAGTCTGATAAGAGTACAGGTTTAGGCTTATGATTGGAAGATATTCACGTGAAGAAATGTCAAAAATTTGGGATTTAGATGCCAAATTTGACTATTACCTGAAAGTTGAAATGGCTGTATGTGACAGTTACGCAAAATTGGGAACTATCCCTAAAGAAGCGGCAGAACAAATCAGGCAGAGGGCAAGTTTTTCAGTTGAGCGGATAGATGAAATTGAACGCGAAGTCCGTCATGATGTGATTGCATTTTTAACTTGCGTGAATGAAAGTCTTGGCGATTTAGGGCGCTATGTTCATATCGGAATGACAAGTTCTGATGTTATTGATACTGCTTTTGCCTTGCAAATTCAAGATAGCGGGAAAATTATTCTTTCAGATTTGGAAAAAACAATTTCAACTCTGAAAGATCTTGCAAATAAACATAAAAACACTGTTTGTATAGGACGTTCACACGGGATACATGCAGAAGTTATGACCTTCGGGGTTAAGATTTGCAATTGGATTGATATTTTAGAAAGACAGAAAGACAATTTTGTTCGAGCACTGGATGAAATTCGAGTCGGACAGATTTCGGGTCCTGTCGGTACTTACAGTAATATTTCGCCTGAAGTTGAAAAGCTAACCTGCGAAAATTTAGGTCTGAAACCTGCAAGAGTTTCAACTCAAATTATCGCAAGAGATTATCACGCATACTTTATGCAGTCTTTGGCATTGATTGCGAGTGTAATTGAGCAGTTTGCAACAGAAATCCGCCACCTGCAAAAAACAGAAGTTCTTGAACTTGAAGAAGGTTTTGGAAAAGGTCAAAAGGGGTCTTCAGCAATGCCTCACAAAAAGAACCCTGTGTTGAGCGAAAATCTTTGCGGTTTAGCGCGTGTCGTGAGGGCAAATTCGTTTGCCGCGCTGGAGAATATTGCATTGTGGCATGAAAGAGATATTTCTCATTCTTCTGCTGAGCGTATAATTTTCCCTGACAGCTTAATTCTGGTTGATTTTATGCTTCACCGCTTTAACGGTTTGATAGAAAATATTGTTGTTCACGAAGATAATATGCTCAAAAATACTGATAAATTTGGCGGCATAGTATTCTCTCAAAAAGTTCTGCTTTCGCTTGTTGAAAAAGGATTATCAAGAGAAGATGCATATGTGATTGTCCAGCGTAATGCACTTGATGCATTCCAAAATCACGGCGACTTTAGAGCAAATCTTATGAAAGATTCTGATGTTATATCCCGTCTGAGGCAGGATGAAATTGAACAAATCTTTGACAAGCAGGCATTCTTACAAAATATTGATGCGATTTATAAACGCGTATTGTAGTTAATCATTTTTAACATGATACTTGCAAAAATGTATTTTTAGGGTATTATGATAGTACTGAAGTAAGAAAAACTAGCTAGAAAAGGAAAATAATTATGGCAAAACATTGTGAAATCTGCGGAAAAGCTCCAATTAAAGCAGCTAAATTGACTTTCTCTCATAAACAAATCGTTCATACTCAAGAACCAAACCTTCAATCAGTAAAAGCTGTTGTTAACGGTTCAACAAAAAGAATCAGAGTATGTACATCTTGTTTAAAAGCAGGAAAAGTTCAAAAAGCTATATAATTAAGCTTTGAAACAAAAAGATATTAAAAAGAGAACTGTTATGGTTCTCTTTTTTTATTGTCAATTTTGTGGTAGAATACTTAAAAAAGGAGCTTTAAATTATGTACTATCAAGGATTAATTAACAGATACAGAGAATTTTTACCGGTAACAGACACAACACCTGTTGTTACGTTGAATGAAGGCAATACACCGCTTATTAAGGCTGATAATTTAGCTAAAAAAATCGGGTTAGAAGCTGAAATTTATTTAAAATTCGAAGGCTGTAATCCTACAGGAAGTTTCAAAGACCGCGGAATGACCATGGCTGTTACAAAAGCAAAAGAAGCAGGTTCCGACGCAATTATTTGTGCTTCAACAGGTAATACTTCGGCATCTGCTGCAGCATACGGTGCAAAAGCAGGTTTGAAAACTTATGTTTTAATCCCTGACGGTTATATTGCGCTTGGTAAATTGTCTCAAGCTATGATGTACGGTGCAGAAATTATTGCAATTCAAGGTAATTTTGATAAAGCGCTGGAAATGGTTCGCGAAATTTCTGATAAATATCCGATTACACTTGTTAATTCGGTTAATCCTTATAGAATTGAAGGTCAAAAAACAGGTGCTTTTGAAATTTGTGAAGCTTTAGGACAGGCTCCTGATTACCATTTTATCCCTGTTGGCAACGCAGGAAATATTACTGCATACTGGAAAGGCTACAAAGAATGGCATAATCTTGGCAAAATCAAAGAACTTCCAAAAATGATGGGCTTTGAAGCAGAAGGTGCAGCGGCAATTGTTAAAGGCGAAAGAATTCTGAACCCTGAAACTTTAGCAACAGCAATTCGTATCGGCAATCCTGCAAGCTGGAAATTTGCTGAAGCGGCAAGAGATGAAAGTAACGGCATGATTAATTTTGTAACAGATGATGAAATTGTTGCGGCGTACAAACTTATTGCATCTTGTGAAGGTGTTCTTGCAGAACCTGCGTCAGCGGCTTCTGTTGCAGGACTTATTAAAGTAAAAAATCAGGTTAAAGAAGGTTCAAAAATAGTTTGTATCTTAACAGGAAACGGTTTGAAAGACCCTGATAATGCTATTAAATACTCAAATGCGGATGTTAAAAAGACATCATCAGATATGAATGATATTTTAAAAGCAATGAACATATAGTAAAGGAATTTGTATGAAAAAAATATTTGGTTTGGTTTTAGGTTTAGTAATAATTTTATGTGGCTGTGTTTTTGTAAAAACTTTTGCTTACGGTGATTCTTCCGATAAAATGCAGGAATTTAAAAGACAACAGGCAGAAATAAAGAAATATGTACCTTACTATAGGAATCTTGCAACTTGCACTCCATATAAAACTGATTTGTATAAAATTTACGGAAAAGTGAACGGTGCATGTCACCTATACATGATAGATAATGCCGGAAATAGTTATGATTGCAAGGTTCCTATGGCAGTTGCAGGTGTTAACAGTTCTTACGGCAAAAGAGTATTTGACAAGATTTCCACTATAGATTTAGAAAATCTTGATGCTAATAATATTGAGCAATTTATGAGAGAATTTACTCAGGTAATGAATGACTTGCAGACTCTTGCCAAGATGGAATCTACCATGCTTCAGCACCACTGTAAAAAACTGTAAAACGATATAGAAAAGATTAAGGAGATGCAATCTCAATTATCGCATAAGCATTGAAATCCATTGAACCGTAGATGATTTTTATTTTGTTATCATCTTCGGTGAACCATTTTGCAAAAGAGATTGTTTCTTCTCCAAAGTCGTCATTAGTTTCTACAGCAGGAAATTGTGCCATTTCGTAGTGTGCCTGATACAGTTTTAATACAGTGCCGTTATCTGTTTTTTCACATTTTACCTGATAATGCCCTACAGGAACAAAGTCTTCTCCTGCTTTTAATTCTATAGGCAGAGTAATTACAGGAAGGCTGTCTTTATTTGTTTGTTCTCCGTCAGTTATAATTTCTGTTTCATTGCTCCGGCTGAATTCTTCGCCCTTTGGAATTTTTCGTCTTTCAGCCCAGTTTTTCCACTTGTTTACTTTTTTGTCCAGTTGTTCAAGCGCCTTATCAAACTCTTCATCTGAAACAGGTTTAGCTTCTTTACCTTCTTCCCTGGTGTTCCAATTGTCCCACAAATCACCTGTTGCAGGCAGGTCAACATCGTTTGCAAAAACGCTCTGCGGCGCAATCAGCATTGTGAATATGATAAAAATAAACAACTTTTTCATACTATAAATATAATGTATTTTCTAAAAATGTAAACCCGTCATTTAAAGTAAAATTTATATTTACATTTCTTCATGATTATCGAAAATCATTTGCCTGATTTTTATGAATGTAATAGAATGATATTGGGAATGTTTTTTAAGGGATAGGAAAGAATGATAAAAGACAGATTGAATGAGAGAACTTTAACACCTCAAGAGGTTAGAACTATTTTGAAAACAGACAATAAAGAAATTGTTGAATTGTGCAAAAAAGCTGCAATAAGACCTAGAAAAAATGCAAAAGGTCACACTTATTTTTCTTATGATGAAGTGAAAAATCTTAGAAAAGTACAGGCTCAAGCCGGCAGTGTAGTTTCAAATCCGATAGCAGCAAGAGTTCCTTCCGCAGTAGGTGCATCTTCATCTAACAGTGCAGCTGTTAAAAATGTATTGTCTGCATTGCAGGATTTAGAAGCAAAATTAAGCGACAGAATTGCAAAAGTTATTGATGAAAAGCTGGAAGGCATGGATGATGTTGTAGTAGAACTTATCCGTTGCAAAACCGATAACGAAACTCTAAAGCAGAAGATTGTTGATTTGAACAAAGAAGTTTATCAGTTGAAAAACGAATTAAACAGCTATAAACCTGTTGCTTTAGGTTTTTATAAGAAAAAAGAAGTATATGTTTGGGAGTAGATAATGGCAGTTAAAGAAACACCTGCGGTAAATGTCAGCGAAGAAAGAAGTAAAGCGCTGAAATTAGCTATTGAAAAAATTGAAAAAGATTTCGGCAAAGGCTCAATAATGAAGCTTGGTGATAAAACAACCGTCAATGTTGATGCTATCCCGACAGGCGCACTGTCTTTAGATGTTGCGCTTGGTATTGGCGGTATTCCGCGCGGTCGTATTATTGAAATTTACGGTCCTGAATCCTCAGGTAAAACAACTCTTGCCCAGCATATCGTCGCAGAATGTCAGAAAAAAGGCGGTATTGCAGCATTTGTTGACGCAGAACACGCTCTTGATCCTGAATATGCAAGAAATTTAGGCGTACAAGTGGATGACTTACTTATTTCTCAGCCTGATACAGGTGAACAAGCTCTTGATATTACAGAAGAACTTGTTCGTTCCGGTGCTGTTGATATCGTTGTTGTTGACTCTGTTGCTGCCCTTGTTCCGAAAGCTGAAATTGAAGGAACTATGGAAGATCAGCAAATGGGGCTTCAAGCTCGTTTGATGTCTAAAGCTTTGAGAAAATTAACAGGTATTATCGGCAAAACAAATACAACAGTTATTTTTATTAATCAGTTGAGAATGAAAATAGGTGTTATGTACGGAAATCCTGAAACAACTACAGGCGGAAACGCGTTGAAATATTATGCATCTGTTCGTATGGAAATCAGACGTACTGAAGGTTTAAAAGGGGACGACGGAGATGTCGGCAACCACGTAAGAGTAAAAGTTTTGAAAAACAAAGTTGCACCTCCTTTCAGAACTGCCGAATTTGATATTATTTTCGGTAAAGGTATTTCAAAAATTGGTAATATTTTGGATGTAGCAGTAAATCTTGATATTGTTAAAAAAGCAGGTGCTTGGTTCAGTTACAAAGAAGAAAAACTAGGTCAGGGCAGAGAAAAAGCTAAGGAATTCTTAGAACAAAATCCTGATATCTTGGCAGAAGTGGAAACTCTTGTAAGAGAAAAACTTGCTGAATAATTAAGTTTTGTAAATAAATAAAATTAAAAACCCGCAAAATTATTTTTGACGGGTTTTATAATATCATCTCAAAAAAGTTGCTGATAATGGATATATGATTATCAGGCAAAGGTTACATAAACCGGGTATATACGAGAAAGACCTCTTTTTAAGAGGTCTTTTGTTTTATAATTTTTCTTCAATTATATTTAAAATAAATTTTAATCTTTCAAGGTTATGTTTGTGCCACCAGCCGATAAGAGCTTCAAAAGCAGTTGCCTGACGGTATTCGGACTGCATATTACGTCTGCCCACAGGAATTGGCAAATTCCTCGCTCGTCTTGCAATTTCCTGTTCTTCATCGGTCAATGTGCTGTCTAGAAAGTGTAAAAGTTCGCTTTGAAAATGTGTTTTAACTAAGTTTGTTGTAATTTGATGCAGTTTTTTTGCATTATTTGTTTTGAGTATGGTTTTTTCGCGAATAAAAAGTTCCCATACTGCGTCTCCTAAATATGCATAATTTCTTAAGTTTATATCATCCATAGGTCAATTCTACTATAAATATAGAAATACTTCACATATCCGTTACTGTCTGTTAACAGGTATGCAATCAGCTAATTGTCCAAGTTCATATTTTATGCCAAATTATAAATAAAATCAGGAGCAAAATATGAAAAAAATTTTAATATTTATAAGTTTATGCCTTTTTTTTACGGGAACGGAAGTTTGTGCACGATGCCACAAACAGGAATGTAAACCGCCAAGATTTATCCGCAGGATTGAATATAACAGATCAACTGTTTACAATGCTCTAAACTTATCTGACGAGCAAATAAGCGTGCGGGAGGAAATGCTTAAAGAAAATACCCCGCTCTTTGAAGAAAAATACAAGTGTCTATTGAATGAAATTTGCAGATTAAAAGCCTTGAAAGAAGGCTGTGCGGAACCTTACGAAATTTTGAAACAAAAGCGTATTGTTAAATGTATTGAAAATGATATTCTTAAACTGCAAGAAAAAGAGAATAAAGAATTTGAAAAATGTTTGACCCGCGATCAACGCTCAAAGCATAAAATGATTAAAAAACTTGAGCACGATGATGCCAAAAAAGAGTGCCGAAAACGGAATTTGTACAAAGATAATCCGCAAATGAGAGCTTTTGGCAACCCTGAGACATGTTCTTGTCAGCCGAAAAATTGTCAGCGCTAAATATAAGATAAATAAACGATGATTTTTATAAAATAGTTATTATAATAATGTTATGAGAAGGTTTAGATTTTTTTGTACGGTTGTTATATTATCGGTTTTTGCATTGCCGACACAGTGTTTTGCGGCTAAATCACTGCCTACAAGCACTGATGCTAAAGGCTATGTCGGAACACTGCCTGATTTAACAAGAAATTATGAGCCGAAAGAAGAACCGAAAAATCCGCCTGAGGCTAAACCTGCAAAGGATTTTAATTCTGAAAATGTAATGAAGCCTGTTCCTCGAGACAATCCTGCGTTTGTTAATATAATTCTCAAAGCTGATAAAACTTCTCAATATGTAAATGATTTGAATGAGTTTATTCCTATTCTGGAAAGTATATTCGATATGATTGAAAATGAAGATAATGTTCAAATTTTCAATGCAAAAGTTTATTACTTCAATAAAAACGCAGATTATTTTAGAGATAAATATTCTAACCGTCCTGAAAGTCATTTTGTATCATATAAACGGCTAATGGAACTAAATACACATGCGCGTTCAATTGCGCTTTTGCGCAATGAGGCAGAACGGTATAATCCGTATCTTGCATATGGAAGCGAAGGCTATATTTATAATCCGAATAATATTAAAGAACAGCTTGGTTATTTGAAAACCGAAATTGAGCAAACTATTTTAATCCTCAAAGAGTCGAATTAATTTATTTGCTTAAATCTTTTGTTTAGATTAAAATCAGGGTATGTTAGTTTGGTTTAATAATATTATGGATAAGTTGGTAGGGAACAGTTTCGTAAACGGTTTGTACCAAAAGATTAAGAGTTTAAAAATATTAGACAGATATATTTCAAAACAGGTAATTGAAATGTTTTTGATGGGAGTATTTGTATTTACGACAATTATTTTTGCATCAGATACATTTATTACTTTGATTAAACAGATTGCAAAGTTCGGAATTCCGTTCAAGATTGCGTTTATTATGATATTATTGAATCTTCCTTCTGTTATTGTAATGACAATTCCGATGGGAGTTTTGCTTTCAACCGTTATGACTTTAAACAGATTGAGTTTATCATCTGAGATTACGGTAATGAGAGCGTGCGGAATTGGATTAAATCGTATTGCAAAGCCTATATTTATTTTTGCGATAATTATGGCTCTATCAAGCTTTTTTATAAATGAAACAGTTGTGCCAATGATGACAAAGCAGTCAAAAGACCTTGCATTGTGGGCTTTGGGACAGAAAAATATTCCGGACGGGAAACAAAATTTTGTATTCAAGGAGCTGAATGAAAGCGGAGCTTTAAAAAGATTATTCTATGTTGGTTTGTGCGAAAAGAAAACGCTTTATAATGTGACAGTTTTAGACAACGCAAAAGAAGGAACAATACAGGTGTTGCAGGCGCGTCAGGGTAAAACTTCACCAGAAGGATGGGTGTTCGAACGCGGTGCGGCTTATACTATAGGCAATGACGGTCAGGTTCTGAATACTACATTATTTGATTCTTCTACTGTCAAGTTTGGTCTGGATTTATCAAGAGAATTAAATAAAAATGTAGCCAAAGAGATGAATTTTACAAAGCTTATGAAATATCTTACCTCGTCCAAAATTTCTGACGAAGACAGAAGAGCTTACACTATAGAATTATTTGATAAAATTGCACTTCCTCTGACAACTATTGTTTTTGTTCTTGTCGGGGTTCCACTTGCTATTACGCCGCCGAGGGTAAGGTATAACAGAGGATTTTTATTCAGTATATTAATTATCTTTGCTTATTATGTTGTAAGAGCGCTTTCAATTTCATTTGGTGAAGCAGGATCTCTTGCTCCATTCTTAGCTGCTTGGCTTCCTAATATCTGTCTTACAATCTGGGGCATATGGCTGTATTACAAGAAAGTTTATACAATTTCATAAAGTTTTTGTAAAATCATACTTTTAATGGTGAAAAATTTTGTTTTCTTGTTTTACAATAGTTGTATGGATAGTAGTAACAATGGAAACAAAATAAACGGCAATATATTCAGCAGAGATTATAATTTTTCTGCCGTAAATCCGTTTAGCGGGAATTTTGACCCGTCATCTGCGCCTGTTCCTGAGGTGCAAAAGGTTACAAATCCTATAAAACGCCTGAATGGTTATGATTCTGCAATCCTGAATAAAACAAATATTGAAGAACCTGAAGGTGAAGAATTAAGCGTTGATTATAGAATTAAAGAAAAAGAAGCTCTAGTAAAAGATTTGGATGCAAAGATTAAAGTTGCGGATAATTATGGTACTCAGAACGAAGCTTTAAGTTTGAAAGCAAAAAGAACCCGTGTTTTGCAAGAGCTGGATACGCTGCGAAAACAGCAAATGTTTGGCGGCAGAGTACTGGGTGAAAAAACAGCTTTTCACCAGACTTTTAAAGAAAAAATGCCAATGATTTATAAAGTTCAGGAATTTATTTCAAGACAGATTTTAGCCAGAGTATCTAAAAAAGTTAACTCTGTAGTAACCTTGAGTGATTCTCTTGAACAGCTGTCTGAGATTAGCAAAAGCGTAGATGAGCTTATTGATATGAATGTTCCTTACGGTGAAAAAGTTCAGAATTATGAAAAGCTGACCGAATATTTGAGTCAGGCTAATATGATTCATTCAAGAATTTCAAAATCTTTAGGCAAAAAGATTTAATTGTACGCAAGCAAAAAATTTTTTGTTTGGTTTTATATTGTATAGTGTAAGGAATTTATATAAAAATGACTATTATAAGAAAATATTTGCCTCAAATTAATTCAAATTGTTTTCGTGCAATCAATAAAGTTTATACAAATTTAGGTTTAAAGCCGTTGAAAGATTTTCAACTTTTGCAAAAAACAAGTGGAACAGATGTTTTCAGATTTGCATCGGATTACAAATGTCAAGTTCCGTATAAGGCTGTGGAATATACATATGTCAACATCGGTAAAAAATCTGATTTGTCATATAAAAGTGAAGTCCTGAGTTTTTTTGATGCCTCAGGAAGGATTATCCAAAGATATTTCCGAAAGGGCGGTCAAAACACCGAGCTTTATACTTATGATTACGCGCGTAATAAACGTACAATTGAGAAAAGTAGATTAAAAACTTCTCATATTAATAAAGAATTTATTACTCCGGAATTAGCAAATATTGCAGGAAGGTGGGTAAAAGAATCTACTGAGCAACAGATTATATATAAATTTATTCGAGATTTGGTTAGAAAGGGCAAGGAAGCAACTATGGTGCTTTCGAAAAAAGTCCAGCATAATCCTCAGAATGCAGATGTTGAAAGAATTACGTTTACAAGATATCCGATTAATTTAGGGTTTGAACCAAAAACAAATAAGCAGGTTGTTAGCGGTACAATTACTCATCACTCCACAGATATTGAACTTACTGATGTTAGGCAAAGCGGCAATATTGATATAGATTTGCGTGACGAATTTTTGAAATACCGCTTTATTGATCCGCGAAGCAATGAAGGGATGGAGCTTATGACCAGGCAATTTTTGCGAGAAAAGAGCCTTGATGATTTGGGCATTTTCGTTTCGGCGTCAAATAAACAAGTACCAAAAAATTCTTCCGGATATTTTTCTGTATGGGACCAGGAAATATGTTATAGCCCTAATATTAAAGCAGGGGATGCTTCTGCGGCTGTAAATACTGCGGCACACGAAGTAGAACATGCATATCAGCATTCTCTGATAGGTAGAATCGGACGAGGATACACCAAATATGAAACTAATGCTCTGCAAAAATTTGGTTTTCCGGATGAAGCTGAGCGAAATCGTGCAGTTTATTATGCAATGGCAAGAGATGATTATCCAAAACTCTCTGAAACTGAAGACTTATCTCAAAATATACGTTATATGAATAACCTGCTTGAAGTTGATGCCAGAAAAGCAGGTAAGGCGGCAGAGGAAAACTATCGTAAATACCGTGCTAATTTTGAGTTTTTTGAGCAGTTTTATCATAGTTAAATAATTTTCTACTTATAAAATCATATATGTTATTAATGAAGATAAATTTTTTTGTGTAAAACTTTATCTGACTTGATTGTGACATATGTTTGTCATACAATCATTTTGAGAATTAGCATTTAAGGAGAAATTATGAACGAGCTGTTAAAAAAATCCGCTGTGGAACAGAGTAAAGCTCTGAAAAATAAAGAAATTTCTGCTGTTGAATTAACAAATGCCGCTTTTGAAAGAATTAATGCATTGGAAGGCAAAATCGGTGCATTTAATTCATTAACAAAAGATACTGCACTGGAAACAGCAAAGAAAGTTGATGAAAGAATTGCAAAAGGTGAAGAATTGCCTTTGTTGGCAGGTGTTCCTCTTGCTTTGAAAGATAATATGAACTTAATAGGTTCAAAAACAACTGCGTCAAGTAAAATTCTGGAAAACTTTGTTTCTCCATACAACGCAACAGTTACGGAAAAATTGCTCGGGAATTTGGTTCCTATTGTAGGTAAAGCAAACTTAGACGAATTTGCAATGGGTTCCTCAAATGAAAACTCTGCATTTAACAAAGTTCATAACCCTTGGGACTTGAACAAAGTTCCTGGCGGTTCATCAGGCGGTTCAGCGGCTAGTGTTGCTGCTTGTGAAGCTACTCTTGCTTTAGGTTCGGATACAGGCGGTTCAATCCGTCTTCCTGCAAGTTTCTGCGGTATTGTTGGTATGAAACCGACTTACGGAAGAGTTTCGCGCTACGGCTTAATCGCATTTGCTTCATCTTTAGACCAGATTGGACCGTTTGCAAGAACTGTTGAAGATGCAGCTAATCTTTTAGAAGTTATTTCAGGTCATGATCCTAAGGATTCTACTTCTTTGGATTTACCTGTTGAACATTATTCGCAAAATCTTGACTGCGACCTTAAAGGTAAAAAAGTCGGCGTAATAAAAGAACTTATGTCAGAAGGAAATTCTCCGGCTGTACAAAAAGCTCTTGAAAATGCTATTGATACATACAAAAAACTTGGTTGCGAAATTGTTGAAATTTCATTGCAAAAATTAAAATACTCAATCGGTATTTACTATATCCTTGCAACTGCTGAATGTTCATCAAATCTTGCAAGATTCGACGGTGTAAGATACGGATACAGACACCCTGATGCTCAAAATCTTATGGAATTATATACAAAGTCAAGAGCAGAAGGCTTTGGTCCTGAAGTTAAACGTCGTATAATGCTTGGAACTTATGCATTGTCATCAGGTTACTATGATGCATATTACAAAAAAGCTCAGCAAATGAGAGCGCTTGTAACAGAAGAGTTTAAAGAAGCGTTTAAACAAGTTGATGTTCTTATTTCGCCAACTTGTCCTAACACTGCATTTGAACTCGGTGCAAAATCATCTGATCCGCTTGCAATGTACTTGACGGATATTGCAACAATCAGCTGTAACTTGGCTGGTCTGCCGGGAATTAGTGTTCCTGCCGGATTTGATGAGTCAGGTATGCCAATCGGCTTGCAAATCCTTGCTCCGCAATTGCAGGAAGCAAAATTATTGAACTTTGCTTATAAGTTTGAGCAAGCAAATGATTTTTACACTAAATTAGCAAATATATAATTTTATGAAAAAAGAAGCGGGGCTGATATTTATCAACCCCGCTTCTTTTTTGGTAACAACATTTACCTCCGCCTCTTAGCCGAGTAAAATCAGGCTCATCCAGATGAAAAGAATTCCTGACATGATTCCAATAATCGAAAGGTGCCAGTTTCCGTATTCTTTTGCCAGCGGCAGGAGTGTATCAAATGATATATATGTCATAATTCCGCCAACAGCAGCCATTAAAAATCCGACGAGTATTTGGGGTAAAAATAAACCAAATACAAACATTCCGACTAATGCACCGATTGGTTCAGTGATACCTGATAATGCGGCATAGAGCATTGCATAACGTTTTTTGCCTGTTACATGATAAATAGGCAGAGCAACAGCAATTCCTTCAGGAATATTATGTATGGCAATAGCAAGTGCTACAGATAAACCAAGCGTAATATCCTGTGTAGTAGTTAAAAATGTTGCCATCCCTTCAGGGAAATTGTGTACGCATATTGCAATAGCAGTAAGCATTCCTGCGCGTTTTAATTTGTAGTGTTTAAATTTGTTGTCCTGCTCAGGTGTTTCTTCAGGATGAAGAAGTTCTTCTGTGTCAACGTGATCAGGTAAAAAGTAATCAATTAGGACGGATATAAGCAAACCTGCAATAAATCCTCCAAAAACCAGCCACTGATAATGATTTGGAAAATTTATTTTTAAAAGCGTTTCAGCTCCTGGAATGATATCAACCAGAGAGACAAAAATCATTACACCTGCTGAAAAACCCAGTCCGATTGAAAGGGCTTTTAAATTGTCTTTTTTTGTTACAAATGCAATGGCGCCGCCAATAGCTGTTGTTAATCCTGCAAGCATTGTGAGGCTAAATGCAATTCCAACATTATTTGGTATATTCATAAAATTTGTTCCTTTTTTGCACCTGTTATCTTATCACAAAGAAACTTTTTTTGATAAAAGTCGTCTAAATTGTAAAGGAAGAGAAAAGGAAGTTTTATGGAATTATTTAAAAATTTGATTTATGAATATAAAAAAGGGATGCGTGATTTGGCGTTATATACCTGTGCAGAAGGAGATAAGCAAGATTATAAAAACCTGCTTGAATTGACCAAAACTCCTTATTGTATTTACGAATTGGAGAACTGTAAAGTAAACATTTTTCTTGGTAATCCGAAGTGTTTAGAAATTTTAAGCAAATTTTCGAATACAAATCTATCTAAAATTACTCCAGAGGAAGATTTTATACTCGGTATAATGCTCGGATATTCAAGAGAGGAGCAGTATTCAAGGATTTTAGGCAGATATCCGGTGCTGAGTTAAGTTTTGTAAAAATCGTTTAAAATATCCTCCAAATGGAGTATCCATCACTTCATTGATGCCGTTTGTTGTAATAAGCATGCTCTTCAAGTGTGATAAGGATTTAAGGCATGTGTCAAATTTTTGTTGTTAAGTTTTGTAAAGTATTGTAATGGTGTTCACTTCTGGCTGAAATCATGTCCCTGACATGATTTCAGCCCTCTTGCTTTTTTTGCAGATTAAGTACTAATAAATATTTTGGACATCGTTAAAACTTAGAGTACAATTAAATTAAGCTCATACAGAGCTGTTTTCTTGTAGAGGTGAACGATGTTTGAGACAATTGGAAAAAATCTTTTGCAGATACAAGAAGAAATCGCACCTTGTAAACCCAGAATAATTGCAGTTACAAAGTATTTTCCACAGGAAGCCATGATTGCGGCATATAATGCGGGTCTTCGCGACTTTGGAGAGTCCAGAGTAATTGAAGCTTCGGCAAAAATAGAGAGTCTGCCGCAGGAAGTGAGAAATAATTCAACATTCCACCTTATCGGGCATTTGCAGTCAAACAAAGTTAAACATGCAGTTAAGGTTTTTGATTATATCCACTCTATTGATTCTGTTAAACTTGCACAGTGCATTTCCGAACACGCCTTGCAAATCGGTAAAGTTCAGAAAGTGCTTGTTCAGGTTAATAACGCGGAAGAGGAACAAAAGTTCGGCTTCTCAAAAGTGGAAATTTTTAAGAGTTTTGAACAAATTCAAAACCTTAAAGGGCTAGAAGTCGCAGGTATTATGAATATGGCGCCTTTAGGAATTGCGGAAGAAGAGATTAGGAAGTTATTTTTGGAAATTGTTGAAATTCGAAATGATTTAGAAGAGAAACTTAACTGCAAATTAAATGAAATATCAATGGGAATGAGTCAGGATTACAAAATTGCCGCTCAAGCAGGTTCGACAATGCTCAGGATAGGTAGAAAATTATTTGAATAACAGACGGAGGAAAAATCGGTGGCAGCAATAGCAGACAGTTTTAAAAAAGTAGTAGATTTCGTTATGGATGGTTTCCGCGGCGAAAATCCTTTTGATGATATAAATGAAGAAGATTATGAAGATGATGGTTATGAATATGTTGAAGAAGGCAGTGCGTTAAGAGAAGTTGCTCCTTCATTCGCTCCTGTTCCAATGATGGAAAAACGTCAGGAATCTAAAGTTCTAAGCCATCCTAGCATTAATAGAGGCGGTAACGAAGTTGTTGTTATTGAACCTCGTTCATTTGATGATGCTGCTATTATTGTTCAACACTTAAAAGATAGAAAAATCGTTATGCTTAATTTGCATTTACTTGATAAAGAGCAATCACAAAGAACTATCGATTTCGTTTGCGGTGCATCTCAAGCGCTTAACGGAAATCCTAAAAAAGTTGGTGATTTAGTATTCGTATTTGCTCCAAGCAACGTTACACTGTCTGCTGAAGTTTCAGCACAGCAAAGCAAATTTAATGATTCATTGTGGAGTACATCTCTGCAATAGTTATTTTGGTATGAGAAGAGAGATAGTTTAAAATATGCAGGCAGTTGTAATTCGACTGCCTTTTTTTTCGGTATTCTTAACAAAATTATAAAAACTATCGACAAATTGTCATGTTTGTTATACATTAGGGCTACATGCAGAAATATAAATACAAAAGGAGAATTTTATTATGCAAGTTATATTAAAAAAAGACGTTCAAAACCTTGGTGAAGCAGGTGATATTGTTAATGTAAAAGACGGTTACGCAAGAAACTTCTTACTTCCTCAATCAGTTGCTGAAGTAGCTACAGAAGGTGCTTTACAAAACAGAGAAAAAAATATCGCTAGAATTAAAGCTAAACAAGAAAAACTTCATCAGGAAGCTCTTGAAAAAGCTGCAGCTATCGAAAAATTTGGCAAATTGGAATTATCAGCTAAGGCCGGTGAATCAGGTAAATTATTCGGTACAATTACTACTAAAAAATTAACTGAAGAATTGCTTGCCCAAACAGGTATCGAAGTTGACAGAAAAACTGTTTCTTTGAATGCTCCAATTAACAGAATCGGCAACTACACAATGCTTATCAAATTAACTTCTAAAGTTAAATGTGAATTAGCAATTGCAGTTTCAGCTTCAGAAGTTGTTAAAGAAGCAATCGAAGAACAAGTTGAAGAAGAATCAGCTGAATAGTTTTAAACCATCAAGGGCGGTGTGATGACAATCAATCTAAAGTTACAGAATTTAGCAATCGGCTCACTCCCCCACAATGATGTAAATGAAGCAATGCTGTTAGTAAGAAAGGATTTTTCTGATATTCCGTTCTTTCCGCAGCTGGCAAATGTAAACAAAAACGAAGACATGATTATCCAATTTTTGGAAGGCTTGCCTTCGTTTTTGCCTTCTAATGCAGAAAATTTTGCACTTGATAGTGAAAGTGAGGAGTTTTTTGAAGATTTAGAAGAATTTTTTACGGATTATGAAGAAATTATGTCTGGAGAATGTCCAGAAAAACTAGAAAAATACGGTATATCAAACGGATTTTCATCTTCATTTTCGGAGTTTGAAAAAATTATAAAAGAAACCGGTCCTGCGTATGCAAAAGGGCAAATTGTCGGACCTTTCACTCTAAGCACTTCTCTTGTGGATGTAAACGGCAGATGTGCTGTTTATGATGAAACCTTATCAGATATAATTGTAAAGCTTCTGGGGTTGAAAGTTTTATGGCAGATTAGAAGAATTAAGCTTGCTAATCCTGAAACTGTTCCGATAATTTTCATGGACGAACCTTCTGTTACCCAGCTTGGTACATCAGCTTATCTGACTGTTTCGCATGATGATGTTATCGGGATGTTCTCTGAAATTGCAAATATAATAAAGGCTAACGGCGGTATTAGCGCAATTCACTGCTGCGGCAAATGCGACTGGCGAATTCCAATAAAAGCAGGTGTAAATATAATTAATCTTGATGCTTATGCTTTTGCGCAAAATTTAAGTATATACAGCAAAGATGTCGAAAAATTTTTACAAAACGGCGGAAAAATTGCGTGGGGGCTTGTTCCGACACTGGATAGCTCTGCGCTTGAAAAAATTACTCTTGATGATTTGGTAGAAAATTTTGAGAAATCCGTAAATTATTTGACTAAAAAAGGTATTGATGAGAAACTTATTATAGACAATTCGCTTGTGACATCATCCTGCGGGGCGGGTTCATTGAGTGTAGAACTTGCAGTAAAAGCAATGGATTTGGTTTTTGAATTGTCGAGAGTATTAAAGGAGAGGTTTTAATTTGACAGTTAAATTAGCAATCACAGGTAAAAGCGGAAGCGGTAAAACTACTATAGTAAAAGCGTTTATGCAGATTTTGAAAGAGATGTTTCCCGAAAAATCCATTTTGCTGTTTGATAATGATTTGACCGGCGAATTAGGTCACAGTTTCGGGCTTGATATAAGAAATACAATTTACGGTATCAGAAGCGGCAAACACGAATACAAAACAGGAATTCCCGAAGATATGACAAAGCAGGAATTCATCGAATGGGCAATGGAAGATATTCTTGTATCATTAGATGAAAATGTTGATATAATTGTATCGTGGTTTGTGGGTTCAAAAGATTGCAGATGTCCGATAACAAAACAGATTAATGATGCGGTTTATAAACTTATCAACCGTTATGATATTGTAATTTTTGACTGCGAATTTGATTTGAAATATCTGAATCAACTCGTAGATGTTGACGTTGATACTACAATAATTGTAGCAAGACCGTCAGAAGAGTCTGCTCATTTAGCTAAACGTATTGAAGAGTTTAGTGCGAAGTATGCTGCGGGAACTCAGCTTGGTGTTGTTATAAATAAAGTTGATAACGACAATTTATCGGCTGTTTATGAGCTTTTGAAAAAGTATGATTTGGAAATACTCGGGGTGATTCCTTACGATAAAGAGCTGAGTAAAAATCCGATATCAAGAGATTCAAAAGTGGTGCAGGATGCGATAAAAGAGTTTTATTTCAGACTGAACCTGCCACAGGCAAAATTATAAAGAGGATATATGGCGCAAATTTTAGACGGTAAAAAGTTAAGAGAAAAAATACTTGAACAGTTGGAACTTAAAATTGATAAGTTTCAATCTAAGCCTACCCTTGTTGTAATTTTAGTCGGCGACAATCCTGCAAGTAAAATTTATGTCAACAATAAGAAAAAAACAGCCGAAAAACTTGGTATAAATTCGGAAGTTATCAATTACCCTGCTGATATTTCGGAAGCTGAGCTGCTTGCTAAAATTGAAGAGCTTAATAATGATAAAAATGTGACGGCGCTTCTTGTACAATTGCCTTTGCCTGAACATATCTCATCAGCAAATGTAATCAATGCGATTTCTCCTGATAAAGATGTTGACGGGTTTACTCCTCAGAACTTTGGAAAATTGTTTTCCGGGGAAGAGCCTGCGGTTTATCCTTGTACGCCGAAGGGAATTTTGCTTCTGCTGGACGAATATAATATTGAAATTGAAGGTAAGCATGTCGTGATTGTAGGTCGTTCAACGATTGTGGGACGTCCGCTTTCACAGATGATGCTTAACCGTAATGCAACGGTTACGGTGTGTCACAGCCGTACAAAAAATCTCTCTGAAATAACAAAAACTGCAGATATATTGATTTCTGCAGTGGGGAAAAATATTATAGAAGGGAAAATGTTAAAATCTGACTGTGTAGTTATTGATGTCGGAATTTTCAAGGATGAAAACGGGAAAACCCGTGGAGACGTAGATTTTGACAGTGCCTCAAAAATCGCATCATATATTACACCTGTTCCGGGCGGCGTCGGACCAATGACAATTGCATCGCTTATGGTCAACACCGTGGAACTTTTTGAAAAACAGTTATAATCTATTAGTTGCCGCCAGATAAGTTTAGCGTACAGCTTGATTTGATGTTGTTGTTTACAAGTGTTTTCAATGATGAAATTTGGCTTTCAATCTCTGTAATCTGTGTATCAAGTGAATCTTTTTCAGAGCTTAATTGTTCATCAAGTTGTTCATAATAAATGTAGTCAGGATCTTCAGAGTAATCACTGCCTGTTCCGTATGCTTTTTGGATCGCAGCCATTTGGGAAGATGCTAATTGTAATTGGTTTTGAATTCCGATTTGCTGGAATTGTAAAAAGTTTTTCTGTAAAGTCAATAAACTCTTTTGACTTGCTAATGCTAAAAATGCCATATCTCGTCTCCTTATTTTTAAAGTTCTCTCATAGATATAAAGTATTTTGAAAAAGTCTAATTTCAATAAGTGTTTTATTTGTTACATTAGTTTACAAAATGCCAAAATTGTTATAAAATCAGGTGTTTTTCTTGAATTTAAAACAAGCTTGGTGTACAATTAGCTTGTATTTGTTTAAGACATGGGAAAGAGATGGACAAATGAGTATTGTAAAAAGTGAAAAACAGTTTATTAATATAGAAAAGAGTGAAATTATGAAGAAAGAACTTATTTTCTTAGGACCTCCGGCGTGCGGAAAGGGGACTCAAACATCAATGCTTGCTGAGCATTTAGGATTTCCTCATGTTGACACAGGCTCACTGTTAAGAGCTGAAATTGCTAGCGGTTCTCCAAACGGTATTATTGCAAAATCATTTATTGATAAGGGTAATCTTGTTCCTGTTGAACTTGTAGGTTCAATTATTAAAGACAGATTAGCGCAGGATGATTGTGCTGATGGTTATATTCTTGACGGCTATCCGCGAAGTCTTGAACAGGCTGATATGCTTGATAAAATTAATGATGATATTAATGGAGATATTAAAACTGATTTCAGAGCAATATATTTTGACTTAAATCAGGATGTGTTGATTTCAAGAATTGTAAACCGTCGTTCTTGCCCTGTTTGCGGCGAAATTTATAACTTGAAGTTTAAACCGACAAAAGAT
This sequence comes from uncultured bacterium, assembly GCA_949035555.1. GTDB lineage: Bacteria > Cyanobacteriota > Vampirovibrionia > Gastranaerophilales > Gastranaerophilaceae > Zag111. The sequence continues at coordinate 23,324 of CAROLD010000002.1, read as the reverse complement.
GAAGGTGTCTGTGACAAATGCGGCGGACATCTTATTCAGAGAAAAGATGATAATGAAGAAACTGCCAAAGCGCGTTTTGAAACATATTTCCACGAAACAGCACCTTTGATTGACTACTATAAAAATAAAGGTGTTTTAAGAACCATAAATGCAGAGGGTTCAATTGAAGAAGTTTGGGAAAGACTTTTAGAAGTTATAAATGACTAAAAGATTTTTTACAAAGCGCCTTGGATTTTATCCGAGGCGCTTTTATTAATAAATTGATATTCCTAAGAATACTTGTATAATAATTATATGAGCGAAATTGATAAGAGCGAGTTAGAAGATTTAAAACAGAGGGTTAAGGATAAACTTGCCTCAACTGAACTGTATTCGTATAAGGGTACGGTATCTAAACTTCTGGGGTTAACTGTTGAAGTTAAATTACCGGGGTTGAAGATAGGCGACCTGTGTTTTATTGAAACTTTTGACGGTCAGCAAAAGCCTGCTGAAGTTGCGGCATTTAAAGGTGAAGTTGCACAATTATCTTTACTTTTGGACGGAAGCGGTATTGGGCAGGGCAGTTTGGTAACAACGACAAGACGTCCTATTACAATACCTATCGGCGATTTTTTACTGGGAAGACTTATTGACCCTCTTGGAAATCCTATTGATGGTAAACCTTTAGACACTACAGATGCCACCTGGCGTCCGATTGACGGTCCTCCTCCTGGGCCATTTGAAAGACCTATTATTACAGAGCAATTTTCAACGGGAGTCCGAGCAATTGACGGTTGTATGACAATGGGGTGTGGGCAGCGTTTAGGACTGTTTGCCGGTTCCGGTGTAGGTAAAAGTACGCTTTTGGGTATGATTGCCAGAAACTCCGATGCTGATGTGAACGTTGTAGCGTTGATTGGTGAACGTGGTCGTGAAGTTAAAGAATTTGTGGAAGATGCATTAGGAGAAGAGGGTATGGCAAAATCTGTTCTTGTCTGTTCTACTGGTGACCAGCCGCCCCTAATCCGTCAAAAAGCACTTTTAACTGCTACTGCCGTGTGTGAGTATTTTAGAGATCAGGGTAAAAAAGTTTTCTTAATGACAGACACTGTTACTCGTTGTGCGATGGCAGGGCGTGAAGTAGGTTTGTCTCTCGGGGAACCGCCTACAATGAAAGGTTATCCGCCTTCTATTTTTTCATGGCTTCAAAAGGTTCTAGAGCGAGCAGGCAATAGTCCTAAAGGTTCTATTACCGCTTTATATACAGTCCTTATGGAGGGGGATGATATTTCTGACCCTATCGTAGATATTGTTCGTGGTATTGTTGACGGTCATATCTTCTTGTCTCGTAAAGTTGCAGAGTCCAATCATTATCCTGCGATAGATGTTCTGGGAAGTATTTCTCGTTTGATGAGTGCAATTGCATCCCCTGAACACAAACAGGCGGCAGGTAAATTGCGTACTATCCTTTCAATGTATCGCGAAAATAAAGACTTAATTGATGTTGGTATGTATCAGCCCGGTTCTAACCCGAAACTGGATATTGCAATCGAAATGGTTCCGAAAGTTAATGCGTTTCTACAACAAAGAACATCTGACAGTGTTACGATGGACGGTACAATCAGTCAACTGGTCGAAATGATGGAAGGCGTTGATATTTAGCTATAATTTTGAAATTTGTTTGTAAAATCATGTAAACATTTAGCAAAAAATTATTGCTTTTTGTTTTAGTATGGATGAAAATACTAAAAAAACGGAAGTGGAAAATGATAGTAGATAGTACAGCAAAATTTCGAATAGATAAACAACGATATAAGAAGGAGTACATGTCTCCAAAGAATGAGACTCTTCTCTCCTCTCCAGATTTTCAAAGACAGTATAATTATCAAGATATTAAGAGACCTTTAAAAACTAATCATTCAGATTTGAGTTTTAAAGGTCTTTCTTTAGGAATGTACAAAAAAATCGGTACATATAGTGTAGATGAATTCCTAAGATTTGCTGATAAATATGTCGGAAAGATGGGTGAAGACCTTTTACAGGATATTACTGTGAAGCATGCCGACAAAACAAGCAAAATGGTTTCTATAGAAAACGGGCAGATTACAATTCACAAAAAGACAATTCCTCATCTTGCCTTAGAAGGTGCGTTGTATCCGTTCAAAATATTACCGGCGGATATGCTCAACGGTATGGTAGAAATGTTAGGTAAGGTTCCGGGGCTTAAAGGCTGGTCTGCAAGAACTTTAGAACGTCCGATGTTTAAAAACATCAGACAGCGTTCAAAAATTGACGCGAAAGTTAATTCACTCACAGGTTTGATTACTTTTAGAGAGATGAAACTTAATGCCGCTAAAGAAGCTTTTGCAAAACAAGCAGGAAAAAGTGTAAGTGAACTGTCACAATCTGAACTCGCAAAAATTGTTGCAGATGTTGATGCCCAAATGGATTCAAAAGTATTTCAAGCATCTTTGAAACAGTTTGACCCTAAATCAGGAAATTACGATACAAAGCATGAACGTTCTTTAAACAGATTAGTTTCAGGTTTGCCTCCTGCGATATTCCTTGCTAACGACGCTTATAACCTTTCCAGAATGATGGATGATGATCCTACCGAAGCTAACAAAGAAAGAAAAGCCAGATTTAAACAGGAAGTCAGCAGAATTTTGACCAGCGGTTACTTAACACTTATCACAATGGGCGCCTTCCAGAAATTTATCAATAAATCTGCGGCAGGTATTTTCATAACAACAGGTATTACAGTACTTGTAACAGAAATGTTTTCAAGATTGTCTAACGGTAAACATATTACAAGATTAACTCCTGAACAGGCAAGAAAAGAAAATGAAGAAAAACACGCTCCGGAAGCTAAAATTAAACCGGTAGAAGAAAATAAACAACAAATATCTTCAACTGGTAATCAAAATGTGAAACCGCGTGAACAGCAAAAACCTTTACTTTCATTTGATACAGTAATGAAGGGTTCTGCTGCGGTTTTAGGTGTCGGCTATGGTATTAAAGGGTTTAAACACATACCTGCTGTACAAAAAGCCGCGCTTAAATATTTTGAAAATATGAAAGCTAACGATGCAGAGAAATTTGCTAAATTAGGAATAAAAGAACTAAAATTATCTGAAGCAGTAGATAATTTCCAATCAAAAGTAATCTTCAGACCATTCACTGATTTATACAAATCTTTGACTTCAAAGAAATTTATGGTTGAAGAGAAACAGTTTGATGAGGTTGTAAAAGTTCTTCGCGAAAACGGATTTGAAAAACTTGCAGACCAATATAATGCAGTCGGCAAACAAGCTGTAAAAACACTTGAAGACGGTACAAAAGTTATTGATTTAGGAAACAAAGATAAAAAGATTAAACCGCTTGTTAACTTCATCATTGCACCGTTTAAATTTATGTGGAATACGGTTACTCTTCCTTACTGGATGATTGATGAAAAATTGATGAATATCTTCAGAAAAGCTAAACCAAAATCTCCAATGAAAGATATTCAGGCTTTAGCAAACAGTTATGATAAAATTTGCAAACAAGCTTTGAAAAAAGACTTTAATGAACAGCAGTTCAAAGATTATATCCAAGTAAATTTATTAAAAGCATTCAACATTGACTCATTATCAAGCGTGTCAAACGCAGAGTTGTCAAACCTTGCAAAGACAGCGGCATCAATTGCTACAATCTGGTTCTTGATGACAGACAATTACAATATGGTTATGCTGAAATCAAACGGTAATGACAAAGACGGTGCAAATACAAAATTCAAAGAAAGATTTGTACAAGAAGGTTCAAGATTGTTCTATCAAACATTATTGATTGACCTGTTTAATTCAACATTCAGAAATCAGTATAACGCATCACTTCTTGGAATGAGCTGGATTACATTGACAAATACAACATTAGGTGAAATGTTAACCCGTTCATCAGTAGGAACTCCGCTAAAAGCTCATACAAGAGACGAGTTGATTGATATTGAAACAAAACAAAATAATTCAACAGGATTTAAGAAAGCTTACTACAACTTTATGCAAAGATTAACGGGTAAACGTTCAATTAAATCCTATGAGGTAACTCAAAAAAACAAACAGCCGCAAAACGAAGCTCAAACTACAACTGCTTCAATTCCATCACTAAACGGCAGTGTGAATTTGGAAAAAATGATTAAAAAAGTTTAAAAGATATCCCGCCCTATTCAGGCGGGATATCTTTTATATTAGGAGCTATATGTATTTGGTTAATGAACTTGATTTAGGTTAGAGAGTATAAAATCTAACCTTTTTATTTCGGTTAAAACAGTTTCAAATTTTGATCAATTTCGAGAAAACTTTTTTGATTACTTTTTTGTATTGTATCGTTATCGTTAATTTTGCCAAATAAAATAGGCGAATTTTTGTCGTGGAGTTTATAATTTTCTATTGCGTTTTTAGGCGTTGAATTTGCATAGCAGTATTTACAACCGTTAGGGCAGGTATCGTATGCTCCGATATCCCTTGTTTCAATACAGTTACAGTGATTGCGCATTCCATTATGTTTTAGCTTTTTAAATTTTATGCCGTTGGCTTTTCCAAGGATATCCAGAGTCATACAACCTGATGGATGAATGTTATATTTAAGATAGTCGCCGTCTGTTGCGCAGGTTTGGAGGTGAATATCGTATTTTGCAGCAATTTCTCCCATCCCTTTTGCCAGAATTATCTTATTTTCATCCGTAACAGGTCTAAGTTCCGGCATATTAACCGATAATTTTTTGTACATCTCAACAAAACTAAAAATACAGCGGTCAATATGTCCTGATAATTGTGAAGACATATTTTCAAAAGTTTTTAAATGATAATCAATTGTGTATTTATCAGTGAGTAATACAGGATCATAACGCCAGGCAATACGGTTTGAACCTACAATTTGTTCAAGTTGTAATAATATCTCAATACTTTTTTCAATTGACGGAACGCGCGGTTCAATATCATTTTCGTAAGCTGTTATTGTATAGAAAAAATATGTGTTAAATCTGTCAGTAATTTCGTGTAATCGTTCCAGAATAGGGCTGTAGTTTTTTGAACAAAAGACAACACAATCAACTTTGTCGGGAGATAAGTCATATTGAGTAACTTTGTTCGGGAACAGCGGGTTTCTGGAATATACAACCCCTTCCTTAAATCTGTTTAAAAGCCATTCAGAATAATATTGTACGGTGTCGGTTCTTCCGCCAGTGTTTATAATCATTTTTACCTCTATTATTATATTAGCATATCAAAAGATATTTTAAAAAATTTTCCCCTGAATAAAGGATATATCAATGATATGTTTCGGGTATCATAATACTATGGATAACTATGAGCAAATCGAGGAAGATAAAGAGTTGAAATCAGTCGGGTTGGAACTTATGTTTCTGACACCCGAAAAATGCAGCTGTGACGATGGTATTACTGCTGTTGAACTTGCAAAGCTCGTTAAACTTCCTGTCGAAACTGTCAAAAAAAAGTTGAATATCCTTAAAGAAAAAGACATTGTCAGGGTGAAAGGCATTAATCCGAAGTATTGGAAATTTAATGAATACAATTTTCAGCGGATGGATGAGGATGATGAAATATTTCTTCTTTTATGCAGTTTTGATGATGTTGATTTTGACAAATATTTTTCATACTAAATACAAGAAAAGTAGTATTTATTTTCTCATTTAATATGTTATTATAATAATGGTATATCAGAGTTAAGGAGCGAAAATGGCATCAAGTACAAACCAATTCATAAAACCTATAACCGCAGAGGTAAATGAGCAGGGGAACTTGCAAATCGGCGGATGTGATGCGGTTGAACTTGTTGAAAAATATTCAACACCTTTGTATGTCATTGATGAAGCTACTTTGCGTTCTATTTGCAAAGATTATAAAAAAGCGTTCGAAAAATATCCTAAAACCCGTATGATGTATGCTTCAAAAGCACTTTGTACAAGTGCAATTTCAAAAATTCTACACGATGAGGGTTTTGGTTTTGATACAGTATCAGGCGGAGAAATTTATACTGTATATAAATCAGGTGCCGATATGAAGAATGTTTTATTTAACGGCAGTAACAAATCTGTTGATGAACTTTCACTTGCACTTGACTTAGGTATCGGAAGGATTTCTGTTGATAATTTTCTTGAACTTGCTTTGCTTAATGAAATAGCACAAAGCAGGGGTAAAACTGCTGATATTTTGCTAAGAATAACCCCGGGGATTGAATGTCATACACACGAATATATTCAAACAGGGCATTTAGATTCTAAATTTGGTTTTGACTTAACACAGATTGATGAAGCTGTAGAACTTATTCAAAACGAGTATAAAAATCTCAAACTACACGGGCTTCATGCTCATATTGGGTCGCAGATTTTCGAGACTAATATTTATCCTGACGAGATTGAAATTCTGGCAAGAGAACTTGCAAGGTTGGATGAAAAATTCGGTCTGAAACTTGATGAAATCAATATTGGCGGTGGACTCGGAGTTAAATATACCGAAGCTGATTTACCTCCGTCAACATACGAAATCGGCGAACTTATTGTTAACAAATTAAACGAAGTTATTGAAAAATATAACATTGAACCGCCGACAGTATTTTTGGAACCGGGAAGAAGTATTATTTCAACTTCGGGTGTAACTTTATACACAATCGGAAGTTCAAAACAGGTTCCGCTTGGCAAAAAATATATTGCTGTTGATGGCGGAATGGCAGATAATCCTCGCCCATCAATGTATCAGGCTGAATACAGCGCTGAAATCGCAAACAAAAAAGAAATTTCTGACCAGGAAAAGGTTACAATTGCTGGCAGATTTTGTGAATCAGGTGATATTTTGATTAAAGATATTGAGCTTCCTGCGCCGGCTGAAGGCGATATCCTGTGTGTTTATAACACTGGAGCTTACACTTATTCGATGTCTTCAAATTATAACAGAGTGCAAAAGCCTGCAATGGTGCTGGTAAACAATGGTCAATCGGACATTATTATTAACAGAGAAACTTTAGACGACTTAATTTCACACGACATAATTCCTGACAGGTTAAAATCATGAAAGACGAATTTTTAGCATTATTTCAAAATTTCATAGGCTATTGGCATCTTTATATTAAAGATACTTTGGGCTGGAAAAATATTTTAGAAATTGTTATTATAGTTGCTGTTCTCGCATTTTTCTATCAGAAGTTTATTCGAAATACAAATTCTGAAAAGTTTGTAAAAGGAGCAATTGTTCTTGTGTTTTTATGGATAGGAAGTGAAATCCTTGTTGCATTGGATTTGACTATTCTTGGCGGATTTATTCGTGCAATTGTTATATTTGTTGCCTTGAGTTTGATTGTTATATTTCAGCCTGAACTTCGCAGATTTTTGGGATATTTGGGTCAGATTGACTTTTTCAAAAGACTTTTTGATAACGATAAGAAAAAAGGTGACAATAAGTCTATTGATGTGATTAAAGAAATTATAGAAGCCGTTAAATATCTTTCAAAGTCGCATACAGGTGCTTTGATTGTATTTCAACAGGATTTAAGCAACACTTATCACGATGTTGGAACAATCTTGAACGCAGATGTTTCGACTGAACTGCTGTTAACTATTTTTCATGTTAACACTCCGCTCCATGATGGTGCAGTTGTAATCAGCGGTTCTAAAATTATTTCAGCAGGGGTCTTGCTTCCATTGACAGACGACCCGAAACTAAGCTGGAAATACGGAACACGTCACAGAGCTGCTATTGGAATGACCGAATCAAGCAATGCTGCTTGTCTTGTTGTATCGGAAGAAACAGGTGATGTTTCGGTTACTATGGACGGCTCGTTGAAAAAATATGATGATATCCCGACTTTAAAAGCTGATTTGGAAAATATTTTAGGTTATAAAAACTCTGATCAGGAAGAGAAAAAAACATTATTTAATCTTGAAAAATTGATTACATTAAAGAAAAATGAGAAATAATTATGGCAAATAATCCCGAAGTCTCCAGTAAAAGTCAGTTTATGAAATGGTTCAGAAGTATTTTCTTTCTGACTTTAGGTGCTGTTATTACAGGGTTTGCTCTGGAAACTTTTCTTGTTCAAAATAATATCATTGACGGCGGTATCGTCGGTATTTCAATGATTATAAGCCACGTTACAAAGATGAATTTAGGGTTGCTTGTTCTTGTTTTGAATGCTCCGTTTATTCTGCTTGCTCTAAAGAAAATGGGCGCAAGCTTTGTTTTGAAAACAGCATATGCAAACATAATACTTGCGGTGTCTTTGAACTTTTTTCACCATTATAAAGCAACGGGTGATGTTCTTTTAGCAACCGTATTTGGTGGTATTATTCTCGGTATCGGTGTCGGATTAATCTTAAAAAACGAAGGTTCGCTTGACGGTACCGAAATTCTTTCACTTTTAATTTCAAAGAAATTCGGTTTTTCTGTCGGCGAATTTATTATGGGGATAAACCTTTTTATTTATATGGCAGCAGGTCTGGTATTTGGCTGGGAAAGCGCTATGTATTCCATCATGACATATTTTATTGCATCAAAAGTTATTGATATAGTCATGGAAGGTTTAAACAGTTCAAAATCTGTACGAATAATAAGCGACGAAGCAACTGCAATTGGTCAGGCATTAATCGAAAAGCTTGATATAAGTGTTACCTATCTGCAAGGAATAGGGGGTTACACAGGGCAGGATAAAGATTTGATTTACTGTGTTATTTCGCGTCTTGAACTTCCGAAAATGCTCGATATCATTAAAGAAATCGACCCAAAAGCATTTGTATCGGTTGTTGATGTTCATGAAGTTTATGGCGGCAGATTGCGTAAAAAGATTGATAAAATTTAACATCTGGACAATTGTTCAAAAATATAATATACTGGCTTTAAGAAGAGATAAAAGGAAAGAAAAATGGCTAAACACTGTGATACAGTTCCAATAGAAGTAACAATTTTAACTGCTGACCACGATATTAAAGGGGTGGTTCACGTTTCAAAATATACAAATACAAACAGAGAACTTACTGACCTGTTAAATGACAGAGAAAGAAGATTTCTTGCCGTAACGAACGCTGAGATTTATCCGCGTGTCGGCAACCAATCTCCAAGAAGATACAACTTCTTAGAAATTCACATGGATTATGTTCTTATGGTTCACCCGACTACACAGGCAGTCTTCAAAGATTCGGGCAAGACTCAGGAAGATATTTCAAGATTCAGAGAACTGAGAATGAAATTGAATCAAACAAAACCATTTTAAATAAATAAAAAGAACCTGTAAATCGCAGGTTCTTTTTATTATGTAACAAAATGTAAATGAAAGTTTTCAAATGCCTCAAACCCAGATATAATGCCCTATATGATATGATATGATATGATGGATGGGTAAATGGCAATTTCTTCAGTTAAATTTCTTTTATTTAAGTGTAAGGGAAATCGATTTTTATTTACGGGGAAATATTTAGAAAAGGGGATTAAAATATGAAAGTCTTAGCATTTATTACAAAAAAAGTGTTGCCTAAAAACCTAATGACAAAATTTGTAGCAAAACAATTAGGCAAGGCTCCTAAGATTGATTGTGGAATTTTTTCACAATCTACAAATAGACAAATTTCAGGACAAGGGGTTATAAAAGATTTTATTGAACAATCAGGGTATACCACAATTAGTTTGGGCGAATTACAAAAACTAAAACCGCAAACTGGAAAAATTTCAGGACAAGGAGTTATAAAAGATTTTATTGAACAGTCAGGGCATACCACAATTAGTTTGGGTGAATTACAAAAACTAAAACCGCAAACTGGAAAAACTGGTCAATGCTAACATTGCTAGGGCTAATTAGACTTTGAAAGGTTTATTAAAGAAAGGAAATTGTTATGAATTTAAAATTAACTTCTGTTTTATCTTCTATTGGAAGAATGTCTAAAGCTCCTGCTGTTCGTTTTATTAAAAGCGGTAATTTAAGTGGATTTACTGCATTATCTGGAAAAACATCTAAAGGTGTTAACTGGACAAAGTTATATAATGCAGAAGGTGAACTTGTAAGCTGGAAATCGTCTTTAAATGGTAAAATTAGAAAAGGTAGATATGAAAAAGTTGATCCATTTGACTGGAATAAAGGTGTATCAACAGAGATTGCAGGCAATAAAAAAACTACAACCGTGAAATTTGACGGATTTGAAGCTGAAAAATACCCGCAAAGAAACCGTTACAACGATACATCTTATGATCAGTTTGGCAAGTCAAACCCACTAAGTCCAAATTATGATCCTTACGGTTTAAATAATTCTCCGCTGGATGCAGGTTATGATCCGTTTTCAACAGATATTTTTGGTTCATTTGGCGGGTTTTAATAATAAAAAGCGGCGGTGAGTTTTCTCACCGCCGCTTTTTATAAAAATTTTGATTTCGCTATACAAGTTCTTTAACTTCAGCTGCAAATGTTTTTGGATCTAATTTTATACCAGGTCCCATTGTAGTTGAAAGATAAACTGATTTAACGAATGTACCTTTTGCAGAAGCCGGTTTAGCTTTTAAAACTGCATCAGCTAAAGTTGCATAGTTTTTGATTAAGTCTTCTTCTGAGAATTGAACTTTACCGATAGGGCAGTGAATCATACCTTGTTTATCTGCTCTATATTCAACTTTACCTGCTTTAGCATCTTTAACAGCTTTAGCAACTTCCATTGTAACGGTACCGGTTTTAGGGTTTGGCATCAAGCCTTTTGGACCTAACACTCTACCTAATTTACCTAACATACCCATACAATCAGGTGTTGCAATCAATGTATCAAATTCAAACCAGCCGCCTGAAATTTTATCGATAATTTCTTCAGCACCTGCAAAATCTGCGCCAGCTTCTGTTGCTTCAGTAGCTTTAGCACCTTTAGCAATAACGCAAACTCTTACTTCTTTACCTAAGCCGGCAGGTAATACAACTGTTGATCTAATTTGTTGATCAGCTTGACGAACGTCAATACCTAAACGCATATGGCATTCAACTGTTTCATTAAATTTTGAAACTTCTTTAGAAATTTCTTGTAATTTTTTAATAGCATCAACTGCTGTAGATGGTTGTACAAACCCTTCCAGCATTTCTTGCATTTTTCTTTGTTTTTTAGTTATTTTTGACATTTTTAATTTTCCTTTCGTGGTAATAGCGGACTTTTCGTCCTTCCATCTAATTAATCTTCTTTAACTGTAACACCCATAGCTCTGCAAGAACCTGCAATCATTTTAACCGCAGCGTCCATTGTAGTCGCATTTAAATCGTCCATTTTAATTTTAGCGATTTCTTCTAATTGTGCACGGGTGATTTCACCGACTTTATCTTTGTTAGGTACAGCTGAACCTTTTGGAAGATTTAATGCCTTTTTAATCAATACCGGTGCCGGTGGTGATTTAATGATGAATGTGAAGCTTCTGTCTTCATAAACATCAATTACAACAGGGATAATATATCCTGCTTTATCTTGAGTTTTAGCATTGAACTGCTTACAGAAATCCATGATGTTAACACCGTGCTGACCTAATGCAGGACCAACCGGAGGTGATGGATTTGCTTTACCTGCTTCGATTTGAAGCTTAATTTTTCCTACTACTTTTTTTGCCATTTTTTTCTCCTTTTGTGGTAATAACGGGGGCGTCCCTTCCACATTTTTGTACTTACTTATTGTATTATGTTACCCGATTGGCATCGGGATAAGTTTTTACAGTTTATTAATCTGTTTGTATTCCAATTCAACCGGAGTTTCGCGGCCAAAGATTGAAACATTTGCTCTAAGTTTAGATTTATCAGGGTAAACTTCAATAATATCAGCATCAAAGTCTGCGAATGGTCCTGAAATAATTCTAACTTTATCACCAGCTTTAACATCAAGTTCAACTTTTTCAACTTGAGAGGTTGTTCTATGTAATATTCTTTTGATTTCGCTTTCTTTAACAGGGATAGGTTTTTTTACAGAACCAACGAATTTAGTAACCCCTGAGGTGTGTCTTACAACATACCAGCTGTCTTCGTCCATAATCATTTCGACGAGTACATAGCCCGGAAATACTTTTTCTTCTTTTTCTTGTTTCTTTCCGCTTTTCATTTGAACAACTGTTTTTTGCGGTACTTCAATTCTAAAGATTTTGTCGCCCATATTCATGTATTCAATACGTTTTTCCAGGTTTACTTTAACCTTGTTTTCGTATCCTGAATATGTGTGAACAATGTACCATCTTTTTTGGTTTTTCTTAGCATCTTTAGCTTCTTGTTCAGCTTCTGCTTCTGCCTGAGCTTCCATTTGTTCTGCTAAGACATCTTCATTCAATTGTTCTTCCATAGTTTTTTCTTCTTTAGTCATAAGCCACCTTTATAAATTTTGGTTTAATCTTACTTGATAAAACTTAATACATTTTTAAACAATAAATCCATCAAATAAATTGCTACAGTAAAGACAAAAACAATAACGATAACAGATATAGTTTCAATGATTACCTGATTTTTTTCAGGCCAGCTCACTTTGCCCCATTCTGTTTTTACGCCTTTAAAATATGTTTTAATAGCTTCAACTGCTTGATTCATCTTGATTATTCCTTTATCTTAAAGTTTAAAATCGCGCCCTGAAGGACTCGAACCCTCGACATCCGGTTTTGGAGACCGACGTTCTACCAACTGAACTAAGGACGCGTATCGGGGAATTTCCCCGTTATTTTGAAATCCTATTTGGATTTCGCACCCAAAGTCCAATTACTTAGTTTCTTTGTGTGCAGTATGTTTTTGACATTTAGGACAGTATTTGTTTAATTCCATTCTTTCCTTAATGTTTTTTTTGTTTTTAGTAGTTGTGTAGTTTCTTTCTTTGCATTCTTCACATGCCAGCACTACCATTCTGTCGTTTTTTCCTTTGATACCCATTGTTTTATTTCCTTTATTTTATTAACTTGTTTCCTATTTAAAATAGAATGTGACTTCAACACATTCTATCTATTTCGGCTTATATTTTTATGTTATCTCAAAAAAAATAAAATGCAAACTAATTGTTAACAAATACTACAGCTGTCATGGTAAAATAGCAAATTTGACCTATTAATAATAAAAAAAGAAGGACGCGCGCCGCGCGTCCTTCTTTTTTTATTTATATCTTTATTAACGTCTGATAGCCGGAGTTTGTGGATATTTTCCAACTGAGTCATTTCTCAATTGTTCCATATAAATTTGACCGTTTTTAACAACTTGCTGTAGTTGAGTTAAATTACCTTCAAGGCTTGTTAGAACTTGTTCTGCATATAATTCAGCACCTTCTCTGATTTTCATAGCATCTTCTGTTGCTTGAAGTCTTATGTTTTCCGCATCTTGAAGAGAAATGTGTTTAATTTTTTCGCAATCTTCAACTACTTCATTTTTAATTCTGATACCTTCTCTTTCGATTGCTTTAATCTGATCAGATTCGGAAAGTTTTCTGTCAGCTTCTGCTTGAGCTTCTTGAACTATACGAGCGGCTTTCTGCTGAGCTTCATTTTGCAATTCTTCTTTCTTTTTCAAGAAAAGTCTTGCTTCTTGAACTTCTACAGGCAGAGCTGCATATATTCTGTCAATTAATGTTTCAATTTCCCTTTTGTTTACTACAGTGTATTTTAAAACGGAATAACCTTCATCTAAGGCTATCTCTAACATCTTTAGTAAATCATACACTCCATTTTGCGGCATGTTATATCCCTTATCCCTTTCAACATTTAATAATATTAATATATTACATAAGCAAAATTTAATTGTCAAATAATATTTTGTCATGTAATTACATTATGTAACATGATTTTATTTACTTAAAAGTTCAGCTTTGATAATTTCCTCCGGTAAATTGTTTTCAAGTTGTTTAAGAAGATTTTCAATATCGCGGATATTAAGTATAATTATTTCTGCAAATAGCGGAAAACCTTCATTCAGTTTAGTTTCCAATTCTTGCAGGGTTTGGTACATTGTATTTTTTTTATTTTCCGGTTTTATTTCGTAGTTTCGGGTACGTAAATATTCACGAGCTTTTTGTACATCGTCAGGCAGGTGTGCGTATAGTTCATCAATTAGTTTTTCTACTCCTATTTTATTTATGGCTTTGTAACCTTTAAATATAGGCAGATTGTATCCTTTTAGAACTGCATTTTCAAGGTTTTGGATTGTTTGTCGGCTGTTGAATTTCATAAATCCTCCTTTTTTACAGTAAGATATTGATATACAGGTTCCGGTACGAATTGTGAGATGTCGCCCCCGTTATTTAAAATTTCCTTAATTGTGCTGGAGGAAATAAAGTTATATTTTGGTTTAGTTGTCAGGAAGACTGTTTTTATTTTGTCGCAAAGAGCGCTGTTTGTCTGTGATAACTGCATTTCGTATTCAAAATCAGAAACTGCACGCAGTCCTCTAATTAGAACCTCGGCATTGTGTTTTTTTGCGTATTCAATAGTTAAACCTTGAAAGGCATCGACTTCGACATTTGGAAGATGTTTGATGCTGGCTCTGATAAGTTCAAGTCTTTCTTCTACGGTTAAAAATCCTTTTTTTTCTCCATTATGAGCAACAGCAATAATGACTTTGTCAAAAATGTCTGCTGCGTTTTTTAATATATCAAGGTGTCCTTTTGTTATCGGGTCAAAACTTCCCGGATAGATTGCAGTTTTCATAAATACCTCTTTTGGCGCAATTATAACATAAATAAATTTGGAATGTAAACAAATGTAACAATAGCGTCTTGTGTTTGCAATTTGGTATATAAAAAATACTTTAATAATATATACAAACGATATATAAGCAATTTATATATAACTACTACCTTCTACTTTCTACCTACTAACCTTTTACACGAGGAATTGTAAAAAATTCCAAGGAAGCTTCTTTCAGAAGCTTTTTTTTTGCGCAATTTTATTAAGTGTCGTTGCTTTCATCTGTCTGAAGTTCCCAAAATAATCTGCTTGATATTTTTTTGATGTACCTTAAAATATATAAAATTTTCTCACCATCTTCGGCATAAGCAATTTCACCTTCGCAGTAATATAATAAGACTGTCAGAAAACTGTTTAATTCTTCCATAAGTTTTTGAGCTTTTTCTTTGTTGAAAACGTGATTTTGTTCTTCTGCAAGTGTCATTGGTTCCATGATTTTCTCCTACATAATTATGTGCAACATGTCTATAATATGACGTAGCTAATTATGTGTCAATAGTATATTATTATAGGCAAGATGTTAATAAATATAGATGAAATAGATAAAAATGTAGGTATGAATATTCGCTTAGAAAGGGTTAAGCGAGGTATTTCGCAGGAAAAACTTGCGGATTTGGCGGGTGTTGCTCGTTCTACAATGGGAATTATAGAGCGAGGTGAGCAATCTCCAAGTATTCAGACTCTTGCTAAGGTTGCCAACGCTCTTGATGTTGATATTCGTAAATTATTTACCTTCGACGATTAGTTTGAACAATCGCGCTCTTTACTTTAACCTATGTTCCTGATAAAATTCTGCTAGCGTATAATCAGAAAGAAGGGACATATAAATATGGCAAAAAGAGTACTGTTATGTATTATGGACGGTTGGGGAATTTCAACAGGTTCAGAAAAATATGATGCTACTAAGCTTGCGCACCCTGTGAATGTGCCAAGATTGGAAGCTGAAGAAAAGTTTATAAAAATTAAAGCTGACGGCGAAAATGTCGGTTTACCTCACGGACAAATGGGTAATTCTGAAGTTGGTCACTTGAATTTAGGTGCCGGCAGAATTGTTTATCAGGATTTATCAAAAATTAATAATGCAATTAAAGATGGAACATTTTTCAAGAATGAAAGATTTTTAAATGCTATTGAGCATGCTAAAAAACATAATTCCGCATTACATATTTACGGGCTTGTTTCAACAGGCGGTGTGCATTCATCATTAGATCACTTGCTTGCATTGATAAAAATGGCATCAGATGCAGGTTTAACAAAGGTTTATGTTCACGCATTTTTAGATGGTCGTGATACTCCTCCTGCAAGTGCTTGTGAATATTTACAAGTTGTAGAAGATGAATTGAAGAAATTCAACCTACCTCCTATTGCTACTGTTATCGGACGTTATTATATTATGGACAGAGACAATCGCTGGGATAGAGTTGAAAAAGGTTATAACGCGTTGTTGTTAGGCGAAGGTGAACATGCTTCTTCTGCAATTGAAGGTGTTAAAGCTTCTTACGAAAAAGGTGAAACTGATGAATTCGTATTACCTACTGTAATCGGCAGTGAAGAAGAAGTAAATGAAAGCAGAATTCACGATAACGATTCAATTATTTTCTTCAACTATCGTCCTGACAGAGCAAGAGAAATTACTAAAGCTGTTAATTTTGAAGACTTTGACGGATTTGACAGAAAGAAAGTATTGAAAAATATTTTATACACAACAATGACAAGCTACGAAGCAACTTTCACATTCCCTGTTGCGTTCCCTAAAGAAAAATTAGTGAACATTTTGGGTGATGTTTTGGAAGCTAATGGAATTAATCAGTTTAGAACCGCTGAGACTGAAAAATATGCACACGTTACCTTCTTCTTTAACGGTGGAATTGATGAGCCTCAGCCTCACGAAACACGAGTTCTTGTTGCATCTCCAAAAGTTGCGACTTATGACTTACAGCCTGAAATGAGTGCTCCTGAAGTTTGTGATAATGTGTTAAAAGCAATTGACAATCCTGAATATCAATTTATTCTGGTTAACTTTGCAAATCCTGATATGGTTGGACATACAGGTGTAATTGAAGCCGCTACAAAGGCTTGCAAAGTTGTTGATGAATGTGTCGGAAAAATTGCTGATGCTTGTAAAAAACACGATATTGTTATGCTTCTGACAGCTGACCACGGTAATTCTGAAACCATGGTTGACGAATCCACAGGCAAAC
Source organism: uncultured bacterium (assembly GCA_949035555.1). Taxonomy (GTDB): domain Bacteria; phylum Cyanobacteriota; class Vampirovibrionia; order Gastranaerophilales; family Gastranaerophilaceae; genus Zag111. Next base: position 6,445 of record CAROLD010000002.1, on the reverse strand, counting down.
CGCAAACAGCACACACAACAAATGAAGTTCCGTTTGTATTAATAAATGCTCCGCAAGGTACAGAGCTTCGTGAAACAGGTGCTTTGTGTGATGTAGCTCCGACTGTATTGCAGTTGTTCGGTATTGAACAACCAAAAGAAATGACAGGTAAGTCATTAATTAAATAATTGTATATATAGGTTAGGCTTATATCTGAGCCTAACCTTTTTAAATTTGTTGACATAGCTAGTAAGAGAAAAGTATGACTAATAGAATAGAAGATTTAGATATAGATTTTTCGTTTAAAAAGAATAATGTTGATGAATTATTCTTTAATTTGAGCGAAAATCCTGAAGGTTTTAAAAATAAAGACTTTCGATATACATTGAGTATGATTTATCAAATTATAGAAGATGAGTTTGCTGGAGTTTTCTTGAGTCCGAATGCCCCAACCAGAAATACTCATTTCCATTTGATTAATAAACCCGCCGGAAAAAGCGCGGTTCATGCCCCTAATTTATCATTTTTTGTAACCCCGACAAATAATTTTCAATATTATTTGAAATCAAAAGGTTCGTTATTCCGCTTTAAGTCTGAAGTTTTGGATGACAAAGTCGGATATTTCATGGCATGGGATTTGGTCATGGATTATTTTGGCGGGTTCGGGAATGTCGTTGACCTTGCTGATTTAACCCCGACATTTATTTATTTGAATAAATTGACTTATTTTGTAATGAAATTGATTGAGAAATTATATTTCATTCCAACTGTTAAACGTTATGGTCAAATGTTCAGGATTGTTTACGAACCGATTATTAATAACCAGAAAATGGCAAGAATTATTAATCAGTTTGAAGAATGTATTCCTGAAGACTTGTTTATTCAGGGTGACAAACCTAAAGATTTTGTCTATGAATTTATTTATACATATTTGAACTATGTTATTTATAAATTCTTAGGAATTAAAATGTACCAGTTTAAAGATGTAAAATCAGGTACTTATTTGCTGAAAGATTTAGAACAGCGTGCAGTATTGAAGGGTAAAGATATTGCAGAAAATTTTGCACAATGGTTTGATGAGCTTTACCTTGGTAAATATGACGTTATTCCTTATTTCAAAATAGAAAAACAAGAAGACGAAGTTTTCCGTTTGAAAGTTTATATCAAGGATAGAAAAAATGATGAAAGTGTTCTAATTGATAAACTTTACACTGAAGACGAAGTTTTCGGAGCAAAGTCAAGCGACATTTCAAGAATTGTAGAAAAACAATTGAACTATGCGCTTCGTTATATGCCTGAACTTGAAGAACTTTTCGAGGATGAAGACAAATTATATCTTGATTTGAATTTAAATGAAATTTATAAGATTATTACTCAGACTGCATATTATTTGCAAAAAGCGCAGATTGAAGTTATTCTGCCTGAAGAGCTTTCAAATATTATTATTCCTCGTGCATCAATAAATGCAAAAGTTAAGGAATCCCGTTCAGAAGATCTTGCAGATTTGATGAATAATACATCATCATCAAAAATGTCTTTGGATGATATTCTTGAATTCTCTTATGAAATTGCAATCGGTAACGAAAAAATTTCGCTTGAAGAGTTCCAAAAGCTTGTTGAAAACAATAACGGCTTAATCAAATATAAGAATAAATATGTTCTTATTGATAAAGAAGAAAGCAAAAAGATTTTTGAACAGATTGCAAAAGCAAACTTCAAATCAATGTCCAGAATGGAACTTATCCATGCATCACTATCCGGTCAGTTAAAGGAATATGATTTTGACTATGATGCAGCGTTTGCAAGAGTTCTTTCTGACTTTACAAAACCTGTTGATATGACAGTTCCGAAAGGCTTGAAAGGCGAGCTTCGTCCATATCAGGAAGTTGGTTTGAAATGGCTTTGGACAAATGTTTCAAAAGGTTTTGGTGCTTGTATGGCGGATGACATGGGATTGGGTAAAACAATTCAGGTTATCAGTTTGATTTTGAAAATGAAAGAAGAAGGCAAATTGAAAAAGCCTGTTCTTGTAATTTGTCCGACAACATTGATGGGTAACTGGATGAAAGAACTTCAATTGTTTGCTCCTGAAATTGATGCAACAATTTATCATGGCGCAGACAGACAGTTAGATGTAAATCATGATGTAATTCTTACAACATACGCTATTATGAGAATAGATGTTGAAGAATTGAAAAAACATGCTTGGAGTACAATCATTGTTGACGAAGCTCAAAATATCAAAAACCCTGACACCGCTCAAACTCTTGCAATTAAGATGCTGAAATCTGATGTGAAAATTGCAATGACCGGTACTCCTGTTGAAAACAGATTAACAGAGTTGTGGAGTATATTTGACTTTATTAATAAAGGCTACCTTGGTTCGTTGAAAGACTTCCAAAAAAGTTATGCAATTCCTATTGAACGCTTTAAGGAAAATTCAAGAGCAGGTAAGCTCAGAATGTCAATTTCACCATTTGTACTAAGACGTTTGAAAACAGATAAGAACGTAATTTCAGACTTACCTGAAAAAATGGTTCTTAACGAATACTGCTACCTGTCTAAATCTCAGGCAATTCTTTACGAAAAAACTCTTAACGAAATGATGTCAAAAATCAGCGGATTTACAGGGATTAATAGACGCGGTAATATTTTCAAACTTATTACTGCGCTTAAACAGATTTGTAACCACCCGTACCAGTTCCTTAAATCAGGTGAAATGGGACGAGAAATGTCCGGTAAAATGGAAAAATGTATTGACCTTGTACAAAGCATCATTGACAGAGATGAAAAAACTCTTATCTTTACCCAATATAAAGAAATGGGCGATATTTTATGCAAAGTAATTTCGCAAGAATGCAATACCGAACCTCTGTTCTTCCATGGCAGTTTGACAGTTGCACAAAGAGAAGAATTGATTGAAAAATTCCAAAACGAAAAAGAAAGCAAAGTAATGATACTTTCACTAAAAGCGGGCGGCACAGGTTTGAACCTTACAAGCGCTACCAATGTAATTCACTACGACCTATGGTGGAACCCTGCTGTTGAAGATCAGGCAACGGACCGTACTTATCGAATAGGACAAGAAAAGAATGTAATGGTTCACAGAATGATTACACTCGGAACTTTCGAAGAAAAAATCGACGAAATGTTGAAATCTAAAAAAGAACTTGCAGATTTGGCAGTTTACGAAGGTGAAAAAATTATTACAGAGCTTACAGACGAAGAAATCTACGAAATCTTTACATTGTCTGCATAAATATAAATATAATATATGTAAAACAAAGCGCGGCATACATGCCGCGCTTTGTTTTAGTGAATTGTTATTTTTTTCTTAAGATTTATATATATTAATATATTTATGCTAAACTGGGTGTAATGATAAACTTGGAGAGGAATATTAATATATGATAAAAACATTGTTAAAACTTCTGGGCGACCCGAACGAAAAAAAAGTTAAATCAATGATGGGTATTGTTGAGCATATCAACGCTCTGGAACCTGAATTTGCGGCTATGACAGACGAACAGTTACAGGCTAAAACTCAGGAGTTCAAGGATATTTTGGCAAAACGTCCTACTTCAAAGAATTTCAAAGAAGATTTAAAACTTGAGAAAGAAGCGCTTGATAAAATTTTACCGGAAGCTTTTGCGACAGTGAGGGAGGCGGGTAAACGTGTCTTGAACATGCGCCACTTCGATGTACAGTTAATTGGAGGTTACTTCCTGCATAACGCACATATTGCGGAGATGAGAACAGGTGAAGGTAAAACTCTTGTAGCAACCCTTCCTGCATACTTGAATGCATTGACAGGTAAAGGTGTTCACGTAATTACGGTAAACGATTACCTCGCAAAACGTGACGCTGAGTGGATGGGTAAAATCTATAGATTTTTAGGCTTAACAGTCGGTGTTGTACTTTCAAACGGAGAAGGTGCAAGAGATTTCGAGGTTAAGCGTGCGGCATATAGATGTGATATTACGTATGGTACTAATAATGAATTCGGGTTTGACTATTTGCGCGACAACATGGCGAACAGTCCGGAAATGCTTGTTCAAAGACCATTTAACTATGCGATTATTGACGAAGTTGACAGTATCTTGATTGACGAGGCAAGAACCCCGTTAATTATCAGCGGACGTCTTGCGCAGTCTGCCGAAACTTATCAGTTGATGGCAAAAATTGCTCCTCAGCTCCAAAAAGAAGTTGATTACACGGTTGATGAAAAAAATAAAAACGTAATTTTAACAGAAGAAGGTATTGATAGAGCACAAGAACTTATCGGAGTAAAAGATTTATTTGACATCCAAACTCAGTTTGCGCATCACTTGTTGCAAGCATTAAAAGCCAAAGAATTGTTTGTTAAAGATACTGATTATGTTGTACGAAACGGCGAAGTCATGATTGTTGACGAATTTACAGGTCGTTTAATGGAAGGCCGTCGTTGGTCAGATGGTTTGCATCAAGCAGTCGAAGCAAAGGAAGGGGTTGAAATTCAAGATGAAACCCAAACTCTTGCAAGTATCACATTCCAGAATTTATTCAGATTATATCCAAAACTTTCAGGCATGACAGGTACAGCTATGACCGAAGAAGCTGAATTCGGTAAGATTTATAACCTTGAAGTTACGACTATTCCTACAAATAAACCTGATATCAGAATAAATAATCCTGATGTTATTTATAAATCAGAAGTTCAAAAATATCTTGCTGTGGTTGATGATATTGTAAAACAGCACAAAATAGGAAGACCTGTTCTGGTCGGAACAATCAGTATTGAAAAATCAGAATATGTTTCAGCACTTTTGAAACAACGCGGCATCAGACACAATGTTTTGAACGCAAAACATCACGAAAAAGAAGCTTATATTATTGCTCAGGCTGGCAGATGGGGAGCTGTAACAATTGCTACGAACATGGCAGGTCGCGGTACCGATATTCTTTTAGGCGGTAACGCAGAATATCTTGCGAAGGCTGAACTTGAAGAAAACGGTATTGATGAAAATAACCCTGATTACGAAAAACTTAAAAATGACGCTCTGAAACGTGCAAGACTTATAACCGAAGAAGAGCACTCAAGCGTTGTTGAGGTTGGCGGACTTCACGTAATCGGCACCGAACGTCATGAATCACGTCGTATTGATAACCAGCTTAGAGGTCGTGCTGCTCGTCAGGGGGACCCTGGTTCAACAAGATTTTTCTTATCTCTTGAAGACAATTTGATGAGAATATTCGGCGGTGAAAAAATTACTCAGCTTATGACAGCTATGAATGTTCCGGAAAACATGGCAATCGATTCTCCATTAATTACAAAACGAATCCAGTCAGCTCAGAAAAAAGTTGAAACATTCCACTTCGACATGAGAAAATCAGTACTTGAATACGACGATGTCATGAATATTCAGCGTGAAAAATTCTACCGTCAAAGAAGAAAAGTACTTGCAGGACAAGGTCTGTACGAAGATATCATGTTCATGATGGAAAGAGAAATTGACAGACTTATGAGAAGCTATATCTCTCCTGAGCAAAAAGTTGAAGAATATGTCTATGAAGATTTGGAAACCATGATTAAAGAACTTCATTCAACCGTTCCGCAACTTGCTGAAACCTTTGGAGTTGCAGATATTCAGAGCATGCGTTTTGAACCTATGTTTAATAAAATTAAAGATTTTGTTATAGAAGCTTACAAAAACCATGAAATCGAAATTATAAATTTCTACAATCAGGTAGTAAGTGATTATAATGGCGGTAACGGTCTTCAAGAACCTTTTGTTGACGGAAATATTGTAAGAAATTTAGAAAAAGATGTTCTGCTGAAAGTCGTTGACAGCAAATGGATTGACCACCTCCATAATATAGACATGCTTAGAGAAGGTATCGGTCTTCGTGCCTATGGTCAAAAGGATCCATTAATAGAATATAAAAAGGAAGCCTACGACTTATTTAATAAAATGATGTATGAAATCCAGAGCGATACAGTGAAACACTTGTTTAGAACACGTTTTGGAGTGCAGATAGTAAATAACGATGCTCCGGAACAACCAGGTGAATATGAGGTTGAGCATGAAGATTTTCCAGAAATTGACGAATAACATAAAAAAAGCCTGATTTATAATCAGGCTTTTTACTGATATAATTGAGTTTTGCGGTTTATATTAAAATTTATTAAAAAAAAATAAAAAAAGTGCTTGATTTTTAAAATTGTTTGTTTTACACTAAATCTTGTGCAAAGGCACAGATGAATTTTGAAAATATAAATAGCAAAAAGATTTTTAAAATTTATTTCAAAAACTACTTGACAATAAAAATTGATGTAGTAAGATAAAGGAACCCGCTGAGGCGAGGTTGATAATTACCCCGATAGTGGACGCAAGAATGATTGTGGTGCGTCGGAGGCAAGAACGAAAGTTTGAACATTGAAAACAGAATAGCTGAAAACGAAAAGTTGTGAACACAACAACTTGTT
>CAROLD010000001.1 GCA_949035555.1 uncultured bacterium | reverse complement strand
ATAGTTATAATTTTGACTGTGCAAATTTTTGGACAGCCATTTTAGGCTGGTGTTTATTATAAAATGACCTACTAAAGGATAAAATAAAGGAGATGTCAATTGACATCTCCTTTATGGCTCCCCACATCGTACGACATTGGAAAGCTTTACACAAGAATTATACCACAAAATTATAGATTTCAATAGTTCAAAAATCTTTGCTATGATAGAAAATTTAAAGATATTGGCTTGATTGGCAATTTTTTGATGGACACACTCTATTTATCAGAATAAATTATAATCGTGCTATAATAAAACAAATGACTAATATGCAAATTTTATTTATAATTGGAATTATTGCTTTGATAGTTGGCATAATAGGAATACCTTATGGCTATTATTTCTTATTAAAGACCTTCCTTTTTTTATTTTTAGGAAAATTTCTATTTGATACATATAAAAGGAAAAAGAATTTTGATAATTTTTCTTTCTTTTTAGTTGAATTAATTATTATTTATAATCCTTTCTGTTTAGCACCTTTAGGCAAGTGTGTATGGACAATAATTAATGTAATTACAGCTATCTTTTTATATATTTACTGCACAAAAAACAAACTTTTAACAAATAAAATAATCGTTAAAGGAGTTTATTATGGATAATTTAATATTGATAATATTGCCAATCGCAGCAGTCTTCATTGCAGTATACAATGCGTTTATTGTTCCCAATATGGAAAAAGAAAAATTAAATGAAACTAGTAAAAATAGTATTGCTAATAATACATTAAACCAATTAATGAGTTTAAGTCCTGAGGACTTTATAGCAAAATTTTTTACAAGTAAATTAACCGACCTATTATGTCCAGATATAAAAAATATGAATTTAACAAAAGAAGAAGAAAAAGATTTTATACACAACATACCTAAATATCTATTTGAAGGGAGTATTTTAGTTTTATTTCTTGCATATGAAAGCATAAATAAAACTAAAAATTCTTCAATTACCATAAAACAAATGACAAATTTTGCTATTTCATCAACATTATCAGCTTTCAAATATATGGCCTTTGGTTTTAGTGATAAATTTACAGATTCAATGTACAAAGCTGTTTTTAGAACTAGATTTTTTCTATATTCCAAAAAGGGTGTTTCTCAAATAAAAAACATTTTTTGTAATCTCACTTTTGAAGATATAAAAACAAATAGATGCTGTATAACTACTAAAATTTCAGATAATATTATTTGTGGTAATCCTATGATGTTAGAACATATCAATAAATTGTTTTCAGATAAAAAACTTTTTATATTTTCTGAAATAGTTGCGGATTATATTTTAAAAAATATTATTGAAGTCGAATGTCAAGATGAAAATTATAACAAAGAGGTGTTATCTTTTGAAAGATATGCTTTAAGCATTTCTGCTAAGGTTGCACAAGTATTTAGTAAATTTAATTTAAAAGATTTATCTGAAGACGAGAAAATATATTATTTGTTTGTCTATTCAACGGAGTTTTTGTTGGAAATTTATTCAACTATAATAATCAATAAAAATACTAGTATAAATGAAAATAGGATATTCCCGTCTTTGATTTGTTATTTAGAAAAAATAACTCCTCCAAATCATAAAGGTTTAATTGATTGGAGTAATGTAATATTTAGTAGATGCAAAATGTATCGTCAAATGCAAAATATTGATAGTGATTTATATAGTTCAAATTTTGCAAAGATTTGTCAGCATGAATTAGATAATCAAACAATATATACATATGAAACATTAGATAACGTTCCTTTAATAATTTATGATGATAAATTAAACTCTTTTTACTTGGAAGTTACAAAAACAGGGATAAAAGAAGAACTTTCTCAAAAAATAATCAAACATTTATAAATTAAGCTCTAATCAAACAAGAGAAATGCCTCTCGTAAACGAGAAGGTACAATGCGAGTTAATTAAATATATTTTATTATCCCAAGTACAAAGTTTTATCAGAGAACATCAGAGAATTTCAGATAAAATAATTTTATTTTTTAATCAGTTTGGTTATTACAAAATTACAAGTAAGAAAAAGAAGTCTAAAAGATAATAGAACTAATACTTTCAAGATGTAATCATTTAGTAATTAATTGTAATTTGAGAATTACACATCATCTACCATTATATCTATCAACAAAGCATAGGCTTTATCTAAGTATTGATGAATGAATTTTACTCCTGTTGTGATGTTTCTGACTTCTTCTATGTCTGAATATTTTTTGCAGAAAGTTTCAGTCAATAAAGAGTAAATGAAACTGTGAATACAGTAACAAAAGAAAACGGCACAAATTTTTATAGGAGGAAATAAACTATGAAAAAATACAAAGCAACAATTACACCTACTATAAGTGGTGGTAATATCGAAGTTACAATATGTGCAAACAGTGTATATCAAGCACAAAAATTGATTGAGACATGCCATTAACAAGAGTTTTGCATGGAACAGGTGGATTAGAGGAAGTTCGTTGCAATATTTCTAATGGTATAGCAAGAGTAATTTTCTATGTTGAAAACGATACAATGGTGCTTTTACATGGGTTTGTTAAAAAATCACAAAAGACACCTGATAAAGAATTAGATGTTGCAATTAAACGATATCAAGATTGCGTTAGCCGGTGCTAAAAGCACTACGGCTTGCCGTTAAGCAAATGATAGAACGATACGTTTACCTAAATATTTAGCAACCTTTTCTATTGTATTTAAAGTGATTGCAGTATTTTCAGGGTCAAGAATACGAGATATAGCACTTCTTGAAGTATCTAAATCTTTTGCAAGTTGGCTTACTGTAATCTTTTCAGACAACATTTTTTGTTCAAGAGCATAAGCTATAACCCTTTTTATAGCAACAGTATCGGATTCTTGAAGCAAACCTTCTTCTTCAAGAAAATCGTCAAATTTAGAGCCTATACAATTTTTATTCATAGTTTTTTATCTGCTTTCGTTTACTTACATCATATTTATATTGTACCAAAAAATGTACACATTTTCAAGTGTATATTTAATTATATAAACGACTGATTTGAATTTAAATGCACAAATAATAATGTAACAATTTTAGAATTACTGCTTGATAAATTTTAAATAAATTGTTAATATATAAAAAAGCGAGGTTTTGGAGACCTCGCATAGATTTTGTGGTTTATTGGAAGTTTTGGAGACTTCCTACCACTATTGTGAACATGGCGGTTTTATTAACCGCCTCTAATTATTTTAACTCCCACAACTGGTTTCTGTTTTTTATAAATGTTTGAGTATTTTCTTCTACAATTTTCTTTATTGCTGCAGAAGTCATGTGCAACTCTCTAGCTATACTAGCAAAAGATGATGGGCCATTTTCTCTTATGCATTTTACAATTTCTGGAACTTTTGCATCTCTATCACGTTTATGACGTTCTCTTTGAGCTTCAGCAATCTTTTCCGAAGAAGTTAGTTCTTTTTGAATGAAAATTTTTTGTTGCTCAAGTGTTGGCTTAATAGCAATTTCTGGCTTAATGCCAGCATTCAAAATGGCTTCATAAATCGGCTCAATTTCAGCTAATTCAGCTTTAAGCTCGTCAATTCTGTCTTTTAATTCTTGTAAGTATTCTTGAGGTCTTTTATACATATCTCCTCCTTATGTTATTAAACATATCGCATATTGTTTAAGTTGTCAAGTTACACGACATGCAATCACTGAGTATCTTAACAAAACTTAACCATATACTTACGACATTGTGTGGCTACAAATCTAAACTTAAATATACATCGTCTAATTCTTCTCGTGTAATACCTATATAACGTAAGGTTACTAACGGCGAAGAATGATTGAATAGCTTTTGTAGTAATGTGATGTCGTAACCATTATTATATGCATGATAGCCAAAGGTTTTTCTTAATGTATGAGTGCCGATTTTTTCTTTTATACCTACTGATTTTGCAACACCATTAATAATTTTGTATGCTTGTTGTCGCAACAAAAAGCCTTTATTCTTTCTTGATATGAATAAAGGCTCGTTGGCGTTATAATTTCTTGTCTTTAGATATTCTTTCAATGCTTGCTTTGTTTTCTCCGATAATGGAAAGTCCTTGAATTTGTTTGTCTTTTTCTCTCTTAGCGTGATTCTATCTTTGAAGTACAATTCCCTAAAGGCAATAAGAATTCAGCTCCAATAAAACTTGACGGAGCTATTTTTGACAATAAAGATTGGTTTATTCACTATAAAGCTATGCATACTAAAAAAGATGATACTCGTTGGGATGAATTGAATTGGCTAAAAGAACATTTATTATGCGGTATAGAGTTTAAAAAAGAAGATAGTAAAGATATAAAAGGAGTATTCAATAGTCAATTAAAATCATATATGAATGAATCTGCCAAAAATACTGTTTTTGGTATTTTGTACGATGCAGGGCGTTTATACCTCTTTAAGTCTAATGGTAAGAATTATTTCAGATTAAGTGATGAATTTAATACAGAAAATAAGGGGAAGTTTGAAATTACATTTGATATCCCTGACCCTTATTCTAATCTATTGTCATTTGATGAAATGATGAATTATGATATTAAATCTGCAACAATAGTTGATTACTCAGGTAGACAACTATCTGATTTTCCTAAAAGGAAATACAGCTCAAAGAAGAAAAATCTTAGAAATCATATCAGAAGAAATTACTTATAAAGACAAAAAGTTTGATATAAAACTAAGACCAATCTTCCAAACAATTGCAGAAAATCAGTACAAATTATCTCTTAAATATGCCAACAATCGAACTTCCGAGACAGGCATTAAAAAAGAGCTTGAGGTTAATTCAAGCTCTAAATCAATAAAAAACTCCCCAGGCTGGACTCGAACCAGCAACCCTTCGATTAACAGTCGAATGCTCCGCCATTGAGCTACTGAGGATTAAAAAACGGCTTTTCTGCCGACACCTTTAATATATAACAAAAAAATTTTATTGTAAAGTACTTTTTTAAATTTTTTTTATCTTATTTGCGAATTGTGCTTTTATATTTCTATGTTAATATTATGGTGTTCCAGTGATTATTTAATTGAAAGGAGTTTTTATATTATGGCTAATCCTGTTTTAAAGGAGGGGGTTTTTAACTCCGGGTTTGGAGATTTGGAAACTAACCATTCTATGTCTATTAACGGCACTATTTTAAAAACCTGTATGTTAGGTCTGTTTACTGCGTTGACCTTTGCTTATACCTGGTATTTACAGATGGCAGGTTTTGCGGATAAAGTTTTCATTTTGAGAAATGTAGGAACATGGGGTGGATTGATTCTTGCTCTGTTTATATGTTTTGGGCCGAAAAATAGGTTCCTAGCTATAACTACTCCGCTTTATGCAATGTGTGAAGGTTTATTTTTAGGTAGCTACTCTGCGCTTTTGAATACTTATTATCCGGGGATTGCTTCACAGGCGGCTGTTGGTACTATGTTTGCTTTGTTTAGTATGTTTGTTTTATACAAATTCAAAATTATTAAATGTTCACAACTTTTCAGATCTGTTATTGCAACTTCAACTCTGGCAATATTTTTAGTTTATCTTCTTCAGATTGTAATGGTTTTTATTTTTCATACTTCTATACCTGCAATTTTTACAAGTAGTCCGATAGGTATTGCTTTCAGTGCTGTTGTTGTGCTTATTGCTTCTTTTAATTTAATTTTGGATTTCGATTTTGTTGAAAAGTTTTCCGGCAGAGTTCCTAGTTATTATGAATGGTACGGTGGATTTGCTCTTCTTGTTACTATTATTTGGCTTTATATCGAAATACTTAATCTGCTGGCTAAAATAGCAAACAGAAATAACGGATAGGCTTTATAGCATATCTTTTTTATATTTATAAGAAAAACGGGCAAGACAAAGTCTGCCCGCTTATTTCATTTCTGAAACAAAAAAGGATTCACATTAACCTAAAACTTATAACATTGAAATTTAGTATTCGATACCTTGTCTTGCCATAACACCTGTTTCAAAATAGTGTTTAATTGGTTTCATTTCAGTAACAAGATGTGCCAAGGCAACTAATTCAGGGTGAGCATAACGACCTGTCAAAACTATTTCAAGATTTTCAGGTTTATGCAATAAAGTATCTTTAATTTCGCTTACTTTAATCATGTTCATCGATGTACAAATATTAATTTCATCTAAGATAATAAGCTGATATTCACCGGAATTTATTGCATTTTTCGCAAATTCCCAGCCTTTTTTAGCTTCTTTGTAGTCATCTAAACAAACATTGTGGGAGTAACAAACTCTATCCATACCAAATTGAACAACATCAAGATTTGGTAAGAATTTAGAAGATGAAGTGATTTCTCCATAAGTAGTAGCACCATCACCTTTAGTGAATTGGATAACCAGAACCTTCCAGCCATGACCCAGCGCTCTAAGTGCCAAACCTAATGACGCTGTTGTTTTACCTTTTCCGTCTCCTGTATAGATTTGTATGTATCCATGTTCTAACACTTTAAACTACCTCCAAAATACACTTCCTCTTTCTAAATATTATCTTATTTTTGAATAAATGGTAATCGTTCAAAAGATGGATAAATAATTTAGAAAGACACACTTTGTTCTTCTTATTTTATATTTTTTAAATCTCGTTCCCGATTTGTATATTTATAATAGAATAAATTCAGCGTTTTGACTAATGTTTTATTCTTTGCATGCCAAAGTTTTTACAATTATTTTGGAGTTAAATATTAAAAGAGTGTCGCCGGAACTGTTTTGGGCTTTTTTAGTTTTGGCAAAAAATTTACAATTGTTTTGTTAAATATAATTAAAAAACACTTGCGCTACTTCAAGAAAGTCTCTACAAGTGTCTTTTAAACACATAATTATTTTATGAAGAAAATTAACATATCAGCACATTGATTTTTGCAATAGGACGTTAAGATAATTTACGAATTAATTCTTGTGCTTCTTCACATTCAGGAAAATTCTCGGCAATTTTTTCAGCGCAATTCAAAGCTTCGTCGTTGTTACCCAACTGTTCCCAGCATTTTGCAAGATTTAGAAGAACATTAATATTTAAAGGTGCTTTTTCAAGCATATTTAAGAATATTAATTTTGCTTGTTCGTAATTTCCTAATTCCATATAACAGAGTCCGAGTAAATTTTGAACATCAGGAATTCTTTCCAGTTCAAAAGATTTAACCAGATACATTTTAGCTGTTTCGTAGTCTTTTGCTAGGTGGAAAATTCTTCCTGCAATGAATAATAAAAATGCGGAATCTGTTGATTTTTCCATAGCCTTTAATATTTGTTCTTTAGCTTCATCTATTTGTTTAAGGTGAGTTTTATTTAACGCTGAAAATGCAAGTACATTAGCGCTTTCAGGGTTAAGTTTGACAGCTTCTTGATATAATTTATCTGCCTGCTCAAAGTTTGAAGTTGAATGCAGATAGTTTGCGTATTCTAAAACAATTGAGCAGTTTTCAGGATCGTACTTGTAAGCTGTTTCAAATTCATCTTTTGCATAATCAAAAAGACGCTTATTAAGATAGATTACACCTAAATCTTTATGTGCAGGTGCAAATTCAGGATTAAGTCTGCAAACTTTTTTCAAGATTTGTTCTGCATTATCCAGATCCCCTATTTTTACGCTAAGGAGAGCCAATTCATAGTGAAGCTGGTAGGATGTTGTTCCTTGTTTAATTATTTTTTCATAAATTTCTTTAGCTTTTGGATACTGTCCGATTGTCATATATATTCCTGCAAGTTTTTTTAGAATATTTGTTGCTTTCGGATTTAATAATATTAATTGTTTCAATAATGAAATAGCGATTTCAAATTCTCCAACAACTTCGTAGCAGCATGCTAAATTGTATTTGTAAGTTGATTTTTGCGGGTAAGCTGAAGCGAGGAATTTGTAATGTTCTATTGCGTCTTTGAATTTTCCGGCTTTAACTTCAGATAAAGCCCAGGCAACAATGTAGCTATCTTCTTCTGGTTCTAGTTCATTGGCTTTTGCAAAGTATTCGCAAGCTTCATTGTGTTTGTTTTGAACTTGAAGAATAGAAGCCATATTAAAGTATGTCATTCCGTCATTCGGGTCAACTTTTGCAGCACGTTTATATGTTTCGAATGCTTTATCAAGATTTCCGCATGTAAGATAAGTTGTACCAAGATTATTGTAAAGCTGTACATTTTCTGGGTTTAATTCAATAGCTTTCTCCAGATATTGAATACTTCCTTCCATATCTTGTGATGCCATGCAGGCGGTTCCTAAAATATAATATAGTGAATAATCGTCCTTTTCACTGTATTCAAGTCCTTTTTCTCCTGTTTCTTTTGCTTTATCAAGTTCCTGAGTCTTTATATATATTATAGCAAGGCTTTTATATGCATCGACATATTCCGGTCTTAATCCAAGAACTTTATTATATGCATGTTTAGCTTCCGCAAACATTTCAAGGTTGTCATAACAGCATCCGAGATAATACCAGCAAAGGGCGTCATCCAGTCTGTATTTTATGACATCTTCAAGAATTCTTCTGGCATTATCGTAGTTACCTAAATTAACATCGCACAAGGCAAGAAGTCTTTGTGCGTCAATATCTGAGGATGTCTGCTCCAATATTTCTATTATAAGTATTTTTGCTTTTTCGTATTCGGACGAATCTATTAATTCGTATATTTTATCAATTTCTTTATCTTCCATAATAATATTATTATAGCACAGGAAAAAAGAGGATATAATTTAGTTTCAAATTTATATGATTTTTTGTAAATATTTTTGATGATTTCAGGTTGCATGCAGGTGGTATTTTTGTTAAAATTAATGCAGGTATATATTTAGTGGAATTATGAAAAGAGGGAAATCCGTGAAACATAAAAGCTTTAAGATTGCCGGGTTGTTGTTAGCAATGGTATGCTGTGCACAGACAGGTTTTGCGCAGGATGTATCATCCTATAGTGATCTGAATAGTGCATTGCAGGCAGGCACAACTCCCATTGTGTTAACAGCTGATATAACAGGAGCTAATGCAAATTTAGGAATCGTCGATGGTACGATTGTATTAAACGGTGCCGGTTTTAATATTAGCGGCTTAGGAGATGACGATACAAAATATGATGGTTTTACAATAGGTAATACCGGTAGCTTGACAGTTAATAATTCAACTTTAAGTAATTTTACAACTGCAATAACAAATTCAGGTACTTTAAGCCTAAATGGAGTAACTATTGATACCGATAACGGTATAGGTCTTAATAACTCTGGAAACACAATATTTACCGGTAATAATAATATCAGCAGTGATATTGTGAATGCAGCCGGCACTACTATTCAAAATCAAGGTGCAACAACAATTTCTGGTGCTATCACAGGGAATGGTTCAATAATCAACGAAGCTTCTGCTACACTAACTCTTGCCGGCAAAAATAGCGGTTCTGGAGAAGTGCGTAATTCCGGTACACTGAATCTTTCAGGTGATAATTCATCAAAAACAGGTAATTTTACTCAAGAAGCAGGTACTACTAATGTTACTGGAAAATTCTTCGGCGGTGGCGTTTCTACAGTAAAAGACGGCAACCTTAACTGGCATACAGAAAATGATATTTCTGCTGTAACTAAACTTGTTATTGAAGACGGGGCAGTTTTAGATATCGGTAAAGATGCTTCTCAATCTGCCGTTTTGAGTTTGAATACGGGCAGCTCAATTGCAGGAGGGGCTGCAGTTACTTTAAATCAAAATTCTAAATTAAATATTACAGGCGGTACGCTTAATTTAACAGATAATGATACAATGAACGGCTCAATTAAAATGACCAAAGGTTCATTAATAATTAATAATGGTTCTGTTGCCGGAGCTTTAATAGCAGAAGGAGGCACATTCGATTTGCAGAGCGGTACTTTTATACTAAATTCAAGTAGCTCAATTGCAAATCCGGTAACTGCAAAAATTGGCTCAGGTGCAGTTCTTGATATTGACGGTAGTTCTGTTAACTTAAATTCAACAGATGATTGGAAAGGAACTGTAAATCTTAAAAATAATGGCTCTTTGAACGTAAATAACCTTTCTTCAAACGGATTGCTTATTGCTGAAGGTGGAACCCTTAATCTTACATCAGGCAATTTGACAATCGGTTCGGGCAGTTCAATTGCAAGTGCGGTTAAGACAACAATTACAGGTAATTTGAATATTACTGACGGTGCTGTAACTATTGATACAGGTGATACTTGGACAGGTTCGGTTAACTTAAACGGAACAGGTTCTCTTGATTTCAATGGCGTAAAAAACGATACTACTAACGGAAAATTGACTGCATCACACGGTACATTAAATATTAATGCGGGAACTCTTGATATAGCATCCGGAAGTTCAATTGGTGCAAATGTCGATACAAAAATTATCTCTACGTTAAATATTAACGGTGGCAATGTTACTCTTGACGGTAATGATACTTGGGAAGGCAATGTTACCTTAGTTGACGGGTCTCTAGTTCTTGACGGTGTTAATGATAATGGTGTATTAAATGTGATTTCTACATCCACCGGGACTTTGGATATTAAAAATTCTAACTTGACAATTGGTTCTGGAAGTATGATTTCAGGTCCTGCAAATGTAAATTTTGACAGTAATTCAACAATTGATATTACAACAGATGGAACTGTATTATTTACAAATAACGATACTTGGAGTGGTGGGAATGTAAGTGTTAATGGCGGTACATTTGTCTATAATGTGTATATTAATGTTACTACCAATGGCAAATTGACTGCTAATAGTGGAAATGTTACTTTGACCGCAGATACAACTTATAATTTTATTGATGGAAGTTATATTGATAAATCCGTTATTACTGAAATTTCTAATAGGGCGACTCTTGATATCAAAGGTGGCAGTGTAACATTAGATGGGGCAACTGATACTTGGCACGAAAACGGTAAAGTAAAAATTTCCAACGGTAAATTGAATATTAATAATATTCAAGGTCTAATTGATGCGACCGGTGGTACTGTAGAACTTGAAGACGGGGATTTTGTTGTTTCAAGAGGAAGTAATATTAGCGGTGCGGATGTTATTGTTAATGAAACTGCAAAATTAATACTTAAAAAGGACGATACGGTTAATAATATTTCCGGTAATGGTGGACTTGTTATTGATAACAAATCAACATTGACGTTTAATAAGGATTCTGTATTTAGCAATAATCTGAAATTTGAATCAAAAGACAGCTCAACTGTTTATATTACTGCAAATGCTGATAGTGTACTTGATTTAGTAAAGGCCGGTACCAATACAGGCTTGACAATTACTATTGATGGTACTGATGCAACTAATGATTTAAATATAGATGGTACAAATATTTCTAACTTGAATTTCTTGAACACTGTAAACTATAGCGGAGCGTTAACAAATAACGGTATTACTTCAAATTCAGGTGATTTAACACTTAACGGAGCTATTACAGGCAGCGGTTCATTCAATAACTCAAAGAATGTTGCCTTAAATTCCGACGCTTCAAAATTTAGCGGAACCTATACTCAAACTGCCGGATCAACAACTGTTGCTTCAACTGGTAAAGTGTTCGGCGGAGAAAAGAATATCAATGGCGGAAGCTTAAATATTACATCTACAGAAGCAATAGATTATACAAATGTAAAACTCGGCAATAATGCTCAGTTGAATCATACTGCTCAATCAGCTGATAAAAATGTTGTTTCTGATAATGTAGTAAAATTTACAGGCTCAGGTGCCACTGCTAACTTTGGAGCATCTGCCGGTGTTCAAGGCAATTATGAACTCACAACTAAAATCGATAACGGTAAAGCTAATAAAGTTGTATTTAATAACAGCACGGTAAACCTTACATTGCAAGATTACACAGGAAGTACGGAGTACAGACTTTCTAACTCTGATTTGAATCTTGTCGAAAAGGGCGAAGCCGCAGCAACTAAAGATTATACATTTACTAATCTTACAACTGACAATGCAACATTAAGTTTTAATGTTGAGATTGTTGATGGTTCAACAGCAGGATCAAAAGTCCTTAAAACAGATACTTTGACAATTACAAATGGTTCAAATAATACTAAATTTAACTTTGGTAATATTTATATAAAAGGGGAAGAAAACGGTAACCCTGATGTCTATCAGACAACAAAAGATGTATTGTCAGGTGCTCAATTTGCAGGTCAGCCTACAGATGTTGAGTTTGCAACAGGTGCAACAACTTCGTGGGTTTATGATGTGAAATCTGCTAATAATGGGCATAGTATTTCAATGCAAATAAAAGATTATACTGATGAAAGCACTCTATACAACATGAATGCCACTGAAGGTACAAGATTCTTCCAATTCTCAGATAATGGTTCAACTGCAACAGAAATTTATCATATTGACCAATCTTTAAGTGCTACTGCCGGTCAAAAAGATGGTATCGGTACTCAAGCTAACTTTAGTATTTCCGGTCACGATAGAGACAAAAATATTATCTCAGGCGAAATTTATGATAAGACAACCCATCAAACAACAGGAAACAGAGGCAGTTTCTTCAATATTGCAGCAGGTGAAGATGTAAAACTTGATATCAAGAATTTAACTATTCAAGATGCACAAAAAACCGGAAATGGTTCTGTTGTTGAAAATAACAGTGAAAAAGCTGTCATAACTTTGAATAATGTCAGAGTACAAAATAACGAAGCAACTGGAAACGGCGGCGCAATTTATAATGGTGTAATGCCGGAGGATGCTACAAAAGCCAATCTTATTGTTACCAATTCGATTTTGAACAATAATACAGCAGGCGGCAATGGCGGTGCTATATATAATGCAGGTAATATGGCTGTTACTGGTACGACTTTCACTGACAACGCAGCAGCACAAGGCGGTGCAATATACAATGCAGGCAATATGACTCTTACTAATGTTATTGTCAGTGCTGCAAACGGTTCTGCGGCTAATGATATATATCAGTCTGCGAGCGGAACAACTCTATTGACAGGTACCAATACAATCGCAAGCAATATTGCAGGCTCAGGTTCTATTACTAACAATGGAATTCTAAATATTTCAGGTGATAATTCTGCTTACACAGGAACCTTTACGCAAGATAATAATGGAACAACAAATGTTACTAATAAGTTCTTTGCAGGTGAATCTACTATTAAAAACGGAACTTTAAATTGGTATACGGAAAATGATATTGATGCAAATGCTAAGTTAACTGTTCAAACTGGTAAGTTGAATATCGGTAAAGATGCATCTCAAGAATCAGTTCTTTCAATTGGTAATGGAAGCTTGATTGGTGATGCCGTTCAAGTAATTATTAATGATAAGTCAATATTAAATGTTATTGCTGACGGTACAGTGAATATCAACGGAAACGATATCTGGAAAGGACTTGTAAACGTTGAAGACGGTAAACTGATTATTTCTGATTTTAGAAAATCTAACGGAGCATTCACTGCAATTGGCGGTGAAGTTGAACTTAAAAATAGTACTTTAACTATTAAAACAGACGATAAAATTTTAAATGCCGTTACCGCAACTATTGATGAAAAATCACTTTTAGATATTAAAGGCGGGAATGTAGAACTTAATGATGGCGATACTTGGGCAGGTCAAGTTAATATTTCAGATGGCGATTTGACAATCGATAATATCGCTTCAAATGGCATAATTACAGCTTCAGGAGGTAATGTAACTCTTGAAAACGGTAATCTTGTTATAGAAAAAACAAGTGTGATTATGAATGCCGCTACAGTAGTCTTAAGAGAAGGCACTACAACTACCGTTCAGAACAGTGCAGAAAAAAGCGGTCTGGCTTTGAATGCAGGCGATATATGGAGCGGTGTAATTAATGTTAAAAACGGCGGTTTGCTAACTATCGATAACATTGAACAGAACAGTACACTTCTTGCCGAAGGCGGTATCGTTAATGTTATTTCCGGAACTCTTGAAATGGCATCAGGCAGTAAAATTGAGAATGAAACTTCTTTAATAATTAGCAATAAATCAGTTTTAGACATTACAGGCGGAGATGTTAAACTTAATAATAATGACATCTGGACAGGTGAAATTAAAATTACTGATGGTACTCTTGAATTAGACAGTCTGAAAGGTAATGGTAAATTCGTAGCCGAAGGCGGAACAGTTACTCTGAATAAAGGGAATTTAAATATTGGCAAAGATAGTATAATTGCCGGCGGAGCAGACAGTCCTTCTGTAATAATAACTAAAGGTTCTAATCTGAATATTACAGGCGGAGAGGTGACTATTAACGGTAATGACACTTGGAAAGGTTTCATAAATCTCAAAGACGGAACTCTTAATATTGATGAAAGAACTTCAAATGATGGTATTCTTCATGCAGATGCAGGTAATTTGAATTTCAGCACAGGAACTCTAACTATTCGAGATGGTTCATATATAGATTTGGATGTTGTAGTTGCACTTCCTGAACATTCTATTATTGATATCTTGAAGGGCGGAACTGTTGCAATCAATGATAACGATCAATGGGATGGAAAAATAAGTCTTAACGGCGGTGTGTTGAACTATGGTACAACTCACAGTGGAACTTTGGAAGCAAATACCGGTGATTTAAATTTATTAAGCGGTTCAATATTGAATATCCAAATTCCAAGTCAGATTCATGATGACGTTAATGTTGATATTCAGCAAAATGCTCTTGTAAATATCAGAAATGGCGCGAAATTAAATCTTGATTCTAAAGATAAATGGAGCGGCATGATTAATAACGACGGCGGACATTTAACAACAACCGAACTGGTTAACTCAACAGGTTCCGGCGGTGGTTTACAACAGATTGGCGGAACTTCAACTTTCCAAAATAATTCGCATATTTTGATTACAGATTCGCATAGTTATATCACTGGCGGCGATGTAAACATACTAAACAACTCTAGCTTATGGATGGGCGGAACTACTGCTGAATTGAATGTTGACAATCTAACTATGGCAAATAATTCGTTATTGAACGTAATGAACGGAAAACTAAATACATCAGTTGCTGAAAATATGATTGTGAACGACAGAAACAATGTTGCAATAAATATTTCTCCTCGTGATTGGAAAAATGATGTATTTGTAATTGATAATTTGAAATCAGATTCTCAAGGTACATTAAATGTTTCAGACTTTGATTTCTTAGGTTTATGTCCTATCGACAGACATATAAAATTGCAAATATTTGATGCAAAAAATATCACAAATGTAAATTTTGATGCAACGGATAAACAAATCTTTACTCCAATCGGCTGGTATGATTTGCGATCTGCAGGTGGCGGATATTATACTTCTAACCTGACAAAATATAACCCTCAGGTCTTTAGAGGACAGGTTGCTACAATGGCAATGTGGAATAATCAGTTAGCAATTGATGACATGTTATTAAATCATGTTACATTATCAAGTGAAAGATTTCTTGCCCAAGGACGTAATGCTAACAGATATGCCATTTCAGAATCTCAATTTGCTCCATATCAATACAGAAAAGAAGATGGCGGATTGTGGTTTAAATCATATGTTAACTTTGAAACCCTTTCAATGACTCAAGGTTTGAATGTTCATAATAATGCTTATGGGTCAATTGTGGGAGCAGACTTCCCGGTTATGAATTTGAAAAACGGCTGGAAATTTATGCCGACAGCATATATTGGTTATAATGGATCTCATCAATCATTTAACCGTGTAAGTATGTATCAAAACGGCGGTCAAGGCGGCTTTATGGGAACCTTTATGAAGAATGATTTTGTCGGTTCCATTCTTGCCTATGGCGGCGGCTATAACAATGAAATGTCCGTTGAAGGCTCAACAGACAGAGCAGGCAACTGGTTCGCAGGTTCCGCAGCTAAAGCGGCATATAATCTTCATGCAACAAAACATCTTACTGTTCAGCCGACAATGATGTTAGCTTATAATATCTTCGGACGTCAAAACTGGGGAACTGATTTTGGTACAATGAGTATGGGTTCTGGTCACTTGAACGGTATAAATGTTGCACCTGGTGTGAATATAATATATGCACGTGAAACTTGGAATTTGTATGCTACATTCCAGTATATGTACAATATCAATGACCACGTTGACGGTAAAGCCGGTAATGTAAGATTATCAAATGTTGATATGAGACACGGATATTTCCAATACGGATTTGGTGCAAACAAAACTTGGAAAGACAGATTAACATCATACTTCCAGCTGGTATTCAGAAACGGCGGAAGAACAGGTGTAGGCTTCCAGTTTGGTGCTCAATATCTGTTTGACTGGTTTAAATCTTCCAAGAAAATAGAAGATAAGGTTCAAAATGTACCTCAAAGAAAACTTCAAATCAAATCATTGAGTATGAAATAATGACTAAAAAAGGCTCCGTACGGAGCCTTTTTTAATGAAGTCAATCTTCTTCGTTTTTTCTGTTGAAAACATCTATCACATCTGATAAATTTTGTTTGTTGCTTTGAAGTTTTTGTTCTTCTATTATTTCTATTATTTCTTGAACTGAATTTTTGGGTAAATTGTATTCGTCGGAAATTTTGTACGCAATTTCTATTATTGAAGCCCCATTTTTATGAACTTCTCTTTCTGTTTGTCTTTGGTCAATCATTTTAAGTAAGTTTTCAAATGACATCAATATCATCTATACTATGTTTATTCAACAGATTTTCAACAGGTGTAAAATCTTTTACAAACTTATCTGTTTCAAGAACTGACTTCCCGTTTTTGTAGCGGATTTTTGTAAAATCTCCTTCATTAATTTGCATTGTTATCAAAACTGACAGATTAGTATCTTCATAGTCGGTTAAATCTAATAAGTTACTAATTTGTTCTGTAAGAAGAGCTGATTCATTAAGAAATTCAAAGCCTTGCATATCAGAAATTTTTTTAAAGTTATTTTCTTTCAAGAAATTTTTGATGAATGATTTAAGTTCTTTAATTTGGTTTTTATCTAATCTGTAAATTTTGCCAATACCTTCAGCAAAATTATTATCAGCTTCTGTCAGATTATTTTTAGAATTAGAAAATCCACAGAAGTTAATCATACTTTTCCCCTGTGTTTTATTAGGAGTAATACCGAGACTTCCGGCTGTTTCTGTTATCTGTAAAGGCGCCGGCTTAAAATTATTCAGATTTTTATTACTTTTTAAGTTTGGGGTATAAAAATAGTTGTTGAGTAGTGTAATTTGCATATTGTTTCTTCCTAACAAATTATTACTTAATTTAATGAGTATTAAAATTGTAATTAGTAAAATTTTGCTAGGAAGTAAAGAAATGTGAAGTTAATACTCCCCCAAAGAATTTAAGTTAAAATATTGATTAAATTTTATCAGGTACACGATTTAGTCGAATAAATCGGCATAACCACACTGAACAATCCTTTGTTTCTTTCCAGGCTTCAATATAATGACCTGTTTTAAAGTTTGCATAAACTTTTTTATTACTAAGCTCTGATTTACGATAATAATCTTTTGGGATATCAATTTTATTATAATATTCTAAAGCTTTATTATAATCACCCTTGCTGTAATAGTAATAAGCTAATGACTGGTAAACTCTATCATTTCCTTGTGAATGCGTTACAGCTTTTAAGGAATATTCAGCAGATTTATCTTGATATTCTTGTTTTAGTTCTTTCAACTTTGTCTCTGTTGAAAAATCTGATAATATTGAATACTCCATACTTAGTGAAGAATAGGCGCGAGCAATTTTTTCATAAACTCCATAAGCATTAGGGTTAAGCTCCAATGCTTTTTTGTAGTTTTTGATTGCTTCTAAGTTGCAATATGAACTGGTGATGAAAATATCTGACCTAAGCAAATCCCCCATTTTAATATAATCTAGGGAAGTTTTTAATTTTGTTTCAAGATTAACAATTTTAGGAATTGTATCAACATCACTTGAGTAACGATTATTTAATTGACTTGCTTCTTTTACAAGATCTGTTGCTTTTGAGTAATTTTTATTTTCAAATTCATCTTGTGCTATTACAATTAGAGAATACGCTTTATAATTTAGGTTCAAATCCTCTATGATAATTTCATTAGTGGAAATTTTAAATAATGAATTTATAAAAGTTTCAACTTTTCTCCTAATTTTTTGTGAATCCGCATTTTTTTCTGTTTCATATCTGACAGTTATAGATTTAATTTTAGCATTATCATCATTGATATTCTCCGGTGGAACTATTTTAACTTCCAGCCAAGTAATACCATCTATCCCGTACAAAATATTTTCACATTCCCGTTTTATCTGTTTAAGCATTTTTAAAAGATTATTTGTATGTTTTATGCCGAGTGCAAGCTTGACAGACTCGTCAAAAATGTCGCTGTTCAAAAGCTGATGTGTTACTAAGCGATTTTGTTTGCGACTTAGTTTATTAACAAATATTGCATATGATTGTGGATGTTTTTTGTCTTCAGAAACTATTGCTAATCTGGTTGGTCTGGTTGGTGTTAGTAAAAATTCTTGTATTTCGTTAGCTTTGTTTAATGATTCTGTTACGGAACTAAATAATCATTATTTGACGGAAATATATACTGCCAAGTTAATATTAGTGTAAAACTAATAAAAAAACTTATTATAAAGTAAATAATCTTGTTCATACATATTATTTAAAGATTTTTATAATAATTGCAAATAAAAAGAGGGCTTATAGCCCTCTTTAAAAATATATTTACCCTGGATTGGATTCGAACCAATGACCTACCGCTTAGAAGGCGGTTGCTCTATCCAGCTGAGCTACCAGGGCTTGTGTTTTTATATTAGCACGAAAAAATTTTCTTGCAAGTGTTTTTTAATATTTAGCCATGTATTAAATTTGTTTCTTATAGCATTTGCCCTGACCCTATTTACCCAAAAAAGAAAAAGAGCCATAAGGCTCTTATTAAGAATAGCTGGAAGTATGAAAAAGTTTTTGCTTTTTTATTTACTATTTTATTTAATTAAATACATATTTTTTCGGCAATTATACAGTTAGGCAATTTCGTATTACCCGACTGGCGGAGTGGAATTGATAAATTGTTCGGTATTTTTGTTTATTGTATAATTTTTTTAGCGAGTATTTAAATTTATAAGGAAACAAGATTATGCTAACCGGAAATCAAATTAGAAAATTATATTTAGACTATTTCAAAGATAAACACCAGCATACAGTTGTAGAAAGTTCAAGCCTAGTGCCTGATAATCCTACTGTTTTGCTTACTACTGCTGGTATGTTGCAATTTTTGCCAATATTTTTGGGGATTGTGAAATCTCCGTATGACCCTGCTCGTGCAACCTCTTGTCAGAAATGTGCTAGAGCGGGCGGCAAAGACAGTGATATTGAAAATGTAGGTCGCACTCCGCGCCACCATACTTTCTTTGAAATGTTAGGTAATTTTTCTTTTGGAGACTATTATAAAAAAGAAATTATTCCTTGGGCTTGGGAATTCGTTACCGAAGTTTTGAAATTAGATAAAGACAGACTCTGGATTACTATTTTTGAAACTGACAATGAAGCTTATGATATATGGAGAAGTGTAGGAGTTCCTGCCGAACGTATTAAGCGCAAGGGCAAAAAAGATAACTTCTGGGGACCTCCGGGGGCATCAGGTTCTTGTGGACCTTGTTCTGAAATTCACTATGACTTAGGTGAAGAATACAAATGTGATGATCCTAACTGCGGCATTGACACTTGTGAATGTGACAGATGGGTTGAAATTTGGAACCTTGTATTCACAGAACTTTATCAGGATGAAGAAGGAAACCAGTCACCTCTGGAAAGTAAAAACGTTGATACAGGCATGGGCTTGGAGCGTATTACAATGGTTTGCCAGGGTGTTGCTTCAACTTTTGAAACTGACCTGTTAAAACCAGTTATGGACAAAGTTTCCGAAATGAGTGGTGTCCCTTATAAAAAATCTGAAAAAACAGATGTTTCTCTTCGTATCATTACTGACCACGCAAGATGTGTAACCTTCTTGATTTCTGATGGTGTAATCCCGGGAAATGAAGGCAGAAGCTATGTTTTACGTATGATTTTGAGACGTGCATTGCGCCACGGTAAAATTTTGGGTATGGAATTGCCGTTCTTGTATAAACTTGTTGATGTTATTGTTGATAACTACGGTGAAGCTTATCCTGAAATCGTTAAAAATAAACAAAAAGTTGTTGATACAATCCGAAAAGAAGAAGAAAGATTTAATAAAACACTTGATCGTGGATATAAAATGCTTGATGAATTCATCGAAGCTAAAAAAGATATTGATGGTGAAAGTGCTTTTAAATTGTACGATACTTTCGGCTTCCCGTTTGAATTAACAAAAGAAATTGCTGAAGAAAACGGTTTGAATATTGATGAAGCAGGTTTCAAAGCTGCAATGCAGGAACAAAAAGAACGTGCAAAAGCGGCAACGGCAAAAATCAGTGTTACAGGCGATATTAAATACGCTAAAATAGAACAGGAAGTCGGCTCAACCGAGTTTATCGGCTACTCTGAAGATGAATGTGCGAATGCGAAAATTCTTGCACAGGTAGAAGGTGAAGGCTACGTTGATATCGTTCTGGATAAAACTCCGTTCTACGCAGAGTGCGGCGGACAGGTTGGCGATAGCGGCATCCTTGAAAGTGAGAATTTAAAAGCCGAAGTTTTAACAACTTTCAAAGTAAATGATTTGTATGTTCATAGATGTAATATTTTGAATGGAGAAGTAGTTATCGGTGATGTTGTAAAAGCTTGTATCGACCTAGAAAGACGTGAAGAAATCAGAGTTCACCACACTTCTGCCCACCTTTTACAGGCGGCGTTGGTGAAAGTTCTTGGTGATGAAGTTAAACAGGCCGGTTCTTTAGTTGAAGAAAACCGTATGAGATTTGACTTTACGTTCTCAAGAGCAATGAGCGCAGATGAAATAAGAAAAGTTGAAACATTAATGAATAAATGGATTGGTGAAGGTTTCCGCGTTAATACTAAAGTTATGGGTATTAAAGAAGCTGAAATGACAGGCGCAACAGCATTATTCGGAGAAAAATACGGAGAAGAAGTTAGAGTTGTTTCAATTGAATGTGGTGATAATTGTATTTCCAAAGAATTCTGCGCGGGAACTCACGCAAGACAGCTTAAAGATTTGAGACTTGTCAAAATTGTTTCTGAAAGCGCAATTGCGGCAGGTACAAGACGTATAGAAGTTGTGGTTTCAAGTTCCGCTATTGAATATTTGAATGCTAAATCTGTTGAAATTGATAAATTAGCATCAAAATTCAAATCTCACTTTGAAGAAGTTGTTGACAGAGTAGAGAAGTTAACCGATGAAAACAAAGAACTTCAAAAACAGATAGAAAAACTTGAAGAAGAAAACGCAAGAGGTAAATTTGCGTCATCCGTTGACCGAGCGCAGGATATTGAAGGCGGCAAACTATTTATTTCTAAAGTTGCAGTAAAACCTTTGGGAATGAAAATCGGTTTGGAATACTTATCTCAAAAACTTGGCGAAAGTATCATTGTTTTAGCAGGTGAGACTTCAGTTGCAGTAAAAGTTTCCGATAGTTTTGTAAAACGCGGTGTGAATGCAGGTAAAATTGTTGGTGAAATTGCAAGGGCTACTGGTGCAAACGGCGGCGGCAGACCTAATTTTGCACAGGGCGGAGTTAAAGATGCTTCCAAGCTTGATGAAATCCTGCCTCAAATTGAAAAAGAATTGAAAGGTATTTAATAAAATTTACGCAAAAATATTTTTGTTTGGTTTTATATTAAATATAACAGATAGTAAGGAGACTAAAATGGCATATAAAGTAGATTTTTTATACCCTTTTGATAAAGGATTTTTTGGGAAAACTCTTGCAGATTCTGCTAACAAAGCGGTAAAAATAGACAACCCTTCTAATTTGAAAAGGGACAGTGTTGATGACTTAGTCAAACATTTCAAAGATGAATGTATCAGATGTGCATTCGAGAGAAGTCCTAAAGTTGACAGTTTTGAAGTAAAACCTGTTGAAAATGTTATTGCATTCCCGAATGTTTTTTCATTATAATTTTTAAATATTTACAAAAATACCTTGATGCTTTAATATAAAGTATGAAGGTATTTTTTGAAAAGAGGGAAGTTATGACAGTATTAAAAATTGAGAGATTAGAAAATAATAAAATTTTGCCGGAGTATAAAACTCAAGGTGCTGCAGGTATGGATTTGTGCGCGGCGATTGATGAACCTGTAGAGTTAAAACCTTTAGAGCGTAAGCTGATACCAACAGGTTTAAAAATAGAACTTGAGCATGGGTATGAAGCTCAAATTCGTCCTCGTTCAGGTTTGTCCATAAAACACGGAATCACTCTTATCAATTGTGTTGGAACCATTGATGAAGATTACCGCGGGGAGGTATGTGTTCCTGTTGTAAATTTATCAAATGAAGTTTACACAATAGAGCCGCAGGAAAGAATTGCGCAAATGATTATAGCAAGAGTTGAGCAGGCGCAAATAGAAGTTGTTACAGAATTAACCGAAACAGTTCGCGGTGTAGGCGGTTTTGGCTCTACAGGTAAATAAATCATACATGTTTATGATTACAATTTTTGTTATCGGACGTAAAATTCTCTTATATTAATCCTGATGGGTTAAAATATAGTTTGGAGAATGAAAGGAGATTTCAATGGCAGAATTAGAAGAATTGAAGGGTAAAAACTGGGTTGCTACAATGATGTTAGCGTGGACATTAGGACCTTTTGGTGCACACAGATTTTACACAGGTAAAACAGGTACAGCATGGGCAATGGCAATTATGACTGTTACCATCTGTTTATCACCAATCTCAATAATTTGGAGTTTGATTGATGCTTTAATGATTGCTCTTGGTAACTGGAAACATGAAGACGGCAGTGAATTATATGAAAGAATTGCAGGACTCGGTTATTTATATATTGTATTGTTAGTTCTTGGTGTTATTTCTGCTCTTTTCCAAATTGGAACAATGATGATGATGTTAGGAGTAGCAGCAGGCGGAGCCGGTTCATAGTATCGGTCAGAAGACTTGAAAAACAGTATCGGACAGCGTTCGGTACTGTTTTTCTTTAAAGGAAATTTATGTTAAACAAAGTTGTTTTAAAACGGGTTTTTGCGGTGAGTTTGCCTGTGTTATGTGTAATTTTGGCAAATTTAGCTTCTAATGCGCATTTTAAAAACTTTTGTATAATAAAATTATTAACTCAGCATCCTTGTGTAGGGTGCGGTTTAACACGTGCGTTTGTTGCTTTAAGCAAATTCCATTTTAAAGAAGCTTATGAACTAAATCCTATGGTGTTTTTTGTTGCCGCGTTTTTTATTTTTGCGTGGTTCATGATATTGAAAAAAGAATTTACAAGTTCTGCCAGTAACTCACAATCTTCTAATCCCAATAAAAAAGGAACCGATTAAGGTTCCATATTATAGTAGTAGGGGAAAAGGAG
Source organism: uncultured bacterium (assembly GCA_949035555.1). Classification (GTDB taxonomy): domain Bacteria; phylum Cyanobacteriota; class Vampirovibrionia; order Gastranaerophilales; family Gastranaerophilaceae; genus Zag111. The sequence continues at coordinate 265,798 of CAROLD010000001.1, read as the reverse complement.
GAAAAATTATTAGTTAGAAATTTTAATTTTGTTTTACTTACATTTTATATATCGGCAATTTTTAGTGATAACTTTAATTTTTAGCTTATAATTGTAACAAAATCTTTACAAAACAAAAGAAAGCGCCGTATCAGTTGATACGGCGCTTTTAGCTATATAATAAATTTATTATTTAGAACCGTTTAAAAGTCCGTAAGCTGCGTCCCAGCCGCTCAAACCGCCGCGGGTTTTGAATTTTGAAATCTGGGAAACGCTGTTTTTTCTGTATTTTTGAATTTCTTTGGATGTTTTTGAAGCTAATTTTTTGTTTTGTTTTCTCGGTTCAAGAACAGTATTAGCATAATTTAAGAAATTTTTGTATTCATTACAAGCATAGCCGGCTTTTAGTTTTGCAGGGTAAGCATAAGCTGTATAATCATACACATTCATTGCTCTATCAGCGTTTGCAGGTTTACCTTGTATTGTTTCCCAATAAGTACCTGTTTGTTTTGTTAAAACAACGATTATTGCAAGCGGATTGTATCCTGAATTTGCCATTAAATTGACGGCAATAACATCCGCTTCTTTTTCTTCTTTTGTATTCTGATAATTTTGAGCTAAAGTAGATGCGGCATTTTGATTGGATGAATTATCAGCATCAGTTAAAAGAGATACAAATTTGCCTTTTGAAGCGTGTCCGCTGATAATATGTCCTAATTCGTTTGCAACAATTGCGGCAACTTCGTTGTCGTTACCTGCATATGTTAATTCATTGCTTGAAACATTGACAACTTTATTTGTTGCATAGTTTGAGTTATCAACACTTCCAGAAACTACAGTAAATTTTACATTTGTTGCCGGAATACCATTTTTAGTCAATAAAGTTTGACCTACTGTTTCCACTCTGTTTGCTGCATTGTAGCTTGCCGCAAATGAAGGAACTGCAATTATTGCGATTGCAAATAAAGATAATAAAACCTTTTTCATAACCATTCTCCTTTCCTAATCTACAACAATATTTTATAACAAAATAACACTATTGCAATTTATAATTTTCGGTCTAAAATATTTCTGTTATATTTTTAAAGGAGTAAGATATGTTAGAAAAATTGGAAAAATTTCAGGTGTTATTATTGGGCTTGATTATTGCAATTGGCGGAGTTATTGCCTGTGGAATAATTACGAGTGCAATTTCCAAAAATGCAATTTCTGTTACCGGTTCATATTCACAAAATGTAGTATCTGACAGCGGAGCATTTGAATTTGAATTAAAAGCAAATGCGCCAAGTAAAGCCGCCGCTTATGCGGTAATGAATAAACAAAGACCTGAAGTTTTGAAATATTTAAAAGAACAAGGATTTGAAGATTCCAATATAGAAGTGAAAGCTCCTCGCGGATATGATGTGTATGAAGTGAATTATAACGGCTCTTCAACAAACAAGATTATCGGTTTTAACGCAGCTCAATCAATTTCTGTTCAATCAGAAGATGTGCAAAAAATTAAAAAAGTGTCAACAGATATTACAAATTTAACAGCTCAAGGAATTGATGTTACGGTTTATGAACCGTCTTATTTTTATTCAAAATTATCCGATTTAAAGGTTAAAATGTTACAGGAAGCAACAAAGGATGCAAAGCAAAGAGCTTCTGCAATGTTGAAAGCTACCCACAATCGTGTCGGTAAAATCCAATCTGTCAGAATGGGTGTTTTTCAGATTACTCCTGTGAATTCAACCAATGTTTCGGATATGGGTATAAATGATACCAGAACTATAGAAAAGAAAATTACATCGGTAGCGAATGTAACCTTCAGTATTAAATAATATAAAAAGAAGAGGTGCACCCTCTTCTTTTTTTTATGAAATTTGGTATAATAAAATTTGTATGAAACATTTTTTAGTTTTTTTGGTGATTTTTATAATAGCATGTTTTACATTGCCTAATCTTGACTTTTTCAGAAAAACTCGACACGGGCAAGTTCAGGAGAATTTTAAACCATTAACAAGTAATGTATTACCTTATGTTTTAGCGAATTATCTTTCTAAAAACTTTGTGAAATTTGAGATAGCGGGTATTCCAAACTATGTGAAGGATTTGTTTAGCTATAATAAAGATTTTTCAATAGTTTACAAAACAAAACCAAAATATACACTTTTATTGGTCGAACCGGTTTTTGAGCATTCTATTGAAAGCCAAAATTTCAAAAATTTTGAAGATAAGTTAAAACAAGAGTTGAAGTATTATCAGGGCGAATATAATATTATATACCGTCAAGCAAATGCCCCTGTAGATTATGCTGATCCATATGATAATATTGCGGTTAAGGATTTGCTTGAAGTATGCAGAAATTTCTGTCTGATTGATCCATCAAAAAATACGATTTTTGTGTTAAAACGTTTATCAAAAACCGAGGCTGATGTACTTCCTGTTTTATTTCAGGAATATCACGGGCTGTTGAAGTAAACATTTATTAATCAGGTTTTTTGAAATAAGATTTCTACCTATATTTATCTTATAATCTCATGTGAGGATGCAATATTGAGGTTATTATGAAGAATTTAAAAATATTTGGTTATGTGTTATTGGGGATTTTAGGTGTACTTTACCTTTCATATCTGTTTATTCTCCCGAAGGCAGTAAATTTGAATACATATAAATCTGATATTCAAAAACTTGTAAAAGATAATACTGATTTGACAGTTGATTTTGACAGAATTGATATGATAACCTCTCCTTGGCTTGAAGCAGGAGTAAAAACTAAAAATTTAAAGGTTAAACTTCCGGACGGTTCAACTTTGTTCAGCGCAGATGGGATTAAAGGAAAAGTTTTTCTTCCGTCATTACTTCTGATGAGTGTAAGAGTAACTTGTGCAGAAATTGATACGCCGGAGCTTAATCTTGAAATATATAACGGTGAAAACTTTAAGGCTTCAAAGGTTTATGAGGATTTGATTAACAAACAGAGAAAACAGCGCAGATTAAACCCGCCTGTCGATTTTGAACAGGGTAATTCTATTCCTGTTGATGTCTCAAAGATAAAAGTATTTATTCCAGCATTAAAATTGAATAATTACAGTGCTGTAATTGATGATATTGCATCCGGTCATAAACTTAACTTGAAAGGGGAGCAGATAAAGCTGGGGTATTTTAACGGAAAAACGGCAAAATTAAAAGCGGATGCAAAACTGTTAAGTGATAATAAAACTAATATTACTGCAAATATTGATATTGATACTTTTATTCCGGAAATTAAACCTAAAGAAAATAAATTACAAGACGATGAAGAGGTTTTTTCTCTTCCGTTTGTTAATCCAGTAACTGCATACAGAGACTATGATTTAAAATCAAACATTGATGCTAAGCTCAAGATAAGAAAAGCGAAAAAAGATAATAAGATTTTGTTAAATGGTCACACAAATATTGAAAATACAACAGTAACTTTATCAGATTTGCAGTTACCGGAATCACACTTTAGAATGAAAGCCGGTGGTACTGTTTCTGAAATTGATACAAATATATATGTGACTGATAGAGAGTATTTAAACCTTGCCGGAACGGTAGATTATGGGAAAAATCCTTATGTGGATATGAGTTTGAAATCTTCAAAAGTTCATTTTGCAAATATGCTAAATATTTCAAGAGCTTATCTTGATACAATTCATATTCAAAATGATATTAAAAATATGTCAGCAAGTGGTTACCTTTTAGCTAATGCAAAATTGAAAACCGATTTTAAAGATATTTATTCTTCAGGAAAAATTATTATCAGGGGCGGCAATATTTCAGATAAGAATATTGGACTTGTTTTAAATGGTATCCACGCAAACTTATTCCTTGACGATAATATTATTAAAGTAGAAGACAGTCGTGTGCTTATTAATGGCAAACCTTTGATTGTTTCGGGGCGTATTGATTCCAATTCTATTGCCAATTTTGATGTAAAGGGTGATAAAATTCCTTTGAAAGGTTTATATCTGGCATTTGCGCCGCGAGATGTTAAGCAGGCTTATGATTTCATATCAGGCGCTTTGACTCTTGAAGCAAGGGTAACAGGTGAAATAAAAGATATTGCGGCTCTTTTGAAAGTTGAACTTGATAAACTTATTGTAAGAGATAGAGCAGGAAATTTTGTTGTTGCAAACGAAAGTTTGCGCCTCGGTGTTGCTAATATTTCGGGTAAAATTACCGGAAAACTCACAAATAGCGGGTTTAGATTTACTCTTCCAAAAACCGGTTCTGTAATTTCTGACGATTTGCTTGTTATTAATCTTGATAACAAAAATATTTCTACTCAAAGATCAAAAATCAGAATTAATAGACAGTCTGATATTTATATTGAAGGCGATATGAAAAATTATTTATCAGATGCGAAGTCAGAATTTTTTGCTGATGGCAATATTGCGGCAAGTGATTTAGGTTTCTTAGCTGGGAAAGATGTAATGCCTTATTTTGCAATAAAAGGTTCTATACCGGTTAAGGCACGATTTACAGCGCAGGGTGAAAAAATGAAGCTTGTAGCACAGGCTAAAGCCAATCCTGATAATTATATTACCCCTGTTAAAATTCGTAATCTTGAAGGCAGACAAACTCTGCTGCAACTTATTGTAAACAAAAACGGCGATAATTTAAAAATAACAAAATCAGGATTATACACTCGAAAAGCCGGTGCGCCGTTTGGTGATAAATTGTATTCAAACCTGAGCGGAGCAAACGAATTTGTCAGTGTTCGCGCTATGGTTTCTAACTTAAGTACAAAGCCGTTTATTAATTTGTTTAAAGTTTCAATACCAAAGGATGTTGATGGCGCATTATACATATTCCCAAAATCTAAGTTTACTTTAGGCGGAAATTTGTTTGCTTTTGGTGATTTGAATACTCCGAGACTTAACGGAACATTTACTGTCCGTAATCTGGAAATTCCTGAAATTCAAACAAGAATGCGTCAGGGTATTATGCATCTTGATAATAGAAATTTAAGCGTGGATTTCAGTGATATAAATGCAAACGGTTCTGATTTTGCAGTTACAATGAAATCAAATTTAGATTTGATTGCAAAAATGATTTTGGCTGATGTAAGGGTCTCATCAAGACTAATCAATGTTGATAAATTAATGACGGTTTCTGATAGTTTGATGAAATCTCTTCCTGCATCAAGCAGCGGAGCTTCTTCAAGTGCAGATATCCCTGTCATAATTCAGAACGGCGGAATAAGATTTAACAAAATTACAACAGGTAATATCGCGGCATATAATACAACAGGAAGAATTTCTCTGTATAAAAATATTTTCTATCTTAACAGATTGAGAACCCATACAATGAAAGGGGTTGTAAACGGCGATGCTTCTATGAACCTTGTAACAACCGAATTGAACGCAAGAGTAAGAGGCAAAAATTTTGATGTTGAAAAAGCAATGCTTGATGCAATGGATATGAAGGATACACTGTCAGGTAATATGAATTTCACGGCTGATATATCTCTTCGCGGGACATCAATGGAAGAGCAGATGAAGACTTTGAAAGGATTTGTTGACTTTAATATTAAAGACGGTCAGCTTGGACCTTTCGGCAAGATTGAAAACTTCCTTATGGCAGAAAATATTCGTGAAAATCCGTTCTTTTCATCAACAATCGGTTCTGTAATTACAAATATTGTGACAATTGATACTTCTCATTTTAATGATTTGTACGGTCGTTTAACATTCAATGACGGTATCGCAAATATAGCACCAATCAAATCACAGGGGAATGTTATGTCTATGTATATTGCAGGAACTATGAACTTACTGGATAACAGTGCAGATATGAAAGTCAGAGCGAAATTGGCTTCTGTAATCTCTGACAGCTTAGGACCATTAGCAAATATTAACCCGGTAAATCTTGTTAAAAATACTCCGGGCTTAAATGTTGTTGCGGCAAAATCTTTTGCAATCTTCTGTGCACAGGTCTCAGAAGACGAATTAAAAGCTGTACCTCACCTTGGCAAAGGTAAAACTGAGGAAAACGCGACTAAATTCCAGATTGTTTTGCGCGGAGATACAAGGAAACCTTTGAAAATGATTAAATCTTTCAAATGGCTTGCTCTTGGTTCTGAAATACAGAGCGCTCAAGATTTTGTAGATACTATACCTGAACCTGTTGAAGGTGAGGAAGGTTTGTCAATTGAAGAGTTGATACAGCTTCGTCAAACTCAGAAGGCTGTGCAAGTTCAAAGGCAGCTTGAGGATGTTAAGCAAGACGCGGACAATAATGTTAATATTAAATCTAAACAGAAAAAGGAATTATAATAGCTAATAATAGGGTTGAAATTTCAACCCTTTTTTGTGATAAGATTAGCATATGAAACTTTTGCACAAATATCTTCTTGGTTTTGGTGTTCCTTTGGTTGTGATTGGTGCGGCATATCTTATATTTTTATATGCTCTGCCAACTGTTTTAAGTTCCACAAAATCCATTTCGATATATGAGAAATTTTTATCCTCCAAGTTTGGAACAGATATTAAATTGAAAGATTTTACCGTAAAAACTTATCCTAATCTTTCTTTTGATGCGTCAATCCGTAAAATTTTTGTGTTTAATGCTGATAAAAAAGAACTCATAAATATTGATAAACTTTATTATAAATCAAAATCGTTTTCGCTAAAACCAGTTTCTATTACAGCTGAAGAGGTTTTTGCGGATATTTATGAACTTCGTAAAAATATGCCGCAAACTGATAAAAAGTCAAAGTTTAAATTTGATTATTTACCTGTTGTGAATATTAAAAAAGCGTTTGTGAAAATTGATAATAATGGTTCGTCTGTTTCGTTTGAAAATATTAAATCTGAGAAAATAAATAAAACTGTTGAGTGTTCCTTTCTGGCAAATGTAAAAGTGCCGTATCTGAAATTTCCTGTTGTGGTAGGAAAAGAGGGGAAAATAACCTACAAAGATGAAATTTTTTATGACAAATTATCGGTAGAGGCTCAGAGTTCAAAACTTTATTTGAATGGTACACAAAAAGAGATGAATTTTAGCGGAAAAGATTTATCCGCAGGAGAACTGAAGGCAGTTTTTCTGTATTATTATAAATCTAAGCATCCGAACAAAAAGAATTTCATAGAGAATTTTCACAAAATGTCAGGACAGCTGGATGTTGATCTTACCTGGACAAAAAACGGTCTGTACGGTATATGCATCGGCAAAAATTTGAGTGCATTGTTTTCAAAATTTTTAATTCCTGTATATCTGCCCGTGACTGATTTTAAATTCACCGGACGGGAGGTCAGTGCTGATACAAAAGGATTTTTTGGCGGTGAACCTGTTCATACTGATTTTTATTTAAAAGGTCTCGCGACAAAGGATGTTTATGTCACAGGTACTGTGGGTTCACGTTTGACTAACAAATTTTCAAGTAAATACTTCCCGCAGGTAAAAATTTTAGGCTGTGCAGATGCTTTTGTGAAGTATGTTACACACAAAGGCAGAGTTAATATTGAATACTCGCTTACGGTACCTAAAGGCAGTAATTTGCTTTCAAAATATGGTAATCTCGACAGTACTGATAAAACAAGGCTAATCCTTGCAAAAACGCTCAAAATTGGTGATACTATTCAACTTAAAAAATATAACTATTCGTTTTTGGAGGACAATTCGAAAAAAATACTTCTTACAGGCGACGGACTTTTTGAAAAAATTAAAGGCAAATATAAGCCGTCTTATTTTTCTGTCAGAACTGTTGAAAATGTTCCTATTGCAGTTGTTCGTTCTTTTTTACGAGATTTTCCGGATGACGGAAGTTTTTCGGGAGATTTGCGATATCAGTTTAAGACAAAAACATTGGATGGGTTTTTAAATTTGTATAATGTTTCTCACAAAGATTATTTATTTTTGAAGCAGACAAATATGAAAATTGCGGATGATAAAATAAAACTTACATCTGACGGAACATTTTTTGGTTCTCCGATATCATTGTCGCTGCTTGCGGATAATAATTTTAGAAACAGTGTTTTAATCCATAATATTGACATTCATCTGAATAAATTTGTTGTTCAGCGCGGTAAGATGACGGCAGGTTCACCACATCATAAATTAAGTCAAAAAGAAAAAGACTACAATTTAACTGTTGAAAAAGGTCAAATTTTGGTTGATGAGATTTATAATCCAAAATTTACTCTTCACGATGTGAAAATTTCGGGAAATCTTGCTGATAACAAAGCAGAGTTCATAATTCCGCAGACAAATTATGCAAAGGGGGTATTGAGTGCGAAGGGTTGGTATAATATAAAAAATCATTCCTCAGATATTCATTTTCTTGCCTCAGAAATCGATTCAAATGAAGTTGCATCAAATATTTTTAATTTTCGTAATCAGATTGAAGGTTTGGCTTTTGCAACTCTGCATCTGAAAACAAAAAATAAACTGAACGATATAAAAGCTCACGCTACATTTGCAGTGACAGACGGTTATCTGCCAAAACTCGGTTCAACCGAATTTATGATCGGACAGTCTAAAAAACATAAAATTTTCAATTTGCTAAAGAAACCTTTTACATTTTCGCTATCAAAAATTACAAATATTGATTTCTCAAAGCCGAATGTGTTCTATTCAAATCTTCGGGGTTCATTTATGCTTGACAATGAGCAAATTCAAAATGCGAAACTCTTTTCACAAAGCGATTATCTTTCACTGTTTATTGAGGGGGATTACAATATTGATACAGAACATGCTGATTTGTGTATTTGGGGACGCCATAATAAAACCGCAGAAAAGAAAATTCGAATTTTTAAAATCCCGCTTTCAATAATTTACCGTCTTGTGTTTAGAATTGAGAGAACGAAAGACTTATACAAAGAAAAACTTGCACTAATTCCTCCTATAAAGCTCCAGCCTTTGGATATAGAATCGGTTTTCAGGGTTTCAATATGCGGGAACCTCAATAACGGTCAGGTAAAAGTTAAAATGAAAGATTTGCGCTAGGGGTAAATCTAGGGCGTAGATCTTCGGGGTTAACTCAGGATGTTTTAGATGCCTTCCAATAAAAGCGTCGGCTGAGGGATAGGATTTTTAAAAGCCTCTTCAATACTCATTGTATCCGCTTTTTCCATATCTTCTGCCGCCAAATCATCAAGTCCCAGTTTTTTATAAACTTCGGCACGTTCGAAATACAATCTGTTTTGTAAAAGAAAAATTCTATCCTGTTCTGATTTTACAAGAAGTTCATTATAAATTTTAAGTGCTTCTTTGTATTCTTTAATGTTGTATAAAAATTGAGCTTTGTCCCATAAAAATGAATCTTTTTCGTAGTCACTCTGTGCATTTTCAATTTCTCTGTCAAAGTCTTTTATTGCACTGTGAAATTGTTTCGTATAGAATTTAACGAATATTTTGTTGTCAAAATTCATTACATTAAAATTATCTAAGCCTAATTTATATGCTCTGTCATAATCTCTTATCGCGCCTTCATAATCTTCAACATGGAAGCGTGAATATCCTCTGAGGGAGTACCATTCAGGTGCAATTGGGAAGATTCTTGAACCGATTGTTGTAAGTTTTATTGCATCTTTATATTTTTCTTTTGCAATCATATTCATTGCAATTTTAAAAGGTGAACCTGCACAGAAGCATAATGCTAATACAAGAAGCAATGTAAGAGCCTTAGCTAATTCAATTTTGAATAAATGGTAGTATTTTTCGTCAACATAATCAGACGGATTAAATATTGTTTTTTCAAAGCTGCCGAATTTATTTTCTAATCTTTTTTCAAACCATTTTGTGTTAATAAAAGTAATTCCCTGGTATATAAGAAAAATTATAACTAGCATCGGCAGTACTGTATAATACCATTTTAGTCCGCTCAATGCGGCATAATTCGGGAAAATGATGCTGTATAATAGTATGATGAAAAAAATAAAAATACTGATAGTTGAAAATCTTTTATGGAATTTAATATTGTCCCATACTGTACTTATATCTTCATCAGTAAATTCTCTATCAAATTTGTAACCCAGAAATGTATTATTGATTGACTTAATTATTGCAGAACCGTATGTTCGGGTGTAAAAGTTCATAGGAGCGCGTTTATATATACGTTTTAAAATATTGAATTTTGGCATCAAATAAAATCCCTCTGTCAGTAATGATAGCATAAATTTTCTTATTTTAAACATTGTGTCGGGTAAATATATATGATTTATTTAAAACCCTTGTTATTATTAAACTTTGGCGTTTTTTGCTCTTAATAAACCTTTACATCATAAAATTGTTTATTTTTTGCTGAATTTCATCTTCGGTCAAACCTTTATAGTTAATTCTTGATGATGTAATCGGCTGTTTGTAGTCGTACTTATTTATTGAGCGTGAATCTACAATAACAGACGGCGGCAAGATTGACCATTTGTATAGTGCTGTTGACATTCTTCTATAGAATTTATCAAGCCATTCTATTTTTTGTTCAAGAGAAATAGGGGTTTTCTTTTCGTATAAAAACTCAGAATTCAACATATCAAAATAGTGTTCTTTTTTGTTTTCAATACGCCAAATAACTTCATCCAAAAACTCATACGGCATAAGAGCATCTTCTGCTATCAGAGGTTTACCTGTTTTCGGGTCAATAGCAAGTTCCGCTCCTGGTTTTTTGAGAATAATTGCTTCAGGAATTGCGTTTTTAACTTCTCTATTTTCGTTCATCCAGCGGGCGAGTGCAAAAAGTTTAGTCTTTGGCACATCCGCAATTGGTGCAAAACCGCCTGACATATCTCCGTTAATTGTTGCATAACCCATGTAAAGTTCGGATTTGTCAGAAGTTGCAATTGGAAGACATTTCCCGAATTCGTTGCTTATTCCCCATAAAAACATTGCACGTGAACGCGCTTGAATATTATCCATTGTGAATGATTTTGTATATCGTCCGTCCCAGTGTTGTTCAACGGTTTGGAATAAATTGTTAAGGCAGTTTGATGTTGTTTCAACCATACTCTTAATTGATGCTTCCGTAAAATAAATACCTAAATTATTGGCAAGTTTTTCTGCATCGCTTTTGCTTTCCTGACTGGTAATTTTAGAAGGCATACTTACTCCAAAGACATTTTCAGCACCAAGTGCGTCAGCAAGAAGAACTGCACATACCGTTGAATCTAACCCTCCAGAAAGTCCAAGAACAGCACGTTCGAATCCTGTTTTTTTGAAATAGTCTCTAATTCCCTGAATGATTGTTTTGTAGGTGCGTTCTAAATCCGGCTCGTATTCAAGTGTATAAACTTTTGCCTCTGTGAGTGTTTTTTCCAGTCCTTTTGTCAGCGGATAAATTTTTCCTAAGCCCAAGTGAGGATTAACTATTAAAAATTGTTCGGTGAAAGATTTTGCGCGGGCTAAAAGTTTGCCGTCTTTGTCAAAAACTCTGCTTGAACCGTCAAATGAACTATTGTCAATTGCTCCGACCTGATTGACATAAACAATAGGTGTTGAATATTTTTTAGCAATAAATGACAGCATATTGTGTTTTAACTGTTCTTTTTTGGCTCGTGTCGGAGAGGCCGAACAGTTTATAAAGACATCTGGTTTTTCTTGAGCCAATTCTTCTATCGGGTCAAGAGAATAAAGAGTTGTATCGTTAAAAAATTCTTTGTTGTTCCAGCAGTCTTCGCAGATTGATATCCCGTATTTTTTGCCGTTTACAAGATTTGTTTTGCAGCAATCTGAAACTTTATCACTGTCAAATTCGCCTAATGTCTCCGCAGGCTGGTTTCCGACAACAGGAGATGGCTCAATATATCTGTAATCATTGAATTCGGAATATGTTGGAAGAAGCGACTTTCTTACTATTCCCTGTATTTTACCATCTTGAAGTACGGCAACAGAGTTATAATATTTTTTTCCTGTTAAGTTGTCATATTTTCTTGGCTCAACAAAGCCTACAATTGCTGTAGTTTTTGTGGTAATTTTTGCGATTTGTTTGAGCCATTTTATATTTTCTTCTACAATTATCGGGTGTCTGTCTATTGTATCTTCAATAGGATAGCCCATCAAAACAAGTTCGGGAAATACAACCGCATCCAATCCGATATTTTGGGCGTGGTTTATATATTTGATAACTTTTTGGGCGTTGTATTCAATATCGCCTGCAATAGGGTTTATTTGCGCAAGCCCGATTGAACCGTTTTGGTAAGGCGACAAAAGTTCTCTAAGTTTTTCTTCAAGGTATATGTCTGTATTTCCTTTGTCATATAGTTCGCAAAGTTTATATAATGCTTTTTTATCTGTGTGTTTTTCTAAAATATTATCAATCTCATTTTTCAACATAATTAATCCTCTGTATGGTTTAATTATAGCTTAAAAATATTAAAATATTTCTGCAAAATTTGTTTTAATTTCAATTATACGATGGTCTGACTGAAAATACTTTTCCAGAGATTTAAGAACTCTTTTGATAACTTTGACATCTTTTTTTTCAATATATTCAATGTTTTCAATTCTTGTGTAGTCAAGAAATACGTCTAAACTTTCGTCATATCTTTTTAATTTTTCGTATGCCATACACAATCCGAACAGTGCAAACGGATTGCAGTTTGCAAGCTCGTTTCTTATCGGTTCAAAATATTCAAGACTTTTTTCATATTCTTTGAACATTAACAGCACCAGTCCGTATGCTTGTCGCAGCCAAATGTTTTCAGGATACTTTTCCAGTGCATTTTCAATCATTTCACGAGATTCGCTGTAGCGCGATTTTAGATATAACAGCGAGATTTTTACAGCTTGTATATCAAAATTGTCAGGAAAACTCTCCAGCCCTTCGTCTGCGTATTCCAAACCCTGCTTGAGTTTTTTCATACTTAAACAGGTTTGAGCAATATCGTAATATAATTCAGGAAAATCTTTGTCGAGTTTGTATGCCTGTTTAAAATACTTCATAGCTTCTTTGTAATTTTTATAGCCGTAGGAATAAACACAGCCCATCCGATATTGCGCAAACGGATATTCAGGATTGAGTGTGATGCCTATTTGAGCGTATTCCTCCGCCTTTTTTAAATCATTTTTTACTATCTGGTAAATCCATGACATTCTGGGATACATATCGAAAACATCTTTGGATTCGTCTTTGATATATTTTTCAGTTTCTTTGAAGGCTTTAAGAGCTTTTTCGTATTCTCCTTCCATATAATAAACAAAACCTTTGCGGTAATATCCGTAATAATTATTACGTTCTGAAATGATGGCTTTGTTTGCATAAGCCAGCGCGGCTTTGTGGTTTTCGGCTTCGCTGTAGCAGTATGAAATTCTGAAATAATTAAGGTTGTCGCCCATTTTTTCAGCTTTTAAAAAGTATTTAAGTGCTTGAGAATAGTTTTCAATATAAAAATATGCCCAGGCTTTTCTGCGATAACAATCGACTTCATTCGGGAATTTTTTTATAGCTTTTGAGGCGTATGCAATTGCTTTCATTGTTTCGCCAATTTGTTCGTAGCAATATGAAATTTTTGTATAAAGATGCGCAATACTATAACCGTACTCTTCTGCTTTTAAAAAATTATCAAGCGCATCTTTATAATTGCCTGCTTCTTCCTGTGTATAGCCTTTTAGGTAATACGCGTAAGAGTTCTCTTCATTCAATTCAATTGCTTTAGATGTATATTTCATCACAATGTCATAGTTTGCAGTTTCTTTTCCGTAAATCCATGCCATGAAAGAAAACATTTCATCTGATTCATAACCGCATTTTTCTGACTCAACAAATTTCTCCAGTGCAAGGTCGTCTTTGTTGCAATCGTACAGGCATTTACCTTCATTAAATAGCGTAAATCCTTTACTCAAAGATAGTTTATGACGGTCGTGTCTTTTAAATTGTATAATCTTTTCTTTTTTCATACCTCTTCTTATATTGTAACGGAAAAGGGGGTAAATTCAATAAATTTTCCATCATTACCGGAGTTATTACACGAACTGTAAAGAAATGTAAATAATATATACTTTTTAGATATAAAATAAGCAATTTTTAAATCTTAAAATACTTTATATAAATGTAAGGGAAATTTAATAAAAGGGGAATAAAAATGAGAAATGATTATGAAATGGTAACAGTTAACGATTATGTAAATGCTTTAGACAATGTTAAATATTTATCAGCAACAGAAGTTGAAATCGCATCACAAGTTGAAAAATATTTATTGAACCAAAAAAGATCAGAAACTAACGCAAAAATCGTTGAAGCTTTGTTAGCATAATTTAATATTAGGATAAGTTTATCGGGAATTGATTTTATATCAATTCCCGTTTTGTATGTAATTTTCTCCCCACTTTTGCATCTCAAACATAACAGGCATGATGCTTTTACCTGTTTCAGTGAGTGAATATTCCACTTTTGGCGGTACAACAGGATAAATTTTTCTTTTAATCATTTTATCTTCTTCAAGCTCGCGAAGCTGTTGGATAAGCATTTTTGCCGTTACTCCGGTTAGAACTTTTTGAAGCTCGCTGTATCTCATAACTTTTTCTTTGTATAAGTACCAAAGAATAAGAGGTTTGTATTTGCCGCCTATAATATTTAAAGTTATTCCGACAGGGCAGTTAAATTTTTTGAGTTTGTTTTGCATATATACCACTATTCTTTCTTTTTATATAGTATATTACAAAAAAGTAAATACTTGTATTTTTTTATAATTTATTAAAAAATAATATCACGAAAGGAAGATTTATGAATAAAAAAATAACTATTATCAACGGTAGCCCGAGAAAAAATCAAAATACTGCAAAAATGTGCGAAAAATTTGCTCAAGGTGCAAAAGACCACGGGGCAGAAATTGAAATAATAAATCTATATGATATTGATTTCAAAGGCTGTTACAGTTGTTTTGCCTGCAAATTACGTGGAGGCAAAAATTACGGGAAATGTGCTTATCCTGACGGGTTGAAATCGGTTATAGAAAAAGTTTCACTATCTGACGGTATTGTTTTTGCTACCCCAATTTATTTTGGGGAAGTTACAGGTGTTATGAAAGCTTTTTGTGAAAGATTATTTTTCCCGTTTATTACTTATGATGAAGCTTTTACCCCAATTCCTCCGAAAAAATCAAAAACAGCTGTTATTTATACAATGAATGTCAATGATAAGCTTTTTGAAGAATATATCGGCGAAAATAACAATGGACCTATAGGATTTTTTGAACGATGGATAACTCATATTTATCAAAAACCCGAGAGAATATGTGCATATAATACATATCAATTTCCTGACTACAGCAAGTATGTTGCAGATATCTGGGATGAAAAAGCAAAAGCAAAACAACGTGATGAGGTGTTTCCGAAGGATTTGGAAAATTCTTATCTTGCAGGGCAGAAGATGGCTCAAAGTTTATAATAAAAGTGGGCGGAAATCGAAGATTTCCGCCCACTTAATCTTTAGTCAATTTTTTCAAATTTCAATTTGTCATCATCCAGGTCTATTTTAATCTTGTCGCCTTTTCTAAAGTTTTGAGCAAGAATCATTTTTGACAGAGGATTTTCGACCATCTGACGGATTACGCGTTTAAGTGGACGGGCGCCGTAAACAGGGTTGAAACCTTGAGTTGCAAGGAATTCTTTTGCTTCTTCCGTAATTTCGAATTCCAATTCCTGATCTTTCAGCAGTCTGCGCAGATAATCCATCTGGATATCAACAATTTTGCTCAACTGCTGTAAATTAAGAGCTTTGAAGAAAATTGTTTCGTCAATTCTGTTCAGAAATTCGGGTTTAAATCTCTGGCGCAACACAGCCATTACCTGTTCTTTTGTGTCGTTAAACTGTTCAGGTGAAACCATTGAATTGAGAGTGTTTTCGAGGATTATTTCTGAGCCGATGTTGCTGGTCATAATAATCAGAGTGTTTTTAAAATCGATTGTTCTGCCTTTTGAGTCTGTCAATCTGCCATCATCAAAGATTTGAAGCATAATGTTGAACACATCAGGGTGTGCTTTTTCGATTTCATCAAAAAGTACGACAGAATAAGGTTTTCTTCTGACTGCTTCGGTTAATTGACCGCCTTCTTCGTATCCGACATATCCCGGAGGCGCTCCGACAAGACGCGCAACATTGTGTTTTTCCATATATTCTGACATATCAATACGTATAAGTGCGTCTTCGTCATTGAACATAAATTCTGCAAGTGCTTTTGCAAGTTCGGTTTTACCAACCCCTGTAGGTCCTAAGAAAAGGAATGTTCCTATAGGCCGTTTCGGGTCTTTTAGACCGGAACGAGCACGGCGAATTGCGTCTGATACCGTATCAACCGCTTCATCCTGCCCGACAAGACGTTTGTGCAATAAATCTTCCATTGTAAGAAGTTTTTGCATTTCTGATTCTACAAGTTTTGTTACAGGAATTCCTGTCCATTTTGAGACAACTTCTGCAATATCAGAACCGTCGATTTCTTCTTTTAAAAGTTTATTATCGGTTTGTTCTTTGTTTTGACAGGCTTTTAATTGTTTTTCCAGTTCCAGAAGACGACCGTATTTCAATTCTGCCGCGGTTTGAAGGTCTGTATTTCTTTCAGCTTCTTCAATTTTAGTTTTGACATTGTTGATTTCGTCTTTTATATCAGCTTCTGATGTTATGGAAGCTTTTTCTTCTTCCCACTGGCATTTCATAACTTTAATTTTTTCATCAAGTTCATTTACCTGTTTTGTTATGTCTTCAACCTTTGCGCGGGCTTCGTTTGTTTCTTCTTTTTTCAGGGCTTCGCGTTCAATTTCAAGCTGAATTTTTTGTCTTGTCATTGCATCAATTTCTTCTGGCATTGAATCAATTTCAATACGCAGAGAACTTGCGGCTTCATCAATCAGGTCAATAGCTTTGTCAGGCAAAAATCTGTCTGTAATGTATCGGTCTGAAAGTTTTGCGGCTTCAATAATTGCGCTGTCAAGAATTCTCACACCGTGGTGAACTTCGTATTTTTCTTTCAATCCTCTAAGGATGCTTATTGTATCTTCAACAGAAGGCTCTGCAACAAGGACAGGTTGGAAACGTCTTTCCAATGCAGGGTCTTTTTCAATATATTTTCTGTATTCGTTGATTGTTGTTGCACCGATTGTACGCAAAACTCCGCGCGCAAGCATTGGTTTTAAGAGGTTACCGGCGTCCATAGAGCCTTCGGTTGAACCTGCGCCGACTACTGTGTGAAGTTCGTCAATAAACATTACTATATCGCCGTTTGAATCTTCAACTTCTTTTAATACGGCTTTCAGACGTTCTTCAAATTCTCCGCGGAATTTTGCTCCTGCAACCAGTGCGCCTAAGTCAAGCGAAATCAGTTTTACATCTTTCAAACTTTCAGGAACATCGCCTCTGACAATTCTTTGGGCAAGGCCTTCAACTATTGCGGTTTTACCTACCCCCGGTTCACCTATAAGGACGGGATTATTTTTGGTTCTCCTGTTCAGAACCTGAATTATCCTTCTAACCTCTTCATCTCTGCCGATTACGGGGTCTAATTTGCCTTTTCTGGCAAGGTCGGTAAGGTCTGTTGAATATTTTTCAAGCGCCTTCATGTTTTCTTCTGCATTTTTATTGTCCACTTTTTTGTTACCTCTGATTTTCTTCATTACACTTAGGATTGAACCTGAATTTACATTAAAATTTTCCAGTATCGATTTGATACTGCTATTTTCAAGTTTTGTCATCGCAAGAAGTATTGCTTCAATTCCGACATAATCATCTTTTAACTTTTGGCTTTCTTCAATTGCAAGTTCCAATAGACGTCTTGTATCATTTGACAAATAAAGGCTTTGAGGATTAATCGGTCCTGAAACTTTTGGAAAACTTTCGATTTTGGATACGATTTTGTTAATAAAGTTCTGATTAAGGAGTTTTAGTTCCGACAGATAATCTTTAATAATTCCATCATCTTTAATCATCGCAAGCATAATATGCTCAGGCTCCATTTGTGAATTTTGGTAGGAATTCATAAGAGCGCTTGCTGAGGATAGAATTTCTTGAGAATAATTTGTAAACTTGTCAAAATCTAACATAATTACACCAACTCCATTTCAAAATAACTTTCTATATTTTTATTTTAACGTTATTTTTGACAAAGTCATTGTAATTTAACTTTTAATTAATTATTTAATTCTTTCAAGTTACGATATCATTTGTGAGAATATTTGCCCTATTCTTTGACGCCGCCTTGTAAAATGTCATTGATAAAATATTTTTTACCAAGTAAAAATACAGCTGCAACAGGGATTGTGCAGATTACCGCGCAAGCAAGCAAATCTCCCCAGAGAGTAATTTCTCTGAAACTGCCTTTGAATATTGCCAAGCCTACCGGAAGGGTACGCATTGATTCTGTATTTGTCACAATTAGTGGCCACATAAAACTGTTCCATGTTGTAACAAAAGTGAAGATTGTTAATGTTGCAATTGCAGGTGCTGCAAGTGGTAGTGCGATTTTAAAAAAGGATTGAAAAATATTGCATCCGTCAATTTTTGCGGCTTCATCCAAATCTTTTGGTAATCCCAGAAAATACTGCCGCATCATAAATATTCCAAAACCGCCAAATAATCCCGGTAAAATCAATGCCTGATAAGTGTTTATCCAGTGGAATTGACGCATTAAAAAGAATAGTGGAATAATATTAACCTGCGGCGGTACAAGCATTGTGATAAGTATTATAAGAAAAAGCACATCACGCAATTTGAATTTCATTCTAGCAAAAGCGTATCCCGCAAGTGCAGAAATTATTACCTGTCCGATTGTTGTAACTAATGCTACAAAAAGACTGTTTATAAAATATTTCCACAACGGAATTTTTTCAAAAACATTGGAATAGTTTTCCAGAGTTAGCGGAGAATAAAATAATTTGCCGCCTTGATTAAATATTTCGCCGTTTGGTACAAAAGAAAGATTAATCATCGCAAAAAACGGATAAAGCATACTTACAGCTATCGCAATTAAACAAAAATAACCTAAAATCTTTCTCCAGTTTTTCATAAAGAAATTATAACACGGCAGGCAGATTTATAGCAAAAATTTATATTACTAGTTTTATAGTTTATATGAAAATACATTTTCCTGTTTTTAATAATTATATAGATGCAAAGCGGTCTTCTCAAAATTTGTCGTATTCCGCTCAAAGACCGCCCCTCAGCTAATGAAAACTACCACACAGATTTGTTGAAACAGCGCATTATTATACGGATATTTATCATCAGCTCCATAAAAATCACGAACATTTTCTTGGTTTATATACATCAAATCACCGCAATGAAATTGATTGTGTGTTTAATGCAGACAGAATTGTTCGTTTAGCATCTCTTCAAGATAAGGATTTAAACCGCATATTAATTGATAAAAAACCGACAAATTCAGGCACTATACTAAAATGTTAGAACAACTTCATATAAATGTATTGGATATATATAGAGATGCTTTGAAATGTAAATTACCACATGGGAAATCTTTGAAACTCAATGAAAAACTCCAAATTCTTGAATTACTGGATGCTTACAGAGTCGCTCATGCAAGTATAAGTGAATTTATTGAAATGATAAAAAGCGGAGTAATTGATATTCAAAAGCTTAGAGAAAATTTGTTATTAGAAGTTATGAAATCCAATGGATATTCAAGGCTTTATATGGGCGGGTTATACAACGATGTGCCTTGTGAAGATTTACCAGAGTTGGAAGGTGAATTTATTACAGTGCTGGGTAAAGTTTTACCGGATGATGTTTATTTAGACAGCTTTAACGGCTGGATTTCGCCGGAAATAGAAACAGTAAACAGATACCAAAGAGGTATTATACGTAATAATATTGATTTAAAAAAACTGTAAATTTATTTTTTTAAATTTTCAAAAAGCTTTTCAAATTCAGGAAACGAAATATTTACCCATTCAAATTCGTTTATTGTAATTTCTTTTTTGCATACAAGTCCTGCCACATATAAACTCATAGCAAGTCTGTGGTCGTGGTAGGTTTCAAGATTTACATCTCCTACTAAATTATTTTTACCCCTGATTATCATTCCGTCAGGAGTTTCTTCTATATCTGCACCGAGTTTTTGGAGTTCAGTTACAACGGCTGTAATTCTGTCAGATTCTTTATTGCGTAAATCCTGTGCATCACGGATAATTGTTTCACCTTCAGCTTGTGTCGCAAGTACTGCAATAATAGGGATTTCATCTATAAGCCGTGGGATAATTTCTCCTTCTGTTGTTGTACCTTGCAGCTGTGAATATTTTATGCGCAAATCTCCGACAAGTTCTCCGCAAATTTCGTTTTGGTTAAGGATTTCAATATATCCGCCCATATTTTTAACAACTTCAATGATGCCTGCGCGTGTCGGATTTAAGCCGACATTTTTCAGAATTATTTCGGAATTAGGAACGATAAGTGCCGCCACGATAAAGTATGCTGCAGAAGAGATATCTCCGCAAATATCTATTTCAATCGGTGCTAATTCGGATTTTTCTATTGAAACTGTTGTTTCGTTGATTTCTATGTCTGCCCCTTGATGGCGGAGCATAATTTCAGTGTGATTTCTTGATACATAAGGTTCTGTAACGGTTGTTTTACCTTGTGTTTGAAGACCAGCAAGAAGAATACAGGATTTTACCTGTGCCGATGCGATTTTTGAGTTATAATTTATAGGTTGTAATTCTGTTCCGTATATGCTTAACGGGGCTTTACCGTCCTTTGATGTGATTTTTGCCCCCATCAGCGACAACGGTTCGATAATTCTTTTCATCGGGCGTTTTGAAAGACTTTCGTCTCCCACAAGTTCAGAATTGAAGTTTTGACCTGCAAGAGCTCCTGCAAGAAGTCTCATTGTTGTTCCTGAATTTCCGCAGTCATAAGTTCTGCCGCCGCATAATCTGCCGCTTGAATTTACTATAATTCCATTGTTCTTATCTTCAATTTCAACACCGAGCTGTCTGAAAATTTTCAATGTCGAGTGCGGGTCTTGTCCTGTTGAAAAATTACGGATTATTGATTTTCCTTTCGCAAGTGATGAAAAAATTATTGCTCTGTGCGAAATGGATTTATCCGACGGAATTGTTATTTCACCTTTTAGGGTGCAGAAGTCTTTTTTTACAAGCTTATTCATAGTTTTATTCTAGCATAAAATCATCTGTTTATATCATCAAAATTTTTGCATCTGTGCTATTGTATTTTTATGAATAATAATTTAAAAACATTTTTTATAGCAATTGTCGGAATTTATTTTACTTTATTGCACCTTGTACCTCAGACTGCTAATTTTTTACTTGCGTTGTTTTGTGTGTTGTTTGTTCCGGGCTTGATCGCACGTCACTTTTTTATTGATGCTTTATACAAAGGTAGTGTTAAATATGTCCCGAAACGATTTGTATTCAATCAATATACAATAACAAACGAACATTGCACGGTCAAATATACACCTGATGAAAAAATTATAGTAACTGATAATATTGCAACCAATAAACGCAGAGATTTAAGAACTTTTACGCTTTCAAAAACCGATAAAGTTAATATTAACAAATGCTGGAATCAGGTTTGCAAAATTTTTGACAGCTTTGTATCTCTTGATTCTCTGGTTTCATTTTTTAGCTATGAAACAACAGTTGATGTTAAAACAATTAAACTGAAAGAAGAACCAAAAGTTCAGGAAGAAATCAAAATTGATACTACCAACAGCGGTCCGAAGTTTGTTGAAATGGGTAATATCAGACCTGATACCTACGCGGCAGGTACAAATGTTGCAAACAAAGATAGCGGTGATTTTATCAATTTGGATAATATTCAGGAAGCTAAAAAGGTTGTAGAACGCGAAATTGAGGCTCCTGAATTTGTGGAAATGGGTCAGATTCTTACATCGGGTTCAAAGAAAATTGATGTAAATAATTCAAGTGCAAGTGAAATTTCTATTCTTCCGGGTATTAATATTGTTATGGCAAAGAAAATTGTCGAATACCGCGAAACTAACGGTCTTTTTAAATCCGAAGAAGATTTTATTCATGCCGCAAATGTTAAAGAACATTTTATTCCAAAAATTAAATCAATGATTGTTATAGGTTTGGCACCTCAGCCTAAAAAAGAAGAAGAAATAGATCAAGGCAGGATTATCGATTTCTAATGGCAGATATTTATAAAATTCTGAAAAATACAACTGTCGAAGGTCCCGGAGTGAGGTTTTGCATATGGGTTCAAGGTTGTAAAAAGCATTGCGAAGGCTGCTGGGCAAAAGATACATGGAAATTCGGATGTGGAACAAAATACAGCGTAGAAGAACTATTTTCTCAAATAAAATCACAGCCGCAAATAGAGGGGGTAACTTTTCTTGGCGGAGAACCTTTTGAACAGGCGAAAGAACTTGCGGAACTTGCACGTCTTATTAAGGAAGAAGGGTTATCTGTTCTGTGTTTTACAGGTTATATACTGGAAGAGCTTAGAGCAAAGAATGACAGGCATGTGAATAAACTCTTGGATAATATTGATTTGCTGATAGACGGAGGGTTTGAGCAGAAAAATTATGACCTTTCCCGTCCGTGGGTCGGCTCGTCCAATCAGCGATATATTTTTCTGACAGATTTTTACTCTGCTGACATCCTTAAAAAATACAAAAACAAAATCGAAGTGCGAATTTCACCTGACGGTAAGACTGAAATCAACGGTATGGGTGATTTTGAGGAGATAAATAAAAATTTTTGTTTACAACTTGGCAGGAATAATGTAAAATAGTAGTCAAAAGAGGGCTTTCAGATGCAAAATAAAATTATTACACAACTATCAAGACTATTTCGTGCAAGATTTCCGTATATATATATAACAACGTGGGAAGAAGACCGTGCTATATCTCTGATTAACAGGATTGCACAGTCCGAAAAACTTATCAGGATAACCCGTGATGTCTATGTTTGGACGCAAACCAACGGTTTTACTCTCAACGGGCAGAAAATTGACGGTACAAACAGTCCTGATAAAGCTATTGATTTTATCCGCGACTGCAACAAAAATGCTGTTTTTGTAATGTGTGATTTTCATGTTTATTTTGGAGTTAAGGGGCGTCAGGTTGATTACAATGTTGTAAGACGTCTTCGTGACAATATTTCAGACCTCAAGACAAGCAAATTCAGAAAGAACGTGATTTTTCTTGCATCCGAACTCCTAATTCCTGAAACTATGCAGAAAGAAATTACTATCGTAGATATGCCATTGCCGACTTTAGATGAAATTAAGGCTAAATTAGACAAAATGGTTTCTCAAAACAAACAGATTGATACTTCCAATTTAACGGAAGAGGGCAAAGAAAAACTTTGTAAAGCCGCAATGGGGTTAACTTTGCAGGAAGCTGAAAATGCGTTTGCGCTTGCAATGGTTAATGACGGAAGAATTGACGGACAGGATTTGGAAGTTATTTTGAGCGAAAAAATGCAGGTTATCAAAAAAACAGGGATCTTGGAATTTATCAATACCGATATTAAAATTGCCGATATAGGCGGGTTGGAAAATCTTAAAAACTGGCTCAAAAAAAGAAACAATTCTTGGTCGGAGTCCGCTAAAAAATACTGTCTTCCTGCTCCGAAAGGAGTGTTAATTACAGGGGTTCCCGGATGCGGTAAGAGTTTAACTGCAAAAGCAATGAGTGCTGCTTGGCAATTGCCGTTGTTAAAACTTGATTTCGGTAAAATTTTCTCAGGTATTGTCGGAAGTTCCGAAGAAAATATGAGAAAAGCTATTAAAACTGCCGAAGCGGTTGCCCCTTCTATTTTATGGGTTGACGAAATTGAAAAAAGTTTGAGCGGGTTAAATTCTAACGGCGACAGCGGTACTTCTTCCAGAATTTTTGGTACATTTTTAACCTGGATGCAGGAAAAAACAGCTCCTGTATTTGTAATTGCAACAGCAAATAATATTAGTTCTCTTCCTGCCGAACTTTTAAGAAAAGGTCGTTTTGACGAAATCTTTTTTGTTGACCTGCCGACTCAGCGTGAAAGAGAAGAAATCTTTAAGCTTCACCTTGCAAAAAGACTTAAAAATAAAGATGTGGCTAGCAAGTTAGAAATTAATGACGAATTATACAAACAGCTTGCACAGATGACAGAAGGTTTTGTCGGGGCTGAAATTGAGCAGGTTGTTATCACTGCGCTTTACGAAGCATTTTTCAATAATCGCCCGCTTGAATTCGCGGACTTAACTAACACAATTAAAAATGTGGTGCCTTTGTCTGTTACTCAGAAAGAGCAGATTTTGTCTCTTCGTCAATGGGCAAACATCAGAGCGGTTGCCGCAACTAAGAAAGATGATATGGCAGAATATTCTTCAAAATCAGATAGCGAAGATGATGTTAATTCTTCACGCGGCGGAAGAGCTTTGGATGTATAGGGGGAGTAAATGTTGCTACCAATTGTATTGAAATTTGTGAAATTATAGCAAAGGAATGTAAGCAATGTCAATAACATTAATGGCTTATCCGATGGCGTTTTTGATAAATCCTGAAGAAGCTAAAAATGAAAAATTACAAAAAGCATCAGATGTTAGAGTGCAAAATGAGACCGTTTCAAATGAAAATTTGCGTTCAATTCGTGTGCTTACAAATATTACGAATGGCGAGTTAAAAGGCTTAATGAGTACTGTTGATGCATCCGAAGTGAAACCGTTAGTTTATGTTCTGCCTAATAAATTACACGTTGAATGGGTAATAAAAGGCAAGTATTGTAATGCAATTCTTGCAGGAGATTTGAATTCAAAAGATTTACAAAAGTGTGGCGAAGAGTTTTTCAAGAATTTGGATACTGCCGCAATGCGTAATGTCAGGTTGATTGAATCAAGCGAGTATTTTTATTACAACTATGACACATCCTATACAAATATTCGCGAAATCTATTCACAGCTTAAACAACAGGGTGCAAAACATATTTACTCCACGGATAATGAGGAAGTTGTTGCAGAAGTGGAAGGTCAGAGTGTTAAATACTTCAAGCCTGAAAACGAGCAAAATTTTATATTGGAAGTTGAACAAAAAGTTTCAATTCTAAATATCGGAATGTCAGGCGATGTTCAGGGAACAAATATTACTTACGGGCATTTAACAAATTTGAAAATTCAGACAAACATTAAGCCAGAAGAGTTAAAAACCTTACTTAGAAAGGCAAACTATCTGTACTATGACGGAAATTCTTCCACCCCGTTGAAAAACAGCCAAGCTTCTTTAAATTGGGTGCTTAAAGACGGAAAATATATTGCGGAATTTTCAGGTTCAAATAATTCTGCAATTAACAAAGAGGCTGAGATTATTTTTAGAAAATTAAATATCGCCGCAGGCAGGGATTTACGTCTAATCAATGATCAGTCAACAATTGTTTATACATATAATACAAATTATACAGATAAAGGCATGCTTTTGAACACGCTCATCGAACACGGTGCAACTGAACTTGAAGAAACAGGTGATGAGGTTTCCTGCAAACTTTTCGGAATGGAAATGGTTTATCATAAAAAAGATGGCGGCGCTTATGTTCTTGATATTACACAGGTATCAGATAAAGGTGAATGTGAAGATGTTCTTAATGATTTGAATGAAGAATACGGATTGAATATTCAAGAAATGACGTATAATAAAATCAAAGAGCGTCTTGAAAGTGAAAATCTTCGTCTTGAAAGTGAAACTGTAATGGACGATAATTCAATTGTTTTAACAATAGATATATAGAGAAAGTATTTTATATGGGTAAAATGAAGATAAGATTGTTTCCTGACGGTACAATTCAAATGGAAACAGAAGGATTAAAAGGTAAAAAATGCATGGATTATGCTAAAGTTCTCCAACGGCTTGCCGATGCAAAGATATCTAACATTGAAAAAACTGACGAATATTATCAGCAGGAAATATTAGAGCTTGACGAAACGCAGCGTTTAGGAGATACTTAGGGGGTAAATAAATGGAGACGTGTCCGAGCGGCTTAAGGTGCAATCTTGGAAAGGTTGTGTGGGGGTAACTCCACCGTGAGTTCGAATCTCACCGTCTCCGCCATTATCAAAAGAAGGTTAATACCTTCTTTATTTATTTTAGTACCTTTTCTACTGCAGTTTTTTCACTTCGATTATTAAATAATGCTAATAATAAGTCTTTTACTTTTAGAGTTCGTCCTTCATAGTAGTCATTTCTGTTTGCTTGTCCCGCCACTTCTACTGCATCTAGCGGGATTTTGTCTGTATAAATATATTCAATGGCTTCGCCTCGTTGTTTAAATAGTGGAGCTTCCTTGACTGATGTGCCATTTTGAATATGACCTTTAATATGAGGAAATAATTTTTCGATTATTGACTTTTTTAACTCGTCATATTTTTTAAATTTTTCGGCATGATCTATATCTCCCAAATCATCCCAGAATTTATGTAATTTATCAATTTGAGATTTTGGCAGTTTTTCTTGAGAGTCAAAATACCAGTTTTGTGAACGAATTAGCAGCTTATCAGTATCTAAATTTTTTGTAGGAATTTTAAGTATAACCATATTGCTGGTTCGAGTTATCTCTAACAGCTTTCCAAGTAAGGTGGTTTTCCCGCGATAAGGCATTTGTTGCCATCTTTGCAGAGCGTTTTGTAATTCAAATGCGAAAACTCCTTCTTTTGCATATGAACTGTTTGGACGTCTTGGTTTTAAATACCCGTCAGCTTTTATTTTCTCAAACGAAACTGCATCAGTAATATGGTATAAATTTCTTGGTATTATATGTTTTCCGATTGTATTATTCATCTATAATGTCTCCAAATGCTGGGTTATTTGTATAGTTATATTGGTTTATCGTATTCATATTTTGAGTAAAACATGAACATTTTTATTTTTGCGTTATGTTCTTGAGTATTTATGTTGTTTGATATAAACTGTAATCGAAAGATTTGAAAGGATGGTTATGAAAAAAATAATATTTTCTTTGGTGTTAATGGCATCAATGTTAGGTAATGCAGGTGCTTGTTTTGCGCATGGTTCTAATAATTTATCAGCAGATGAAGCTATGAAAAAACTCATTGAAGGTAATGCAAGGTTTGTTACTCTGAAAGAACAACATCCTGATGATACAAAAGAACGCAGACAGGAAATGTTAAAAGGTCAGCATCCTTTTGTCGTAATCCTTTCATGTTCAGATTCAAGGGTTCCGCCGGAATTGATTTTTGATCAGGGGCTTGGAGATATTTTTGAAATACGTAATGCCGGAAACGTACTTGACGAACACGTGATTGGAAGTATTGAGTATGCTGTCATGCACTGTGGAGTAAAGCTTATTGTTATTATGGGGCATCAGGATTGCGGTGCAATAGCGGCAACTTTATCAGGTAAATCCGAAACAAAATATATTAAATCTCTGGAAGATTCTATTCTGCCAGCAATTGAAGACTGCAAAAAACAGGGCGTTGATGTTAATTCTGATAACGTAGTGAAAGCTCACGTAATGCAAGATATTGATGAACTGATGAGTCAAGATAGCGATTTAGTGAAATATATGAAAGAAAATAAGGTCAAAATTTTACCTGCATATTATCATTTAGATACAGGTAAAGTTGATTTCCTTACTAAATAATTTTACTCATTACGCAAGCGTTTTATAAATTTTTCGAGACGTCCGATTGCGATTTTGAGATTATCAAGCGAGTATGCGTAAGAAATTCTCAAAAATCCTTCGCCGCATTCGCCGAATGCAGTACCTGGAACAAGTGCAACTTTTTCTTCCTGCAAAAACTTTGTTGCAAATTCTTCGCTTGTCATTCCAAACTCTTTAATACAAGGAAAAACGTAAAATGCGCCATATGGTTCAAAACATTCAAGCCTCATTTTTCTAAATGCGTCCATTAAGAAACGGCGTCGTTGATTGTATGATTTTCGCATCATTTCGACATCTTGATCTCCGTTTTTTAATGCTTCAATTGCCGCATACTGGCTTGTTGTCGGTGCACACATTATTGCAAACTGGTGAATTTTTGTCATTTGTTTTATGATTTCTGATGGGGCGCAAGCATACCCGAGTCTCCATCCTGTCATAGCATAAGCTTTTGAAAATCCGTTTATCAGGATTGTGCGTTCTTTCATTCCTTCTAATGAAGCGATAGAAATATGTTTGTCTTTATAAGTTAATTCTGAATAAATTTCATCTGACATTACAAGAAGATCTTTTTCTATAATTATTCTGGAGATTTTTTCCAAATCATCCTGTTCCATAATCGCACCTGTAGGATTGTTTGGATATGGCAGAATAAGAACCTTTGTCTTTTCAGTAATTGCTTCCAGCAATTCCTCAGGTGTCAATCGGAATTCATTTTCAGCTTTGAGGTTTATAATTACAGGTTTTGCTCCGGCTAAAACCGCGCAAGGTTCATATGAAACGTAAGAAGGCTGAGGGATAATAACCTCATCTCCCGGGTTTATCACTGCGCGAAGCCCGATATCAATCGCTTCTGAGCCTCCTACAGTAACCAATATTTCGTTATCAGGATTGTAATTTATTCCCTGCTTACGGTTTAAATAATTAGCAATCTCGGTTCTTAAATCTTTTAAACCCGCATTTGATGTATAGAAAGTTTTTCCGCGTTCAAAAGCGTAAATGCCCTCATCTCGAATGTGCCACGGCGTGTCAAAATCAGGTTCTCCAACTCCAAGTGAAATCGCATCTTTCATTTCACTTACAATATCAAAAAACTTACGTATCCCTGATGGTTTAATATTGACTACTGCATCAGAAAGGAAATTCCTCATGGGGTAATTACCTCTCTTTCGTCTGGATGTTCTTTATTTAAAATTGTTCCGTGGTCTTTATATTTTTTTAAAATAAAATGAGTGGCTGTGCTTAATACACTGTCAAGAGTTGAAAGTTTATCAGATACAAAACCTGCAATTTCCTTTAGATTTTTTTCTTCAAGAATAACGAGTAAATCGTATCCTCCTGAAATTAAATAAACGGCTTTAACTTCAGGATAGTTATAAATTCTTTCCGCAATATTATCAAAACCTCGTCCTCTTTGAGGTGTAACTTTAACTTCAATAAGCGCCATAACTTTTTCAATAGATGTTTTTTCCCAATTTATCAAAGTGTGATATCCGCAGATTACCCCGTCTTTTTCGAGTTGAGTTAATTCTTCTAACAGTTTCTCTTCGGTTACACCAAGCAATACTGCAAGTTCTGCAAAATCAATTCTGCTGTTTTTTTCAATTATGGATAACAATTCTTCTTTCATACTCTTCTCCCATAAAAGTATTATAACAAAAATAAAAAAAAGAGCCATTATAAGGCTCTTTTTTTTAATGGTGGGACCAGAGGGATTCGAACCCACGACCAAGGGATTATGAGTCCCCTGCGCTACCGCTGCGCCATAGTCCCGAATATATTCGGCTGTTATCGCATTTATAATATCATCAAATAGTGAAAAAATCAAGTGCGCTTATATGTGGTATAATTTGAATATGGAATATATTATCAGAAGAGTAAATGTTTGCGATAAAGAGGAAGTACTTGTCATGATGAGAGATTTTTATTCATCAGATGCAGTATTTACTAATGGTTCTGATGAAATTTTTGAAAATGATTTTCTTAATTGTGTAAATAATAGTCCTTATCTGGAAGGTTACGTCTTTGGCCGCGAAAATAAAATTTTTGGGTATGCAATGATTGCAAAAAGTTTTTCGACTGAATTTGGAAAACCCTGTATTTGGCTCGAAGATTTGTATTTAAAACCTCAATTTCGAGGAATGGGGATTATTCCTGAATTTCTGGATTATGTTAAACAAATTTATCCGAATTGTGTTTACAGGCTTGAGGTAGAAACAGAAAATGCCCATGCTGTTCATGTTTATAAAAAACAGGGGTTTGAAGAGCTTCCGTATCTTGAGATGAAGTTATAATAAGCTTTTCAAATTTTAAATTTTGTAAAGTTTTTAAATAAATTATTAAAGTTTTCCTACTCCGGGTCGATATTTCATACGAAAGAAGATTATGGAGGCTACTGTGCAAATAGATGGTAAAAATTACAATTTTGGTGACCCCCAGAATAATATCGGGATAAACGAGATTACAAGGAATAACCAAAATTTAAAAAGTATTTTCGCATATTTTGATAAAAATGGTGATAATAGTTTATCAAAAGAAGAAATTGAGCAAGCATTTAAAACTTTCACTATGCTTGATAAAACTGAGGGAAAATCCGACAGATGTTTAACTGATAATGAAATTAAAAAGGGGTTGGGTAAATTCCCCGATGATATTACTACGGCAGACTATAAAAATTTTATAAGAAGTTTAGCGTCCACGAATTTTGGTAAAAAACTTGCGGATGATTTATATAAGCAAATTTCAGGTCCGAGTTTAAATTCCAAAACACTGGCACTCTTGAGTAAGATTGATCAAACTAATGTATTGGAGGTTTTAAGACAGTACAATAAGTTAAGTCCAAAGGAATCTCTCGCATTTGCAATTGATAATGAATGGGGGCTGGATAATGAGGATGTTAAATCTAAAATCTGTTCTCCATTAATTTCTCGTGCTAAAGTTTTGAATATAAATAATGTTACTCACAAGCAGTATCAGGAGATAAATAGTATTGAAAATCTTGACAAATTTATTAATAATACAATAGCCCAAATTGAAGCTGAAGAAATAAGAATAGCGAAGGATGATTCTATAGAACCTATAAAAAGAAATCCTCAGTATAAGTGCGTTTATAATTTGGTAGATAATCAACTGGTCAAACGAATTACAACCAAAAAAGCCGGAGGGTATTCTAAAATTTCTGATCTTCCGAAATCGATGCAAGCTGAATATATTAAAAGAGCTGAAAAAATTTCTAAAATGGTGCTTGAAAAATGTCAAAAGTATGATATTGAACCATTAGCACCTGCAGTTGCAGAAATGCTTGCTATTGAAACCGGTGGTTATAATTTTACCCCTTCGGTTATGGTAAATCCGGGTAAATCATACAAGGGTGTAATGCAGGTAGATTTTAAAACCTGTCAATGTATATATGCGGAAGGTAGTCGTACTATCGTTGAGTGGCACAAAGCTCATTTTAGTCAGGATGATACAAGAATAAATGAATTGAAGAAAAAATATCATAATGCTGAGGCTTTGTACGAAGCAATCCAGACTGATGTAGAATTGGGGCTTGAAGTAGGTATAATAGCATTGAAAGCTAAGATACATGAAGCTAATAATTCTGTAAAAGGTGGAATATCAAAATATTGTAATGGTGGTTATGAATGTCGTCTTGAGAATATTCCAAAACATTTGAATACTATATAAAAAAAGAGGTTTTAAACCTCTTTTTTTATGGTGTCGAAGATGGGACTCGAACCCACAAGGCGTTAACCACACGAACCTGAATCGTGCGCGTCTACCAATTCCGCCACTTCGACAAGGTTTATATTAGTATTTGTGTCTCGTGGCGGATGTTGTTTCCAACAACCCTCTCCTCAAAAGATACTCAATCTTTTTCGTCGGCAGAGTGCCACTTCGACAAGGTTTATATTAGTATTTGTGTCTCGTGGCGGATGTTGTTTCCAACAACCCTCTCCTCAAAAGATACTCAATCTTTTTCGTCGGCAGAGTGCCACTTCGACAAGGTTTATACTTATAAATTTATTATAATATAAACAAAAAAATTTTCATTATTGTTTATGTTAAAATATTCTAGTGAGAAATTTTATTAAATTTTTTCTGATATTTTTGAGCTTTTTGATTACCCTGGCTGGTAATCAATGTTTTGCAGATGTTAGTGTAGGATTACACCATCAGATTATTTCTTGTGCTGATGAAGAACTTAATATCACTCCAAATAAAACTGAAAACGCAATAACATCTTCAAATGCACAGAATAAAGAGTTAATATCTTTTAATAACAGAAAAAATTCGTTTGGCAATGGGCTTTCCGGCAAGGCTTCCTTGCAGAATAAACTTTTACAATATTATTTTTATAACCAGTATAATCAATTATATATAAGCTCATCTCATAAAATATCTTCCTATCTGAAAAATGAGATTTGCACCAGAGCCCCATAAGTTTTCCTATTATATATAGTTATTAGTAAAATTAAATAGGGGAAATCATGAATATCGAATTATTAAAAGCAGGATGCTTTATTATGATAATTGGTATGGGTTTTGTGTACTTTTTCATTTGTATAATGATTTGGGTCATGGGACTTGTTGCCAAATTTATCAAAATCTTAAATAAATACTTTCCGGAAGCAGTGGAAGAAGATAAATATCAAACAAAAAAGAAAACAGCTGTTTCTAATGATGCAGAAATTGCACTGGCTATTGCTTGTGCGGTTGCAAAACAAAAAGGCAGTGCTTGCTAAATGACTTTATAAATATACATTTTACCGAATTTAGCGGCGAACTCATTACGAGTTTGCCGCTTCTATTATCTGTAATCCACAAATCCCACATAATTTCTTAAATTTTTACAGATTTTTTCAAATTCTTCGTTAGTGTAAGATGTTTCCTTTATCAAATTTTTATCAAGAATTTTTGCAGGTACAAATTTTTGCAGGTAGTATTTTTTTGCTCCTTGAATTAGTTGTCCGATTTTATCAAAATCATCAAAGGAAAGTTGAGATTTTACGACTGTTGTGCGGAATTCATAATCTACACCGCTTTTCATAACCAACTCAATACTCCGGCGAATTTTTTCGATATTAATATTTACTCCTGTAATTTGAGGATATTTTTCAAGCGGAGCTTTAATATCCATTGCTATATAATCTATCAAACTTTCCTGAAAAAGTTTCGTCAAAAGTTCTGGATTAGTCCCGTTTGTATCAAGTTTTACGCAAAATCCAATAGCCTTTATCACTTTAATAAAATCATAAAGTCCTGAATGCAGGGTTGGTTCGCCGCCTGTAATCACAACTCCGTCAAGTTTTCCTTTTCGGGTGTTCAAGAATTCAAAAAAAGCCGGTACGGTTAATACCGGCTCTGTTTTTTGAAATAATTCCGGATTATGACAGTATCCGCAGCGAAAATTGCACATTTGAGTAAAAACAATACACGCAATTTTACCCGGATAATCCAGCAGTGATGTTTTTTGCAAGCCGCCTATGAGCAAAGACATTTTTCTTTTGCTCCTGCCATATCAAAAGTTTTACGGTTTTTGAATTCCGCTTTTTTACCTTTATTCCATTGATTTACAGGTCTGATGTATCCGACAATTCTTGAATAAACTTCGCAATCTTCACCGCAGATAGGACAGGTTTCGTGTTCCCCCCTAACATAGCCGTGGTTTGGACAGATTGAAAATGTCGGAGAGAATGTGAAATACGGAAGATGGTAGTTTTCACAAATCTTTTTCACCAGATTTTTCATTGTTGCAGTGTCGGAAATCCTTTCACCTGCGAAGATGTGAACAACTGTTCCGCCTGTGTATTTTGTCTGTAAATCGTCTTGATGGTCAAGTTCTTCAAAAATGTCGTCCGTGTAATTTACGGGAAGCTGGGTTGAGTTTGAATAATATGGCTGTGCGCCCTGTGAATAGTATTCCTCATCATTTGCGCATCTGATATTAACCAGCTTTTCTTTATCAAGTTTTGCAAGACGGTAGCTTGTGCCTTCGGCAGGAGTTGCTTCAAGGTTGTAGTTGTTCCCGGTTGCTTCTTGAAATTCAACGATTTTTGCTCTCATGTAATCCATTGTCTCAAGCGCAAACTGTTTTCCTTCTTCTGTTCCGATGTCTTTGCCGAGAAGATTTGTGCAGGCTTCGTTCATTCCTATAAGACCGATTGTTGAAAAATGGTTTTTCCAATAAACACCAAATCTTGATTTTATGTCTCTCAAGTAGAATTTGGTATATGGATATAGATTTGCATCGGTCAAGCGTTCCAGAAGCTTACGTTTAATTTCAAGTGATTGTTTTGCTGTTTCCATTCGGGTTTTTAAAACTTCAAAAAATTCATCTTTTGAATTAACCTGAAAAGCTATTTTAGGTAAATTAACCGTTACAACACCGATAGAGCCTGTTAAAGGATTAGACCCGAAAAGTCCGCCGCCGCGGTATTCAAGTTCGCGGTTATCAATTCTCAGGCGGCAGCACATTGAACGTGCGTCTTCAGGGTTCATGTCCGAGTTGATGAAATTTGAGAAATATGGTATTCCATATTTTGCGCTCATTTCCCATAATCCTTCAAGGTTATCATTATTCCAGTTGAAGTCTTTTGTGATGTTATATGTTGGAATAGGGAAAGTAAATACTCTTCCTGAACTGTCGCCCTGCATCATAACTTCAAAGAAAGCTTTGTTAATCATATCCATTTCTGGCTGGAAGTCTCCGTAAGTATCTTCCATAATTTCTCCGCCTACAACAACGCATTGATCTTTGTAATATGACGGTACTGTTAAATCCATAGTTATATTAGAAAATGGAGTCTGAAAACCTACACGGGTTGGAACATTCATATTGAATACAAATTCCTGTAAGGCTTGTTTAACTTGAGCGTAGTTTAATTTATCATATCTTACAAATGGTGCAAGAAGAGTGTCAAAGTTTGAGAAAGCTTGAGCTCCTGCGCTTTCTCCTTGCATTGTATAAAGGAAGTTAACCATTTGTCCTAATGCTGTTCTAAAGTGTTTAGCAGGAGCGGATTCAACTTTTCCTTTAACCCCGCGAAAACCTTCTGTTAAAAGGTCTTTCAAATCCCAGCCTACACAATACACGGAAATGATATTCAAATCGTGTATGTGGATATCGCCGTTCTGGTGAGCATTTTTTATCTCTGTAGGATAAATTTTGTTAAGCCAGTAATTTTTGCTCATTCCTGATGCCAAATAGTTATTCAAACCTTGAATTGAATAGCTCATGTTTGAATTTTCATTAACCTGCCAGTCAAGCTGTTTCAGGTAATCATCAATCATATCAACAGATGCGTTATTTGTAAAATCTCTCATTCTGTTATGCTGTTCTCTATAAAGAATATATGATTTTGCGGTTTGTTTGTACTCGGATGATAATAAAACTTTTTCAACAATATCTTGAATTTCTTCAATGGTTGGAGCTTCAAGATTTGATTGTTTTTCTTTTACAAAATCATTGACGATTTTAATAACATTTTTTGTCAGCTTTCTTGCTGTTGATGCATCAATTTCTTTTGTTGAGTGTGATGCTTTTTGAATTGCATCAGTAATTTTTGCGGAGTTAAAATCTACAATTTCTCCGTCACGTTTAATAACTTTTTGTTGCATAAAAACCTCCTCAGTCACGCAAGTAATACAAACTAACCAAGCATTCCGACTGTAACGGCTGCGGACCAGTGAGGGAATTTCACCCATGCTTTCCTTAATTAGTTTACTTATTATACATTATTTTTTATAATTTGTAAAATTTAACTTAAGATAAAATTTGGAACGGACACTTTGTGCAATGAGCTTTAGGATGGAGTATCAAATTGTCTTCCAAATCATACATTCTTGCAATCCTAGTATCTAAAGGTGCTCCGCATCTCGGGCATTTTAACCCTCCAGCTCCATTAAGAATTAATTGTTTCAAACTTTCTATAATTTCAGGCGAAACAATATCTGATGTAATATCTTTTTCAAACTTTTTAATCTCGTGGGGTTCACATTTTAGAGCTTTGGCAAGAGCCTGTCTAATCGTAACGGGTAAAAATAATTCTTTTCCGGCTTCAACCTCTTCAACAGTTTCAAGAGGAATGTTAGCTGAAATTGCCAGCCCTTTTTGTGTTAAGCCGAGTTCGTTTCTTTTATTTTGAATAAATCTTGCTAAAGTTTGCATAACAAAATCATAGCATAAAATAATATACTTAATAATTATTAAGAAATGTAACGAGGATGAATTTTGTGTAAACCTTGTAAAATCAATGCTTTTAAGGTTGCGGCTGTAAAATTTATTTACCTGAAAAGCAATTTTTTAAAGGTAAAATTGTTTATATAAGTACGGGGAACGAAAATAAAGAAACGGGGAAATTTATGGTTGCTACAAATTTATCTTACGCAAATATGCCATACTGGGGATGCTTACCAATTATGCATACAAACTTTGGCGGTGATACTCAAATTTGTACAATTGAGCCATACAGCGCTTACAATGTTGGTTACAGCCTAAATCCGGTTGCTCAGCAAACTTGGGGTCCTATGGGCGGTTCAATATTTAATTGTTATGCTGCATCACCATACGGCGGTGGCGGGGGATGTTCAACTCCGGGTATGCAGGATGCTATAATCAGAGGTGCTCAACAGCTTTTAGCTCCGGCATTGAATAATTTGACAAGTATGAATTTAAACCGTTGTTTAGGAAATATCAGCCAAATGAAAACAAGACTTGAAGCAGGTCTTCAAGATCCAAATGTTTCAGATGACGATAAAGAAAAAATTAACGCTAAATTAGATGAAATTGCGGCTAAAGAAAACGAATTGCAAGAAATCGCAAAATCTACAGATCTAGATCCGCAAACTGCATACCAAAAAGTTGCAGGATTAGAAAAAGATGTTAGAGGTATAATGACTTCAACAGCAAAATTGTTGAATGAAATTGCTCAAGCTTCTACAACAACTTCAACAGAAGAATCAACTTCAACAGAAGAAGCATCTTCAACAGAAGAAACAACTTCAACTGATGAAACTACATCAACAAGTGCTTATGAATCAACTTCAACTGATGAAACTTCTCAAGGTAAAGTCGATGAATTTGGTGCAGATGTTATTGCCGCAGTTGACCAATTCCACAGCGCTACTTATCGTTGGGGAACTGATAATGATAAAATGAAAGAAGTATTAGATCTTGTTACAAAAGATAATGTAATGGAATTGATGTTGGCTTGGAATAAATTCCACTCCGCTGAAAAAGGTGAATCTTTAATGGAAGCCTTTATGTGGGATGCTAGTTCCGGAGATAAAGAAAAATATGGTAAAGCAATCGCATCTGCACTACGTCAAAAAGCTGATGAATTAGGTATTTATGACGAATGCAGAGAAGACTTCGCTGCAATTGACAAAGAAATGGGCAGCTGGTTCTATATCAGCAATGATATATCTAAAAACTATGATAATATCATTAAGAAAATAGCTGAAAAAATGGGCAGCAAATATGGCTCACCTGTTTCAACTCAGAAATCAGAAGAATAATAAAAATATATCCAGATTCCTCAATATTAGAAATGTGAAAATATCCTAAAGGTTAGTAAAGTAGTGTAGAATATTTTGACCTGCAAAATTTTGCAGGTCTTTTTTTTTATATATCAAGTCCTGTAAACATCTCAAGGGAGGTTACATTTTGAAGCATTGGAAAATCTTCTATATTATAATTTTTGACAAAATCAATTGCTTCATTTCTTGCAAGTTCTAAAATTTTAGCGTCTCTAACGATATCCGAAATAATTAAATCAGGAAGTCCTGATTGACGGGTTCCTAAAAATTCTCCCGGACCTCTAAGTTGTAAATCTTTTTCAGCAATTACAAAACCATCGTTTGTTTCGATCATAATTCCAAGTCTTTCTCGGGTTTCCTGCGAACGGGAAGATGTTATTAATACGCAATAAGATTGAAGGCTGTTTCTTCCAACACGCCCTCGGAGCTGGTGAAGCTGAGAAAGTCCAAATCGTTCTGCATTTTCTATTACCATAACCGTTGCGTTCGGAACATCCACGCCGACTTCAACTACTGTTGTTGATACTAAAATGTCGTATTTGCCTTCTTTGAAGTCTTTCATCACTTCGTCTTTTTCATCATTTTTAAGTTTGCCGTGTAAAAGGCCTATTTTAAATTGCGGGAAAACCTCAGCCTGAAGCTTTTCAGCTTCTATTGTTGCGGCTTTTGCCGAAAGTGTTTCGCTTTCCTCAATCAGCGGGTAAACTATGTAAGCTTGACGTCCGTTTTCAATCTCTTTTTTTATCAAATCCCAGACCTGTTTGTGTGAACCTGTAAGTAGTGTTTTTATTGGTTTTCTTCCCTTTGGTA
The DNA here is from genome assembly GCA_949035555.1 of uncultured bacterium. Taxonomy (GTDB): domain Bacteria; phylum Cyanobacteriota; class Vampirovibrionia; order Gastranaerophilales; family Gastranaerophilaceae; genus Zag111. The sequence goes on along the minus strand of CAROLD010000001.1, from coordinate 227,947 downwards.
ATTCATTTATTACCGTTAAATCCAAATCTCCATGAACAGTCAATGCCAGAGTTCTTGGTATTGGAGTTGCTGTCATTGTAAGCATTTGCGGATTCTGCGATTTTTTCTTCAAGACATTTCTTTGTTTAACACCAAATCGGTGTTGTTCATCGACAACAATTGCGCCAAGATTGTTAAATTCAACATTTTCCTGAATAAGTGCGTGAGTTCCAACTGCAATATGTGTTTGTCCGTTTTTTAAATCCGTTTCGAATTTTTGGCGGACTCTTTTTCCGTGACTTCCTAAGAATAATCCAACGCTAAGCCCCATTGGAGTAAGCCATTGAACTAGATTGTTATAATGTTGTTGTGCTAAAATTTCGGTCGGCGCCATTATTGCCCCTTGGTAGCCGTTTTCAATTGCAGCCAGCAGCATTATTGTTGCAACAACTGTTTTCCCGCTGCCAACATCTCCTTGCAGCAGTCTTTGCATTGGAACATCTGAGTTCATATCTTGCAAAATTTCATTCACTGCTTGTTTTTGACCTGAGGTCAATTCAAATGGCAGTGCGTTTATAAATTTTTGGACAAGTCCGTCTTTTGCAACATGAAGCGCATATGAAGAAGTGTTTTTTGCAGTATTTTCTCTTAGTCGGATGAGTTTTAGCTGTATTAAAAACAGTTCTTCAAAAATAAGCGAAAATCTTGCATGTTCAAGTTTATCCATTGAATCAGGAAAATGTATTTGTTTTACTGCTTCTTTTTTGTCTAAAAGCCCCAGTCTTTCTCTTATGAAATCAGGAATAATATTTTTAATGTCATCTTTATACAGTTCAACTGCATTGAAAATTGCTTTTCGCAGTGTTTTAATACTCAAACCTTCGCAAACTGTATAAATCGGAACAATTCTTGCAATATTCAAGTTTGCATCAGGATTTTCAAGGAATTCTCCGGTCATGATTGAGTATGTCGGTTTATCCATTGTTAACTGACCTGAATAATTATTTCTTTTAACTTCTCCTGATACCATAATTCCTGCATTTTGCGGGAATTGTGCTTTCATTCGCTCAAGTAAATATTTGTTTCCTTTCGCGTTGAAAAAGCTTAATTCAAATCTGCCGCTTTCATCTGTAATAACAACACGTGTGACCGATAAATTATTTTTTGTATTGAATGAAGAAACTGATTTAATGTATCCGAAAACGGTTGTATTTTGTCCCTCTTTGAGGTGTTTTATCAGGGTTCTTGAAGAATAGTCAATGTGTTTTTTAGGAAAATACATCATCAAATCCTGTGCTGTAAAGATCCCGAGTTTGTTAAATTTATAAGCAACTTTCGGACCTACACCTTTGATATACATTACATCAACCTGTGACGGGTGTTTTGTCCGCTGGATTTGTCTTTCCTGTTCTTCCTGCTTTTCTTGGGCTTCCTGCTGAAGCTCTGATTTGATTACTCTAATCAAATGTTCAATAGATTTGCGCCTGTCAGGGACTGATGCAACGGGATACATTTCAAATGCTTCAACAACAACAGCCCAGCGAGGATTTTTCTTTGATTTTTTATAATTTTTTTGAGCTTCTTTTTTTATAAAACTGGAAAATTTTTGTGTTTTACCGTGAATATCGATATAACGATATTTCATTTCAATTTCAATTGCGGCTTTGATTTTATCCAGATTTTCAATCATAACTCTTCCCTGTATTCAGTCTATCATAAAGGGGGGAATGTTGCCAGTTTTGAATTAAACTCGTTACTATTGACAGAAACACATTTGTATGTTACTATTTATAGTAACATGAATGACGTTAAAGAAATTGCAAATTTAATAGCTAAAATGAATACCGCAGATGATATTTGCGGTTTCCTGTCTGAAATGCTTACAGAATCAGAACTTTCTGTTTTATCAAAACGATGGCGTATTATAAATATGCTTAAACAAGGAGCTACACAGCGTGAAGTTTCAAAAGAACTCAGTGTCAGCTTATGCAAAGTTACACGCGGGGCAAAAATTCTTAAAAATAATGCCTCAGTTACAAACAGATATTTGATAAAGGAGAAAAATTATGGAAACAAAAAAGCTTAATAATATATTGCCAACAGAAGACGGATTTTTTGGAAAATTTGGCGGACAGTTCCTGCCGGATGAATTAAAGCAGGAATTTGATAAGATTACGAAGACATTTTTAGAATTAAAAGATGATGAGGAATTTAATAATGAGTTGGACTATTTGTTAAAACATTATGCAGGACGTCCAAGCCCTGTTTATTATGCAAAAAATCTTTCAGAAAAATACGGCAGTGAAATATATTTTAAACGTGAAGATTTGAACCATACAGGTGCGCATAAAATCAATCATTCTTTAGGTGAAGCTTTACTTGCAAAAAAAATGGGCAAAAAGAAGATTATTGCAGAGACAGGCGCAGGGCAGCATGGGGTTGCAATTGCAACTTCTGCGGCAATTATGGGGCTTGAATGTGATGTTTATATGGGTGAAGTTGATATTATAAAAGAAAAGCCCAATGTTGACAGAATGAAAATTCTGGGAGCAAATGTAATTAGCGTAAAAAGCGGCTCCCGAACATTAAAAGAAGCTGTAGATGAAGCTTTTAGCGCATATATGTCAGAATATGAAACTGCAATTTATGCAATCGGTTCTGTTGTCGGACCTCATCCGTTTCCAATGATTGTTGAACATTTTCAGTCAGTAATCGGCAGAGAAGCCAGAGAACAATTTTTAGATTTGACAGGTACCTTGCCTGATTTTGCGGTTGCATGTGTTGGTGGCGGCTCTAACGCAATAGGGTTATTTAACGGATTTTTAGATGATAATGATGTACGGCTTTTCGGTGTAGAGCCTCTCGGGCGCGGAGATGGCGCGGGTGATAATGCCGCAAGTTTAACTTATGGTAAAGAAGGTATTATTCATGGGTTCAAATGTATTTTATTACAGGATGATGAAGGCAATGTTTGTGACGCATATTCTGCCGCGAGCGGTTTGGATTATCCGGGTGTAGGTCCTAAGCATTGTTTCCTCAAAGATATTGGCAGAGTTTCTTATGATACGGCAAGTGACGATGAAGCTGTAGAAGCTTTTTATGAATTATCGCGTTTAGAAGGTATTATTCCGGCTCTTGAAAGTTCACACGCTGTAGCTTACGGAATTAAACTTGCTAAAAAATATCCGAATAAAAAAATTCTTGTTAACCTATCGGGCAGAGGGGATAAGGATATTGAATTTGTACTGAAAAAGAGGTCATAAGACCTCTTTATTTTTTGTAATAAAATAGCAAGTTTTTCATAGTAAATTACTTATTATATATGTAGGTAAGATAAGGTTTTGCTATGAATATAAATAAGCTTGGTTCCAATATTGTAAATGCGTGTATAAAATCCGCTAATGATTATGTAACTCCAAGTATTTCATACATTAGAAGAACACCTTTAAAAGAGATTAATCTTGAAGGTTTGAGATATGCTCCGCATAAAGCTGACATAATTCAAGACTGTGAAAAACTTAAGTTTGAAAAGATGCTTCGTGCAGATTATTCTTCTGAGCCAATCAAAATTTCTTTGAACGGCGAGGAAGGTATTTGGAGCAGATTTAGCGGTTCTCAAATGGGTTCTCAGGATGCCTTCTGGGCAAAAAATGAAAAAACAGGAGGCTTATATTATGTAAAATATGCTCAAGATGCTGAAAAAGAAGGGCATATTGAATCCGAAATTCTAGCCTCAAAATTATACCGTCTTGCGGGTATTGATGCTCCTGAAGTTGTTCCGATTACTATAAACGGAAATATTAAAGGTTTGGCAAGCAGATATGTCCCTAATTTGGAGCCATTAAGCGGTAATTCCAATAAGCTTTATGAAGGCTTCGCTGCGGATGCCTGGCTTGCAAATTGGGATTCTTTACTCCACGGAAATACATTTTTAAGGAATGGTCATTCTTTCAAAATTGATAATGGCGGAGCCTTACGTTATCGGGCACAAGGTAAATTAAAACCAAATTTCGGAGATAAAGTAGATGAGCTTACCACTCTTGTTGACGGTAGAAATTGGACAAGTACAGAAATCTATTCTTCTATGACACAAGAAGATTTGATAAAATCGTTTGAAAAAGTCTGCAATATTTCTGATAAAGCTATTATTGATACTGTTGCAGATAAAGAATTAGCTCAAACTTTGATTAATCGCAGGAATTATATGAATGCGGTTCTTGCAGAGATAAAAGAAACTCCAAAAACTGAAAGAAGCTTAGAAGGTTATTTGTCAAGAGTTACTCAACAGGCTTCTGAAAAATTGGTTTTTAATTCTGAAACTCTGTCTGAAATTTTGTCTAAACGTTTAAATTCTGCAATTATAGAAGACAAAAACAATAGTATAATTATGCCCCCGTCAAAATCTGTTGCAAATAATTTAATCGAAGAATTAAAGACAATTGAGGGACGCGGAGTTAAAATTTCGCAAGATGAAATTACTTCGTTTTTACGTGAGGTTGCCGAAGACGGACTTGATATCAGAGCTCCTAAAGATAAAGCTAATTTGATGAAATTATGCGCAATGGAAGAATTTTATACAAGAATGTTTTTTAATCTTTCAAAAATCGCCGAAAAAACACCTATGAAAGATGGAGAAACAGCTTCTTCGTATGTAACAAGGCTTACAAAATTACGTGCAAAAAAACTTAAACAAATTGAAGCTCTTCGTATTAAGACAATTAAATCAAAGTTAAAATATGAAGCAGATTCACCAGCTCCAAGCCGTCCTTTAACTCCGAAAGAACGTGCACAAGCGATAAAAGAATTGCAAGCCCAACGCAGACGTGATATTGAGTGTGAAATAAAAGACACTCTGCCAAAAATTCCGGAAGATGCATCAGATGCATTTATTCATAAATGTTGGCAGAAGGCTCATCTTGGTAATTTTAAATTTTCGTCTGATGAATTACAGGATGCAGTAATGCAAACAGGCAGAAGATATAATTCCTCTCATCCTATTAAAACAAAATGCGGCGGCGGACAGGATATTGCAGAAAAGGATTATGTGTCAGAGTTCGAATTCGAACCTGTTTATCACTGGATAAAGAAAAAAGACGCTGAAAAATTTGTAACACGTGACCTTCCAAAAGTCGGAGAAGTTTACACTGTTCCGAGACGTCAATGTTGTTCGACTCATAAAACATATGCTGAATTTGATTATGGTGACCATCTACCAGCTTTGAATGTTAAATTCATAATGCATCCGAAATCAGAAACCTCAAGAGCCTACAATACAGGTTATAATCAGGAAGTGGTTTATCGAGCAGGCGAACAGTTCAGAATTTTGGATAAAGAGTGCGTCGAATGTATTGATCCGCATACCGGTGAAGGCTACTTACGCTGGGAAGTTCATATGCAGGAAGTGTAGGTAATGAAAGTATATTCTCCCTTAACTCTTATAAAGCCTCAATTTGTAGAATTGAATGGTGTTCAAGTTCTTAAGCCGTTTAAGTTGGAAACACAACATAAGCCTATTGAGGTTTTGGTGAAACAAAATCTTGATTCAAATAATACTTCATTTGTTACGGATATATTTGAATGTGATAATCCTAAACCAGTTGCAACTCATACGTATTTTATTGATAAGTTAAAAAATGTGTTTAGCGGTTTGAATATAGAAACCGATTATTATCATCAAAATCGGGGCTATGCCGAGTTGATGCGCCTTATAAGTATTATGCTGATGAAGGAAAATAATCTTAAATCTAATAATATTGTTTCTCGATTTGAGGCAGTCCCGTTTCATTTGAAATACAACTTTGATATTGACGGAATCCAGACTGTACAAGAAGCTGGGAACTGGACCAGCGTAATAGATGCACTAGAGTCTTGTAAAAAGTGGACTTGTTGTTTTGACAAAAAGACTGCTCAGGAAATTACAGATAAATCTAACCAATTATTAAAGCGAATAGAGAGTTCATCATCCTCGGAACAATTGGAACAAGATGTGTGTAAATTTTTTGAAAAGTTTTACAAGAATATAAGCAGTAAAGGTTCAGGGCAAACCTTTGCCGAGGAGATGAATTATTATAATCTCATGAGTAATTTTTATATGTCTTTGGGTATGGACAAAATTCAATTACATTCGAAATTTTTTAACGAACTTTTTGAAAAACACGGAATTGATTATAAAATTCTATAACTTCTTAAAAGTTGCCTGATTTGAAGTTTTTGAAGATTGACTATCCGGCAGATTAGAAAGCTGTTTTAATATAGTACGATCTTCACTTGTTTTTATAATATTTGTGTTTTTAACTTGTTCAACTGTGGGCTTATGTTTTTTGCCCAATGTCCATTTGAATCCTGCAGTCAAGGCAATACCATTTCTTCCACCGCTTCTGACCATAGCCTGACCTTGTGCAGTAAAGCTTTCGCCCCAGCGTTTTTGAATACCTAAGCCATATTCTACAAATGGTTTTACACTCAATCCGGGCAGGCGGACATCATTTGCCATAACTTTAGAGTCATCAAGAACATTCCAAACCATTCCAACAGAGGCATATGGCTGCCATCCGTTTTTCGTATTTGCTATGAATCTTACGTTTGGATGAATTTGAATAACGTGAACCGGTGAAGATTCAATGTTTACTCCGGCTGCATTTTTGTAGTCAAATGTTTTTATGAAGCTGTAAGACATTAACATTGAAGGCTGGACAGTAAATTTACCATCTGCAAAATCAAAGTTATATCCGCTTTTTGATGCAATTGCTCCAAGTAAACTTGTGAAATCTTCAGAACCATACATTGTATGAGATTCTCCGACATTAGCCCCTGCCGTAGCAGTTAAGGCTGTATAGAAATTGCCTTTATACCAGGTTTGAGTAGCACCAAGCAGACCTCCATTTTGGTATGTACTTACACCTGCATAATTTTGGCTTGAACCGCTATAACCTGTAAATACAGTTGTTACGGTGCTCCAGCCATTGTGCAATTGACGCAGTTCGCTATTCCCGCCAGCTAATGAACCGTAAGTTGTTGTGTTAACTTTTGGTCCGTTTTTAAGCGGGATACTTTCGAACGTTGCAAACGGGTGGAACCAGATTTCTCGATTTTTTGTATCATTGTAAGCCATTGTTCCATCAGATAAGATTGCATATTTGTTACCTGATAAAATAGCCATTCTGTCAAATTCAGGTAATAACGTAAATGTATCTGCATGTTCAAACGCATAATTTAATGTTTGATTAATTACGTTATAAGTACCTGATTGAGCTGTTACCGGAGTTGACAATACCGCAGGGTTAAATGAACCTGCATTTCCTCCGCTTGAATTTCCTCCGCCGGATATAGCGTGTGAGAATACAAAATAACCTAAATCGTCTCTATTTTCATATTTTACGTCATATTTATAGATTGGTGAATATGCTGTTATTTGAGTATCTTTTGAAAGTTTTTCAGAGCCGATATATTTAACCTGATCTTTAAATTGTTCATTTGCAAAAGGTATTTCAACAGATGCTTTTTGAGTATCTGATATTAAGTTTAATTTATCAACATTGATATAAGCCTCAGGTGCAATTGTAGTATTTTCAGGTAGTCTGTCCATTATTTCCTTAGCCAAATCAACATCAGCATTAAGGTTAAATGAACCGGTTACATGGAAGGATTGTGCAAGTTGTTGTTGTGCAATACCGTTTACTAAGTCTAATGTACCTGAGTTAATTGTAAAATTACTTGTTTCAAAGCTGTTATCGGTTGATAGACGTAAGGTTACGTTTTCCATATCAATGTTTGCATTTGAAATTTTGTTGTTTAGATTGATTTTACCTGTTTCATCACCTGTTATTTTTACAGAATAATTTTCTTCACCATTGATTTTATCATCAATGCTGATTTCACCTTTTTGAATTGCATTGAGGGTTAGTGTTGCATCTTGACCAAGGTATACGGCTTCATCATCTACTGCAGTTTTATTGCCTTTGATTAGAGAATTTCCTGCATTTGCTGTTAATGTAACATCTGATTTTGAATAAATTGCTCCGCCGTGTTCACTTCTTGCAGTGTTATCTACAATGTTTACATTTTCCAGTGAAATCTTGCTTTCAGAAGTATCAGCGTATATAATTGCACCATTTTCAGCTTCTGCATTTCTAATTTGAATATTTGAAATATTTAATTCTGAATTTTCGTCAAGTTCAAAACCTGAGAACTTGTTCATTTCAATTGTTGAATATTGTCCGTTTGAGCTTACACCTTTAATTTCTAAAGCTCCTGCGGTTTTACCGAGATTGTCTTTAGTAGTGTAAACTTCGTCTGCGGAATTGAATTCAAATGACTTAGAAGCATGTTCTGCTGAATTATTGACAAGTTTTAATGTATCGCCCATTATACCGTCAAGAACTTTATCTTCAGTAACTGTTTTAGAAATTTTTATACCGATACTGTCATTTTCTGTTTTGGTAGATACAAGGGACAATGTTCCGTAAGTATATGTTGTCTGGGTGTATCGTTCATAAACATCATTTACGTTAGTAGCTTGTTTTATAGTATCTTCTATTGTTTCAACGTGGGTTCCGATTAGGTATTCTTCGTGTCCTAATTGCTCTTGAGCTTTAGTACTTAATGCTAATTGTAAATCTCCGGATTCAACATCAAGAATTTGGATTTTATAATCCTTATTAACATTTTCAGGAGAACCTTTGATATTCAAATTATCAATTGTAATTATACCTGAACCTGATTTTACGTTAATAGTATCTGATAATTGGTTTTGAAGATCAATATCAATAGAGTATTTTGTATCTTGGTTAGATAAAAGTTCATTAATGATATATTTTTCAATTTTTCCGTCGTTATCAAGGTTAACATTACCACCATTAACAATTAATAGAGTATCAGAGCTTTCAAAAGTGTTTGTATTAAATTTCAAACCGCTATTTGCCACTTCTACTGTTGAATTAGAAACTTTACCATCCAAGGTTGTAATATTATCACCGGAGATATTGATTTTTGTATTATCAAAACCGTTAATATTTCCGTCAATATATGCATTATTTAGGTTTACCACAGCATCTTTGTTAGTAACTGCAATAACAACATCGTCTTTTGCATTCGTTAATTTTGTATTATTGATGTTTAAGGTTGTGTCATTAGTAAGTTCAAAACCTGTTTTATTGTTGAAGTTTATTGCAGATTTAGACGCGGCGCTTTCAGAAACACCTGAAACAGTAACATTTTTACCTTTTGTTGCGCCTAATCCTGTTACAGAGTCAACGCTGGATACTGTGTATGTATCAACTTTATCAATTACAAATTCTTTATTTGTATCTGAATCAAGTGTATTCCAAAGGACAAGAGTATCGCCGAGAGTTCCGGTTGTAGTTCTATCTTGTGCCCATCTTGTTTCTTTTGTATTAATTAGAATACTGTCGTTTTCTGTTTTAGTTTGACCAAGTGCAAGATTACCGTATATATCGCCTTTACGATTGTAGGTCAGATAAGTTGTTTTATAGTTAGTAACACTATTTACTGAATCTTGTTCTTGTCTTGAAGTTTCGCCAATTTTATAGTCAACTTTTCCAATTTCATCATTCAAAGCTAGTTTTATTGAACTGTCAGCGGAATCAAGAATTTGAACTTTAAATGTATTATCAAAACTATCAGCATTTTTCAGATTAATGCTGTCAATAAAGACAGTACCGTTTGAACCTGCACCGACAGTGAATTTATCGGATGTTTTTGTTAATACATCTATATCCAGTGAGAAGCTTCCGTTACCAGTCATTTTGCCGATATTGTAATTAGAAATTTTGCTGTCATTTGTTGATACGGAACCGTTATTAAGATTTAATGTTCCAGCAATTCCCGCACCTGCGGCTAATGTCAGGGTATCTTTAACATATGTGGTTCCAAGACCTGTTACAACAGATGATAAAGTTCCATTTAATGTAACAACTGCATTGTTGTTGATATTTCCTGTAACATTTTCAGCTGATGTAGTTAGAGAACCTGAGATAACATCAACATCTTGAGATATTTTAGCGTTATTTATAATATTGCCATTGATGTTAGTTTTACCTTCTCCGGAGATGTTGTAAGCCAATGTTCCATCAGTGAAGATGTTTAATTCCCCATCGTTAGCTAAAGCAGAAGTCAAAGCTCCTGTTGTAATAGTTGCAGAACCTTCTGAGCTGATGCTTAGAATACCATTAATGATACTGTCATTGCTCAGTGTTAGTGAACCTGATTGAACGTTAATTTGTTTTTGAGTAATTGAAGTTCCGGCATTTAGAACAACTTCGGAACCTGTAATATTGGTGATACCTCCGCCTTTGATTCCGCTGTTTAGCAAGATGTTTCCGCCTGTCATATTTATTGTACCTGCGTTAACTATTGCATTAGCACTTTCAGTTTCTCCAATTATTACATTATTCAAGTTTACAATTGCATCTGCATTTGAAATATTAATTACTGAACCATCTCGGTTATTAATATTTTCGAATTTAGTATTTGAAATATTTAAGGTTGTATCATTAGATAATCCAAAACCATTATGAGAATTCATATTAATTGTAGAAATCTTGCCTGTATTATCTTTTACCCCTTCAATACTTATATTTCCTGCGGATGTTGTGCCAAGGTTATCACCTAAATTATAGATATCATTTGCACTATCAAACAAGAAGCGTCTATCTTCATTTATATCAGCCTGAGAGAATAGTTTAAGCGTATCATCAGGAATATAATATAGCTGACCTTCTTTTACTTGTAATTGATTTAACGCAATACTATCATTATCGGTTTTTGTTTTATCAAGGCTTAAACGTCCTACGACCGATAAATCTTGTTCAATACGTTGGTAGGTATCTTTCCAGTTTGTAATATTTTTAATTTCAGTTGTTCCGCGTTCTGTACGGGTTGTACTTAACACGTATTCTTTATCTAATTGTGAAAGAATACTTTCGCTCAGTTGCAGTTGTAAGTTATCGCTGTTGGTGTTAAGGATTTGGATTTTTAATTTAGTATCAATATTAACATCATCAAGCGTTCCAAGTATATTGAAGCCGTCAAGAACAATTACCCCTGAGCCGTTAGTTGTAATTGTATCAGCTTGTTGGGTTTCAAGGTTAATATCCAGATAATATTTTGCGTTGGCAGTCGATGTTAAATTAGCAATATTGTAATTTCCTAATTCGCCGTTTCTCATATTTACGCTTACAGAATCAAGAGTTAAGCTTGTAGAAGTATCAGCAAAAGTATTTTCACCAAACGTCAATTCACCTCTGGTCGCTAAAACATCTGCATTAGATACTAAACCGTTAATTGTAGTATTACCGAGACCTGCAATGTTGAGTTTATAGTTTTTATTACCAACAATATTACCATCAATGTAAGCATTGTTAAGGTTCAATTGTGCAGAAGAGTCTGTAATTGTAATAACATCTTGAGTTCCTGTAAGTTTTGTATTATTAACGTTAAATACTGTATCTGCACCAATTTGGAAACCTTCAAAATTATTCAAATCAACGGTTGATTTTTCGTCGCCTTCGGAAGTACCGTTAATAGAAAGAGTACCATTTGCGGTTTGTCCGAGCGAATCTTTAAGGGTATAGACATCTGTTGCTTGTGATGAATTGAAATTACGAACGCTTAAATCAGCTTGGTTAACCAGTTTAAGAGTATCGCCCAGAGAAGTTGTAGGGCTGGTAGAAGTTTCCCATTTTTCAGATATTTTAAAGCCTATACTGTCATTTGTAGTTGATAATGTTGTAATATACAGTTCGCCGTAAAGTTCGCCGTGTCTGGTTCTGTTATAGTAAACATGAGAGAAATCTGTATTCATTGCAACTTCATCGACTTCGTTTCTTGAAAGTTCTTTTACCGTGTAGTAGTTAAGATTTTCATCCAACGCTAAAGACAAATTATTATTTCTATTAGTGTCGAGTACTTTAACGACAAAGCTTTGCGAATTTTCATCTATATCAGAGATATAATTAATATTTGAAATATTAATTATACCGTTAGATGTGCTGGTAATTGTGTGAATTCTATCTATTGAACGATTAGCCAAATCAAAGTCTAAACTAAAATCAACATTGTCATTTGTATTTAATGTATAGATTCGGTAATCTTCAATTTTTCCGTTAGAAAGATTAACATTTCCGTTTGCAAGGATTAGGCTGTCATTTTTTGCAAAAGTGTCTTCGTTGAATGTTAGGCTTCCTGAATTAAGAGTAGTTCTTGCATTTTGAACAGTTCCATTAATTGTTGAATTTTCACCTGAAATATTTATGTTAAATGCTTTAGGACCATTAATATTGCCTTCGATAATGACATTTGATAAATTAACATCAGCTTTTGGGCTGTTAACATATATCAAATCTTCTGTTCCTGTTAGTTTAACATCAGAGAGATATAGTTTTGTGTCGTTAGAAAGGTTAAATAGCGAATGATTATCAGCGTCTATTTCAGATATAATTCCGCCGCCTTGAATACCTTGAATATGTAATGAACCTTCTGCAGTGATTGCAAAATCTTCTGATACGGTGTGTTTATCAGAGTTGCGGAAGATAAAATATCTGTCACTATTAAGATTAGAAGCACTAATAATATTAAGTCCATCATAATCTTTGTCGACAAATTGTATAATACTATCGTTAAGTGTTTTAGTTGTACCTACGCCGTATCCTGCGTTTTGGTGGTAAACAACGTCATTATAGTTTGTATCACCAAGGGTTAGCAATAAATCTTGTTGAACATTGATTTTTGTAGAATCTAATGCCAGTTGGATATTATCATCAGGATTTGTAACGTTAAGAATTTGAACAGTAACAACATCATCAGAGGTGTTGAGGATATTCAGATTATCGATAAACATAATTCCTGAAGAACCTTTACCAATTTTAAAATTATCGGCAGTTTTGTTTGCAAAATCGATATCTAATGTCCATTTCGCAGAGTCTTCAGAAGTCATAGTAGAGAAATCGTAACTTCTTGTAACTCCTTCTGCCAAATCAACAGATACGTTGTTTGCGATTAAATTACCTGTAGCACTACGCTTGATGTCGTTATGCAGAGAAATTTTACCTGTCTCATCACCTGTTAGGATGATGTCATAATTATATCCGTTAATTCTATCCTTGATAAGGAGCTGACCTCCTTTTTCTGCATTAAGGGTTAGTGATTGGTGACCGCTGAATGGGGCATTTACATAGATACCCTCATTTACTTTTGTAGATTCGTCATCGCCGTTTATAATGTAGTTACCGCTGATTTCAGATACAAAACCGTCAGTCGCAGTTATTTTTAAATTGCTGTCAGTGGCTATTGCACCGCCTCTAATGTTGCTTGTGCCGGAAACATAGTTATTTTTAAAGGTACAATTTATTATGTTATCAATGGTTTTTGCATAGATAGCTCCGCCGTGTGCGTTAGTTGTACTGGTTACTGAGTTGTTCTCAAATGTACTGTTAGATATTGTTAATTTGCCACCAAGCGAATAAATAGCTCCACCTTTAGTAAAGACTCCTGCGTTGGAACTGTTAGAAAATCCTGTAACACTATTGTTTTTAAAGACGGAGTTTTCAATATTAATTAAAGCAGACCCTCCTGTCAATATAGCTCCACCACCGGCAACTGTTGTCCCTACGGCTGTTTCTGAGCGGGTTGCTGTTACACTGTTGCCGTCAAAAGTAGCATCAGATAATTTTAAACCTTCATCATAATCAGAATTGTTGTTTACAATTATAGCCCCCCCGCCTGAAGCGCCATTTGCGTGGTGATTAATAATTTGGTTATTTATAAAATCAGTACCGCTAATTTCAACTTTATTTGTTCTGTTAACATCATAAGTTGTTCCTATACTAAGAGCACCACCGGATATACCTTGAGCGGAACCAGTAGCTTCAACAACATTATTTTTAAATAATGAATCTGTTATAATATTCGTACCATAAAGTCTGCCAGCTTGATTATACAAGCTTACGGCACCTGCTCTCATATCGTTATTGTTACCGGTAATATAATTATTTGTAAATGTGGAATTATTTATGGTCATATTACCATAACCATCTTTAAATAGTGCACCACCTTTGGAGTTTATAACATTTCCATATTCTGTGTCAGATTCTATAATGTTATGGTCAAAAGTAACATTGTCTAATGTTAACGTTTTATCTTGTGCAATTGAGAATACATTTCCTCTTAAAAAATAGCTTTTATACGGAATATTATTATTCAAGCTTGTTTTGTTATTTTGGAATAGTGTGTTTGATATAACTCCGGAGTCATAATAACCTATTCTTACAGCTCCTTCTATATCAGAGGTATTGTTTAGGAATTTACAGTTGTCTATTGTTCCAATTTTACCGTCAAAATAGATTGCAGAACCATATGATGCAAAGTTATTTTCAAAAGTTGTACCTGTTATGCTGTTAATAGTAATAGGACTATTATTATTTGAGTCAACACTGCCAATACCACCGCCCCTAGAAGTGAAGCTTTCATTTCTGGATGAGTTTCCAAAGAAATAAGAATCTTTGATTGTATTAATTTCAGTAGGAAGATGTAGATGAATAGCACCACCGGATGTCGTTCCTGTTTTAACGGTTATAGTGTTGTTTAAAAATTTGGTATTTTCTATGTTATTTATCTTTGTACTTGAATATAAGTATATCCCTCCGCCAAAAGCACCTGCTCCGCCAGTAATTGTGTTATTTTGGATTGTAGAATCTTTTATGTTTGATATAAAAGTACCATTGCCCATATAAATACCGGCACCATAACCATTAGCCACATTGTTACCGGATAAGGTAATAGAATTGTTTTCAAATATAGAATTTGTTATACCGCCGGTGTTATATTCTTTTGAGCCGATTGCACTATTTAGATGAATATTTAATGCTGCACCTATTCCGCTTGGGTTTGTATATATATCTGTATTAGTTTTAAATGTTTGGTTACCGCTAAATACTGTATCTTTTATTTGTGAGATTACGCTGCCAGTAGTATATACAGCGCCGCTACGGCTGTCTACACTTGAACTATTATTGATTGTATTATTTCTAAACGCAGAATTGATAATCCCGCCGGAAACAGTTCCATCTTCTGCTATTGTTCCCATAGAATTATAGTTTGTTATTTGGATTGCATAATCTTTTGAATTTACTATTTCAGTATTTTCAATATTTACGTTTACATATTGTTTCCAAGTCGTAGAAGCACCGGTCGTAATTAGACCTGTGTAGCCGTCCATATCTATAGTTGAACGGTTGCCGTCTTCGTCTGTGCGTCCATTGATATTTAAAACTCCATATGCGGTATTACCGAGATTTTCAAGAACTGTATATTTATCTTGAGATGTTTTAAAGTTGAAGTTTCTATCTTCCGTTGTAGTATATCTGTTTAATGCCGCTAATATATCCGCTCTCTCTGTTTCCCAATCATTCCATTGAGTTTCTTCATATGTCATACGGATACTGTCATTTGGAGTTTCTTTTTCTGCTAATTCAACTGTTCCTGCGGTTGTTCCTGAGCGATGTCTTATATTGAATTCATCGTCAAAATTAACATTAGCAGAACTAATAGTATCGGTTGTTGATTCGTAGTCATCTAATGTAAAGTCGTGCCAATCCAGTGATAGTTGGGCAGAACTTCCACCTTTTAAGACTTGATATATATATCCATCACGCTTATTATTTGCAAAGTTTTGAATTTCTAAATTACCAATCTTGAATATCGCATCAGAATCAGAATTTAATACAAAATTATCAATACTCGTAGTTCCAATATTAACTTTTAAATCAAGTGTCCCTGTATTTTTAGCAGTTCCAAGATAGATGGATCTCGGGTTTTCTCCGCTGGTTTTTAATGTACCATTGTTTAAATCCAAATTTGCGAATAATGGTGTTTGTGCAGAGCCAGAAGAACCTAACGTCAAATTGTCATTAATATATGTTGTTCCGTCGCCTAAAATTGCTTTAGAGATAGTTCCTGATAAATATAATTTACCATTATTTGTAATTTGAGCTGAAAGTCTATCTGAATCAGCAGTAAAGATTCCACTTTCTGCAATATGTACATTTGGTTCTATCCTTTTGTCTGTTGTTGAAATATTACCAAGTATATTTAAGGTTCCGGTAGAACCATAGGCAGTATAATCTAGTACTCCATCACCTTTTAAAAATAGATTTGAGTCGCGATATAGTCTAAAATCATGTTGTACATTTTCTATTTCTATTGTTGCTGAAGAATTATTTTGCACCTGTAGCCAAGAGCTAACGGGTTTATTAAGAACAACATCAGCCGGAGTATTACTAGTTCCTATATTTAAGCTTCCATTAACAGTAGTGCCGTAATTATATACCGGTGAGTTTAGCGTTCCGTCCGTAAGAAATACAGCACCATTATCCAGAACAATATCACCGTGTAATAAATTTGCATTAGAGTATAATGGACCGCTAACTGACCTGATAACAGACCCTGTTAAATTTGCATAGTTATAAATGGCGCCGTTATCAAACATTATTGTGCCGCTACCTGTTATATCGTGTCTTAATTCTCCTGTGGTGCTTGCTCCTTTTCGGATAACAGTTAAACCCTCATTTGAAATTGTATCTCCTATATAGTCTACATTGTTAATATATACAGATGCATTTTCCAGAACTTTTATTTCTTGTTCTATAGGTGCACCTATACTTATAACTTGTGATATAATTTCAGTATACCCATCTCCATATACTCTTTGTGTTAATCCGCTATTTGGATTTCGAAGCTGTAAAATAGAGTCATTCCAAATTGGCGCTCTTAGATGCGTTGGTGTAATTGTTAATTTCCCGCCTTCCATAATGTGAATAAGTTCTTGGTTTACTTGATTACCCAGAGTTGCTGTACCAAAAATGTTTATAGTACCGCTTCCGCTGATATTTCCTCGAACTTCACCTTGTTCACCATAGATATTTATAATACCGTCATTGTATTTATAATTTGCATCTCCAATGGCATTAGCAACAGTACTATAAGAGTTTAATATACCATTTTCGTTAATATGCAATAGTCCGTTTATCTTACTGCCTTCTGCAATATTTACTTCTCCAAGTATATTTACATCGATTGCAGAAGAGTTAATGATACCGTCGGATAAGGTTCCGCCTGTAAGGTTTAGGGTAGCTCTCAACCCCTCAGGAGATGTATGTTGAACGGTACTTTTTATGTAATCTGCATTAGTTGTGAGTGTTTTACCGCCTAAAAGTGTTATACCACCTGTTGAAATAGTGTTTTGAAGAGTAACATCCCCCAAGATATCTACCCAATGCGTTTTTGTAGTTGAAGATATTGCAGAGTTTAATGTACCTTCTTGTAATTTTACTCGTCCGGAACCGGATAAAACAGCATCACTGAGTAAATCATCAGCAGAAATATATAAATGCCCGTTCTTAAGATTGATGTTTCCACTGATAGTACTGCCTTTATCTAATGTAAGGCTATGATTTCCGCCAATATCGATATTTATTGTATCCTGAACAATGGATGCCCCGTTAGTGAATCTTTCATCGGTATTCCTGCTAAAGTTTAATGTACCGGTTCCTGTTATACCGGAGTTTGTTGTGAAGCGGTCTTGAATATTCAAAATACCATCATTGATAATCGCATTTTTACTTGCAGAATCAATAGAAACATTAGATAACGTTACTGTTGAACCTGCATTTCTGTTGTTTATAACAGAACCGTCAGCATCAGAGGTATTTATTATATCAATAGTTGAAATATTTAAGTTCCCGCTGCCTTCTGTAAATTCAAATAAATTATGACCGTCAGCATCTATTTTTGAATAATTATCATTGTATCTTATCCCTGTAATATTTAATGTTCCATCGGCAACATTTCCAATATCGTTTTTAACAACATAAATATCCTCATCGGATTGTGCGTTGAATGAACGGTAGCCTGTTTTTATGGAACTCATTACTCCTAATGTGTCGCCTAAGGATTCGTTTTTGTAGTTTTCTGTTTTCTTTTCTACATAATACTCTATACTATCGGCATTATTTCTCGCAGTATCAGATACAGCTGTGCGTATTCCGTTTGTCGTAACCTCGCGATAATAATGTTTAAAGTATTCTTTATCCCATAATGTTGTTTGGGCAATAGCGTCAGTTTGTGTCTCAAGTTCACTCATAGTAACACTATGGTATTTATCAATTAACCCTTGTGCTAACTCAATCCGTATTGTATCAGGTGCATTTAATACCTGTACTATAGTGCTTTCTATAGGTGTTTGACCAATTTGATTGAATTCAGAAATGTAAACAACTCCGCTTGACCCTGCTCCAAGTGTAAATGTATCAGCTTTTCTATCAGCAAAGTTTACGTCAATATGATATTGTGCGGTGTCTTTAGATGATAAATTTGTGAAGTTGTATTCATGATATATGTTGTCCATTAAGTCAAGATTTGTATCTGATACCGTAATGTTTGCATTGTTAATATCGCCAAACAGTTTTACAAATCCTGTACTATCGCCGCCAATATTTACTTTATAACCTAAAACGCCATCGATATTGTCATTAATTATAATTTCGCCGTTATCTGTTGCAGTCAATTTTAGAGTGGCAGAATCAGAATCCATATAGATTGCCTGATTTTCAATAACTCCGTTATTTTTTACGTAGTTGCCGGTAAACTCTGTAGTTTTTCCGTTGTTGGCAGTGATAGTTACATCCATATCCGAATAAATTGCACCGCCTCGAGCTTTTCCGGTTGAAGACTCTGCATAGTTCTCAAAGAATGTGGAATTTTCAATAATTAATCCGCGTTTATTATGAATTGCACCGCCTAATGCGTCTCCGCTTTCGGTTTTTGCATAGTTAGCAGAAAAAGCAGAATTGTTTATTCCAACACTTCCGCTGTTGTATAATACTCCGCCGCGAATATTCCCGCTGCTTGATGCCGCGCCGTAGTTGCCCGCAAAATTTGAACTTATTTTATCAATAGTACCTTCGTTTTGTATTATTGCACCGTTAACATTTGCCCCCTGGCTTATTGTGCTGTTTAATAAAAAGTCAGATGATAAATCTTTTACCTTACCGGCGGAAGATATTTGCAATATCCCTCCGCTTACTTCTGTTTGTGCATTAATAGTGTTGCCGATAAATTCAGAATTAATATTATCCATCCGGGAAAGTGATTTTATTAATGTTCCGTAAACTGTTTTGTCAGCATTAACATTTACTGTATTCCCTATAAAACTTGAATTAACATTATGGATTGACGCATCATATTCGGACAAGATTGCAGAATATGCGAATCCGTCATCTGATGTTATATCTATAGTGTTACCTACAAACTTTGATGAAACGCTTCCAATTTCACCCTTTGCATCAATTATTCCTTTTATGTTTTGGGCAACAAATTCTTTGTTTACACTTGAGAGCTGTTCGTTAAAATCAACAAATGCACCCTGTATTTCTTCTCCATCGTTGTATTTTAATACTAAGACAGCTTCGGCGGAGTTTGTTGTTTCAACAAGTTTAACATTATCACCATCTTTTGACCATTTGAAATATTTAGAATTTGCGCCTTCGCCATATACTGAATTTTTAAAGTTTATTTCAAAGTAATGAACATTTTTATCTGTAGTATTAGGGTTATAATATTTTATTACGTTGGCAGGTAAATTGTTTATGTCTTCAGGTGTAATTTCTGTTAAAGTATATTCGCTTGAAGAATATACGGAGATATTAGTTTTTTCTTCACTGGAATCGTTAAGTTGTTCCAATATTGGAGCAACGCTTAATTCTGCTGCTCCGGCACTATTTGATGAAAAAGAGACGCAACCCGCAAGAGCCGCTATTGATAAGGCTTTTAGTGCTACCCCCCCCCCTAAGATGCAATGATATCAGGGTTTTTATGGCATTTTCTATACAAGAAGTCAAATCTACTTTTTTCATATCCAAATATCCTCTTTTTTTAGCTTATCAAATAATATGGCTATAAGTACCATCCATTTGATTGATATTAAGAAAGTTGTTTCCCGATAAATATTTCGGAATGCTATATATTATAAAATTTATTTCCCAAGTTTTAAATAATGGTTAGTTTTCTAATAATCATTATACTTTTATTATATAAACGTTTTTAGAGAATTTCAAGGGTAAAAATTAAAAAGACCCCTAAACGGGATCTTTTTAGAATTTGGGCAGGGGTGGATTCGAACCACCGTACTCTCGCGAGAACAGATTTACAGTCTGTCGCCTTTAGCCACTCGGCCACCTACCCATATTAAATTTTCAATTACTGCCCATCGAAGGGTTTAAATATGCCCTTGACGAGACTTGAACTCGTGACCTCTCCCTTACCAAGGGAGTGCTCTACCTCTGAGCCACAAGGGCTTGAGTATTTTACTGAGAGTCATCGGCAAGTACTCATTTGAGTTTCAGCATTCTTTTCTTAAGTCCGCCTATGTAACTTGTGTGCCCCGTTTTCAGTAAAAAAGCCGGTAATGGGACTCGAACCTACAACCTACGGTTTACAAAACCGTTGCTCTGCCAATTGAGCTATACCGGCGTGTGCTTGTATAATTGATTATATGCAAAAAATTTTTAACTGTCAAGCCTTTTTATTTGGTTTATAATTATTAGGTACATTTATAACGTTATTGAAAGGGTTTAACCATATGATAAGAGCTGTTGCGCCGATTGTTTTACTTCTTATTTCCAATATATTCATGACATTTGCGTGGTATGGGCATTTGAAATTTCGTTCCTCTGCTTTGTGGTTAGTTGTCCTTGTCAGCTGGGGTATTGCTCTGTTTGAATACTGTTTTCAGGTTCCGGCGAACAGAATTGGTTACGAAACTTACAACGCCGCACAATTAAAAACTATTCAGGAAGTCATTACTCTTGTAGTTTTTAGTTTCTTTTCCGTCTTTTATCTCAAAGAGCAATTTAAATGGAATTATCTTGTAGGTTTTTGTTTTATAATTCTTGCTGTGTTTTTTATATTTAAAAAGTGGTAAATATTAACTGATTTTAAAAAACACTTGATTTTGTTTATTTAGTATTATAAAATTTTGTTAGTCGAATGTAAATAAATTATTCAAGTTTGGAATCTTGAAAGAAAGAGGTAACAATGAAAAACGGAATTCACCCTGATTATAAGAAAACCACAATAAAATGTGTTTGCGGTAACGAAATCGAAACAGGTTCAGTAGTAGATGGTTTAACAGTTGAAATTTGTAACAACTGTCACCCGTTCTATACCGGTCAACAAAAAATCTTAGACTCTGAAGGTAGAGTTGAAAGATTCAACAAAAGATACGGAAAGAAAAATTAAGAATTTTAAGATACAAAGAACGGCGATACAGATTTATCTGTATCGCCGTTCTTTTTTATGGTTGAGTTATCTACGAAATAGAGTTATAATGTTAATATAAAATATTTTTTCAACCACTTAATGGATTGCATTCTATGAGCAAGGCATTTATTATTATAAAAATACATCAAAATTAATAAAAGTAGGCATTCGATGTATGAAAGGATATGTAAAGGTTTTAGACCTTTTCAATTTTAAAGATTAGAAGTCATAGCAAAAATGAACTCAGGAACGATAGAACTTTCAAGGTATAAATCACATTTTATTAATTTTGATGTATAGAATATGAGGTATTATGATGAAAAAGATTAGAAAAGAGTGCAATTTTAAAACTTTATCAGCTGCAATACTTACAGGCTGTGCAATTGTAGGAATGGGTAATACTGTGCAGGCGGCAGATTTATCAGAGATTGACCTGTCACAAAAACCTGTAGAAACACCAACATTAGACTATTTAAAAGACAATAATATTTTAATCCCGCAAAAGGGAGAATATAATTCTACAGATAAAACTTGGGCAGAAGCGGATTCTGTTCAATCATCCGGAAGTGCTTATACGATAACAGAAGGGGCAGCGGACGATTATACTTTTGAATATAAAACAGCTGATAAAGATGCTAACCTTGTCTCTTCATATTATAAAATTGATTTAAATGCTCCGATTGTTAATTTTAGTACGAATAAAATAGATGAGCATATAAGTTGGGAAGAAGTTAGTGAAGCCGGAAACAATACTGTTGAAGTAAACCTTCATGGTTCTAATGGCGGTGTTGAAACAAAGTATTATAAATATACTTATACTCCGAAAAATTATACTCAAGTCACAACAAGAGTAAGTGACATAACTTCTGAAAAGGTAAATAATGTTTATTTTGATAACGTTGCAGGTGCTGTTGTTGGTGGTGCGTTATACAATTCATCAGATAAATCAAATGTAGATATAAATGCAGATTTTATTTATAATCATACACTAAATGACACAGGTTCAAAAGGTGCAGCTATATATAATAACAATAAACTGGGCAATATTAATGGTAATTTTATCAATAATTATATTTCAGGAAAGTATGTAAAAAACGGTGATGGTGCGGTTGTTTATAATGAAGGTGGCGGCGTAATCGGTAATATAACCGGTAATTTTATTGAAAACAGGGTTGAGGCTACAACAGGACACGCTCAGGGTGGTGTTGTTTATAATTATAATAGTAAGGTTGGTGATATTGAAGGCAACTTCGTAGGAAACTATACTACTGGTACTCAATCTTACGGTGGTGCAATTTTTAATATAGGTAAAACCTCCCCTCAAGCAGTAATAAATGATATCTCCGGTATGTTTGTTTCAAATTATAGTGAAGGAAATAAGCATAAAGCATATGGGGGTGCCATTTATAACGGTGGGACAATTAATTCAATAAACGGTGTGTTTATTGATAATCATACTTCTTCAAATAGTGCTCCCGTTGTATCGGATCGTCAAACGTTACCTGCCGCTGGTGGTGCATTAGCAAATATTAGCGGTGTTTTAAAAGATTTGAATGCCCACTTTATTGGAAATTATGCTATATCTGAAAATACTACAGATTATTATATTGAGGGTGGAGCTCTTTTAAATGATAACAAAGGTAATATAAGTAATATTAAAGGTGATTTTATTGGAAACTATGTTTCCGGATGTAATTGTGATGGTGGTGCGATTGCTAATATTTATAATAGTAATATTGGAAATATTACCGGTGACTTTATTGGAAATACAGCAATTAGTAACAGTACCAATAGTGCTATGAATAACAGTGGGCACGCTCAAGGCGGTGCTATTTATAATTTCAATAATAGTACAATTGGCAATATTAAGGGTAACTTTATTGATAACCATGTAAAAGGTCAGAATGCTCATGGTGGTGCTATCTTAAATATTAATGGAAATAAAGGTGACGCAACTATTGAAAGTATTGAAGGTAATTTTATCGGAAATACTGCTAGCAGTGGAATCAATAAAGCTCAAGGCGGTGCAATCGCAAACTATGGTAAAATTGGCGATATAAAAGGTTATTTTGCTGAAAATGAAGTTGTTGCCGGTATTCATGGTGATGGTGGCGCTATTTACAATTACAAAAACTGTTCAATCGGTAATATAACCGGTAATTTTATCAATAATGTTGCCAGAAGCAGAGATAACGCAGGTCATGGAGAAGGTGCCGGTGTTTATAACTGGGCAGGTAAAATTGGTGATATAAAAGGTGATTTTATTAATAACTATGTTACCGGTAAAAAGGCTTATGGTGCTGCTATATTCAATATGGATGATGTTGCTACCGGAGAAAAAGGTGAAATAGCTGATATATCAGGTAATTTTATCAATAACAGGTCTGAAGCAGTTATTGATGTTGCCCAGGGCGGTGCTATTTATAATGATTCCAAAGTCGGTAATATTAGCGGAAGCTTCGTTAATAACTATGCTAAATCAGAAGCAGGAACTGCACATGGCGGAGCTATTTTTACCAAAACGGATATGAATTTTGTTTCCGATGGTTCAGTTAATGTTTTCAAAGGTAACTATACAGAAGCAAACGGTGTTAAAGATGATAACGCTATTTGGGTAGAAAAAGCTAATGATAATACATTGCCTGCTTTAACCTTTAAAACAGAAAATAACGGCAGATTTGTAATGCATGATAATATCAATGGAACACAAGGTTATGCTGTTAATATAACAGGTGATGGTACCGGTACCTTTGAATTATATAATGATATACATAATTCTCAATTAAATATTGGTAATAATAATCTTATTACATTGAATAATGATACTCATACGTATAATGTTGAGAAATTAACCGTTACCGGTGATATTAACATGTCTGCGGATGTCAGTCTTGCTGATAAGACTATGGATAGATTTGCCGCGAAAGAATATGGTGAGCATACAGGAAAACTTAATGTCTCCGCTTTGAATTACGTTAATTCAACTAAAATCCCTACAGATGTGAAAATAGAAGTCTTATTTGCGGATAACGGGTTAAAAGATAATGTAACCGAAAGTTTAGGCGGACAAACTATTTTAACACCTATCTTTAAATATGGAGTATCGTATGATAACAGGAAAGACGGCGGATACTTTGTATTCAACAGAGGTGGTTCAGCAGGCGGTAATCCGTCAAATGCATTCAACCCTGCAATTTTAGCCTCACCTGTTTCTACAATTGCGGCTTCTCAATCCACAATTAACGAAACCTTTAAACATGTTTTTGAACACGCAGATTCATTTACTCAACTACCTTTCAATGAACGTATGTCTATGATGAATCAAAATAAATATGCGATTACCGATTTTAATAGTAATATTCCATATAATGCATTAAAAAATAGTGCCGGCTGGTTCAGACCATATGTGACATTTGAAAATATAAATCTGAAAAATGGTCCTAAAGTTGGAGCTATAACTTACGGTTCACTTGCCGGATTTGACACTGATTTTTATGAACATAAAAACGGCTGGCACAGTGTTGGAACAGGATATATCGGCTATAACGGCTCCAATATGAATTACACAGGCGTTGACATTAATGCAAACGGCGGTATTCTTGGTTATACTCATACAATGTACAAAGGTAACTTCTGGTCAGCATTAACTGTTAACGCCGGAGCTACAACAGGACAAATTCGTACAATGTATGGTAAAGATGACTTTACTTCTTTACTGGCAGGGGTTGGTTCAAAAACAGGTTACAACTTTGAATTTAAAGAAGGTAAATTTATATTCCAGCCAATAATGTTCATGTCATACTCGTTTGTTAATACATTTGATTATACAAATGCAGGGGGAGTACGCGTAGACAACAAACCTGCTCACAGCATACAGCTAAACCCTAGCATGAGGTTTATTGCAAATACTAAAAACGGCTGGCAGCCTTATGCACAGGTTGGTATGGTGTGGAATGTATTGAATTCATCTGATGCATTTGCTAATAATATCAAATTACCGAGTATGTCTGTAAAACCATATATTGAATACGGTTTGGGTATCCAAAGAACGTGGAAAGATTATTTTACAGCCTTTGGTCAGGTAATGATGAGAAACGGCGGAAGAAACGGTGTTGCTATGACAGGCGGCATAAGATGGGCGCTTGGACGAGATAATAACACTGAAAAAGTTCAAAATAATACTCAGAAAAAGGTTGTAAAACAATTAACACCGGAACCGAAGGTTGCACTGGGCAAACAATATAATACTACCCGTACTACCTCAGCGGCAGTGTTGAAGCAGTTATAAGAAAAACAAGGCGGGATTTCAGAATGAAATCCCGCCTTGTTTACTCTTTGATAAATATTCAATTAAGCGTTAGCTGAAAGTTTTTTAATAGCAAGAACTAGTCTTGATTTTTTTCTAGCTGCAGTGTTTTTGTGTAAAATACCTTTAACAACTGCTTTGTCGCATAATTGGTATGCTTTTGAAATTGCTGCATTTAAAGCTTCTTTATCTTCGCCTTTAGCCAATTCTAATGCTTTTTTTACGGCTGTTTTGATTGAAGTTTTGAATGCCATATTTCTTTGTCTGTTAGCTTCAGCTATTAACACTCTTTTTTTAGCAGATTTAATATTTGCCATTGTTCTAATTTACCTTTCCTATAATTTGTGTGCAATTAATGACTTTGCACTTACTCATTTTGAGGATGTGAGTAATTTTATTAAATCAAAAAAAAGATTTTTTTCAATAGGTATCAGGAATTTAATTAAGTTTTATTGCTGTAATATTTGCATGAATTTATGTTTATAGTACTATGTTATTGGTTACATTAGCCTGATAGGTTCAGCCCTAGTCGGCGGTATGGTGTCTATATCTGCCCCGATGAGGCGTGTGGCCCGTAGTACAATACATTTAACAAAAGGAGAAAACCGATGCCAGTAGCATCTATGATTGAACTTTTAGAAGCAGGTGTACACTTCGGACACCAAACACAAAGATGGAACCCTAAAATGAAACCGTATATTTACGGTGCAAGAAACGGTATCTATGTTATTGATTTAAGAAAAACAACCGATTTATTGGATGAAGCATATGCTTTAGTTAGAGATTATGCCGCTAAAGGTAAAAATGTTCTTTTTGTAGGAACAAAAAAACAAGCTGCTGAAGTTGTTGCTGAAGAGGCAAAACGTTCAGGCGCTTATTTCATTAATAGAAGATGGTTAGGCGGTATGTTAACTAACTTTGAAACTATCAGAGGCAGAGTTAACAAGCTTAAAGAAATGGAAGAATTCATCAATAATGGTTACGTTGATAAATTACCTAAAAAAGAAGTTGCTCAATTAAACAGACAACTTGCAAAATTGTCTAAAACTCTAGGCGGTATTAAAGAAATGAGAGGATTACCTGACTTAATTTTCGTTGTTGACCAAGACAAAGAAGATATCGCTATTAAAGAAGCTAACAAATTAGGTATTCCTGTTATCTGTTTAGCTGATACTAATGCTAATCCTGACGGCATCAATTACATTATCCCTGGTAATGATGATGCTATCAGATCTATCAAATTGATTACTTCAAAATTAGCTGATGCAGTTTTGGAAGGTAAACAATTGAGAGAAAACAAAGCTAACGATGCAAAAAAAGTTGAAAAAATTTCAGCTGAAGATGCTGGTGTAGTTGAAGCACAATAGTTAAGATTTGTAATTTAGAAAAAGGTGAATTGTAAAGGATTAGTAAAACTAAGAAAAACTTAGCACTATAATTTATGACTCACCTTTTTATATAAATAAGGAAAAAGGAGAAAGTAAATGAATATTACAGCTCAAATGGTTAAAGAACTCCGCGATAAAACAGGCGCTGGTATGATGGATGCAAAAAAAGCTCTTGTTGAAGTTGACGGTGATATGGAAAAAGCTCAAGAAATTTTACGTCAAAAAGGTATTGCTTCTGCTGAAAAGAAAATGGGCAGAATTGCAGCTGAAGGAAGAGTTGATTCTTTCGTTGACGAAAACGGCGGAGCATTGATTGAAGTTAACTGTGAAACTGACTTCGTTGCGAAAAATGACGATTTTAAAACATTAACAGCTAATATGGCTAATCATGTTGCTGAATTAAAATCAAATTCTGTTGAAGAATTCTTATCATCAACTTGCCCTCAATGCGGTAAAGTTATTGAAGATGCTTTAAAAGAAAAAATCGCTTCAATCGGTGAAAAAATTACAGTTAGAAGATTTGTTAGATACGAAGGACCTGTTGCATCATATATCCACAACGGTAAAATAGGTGTTCTTCTTTCTGCCGATAAAAAAGAAGAAGAATTGATGAATGATATCTGTTTACACATTGCTTCTTCAGCACCTAAATTCGTTTCAAGAGAAGAAATTCCTCAAGAAGTTATTGATGAAGAAACAAGAATTGAGATGGGTAAAGAAGATTTGCAATCAAAACCTGAAAATATCAGAGCTAAAATTGTTGAAGGTCGTGTAAATAAAATCATGGCTGAAAGATGCTTGTTAGAACAACCGTTCGTTAAAGATCCAAGCCAAACAATTGCTCAACTTATCGAAGGTAAATTGACAATTAAATCATTCACAAGATATGAATTGGGCGAAGGTCTTGAAAAACGTCAAGACAATTTCGCAGAAGAAGTTATGGCTCAAATGAAAGGCTAATAACTCCCAAAATCTCTCTAAAAAGGTGCTATCAATTTTATTTGGTAGCACCTTTTTCAATTTACTGTTTGTTATATATTATTAAAATATCAGGGGGATAATTTTTAATATTCTC
Organism: uncultured bacterium; assembly: GCA_949035555.1. GTDB lineage: Bacteria > Cyanobacteriota > Vampirovibrionia > Gastranaerophilales > Gastranaerophilaceae > Zag111. Next base: position 199,869 of record CAROLD010000001.1, on the reverse strand, counting down.
TAATTTAAGGTTTGTGCATTCGGAAATTTTATCAATATCTTCTCCGTAAAAACAAGATTTTCCGTTGTTGTCACCAAGAATTTTCGGAGCGATAAAATGATATAATTTGTCCACATAAGGTAAAAAGCTTGCATTTACTCCGCCGCCTGCTTCAATCAGAATACTCATTATTCTAAGTTCATATAGAGTATTGATAATATATTTAATATCAAGTTTTTCGTTTTTTACAGGGGCAGGTATAAATTTTATATTTAGAATATTTGGAGCAGTTAATTTTTCATCATAAAAAACAAAAATTTCTCCCTGCTGATAAATATTTGTATTAAAATCCGTTTTAAGTTCTCTGTCTAAGATAACTTTTTTTGTGTGTAACATCGTTGGGTTATCTGCAATTACTGTAGCAGAAGATGTAAGTATTGCATCATATTTTTTTCTAATATTTCTAACCTCTAATCTGGCGGCATCTGAAGTTATCCATTTTGAGTCGCCTGTATGAGTGGCGATTTTTCCATCAATTGTGGTGGCAGTTTTGATGGAAATGAAGGTTTTCTTTTCTAAGTGATTTTTGATAAAAACTTCGTTTAATTTTTTACACTCATCTTCCAGAACAGGACCAATTATTTCAATTCCTGCATCTTTTAATTTTTTCAGCCCTTTACCTGCGACAATGGGGTTAGGATCCTGCATTCCATATACAACTCGTTTTATACCTTTTTCAATAATTATATCAACACAAGGGGGTGTTTTTCCAAAGTGAGAACAAGGTTCAAGGTTTACAATAAGTGTGCAGTCTTTTGCGTTTTCTAATTTTGAAAGTGCATCTCGTTCTGCGTGATTTTCGCCATACATCTTATGATAACCTGTAGAAATAATTTCTCCATTTGGGTTTAATATAACGCATCCAACCATCGGGTTAGGTGATGTCATCCCAACGGCTTTTGAAGCTAGTTCTATACACTTATTCATCTCTGTAATATAATTTTTCATATTTGTATTTTATATTAAATTATGATAAATTGAAATAGTTGAGAGATATGTAAAATAAGAGGGAGAGAAAATGGTAGATTTAAAGTACATCGGACACAGTGCATTTGAAATTAGAAATGGCGATAACGCTGTATTGATAGACCCGTTGGTATCTACTAATGAAAAATATAACTGGAAAGATGAGCCAATTAAAGATATTTTATTAACTCATGCTCACGGTGACCATATTGGTGAAGCTTTAGAAATTGCAAAAGAAAAGGATATTGAAATTACTGCAGTTTCAGAACTGGCGGGATATTGTCAGGAGCAAGGCGCAAAATCAAAATCCGTAGGTCTTGGTTCTTGGCTTAACTTTTCTTGGGGTAGAGCGGTATTTTTACCGGCATTCCATTCAAGTTCATTACCTGATGGAAGATATGGCGGTGTTGCGGCAGGAATTTTGCTTGACGTTGACGGCGTTAGAATTTACCATGCTGGTGATACTTGTTTAACCGGCGAAATGAAAACAATTAAAGAATTATATGCTCCGCAAATTGCACTTTTACCAATCGGCGGAACTTATACAATGGATGTTGAACATGCGGCAATGGCTGCAAAATGGTTAGGTGTAAGAACTGTAATTCCTATGCATTACGGTACATTCCCTGAAATTCAGGCTGATTTGGAAAGGTTTGCAAAACTTATTGCTTTCGGTAATACTGCTTGCCAAATCCTTAACCCTGATGAAATTAAATAGTTATTATTAGAAAAGGCGGCAGCACAGCTGCCGCCTTTTCTTCATTCAAAAGAGGTGTTATGAGAGTATTATTTATTATTGACAGAGTAGAGTTAAAGTATTTTGAATTCAATGATCTTGTTACGAATTTTTGGATAATAAAGAGTTTATTGCAAAGAGGTCATGAAGTTTTTATCTCAACAATTGATATGTTAAAGGTCAAATCTGCAAAGGCTTACACCTCTTGTTATAAATCATATATTGAAGGCGAAGAAATTTGCTATGATAAAGAAAGTTTTACTGAGTTTCAGATTGAAAATTTTAATCTTGTAATGTTCAGACCTGATCCGCCTGTTGATCTGGATTATATCAATGCAACTTATGTGTTTGATTTTGTTGATAAATCTAAAACTTTACTGTTGAACGACACAACAGCTGTAAGGAATTTCAATGAGAAACTTCATGCGGTATTATTTAATGATTTGATGCCTAAGAATATTATTACTGCTTCAAAGTCTGATATAATAGCGTTTTTGAAAGAAAACGAAGAAATTATTCTAAAACCGTTAAATCAGTGTTTTGGTGGCGGAGTTATGTATCTTAAGCAAGGTGATAAGAATACTGCTGTAATAATCAATTCGATGACTAATAACGAAAAACAGCTTATTATGGTGCAAAAATATATTCCTAAAGCAGTATATGGTGATAAACGCGTTTTAATTTTAGGGGAAGAAATTCTTCCTTATTGTGTTCAAAAAGTTCCAAGCAATGATGATTTTAAATTCTGTGACCATAGTGATTCTAATATTAAAAAAGCTGTTATTTCAGATGAAGAGGTTCAGAAATTCAAAGTTGTAGCTAAAAAACTAAACGAAATGGGAATATTTATGGCAGGTTTGGACGTTATTGACGGTCAGATTATTGAAGTTAATGTTACTAGTCCTTGTTACTTCATCCGTGAAATAAATAACCATTTCGGCTGTCATATTGAAGATACTATTACTGATTTTATTATTAATAAAGTTAAAGAAGTTAATTTGATTCCTGTATAGCAAAAAAAATTATGTTTTAGTTTTACTTTGAGTGTGCTCATTACAAATAATTATAATACATTTACCGTTCAAAATAATACTTCAAGGATTTCGCAAAAAATATTTGTAAGATTAAAACTCCCACTGACTTGTGATACGGTGAGTTTTGGCTCTAAAAATTTATTTTCTTGTTCTAAAGAGGAAATAACAACAAAGGTTAAAACTGCTATTGCCGATAATCGGAATTATATTGGGGCAGGCGCTGAAGCAGAAGTTTATAAAATCCCTGATACAGATTACTGTGTAAGAGTTTTGTATATTGATGATTATTATAATTCAGGTGTTCCTCAGTTATTGAAAAGAAAAAATTTAGGTCTTTGTTTTAATGTTTCAGAACAAGATAAGGTTAATCATGTTGTGGCAAAATTCCCAAAAGGCACTATTATGAAATTTATTGAAGGTAGTCCTGTAATGACTCCTTTTATGACCGAGCAAGAAATTAACGAAAATGCTAAAATTATTCATGATGCTCCAGTTACAACCTTCCATAAATTATTGTGTCAAATTTCTCGTGCTTATGAAAACAATATGATGTTTGATTGTAACTATGGCAATATAATTGTTAATCCTAAAAATAAATCGATTACTGCAATTGATTTTTATGATATGAATGATGATATAGAGGTTCCTCATCCTTTAAGCCATATCTATACCGGAGTTATGTATCCAAAATTTCCGACTGAACAGAAAAAAAATTTGGCAAATAAGATTTTACAAGCAAGTTTAGAAGAAGTGAAACCTGCTCATAAGCCTTGTTTAGATGTTAGAAATTTGGATTTTTATAAGTTTATTTACAGGCTTCGTAATGAGAATATTATTCAAAGCCATGAATATGCAGAGCTTTTGATAAATACCTTTTCTGATATTGAGAACCTTAAATTAAAAGAATTAAACGGAGAAGACGTAGTAAATCTTCTCAAACACAAGATTAAAATTGCTAAATCATTAATAAAACAGGTATTATAAATTTATGCACGAGAGAAGACTTCAACATCAATATCATCAAATGTATTGGTGTTAAAATATGCACAGGCTGCCACCATTGCCGCATTATCCGTACAATATTTCATAATCGGAGCATTAACTCTGTACCCTTCTTCTTCTAATGCGAAAACTTTCTTGCGGATTTCAGAATTTGCTGCAACACCTCCGGCTATAACAATTTGTTTATAGCCTCTTTCCTGAGCGGCTTTTTTAAGCTTTTTGACCAATGTTTTAGAAACACATTCCTGAAAACTCGCACAGATATCGTTAGTCGGTAGTTCCTTATCATCAAATGATTTAACAAGTCTCAATACCGCTGTTTTTAATCCGCTGAAACTGAAATTATATCCGTCAACTTTACCTTCAGGGAGTTCAAAAGCTTTAGAATTACCAACTTGAGCCAATTTATCCAATCTCGGACCGCCCGGATACGGAAGTCCGATAAGTCTTGCAACTTTGTCATAAGCTTCTCCAACCGCATCATCAATAGTTTCGCCGAGGATTGTTTGTTTTGAATAAGATTCAACATCTATAATCTGTGTATGACCGCCGCTTACCAATAGTGCCATAAACGGAGGTTTAATATCAGTGTCAATATAGTTTGCACAAAGGTGGGCGTTAAGATGGTTTATGCCGATAAACGGTTTGTCATGCACAAGAGCAAGTGTTTTTGCAGCGTTCAATCCGACAAGTAAGCATCCTACAAGACCGGGTCCTACTGTTCCTGCAAATGCTGTAATATCTTCAGGTTTTAATCCTGATTGGTCAAATGCTTCCTGTACAACTACATTTATTGCATCCAAATGTTCTCTTGCCGCAATTTCAGGTATGACCCCGCCAAATTTTTCGTGAGTTTTAATCTGCGATGCAACAATATTTGCAATAACTTCTCTACCGTTTTTTACAATTGCACACGCTGTTTCGTCACAGCTTGACTCTATTGCCATTATATAGTTATCACAATTGCTGTCTGTCCCAACTTTTACAATATTTTCACTAAATAAACTTTTCTTTTCCATATCTAAATTTTAGCATAAAAAAAAGAGCCTAAAAAAGGCCCTTGGAATATTTTTTCAATTCCTCGTAATAGTGAAGTGTGAAGTGTGTGCTTAAAAGTCTTATTTGATTCCTCAATTAAGCCACTTTCCTCGTGTTTACATATATATAAAGTATTTTTAGTATATAAAATTGCTATATTTATAAAATAAAATCTTAATCTTGTAATATATCTTAATACGATGAAAATTTTGTTATTGTGATTTATACTTGAACTATAGAATTCACAATATTTAGGAGACTTTATGAATATATTAATTTCAAATGACGACGGAATTGCGGCGAACGGTATAAGGGTTTTGACAGAAGAACTTTCTCAATATCATGACGTTTATGTTATTGCGCCTGATAGAGAACGCAGTGCGGCGGGACATTCATTGACTTTGCATACACCTTTAAGGGTTGAAGAGCTAGAAGCCCAGCGTGGCGCCAAAAGAACCTGGGTTACCACAGGCACTCCCGGTGATTGCGTAAAAATCGGAATAAATGCCATTTTGTCAGAGGAAGAACAACCTGATTTTGTAATCTCGGGTATAAATCACGGTCCGAATTTAGGGGCAGATATTCTATATTCCGGCACGGTAAGCTGTGCAATGGAAGGTGCAATGCTTGGGGTGCCAAGTATTGCAGTGTCACTTGCTACAATGAATGCTGATTATGATGATTTTAAACTTACAGCAAAGTTTACAGCATCTCTGTTGAATAAAATCAAAGAATTCCAATTCCCTAAAAAAAGTATTTTGAACGTGAATGTTCCGCTACTGCAACAGGAAGATATTGCTGGTGTAGCGATTACTGAACTAGGAAGAAAAATGTTTACTGATGCTTATGAAAAAAGAGTTGACCCGCGCGGTAAAACTTATTACTGGATGGCAGGTGAGCTTATAACAGAATCAAGTGATGCCAAAACTGATATTGCAGCTGTTTTACATAACAAAATTTCGATAACTCCGGTCACCTATGAGATGACAAAAACAGAAACAATGGCAGATTTAGATAGTATTTTATGTAGAACAGGTTCTTGTGATTGGTTTTAAACATAAATGGCGCGGGATTTTATCCCGCGCCATTTGTTAGTTTTTTATAAATCAGTTGTGCAATACGGACATTTTGTAGCGTTGATGTTTATTGTTGAAAAACATCTTGGACAAGTTTTAGTTGTTTCCGCTTTTTCAGTTTGTGTATCTGTTTTTGCGATAAATCTTAGTTTGTTTATTCCTTTTACAAGCAAATAAACCGCAAAGGCTACAATAATAAAACTAATAAGCGTATTTATAAAAAGTCCGTAATTGATAGTTACCGCACCTGCCGCCTTAGCCGCTTCAAGTGATGGATATGTTGTTATTTTTCCGTCATAGTCAGGTAAAGTGAAATATAAATTTGTAAAATCAACTTTACCCATCATCCATCCTAATGGCGGCATGATAATATCTTTTACAAGGGAATCTACAATTTTTCCGAATGCAGCACCTATAATTATACCGACAGCCATATCGATTACGTTACCGCGCATTGCAAAGGTTTTAAATTCTTCAAGATTTCTTTTAATAAAGTTTTTCATAAAATCTCCTTATTTTGAAAGAATTATAACAAAAATAAAATGTATATTATATAATAATTAAAAAGGACATAAAATGAAAGACCGAACAGAAGAACTTGCTGCAGTTCATTTAGGTAAGAAATCAGGCTTATGCGAGAAATATAATCCGGCATTGCTTGTTGCCGTACCACGATGCGAGAACCGAAAACAATATAATATCCAAAATCACGATCTGCCATTTGAAGGCTGGGATGTTTGGCATGCTTATGAGTTCTCATCAATGACAGAAAACGGGTTACCTGTGACAAAGATTATGAAACTAAAATACAACTGCAATAATGATTACCTGATTGAATCTAAATCATTGAAACTCTATTTGAACTCATTTAATATGAGCCGATTTGGAAAAAATATTCAGGAATGTCTTGAGATATGTAAAAAAACTATCGAAACTGATTTGAGTTCAAAACTAGAAACCAATGTTTGTATAGATTTTCTCGATAATAATTCAAAAAGTGTTGAAATTTTTAAAGATTTTCATGATGTTTTGACGAAGGTTAACGAATCCGAGTTAAAGATTGAACAGTTTAAAGAGGCTCCAGAGGTTATTGAAGTAGAATACTGCGAGGAAAAAGAGTATAAATTGCAGTTTGGTTCCCTTCGTTCGAATTGCAGGGTTACACATCAGCCTGATTTCGGTGAAGTGTTTATTTACTATAAATCAGATAAACATATAAAAGAAGACAGTCTTGTGAAATATTTATGTTCATTTCGTTCTGAATATCATTTTCATGAAGAATGTTGTGAAATGATATATAAACGTATTTATGATGTTTTGGGTGCAAATTCGGAAATTTTTGTATGTGCTTTATATACACGCCGCGGCGGGATTGATATTTGTCCTGCAAGATGGAGTAAATGCTGTGAAATTCACGATGTAATGCGACTTTTGGATACAAAAATATATGCAAGAAACAGCATTTGTGGAACCCATTAATAAAAAATTTAATAAAATTTAGAAAAAGGGGTTTACAAAAAAAAATCAGCATGTACAATAAATATTGCGGAGTGAAAACAACGCACCCGGGGCACGGTAAATCTGTTGAAACCCAGACAGGTTTTTCTTCGATGCTATAGAACTGGGGGATTAGCTCAATTGGTAGAGCACCTGCTTTGCACGCAGGGGGTTAGGAGTTCGAGTCTCCTATTCTCCACCATTTAAAACAAATAGAACAATTGAAAATAGAGCCTTCGGGCTCTTTTTTAATGCTTTCGAAACATTTGTCTTTTTGTGCCTTAGTGTTGGTACACGTGTGTTAGGGATTTTGACATAAAGTATTGCAAGTTTGACATTTTAGTCGGAAGTTATTTGGGTAAAACACGCAATACTTTGTAGGGAATTTTATTTTTTATCAAAAATTCACCCCATTCAATTTGTTCAGGTTTTAGAGTTTCATTCATGCGTTTCACTTCAACAAAAATCATTTCTTTGTTATTCCAAACTATATAATCCGGTGTACCGACAGGGTTTCTGTCATAATCCTTTATCGTATGTTGTAAGATTTTGCAAAAAGTTTTATTATCAATTTTAGCCAAAAACTCTTGCACAATTGGCGATTTAAAATACTCTGTCGGATTTTGATAACCCTCAATTTCCCACTCATCAAGCCACCGTATATATGAGCCTTGTTCGTGTTTTGCAATTTGAGTATTTATAAAGTTTTGAAGATTAGATTTTTTTATTAAATTTAATTTTTGATTTAATTCTTCGGATGTGACATTTTTGTTTTCAATATCAAATAATTTGTTTTCAGATTTGGTATTCAATGTTTGCGGATATAATTCATCAAGAAAAACAAGTACAAAAACACCTTTCCAGAAAGAATATTCAGCGCGCATTACTTGATAACCCTTATTTTTATAATATTCTCGGACAACTTGTTCAGTTGAACACTTTTCACCATTAGAGCAATAAAAATAATTTTTACAAAGTTCACCTGTTTTTTGAGCAGTAATTGTAATTGTATTTTTAATAATTTTTTCAGACAAAATTTGCTTGGCTCCAGTGAGTTGAGCAAAACAAATCAAGATTAAAATTGTTAATAAAACCTTTTTCATAAAGTTATTATATCAGCTAAACAATATTCAAATCAATTTCTTCAATATAACATACGGTGTAGGTTTGCAAAAACTTTGCAGTGACTACTTCAGTGCTTACGGGCAAGCTACAGTTCGCCACGGCGGCAGAAACGGTGTAGCTTTGACAGCAGGTTTCAAGTGGAGTCTGGGTAAAGACAGCAAACCAATAGACCATGTTTATGCCCCTGTTCCTGAAAAAGTTCTTACAGCTGAGCCAAAACACATTTTAGCTCCAGTTCCTGTAAGCTCTAAAACTCAAGAGCCTATCGGAGAAATTCCGGTATCAGAAAAGAAAATAATAAAACAAATGACTAAAGCCCAACGTGCAGCATATGAAAAACAAACTACCAAAGCTGATGTAATAGGTGTACTAAAGAATTTGTAAAAGAAAAGGCGCAAGATTTAAATCTTGCGCCTTTCAAATTATAATGAAAAATCTTCTTCAGCCGGGAGGATTTCAGGGATTCCTTTAATCCAGCTTCTGACTTTATCGTCTGCTTTTGTCCAGTTAACAGATACAAGTCCTCTTTGAACCCACATCAATTCTTTAAAAAATTCATATTGAGAATTCATGGCGTCTATTTTAGATGAGAAATATAAATGTTGAGCGTCTGCAATCTGGTTAATCGGTGCATCCCCCATCAGATATTTAGCTTTAACCATTTGATAATTTTCCGCTTCTGCGAACATTGCTTTGTAAGATTTTTCAATGATGAAGTATTTTGCGATTGCACGGTTAACAACTTCTCTTACTGTCATTTCAAGTTCGGTGTTTACCTGTTCCAGATATGTTTTCAGTTCGTTTAGTTCAGCTTTACAGCGTGCAATTTCTGCAATTTTAGAACCTCCTTCAATTGGTTTCCACTGTGCTGCAACAAGAACTCTTGCTGAAGTTTTGTCTAAGCCGAGCCATGGGGTTCCCATTGCGCCGCCTGTAGAAAGGTACGTAGGTGCCATTTGGAGATGCCCTTCATTTTCGTAAGGCAGACTTCTGTCAAATTGTGAACCATATTCAAGTGAAAGTTTTGCATTCGGCATAACAAATTTTTGAGCATAATTTGACATTTCTGCTTTTTTCATAGCAATTGCGGCTTTAAGTTTTGTTGTTTCCGGAGCAAGATAAATTACTTCTTCCACGAGCATATCTGTAAATTTGCCTAATTTTTCAGGGTTTCTGACGTGGTCAATGATGTGCAGGTCAGATGTGAAAAATGCAGGGTCGCTAGCTGTTAGCGGAACCAGTGTAAAGTCGCCTTTCTGGTCTTGATATAATAATTTATTCAAATTGATTTTAATGTTTTTATAATCAGCTCTCATACTGAGAAGTTTTTTCTCTGCTTCGCTCACTTCGCCAGCCCAGCGAAGAACTTCTTCGGTGCCGCATTTGCCTGTTTTTTCTCTTACACGGGAGATTGCAAGATTTTCTCTTGTTTCCTGAACATATTCTTCCTGAACTTTTATCATGTTTTCAAGCATAAGCATGTCAATGTATAAAAGTCCGGTATCAAGTCCTACAGTAGCTTCTGTTAAGGCTTTTTCAGCTTTGTCGAATTTTAATTTTTTGTGTTTAACAATAATATTTGTAACCAAATCAGGGGAATAAATTACCTGATCCATTGCAATAGTAAACTGACCTGCATGTGTCGGAATATTTGAATAAGAACGTGCATAGCTGTCGTTGAATGATTGGTAGCCTAAATCAATTCTGAGGGTTGGCAGGTATCTTAGATAAGCTCCTGTTGTTGCACGTCTTGCGGCTGTAATGAGGTGTCTTTTGCGGGCAATATCAAGGTTGCTTTCTTCCAGAGTATTCAAAACATGCGAAAGGTCGTATTTTGGAAGCTCTTTGTGTGAAATTATTTCCGCATTATTTAAAAGTCTCAACGGTGCAACATATCCTAAAATCTCTGCTGTATCGGAATTAAAGAAAATTATTTTATCATCATAGAACGGAATTTTTTCATTTTTTACGGCATTACCGTGCAGAACTCCGTGAATATTGAATGAAGTTGCTTCTGCAATTTTCTTATCTACATCAAATGTTGAAGTTCCGAGCATTGCACCGAGATCAACATCTTCCCTTCCGACAGATGAGAAAGTCGGGAGTTTTCTTGCGTTGATATACTTATATAAATCTTTTCTCTGGGGTGTTGTTATGTTGAATAACGGAGTTACGAAAACCGAATCCACGTCAGCAGGGATTTTAGCTACGGAGTTTTTGATATCAGAATTCACAGGAACCACTACATAATTCATGTCAGAATTTTTTTCTTTTAGTTTTTTGGTAATAATTGCATCCCAGTTTTTCTGAGTTTTGTAGAAGTTTTCGTTCATTAAGATAGCGGCTTTTTTTTGATTAGGAACTAATTTTTTGAACAAAATAAAGTCGTTTACTGACTGTTGGACAGGGTTAAAAAATTTGTCACCGAAATCTCTCAATCCATACTGGTCAATAGTTATGACGTATTTGTTTTTGTTCTTTTTGTCAGCGTAATACGTACTGGATAAATACCCTAGCGAGATTACCATAAAGGCTCTTGAATGCAAGGCTTTTTCCGAAACCGAGACTGCACCTTTGTCGCTCCAGTCGCCCGTAAATATTAAATCCTGCGGAAAAGATGCTTTATAATCAGGTAGAAGCGAGCGTGTGATTGTCTGCTGAAATACTTTTAGCACTTCCTGATTTTTATCTGACGGGCCGTCGAATACAAAAGCCAATTCAACAGTTTGAGCGTTTGGTGAAGCTTGCATAACTTTTTTAGCTGTAGGAACTTCGTTTATTGCAAAGCTAACTCCTCCAAAAGCAAATAAGAGTACTAATGTCAGTACTGTACTGATTAATCTTTTCATTTTCCCTAACTCCTAATCCTAATTAATATAAAACACTAAATAAACACTAAACTTAAACCAAGTTTAACAGTAAAAACTAAATATGTCAAAGTTTTTTCATAACAATTTACAACTAAAATATATAGTTCCTTATGGTATTCCTGTTAACTAATAAAAATTTCAATAAAATGTATTATCCTTTTAGTGTTCAAAAGAAAGGAGAATAATGATGGCATTTAATCCGTTAAAAGAAAAGGGTATCCACCCAGCAAATCAATTAAGAACATGGCATGATATAGCACACAGACATTTTAATAAAAATGAGGTTGATTGTTACACCAGAACAAGACAAATTTTGATGAACGGTATCGAGGTAGAAGCTTGGAATTTTAAACATAATTTTGCAAGAATTACAGATGACGAAGAAACTAAAAAATTTTTGGCGATGACAAAACGCGTTGAAGATATGCAGCAAACAACAATAAACTGGCTTGCACCTAGTGACCAGTCTATCTTAGAGACAACACTGGGGTATGAACAGGTTGCAGTAGATTTAACTGCGTGGTTAGCGCAAAACGAACCTGATGAATATGTGAAAGAAACCTTTAATTTTGGTTTATTAGAAGATTTTGACCACTTATATAGATATAGCCAGTGGGCATATATGCAGCATGGAATCTGTCCAAATGATATTTTGCAAGGACAAACCGATGTTGTAATAGGCAGACCAACCCAAAACCATCACAATGATAATATTTTGAGACTTCGTAATCATTATGATAAAGAAACAGCTTCACCACAGACAAAAGTTAATATATTAACTCTTGTTGCCGGCGAACAGCAAACACATAATTATTATGCCGAACACGGTATGGAATACGGCAATGAATGTTTAAGAGAAACATATGCTGAAATTAAAGATGTAGAAGAAGAACACGTTACAATGTACGAATCTTTAATTGACCCGACAGAATCACTTTATGAAAAACTTCTGCTTCATGAATTTACAGAAGTATGCACATACTACAACTGTATGGAAGACGAAGAAGACGAAATGTTAAAACCTATCTGGGAAGAATTTCTTGATTATGAACTCGGTCACCTTGCAGTTGCATCCGAATTGTTTAAAAAATATGAAGGCAGAGATCCTGAAGAAGTTACAGGTTCTGAAATCATTTATCCTTGCCGCTTTATGTCACAAAAAGCTTACGTAGAAAATGTATTGCGCAATGAAATTGACAAACGTCTCGGCGATGATAAAGATTATACAACAATTAAGAGATTAACAGATGACTGGACAAGTTTTGAAGTTCAGGAAGTTGTTAACGAAGACGGTTCTCCGACAGAAATGACAGTCCGCACAATTATGACCCAAAAAGATCGTGATTTAGTCCGTGCAAGTGAAGCTTTAATTAAAGACCAGCCGAAACTTTTGGAAAAAGGTCTTGAAGAATTAGCTCAAGCTCCGGATACTGTTACTGTAGAAGAATACAAAGAAATGGCAAGAGCTGAACGCTTTTAATAAAAAATGCGGGTGATTGAAAATCACCCGCATTTTTTTTATTCGGCATCTATTTTCGAAATTCCAACAGATAAAATTGAGATAAGAATTGATGCGATAAGTGCGCTTAAGAAACCGTTCACATCTACACCCGGCACAATGTATGCGGCGAACATAAACAGTAAAGCGTTTATAACAAGAGTGAAAAGTCCAAGGGTTAGAAGGTTAAGAGGAAGTGTGAGTAAAAGAATTATTGGTTTAATAAATGCATTAATTAAAGCAATAACAACAGCTACAAGCATTGCAGTGATAAAATTATCGACCTGCACTCCGGGAATAAGCCACCCGACAAGCATAATAATCAGCGCAAAGGCTACCCATTTCAAAATCATTGTTAACATATAAGTGTTCTCCTTTTTTCAAATATTTTAGAGGTTTGAATAGCCTGTTTCAATGCCCGAAGGTATAATTTTATGAAATGGAGAATTACCTTTTTGTGGGGGTAAATATGAGGGGGTATTTTACTCTTCTTTTTTAGCTTTTTTTATTTTAATCCCGTCGGGCTCGATTTCTATTGAAACCTTGTCGCGGACAGGGTTGATGTTCATCGCTTGCAGAATAGCTTTAGGTATAATAACACCCCAGCTGTTACCTATATTTCTCAAGTTTTTAATAATCATTATTACTACTCCAGTTACTATTTATGTTGCTATTATATCAAATGAAATTGACAATATGTTGCTATTATGTTACTATTCAAATGGTAACAATAGGGAGGTAGCATGACTGAAAAACTTTTTGTCCTTGATAATGAGAAGTACAATTTGATAGGTGAAAGCGCTCTTAATTTATATAGCTGGATTTCTATTTTGCAAATTTATACAGAAGAAAAAGGCGTAACTAATCAAGATGTCGCAAATATCAACTCTCTTGTGTGTCTGATGCTTGAAGAGATACAAAAAATAACTTCCAGTATCTGATATTTGTCATATAATAGTTTTATGAAGAGACTTTTTTGTGTATTATTTTTGAATTTGTGCGTTTTCAGCCTTCCTGTTAAGGCCGGTGTGATTTATAATATCCCCCAGACTACTCTTCAAATTGCACGTGATGCCGCTAATCAATACGTTAATTCTCCTAAATCAAAGCTTGTCAGAGTAGGGATAGGTGACGGAAATTTTTCATCTTACGAAAGAGAAAAGATTTCTATCTATGGTACGGGTGAATTCGAAATCTATAATAACAATAATTATATTACTACATACGACAATGACAATGTTATAAAAGTTTCAATGGTTGGAAAAATTTTTGTCCTGACTGACAGTGCGGATAATGTTATTGCAAAAGTTTCAGGACCGATTATTTTTAGGACTGATTATGGACTTTTAGGGATAAAAGATTTAAAGCGTGCCGGTAAAGATGCACTTTATCGAGGTGAAATTCAGCTTATTTCGGCACCTAAAGACGGAAATTTTTATACTGTAAACAATATTTATCTTGAAGATTACTTGAAAGGTGTTGTTCCAAACGAAATGCCTGTCAGTTTCGGGTTGGAAGCTCTAAAGGCTCAAAGCGTTGCGGCAAGAAATTATGTCCTCTCGCCAAGAGTAAAAGCTAATCCGAATTACGATGTTGTGGATTCTGTGGCAAGTCAGGTTTATTTTGGCGCGAATACCGAAAAAGAACTTTCAAATCAGGCTGTAGAAGAAACAGGTGGAATTGTTGCAATTTATGATTGGGATTTAATTCTTGCGCAATATTCATCAACTGCGGGCGGATATACTGAAAGTTATTCAAATGCATTTTCAGATCCTTTTACAAAAAAATTTCCCGGAACTCCAAAGCCATACTTGCAGGCAAAACCCGATATTCAGGATTTTGAACCACTAAATAATGAAGATGCCGCTGTGAAATTTTACAAATCAAAGCCCGATTCTTTTGATGTGAAGTCATCTTATTATCGCTGGGAAAGAGAATGGAATGGTGAAGAAATTCAAACCGAGGTTCAAAATCATATCGCAGCGCAAAGTGCTGCGGGATTTGTGCATCCTGAAGTTAAAAAAGGTGAATTGATTGGTGCAATTAAAAAACTGAAGGTTTTAAAACGCGGTGAGTCCGGAAAAATTATGAAGCTGGAAATTCAAACTGACTGCGGCAATTATATTGTAGAAAAAGAACTTGTTATTCGACGTCTTTTGACTAATCACGGTAAAGCGCTTCCGAGTGCAAATGTTGTTTTTGAACATGAATACAACGACAAAGGTGAATTGATTTATATAAAAGCATACGGCGGCGGCTTCGGGCACGGTGTCGGATTGAGCCAGTACGGTGCAGGGTATATGGGAAAAACTTTAAATATGCCGTATGAAAAAATTCTCCAGCATTATTATACCGGAATTTCATTATCAACAGAGCCGTTTATCCTTGCTTCTAATTTAGAACAAAACAAGGTTACCCAATCATTTTTTACTAAACATAAATGCGCGCATCTGGTTGTAGATAATAAGTATAAAGTTCATTATATTGATGTTAAAATAAATGACTGTGATGAAAAAATAAAACTTGATACATCACAAAGGTTTAACAGAATTGATATTTCAAAATTTATTAAAGTTGGTCTGAATACGGTAACTTTTTATTACCCTGCTTCAGAAGGCGGAAGTAAAGGATTAAGAATGTACGTGGAATTGGCAGGAAAGAATGAGTACAGCGATTAACGAAGATAAATCACCAAGCGTATTAAAAGCCGCGTGGATTATAGCGGTCGTGACAATTGTTAGTAAACTTATCGGGTTTGTAAGAGATATTATTATTGCAAACTACTATGGTGCAGCGCTTGTTTCTGATGCTTATTATTATGCATATCAGATTCCGTCTCTATCATTAATTTTGCTTGGCGGCGTCGGTGGACCTTTCCACAGTGCAACTGTCGCAATATTTTCAAAATTAATTCCGAGTTTGCAAGAAAAACCAACCGAAGAAGTTAATAAATTATATTCAACCTTTATGACGGCGACAATACTGTTTTTCCTTGCGTTATCAGTGATTATGTTTATATGCCCCCGTCAGATAATGAGTTTGATTATCTCGGGCGGTTCTACAGAAATGATAAATCTTGCGGCAATGCATTTGAAAATTATGACTCCGCTTCTTGTAATTGGCGGGATTGTCGGGATTTATTACGGAATTTTGATTATTTACAGGCAGTTTATGCTTCCGAATTTGTCGCCGATAATTATGAGTCTTGCAATAATCGGGGTTGTTATAGCGGTTCCGAGTGACCAAAAAGGCTATGCACTTGCCTGGGCAACAACTATTGGTGCTGTGTTACAGCTGATTATTCAATATCCCAACATAAAAAAACTCGGTTACAGATTAAAACCTAATTTTGAATTTACAAATAATCCGAATTTTAAAGCCATATGCGAACTGCTGTTCCCTGCTGTTTTGAGCTCTACTGTGGGACAAATTCATATCTATGTTGATATGTTTTTCACATCGTCAATTTCGGAAGGGGCGTGGACTGCAATAGGTTACGCTAATCGAGTTTTCCAATTCCCTGTAGGAATTTTGGTGACTGCATTTCTTGTACCTTTATTCCCGATTTTTGCAAAACTTGTTGCAGATAATGATTTTGAAGGTATAAAAAATTACTTTAATAAAGGTGTTGGAGTTTTATTTTTCGGCGCAATTCCGATTATTATAGGAATTTTGACAGTCGGTATGGATGCTGTTCGTTTAGTTTTTGAACGCGGTGCATTTGATTCTGCCGCTACATTTATGGTTACGGAAGCTTTGTGGTTCTTGTCTGTATCTATAATTCCGTATGTGTTTAGAGATTCAATTACGAGGGTTTATTATTCGTTTAATGATTCCAAAACTCCTTTTGTCGTTGCGTTTTCGTCAATTGTGTTAAAGCTCCTTTTGAACTGGATTTTGATTTCAAAAATGCATTTTGGTATCGGTGGAATTACCCTTTCTACATCTCTTGTAACCTTGTTTAATGCGGTTGTTTTAGGCGTATTGATTACTAAAAAAATGAAGATGGACTACAAAACTTTGTTTATAAATCTTTTTAAAATGACTGTTGCAGGTGTTATTGCGGGGGGAGTTTGTTGGTTTTGCGCTGTAGAGTTTGACAAATTTGTCCACCTCCCAACTGTTCCGTTTGAAGTTTTAAAAATAACTGCAATAGCAATCGTCTGTCTGGCTATTTATATTCCTCTGAATTTATTATTTAAAATGGACTATGCAGGCGAGTTGTTTAACAGACTATCAGCAAAGTTTATAAGAAAATAAGGTAATTTTATTTTTTGGAAATCAGGTTAAAATCAATATATGAGACTAAGAATAGGACCAAACATTGAAGAAAATAAGGTTAGACTTGACTATAAATCAGGTCCGACCAGACCTGAGCAATCTCCAAGTTATGTTATTGAAAAAGCAAAAGCGGATGAGTTTGTTAGAAAATTTAATTCGCAAGAAGATAACTTGTCAAAGGTTACATTTGTCTCGGCAGGTGTGGGAGCAGTCGCAGGCGGACTGCTAACAGTAAGGAATAATGCGTATAAGACTAAATATAAATTCTTAAAACCGCTTATAGGTATTCCTGCGGGAATTCTTGCCGGGGTTTTACTTTCTACGGTAGTGTCTTCAGAGATGAAAAGTAATTTAATGGACAAATATGATGTAAAAAAATATAATTAAAAACAAGCAGGAAAGTATGAAAGATTTTGTAAAACCTAAAACAGAAGAACGTGAACCTATGATTGTACTGGGGATTTTAACCCTGTATTTTTTAATAGCCGGTTTTGTATTTTATCTGTATTTTTTGCACAGAATTCCGCTTTACGCGGCTGGTATAATTAATCTTTTATTTACATTTATATATTTACCACGATTTTTTCTTATAAATAAGTTGAAAAACAAAGATAAAATTCAAATAGTTGAACAGAGTATTTTTATAAACGGCAGCGAGATAAATTTTTCGGAAATATCTGATTTAAGGGTAGAAAAACATAAGCCTGTTGTAATTTTCTTTTTCAACAATAAAATGATAATTTTTCAGGAAGCATTTTTTCATCTGAAAACAAGCCGTGGAGAAATTCGTTTTAACGTAATAGGAAGCGAGAAAATAGAATTATTAAAAGAATATTTGAGGGAAATAATTAAACAGCATTAGCCCCTTGATGCAGTAATCGCGGAGACAATATCTTTTACCATACGAATATTTTTTAAAGAGGTATTTTGTAAATCATAATTTATCATCTGAATAAGGTTATTTCTATCTTTATCATCCCCTTGTAAAATAAAATCATTCGCCTGAACATTTATATTTATATTTAAAACATTAAAAATTCTCTCAAGCACCGCCAGAGATGGATAGGATATGCCTGTTTCAATCCTGCTGATGTATTTCGGGTCAACCCCAACGGCTTCGGCAAGCACAGACTGGGTCATGTTTTTACTTTTTCTGCATTCTTTTATTCGGTTTCCTAAAGTTTTTCTAACATCCAGCATATCCTAATTATAAAAAAGAAATAAATTTTTTATATTACCTTAATGGCTAATAAAATCGATTGCAAATTCTACCTATTTATTAGATAATATATCTTGGAAGTAGAAATTGTAAGTTTAAAATGATTAAGGAGAAAATATGAGTAGCGTTAAGATTTCTATAGTAATTCCGGCATTTAACAGTGAAAATTATATTGCAAAATGTATAGACAGTATAGTAAATCAAACCTTAAAAGATATAGAAATAATAATAGTAAATGATGCTTCAGAAGATAATACTCAAAAGATTATAGAACATTATGCATCAAAAGATAATCGTATAAAAATAATAAATCTTGAAACAAATTCAGGACAAGGCTTTGCAAGAAATAAAGGTATTGAACTTGCTCAAGGGCAATATATTGGCTTTGTAGATGCTGATGATTATGTTGATTTGGATTATTTTGAAAAGTTGTTTAGTACTGCTCAGAAATATGATTCTGATATTGCTGTTGCCAGTGTATTGAAACATAAAAAATGCTTTAAAAAGTATAATGTAAAATATACAAAAAGAGTTTGTATCTCAGAAATTCATAAAAAAATGGAATTATGCGCTGATACAAAGAAAAATTTCTTTTATGCTTGGAACAAAATTTATAGAACATCTTTTATTAGAGCTAATGATATTAAATTTGCACAAGGACAAGTTTATGAGGATGTGATTTTTGCAATAAAAGCTTTGTATTATTCTAATGCAGTTGTATCAGTTCCGCATACGAAATATCACTACATTTGCCGTAAAGAATCAACTATAAATTCTCAAGACGATGACAAAAATAAAAAAAATTATGATTATGTGTGTGCGTATGAACAATTACAAAAATTTGCCCGCGAAAATGAAATTACTCTTCCTGAAAGATTAAATTATTACACAAGCTGCTGGTTTAATCCTTTTGTGAAGACTTATTTCGGACAATATGCAAAAAAAGATTTACTTTTTGGACTTATTAAAATTAATAAAGAAGAAATAAATTATGATTTCCCTGTTGATTTGGTTTATTGCTGGGTAGATGGTCAAGACCCTGTTTGGCGGGAAAAGAAGAGATACTGGCAAAAACAAATGGGTAAAAATGTTGATTCTCAGGCAATCGACGATGGCAGATTTATTGATAATGAAGAGTTAAGATTTTCACTTCGTGCAGCAGAAAAATATGCACCATGGCTTAATAAAATATATATTGTAACAGATAATCAAATTCCGAAATGGCTTGATACTTCTAATCCAAAAGTTCAGGTTGTATTTCATAAAGATTTTATACCTGAAGAAAATCTTCCGCTCTTCAATAGTGAAGCTATAGAATCTTATCTGCCGTATATTCCGAATTTATCAGAACAATTTTTATACGCATGTGATGATATGTATATTGGAAAATTTATCAATAAACATTTTTTCTTTGATGGAAAAGGGGTTCCGATTATCAGACTGAAACATCAGGTCTCCTCCAAACACATTGCTACATCAATGTATACTCGTTCAATTTTGAACCTTCAAAGAATTATCAAGGAAAGATTTGGTAAAAGTTACCCTTATGCCCCTCATCACAATATGGATGCTTATAAAAAATCTGATTTCATTGATTGTTTAAATTATTTTAGAAAAGAGTTTGATATAACTTGTTCGCATAAATTCCGAGGGGAATTAGATATTCAGCGTGTTATAGTTTCTTATTATGCATTGGCAAAAGGGAATGCAATACTTAAGCACTACTCTCGTGTCGATAAATTTTTATCCCCGTATAGACGACTTGTAAATAAATTCAACAAAATTTACGAAGTTGATTCAAACACAATCAATATGAATAATAAAAATCCGTATAGAGTTTTGAAAAAATATAACCCGTTTTTGTTTTGTACAAATGATGGTGAAGGAATAACTAATTTTGACAGACGTAGAATTAGAATATTCTTAGAAGAAACTTTCCCAGAAAAATCATCATTTGAGTTGGATTAATGTTTTGACAGAGTGACAAACTTTTTACGATTCTGAATCAAGTTCAGAATGACCAAAAGTTTGTCACTTTAATTTTACCCTTCATTTACGCCAAGCCTATATTGCAGGGCTTGCATAATGTGGAGTTGCTGAATATTTTCACTTTCAGCTAAATCTGCAATTGTTCTTGCAAGTTTTAGAATTCTATCATATCGTCTGCCTGAAAGCTGGTATTTTACTACAGCAACTTTCATAATTTCTGCTGTTGCTGCATCAATTTTGCAGTATTTTTTTACCAGTTTCGAGGTTAGTTCGGAATTAGTCAGAATGTCTTCGTTTATATATCGTTTAAACTGAATTTCACGGGCTTTTATTACTCTTTTACGTATTGCAGCAGAGTCTTCCGCATCAGAATTTGTATTCAAAAGTTCTTCTGAAGTCAGTCTCGGGACATCAACTTGCAAGTCAATTCTGTCTAATAAAGGTCCTGAAAGTTTACTTTTATAACGGTTTATTTGATATTCAGAACAGGTGCATTGTTTTTCTTTATCTCCGAGATATCCGCAAGGACAAGGATTCATTGCTCCAAGCAGAATGAATTTTGCCGGATATTTAATCGAATGTTTTGTTCTGGATATAACAATTTCGCCGTCTTCAAGAGGTTGGCGTAAAACTTCTAATACTGCTCTTGGAAATTCTACCATCTCATCAAGGAATAAAACACCACGGTGAGCAAGTGTTATTTCTCCTGGTTTTGGGTTGCTTCCCCCTCCGATAATACCGTTTGCTGATGCTGTGTGGTGAACTGAACGAAACGGACGTTTTGTCATCAACGGTTCATCTGAGGATAAAAGCCCGCAAACGCTGTATATTTTTGTGAGCTCTAATGCTTCTTCAAGGTTCAGCGGCGGAAGAATAGATGCAAAACATTTTGCCATAAGTGTTTTGCCTGAGCCGGGAGAACCTGTCATTAACATATTATGTCCGCCTGCGGCTGCAATTTCAAGAGCTTTTTTCGCTTTTTGCTGTGCTTTTACATCTTTAAAATCAAATGTATAATCAATATTATTCTGTTCTGATAAAAATTTTTGAATATCAATTTTGAAAGGTGTAATTTGAGTTTCAGTAAAATGGTTTACAACATCTGTTAAATGTGCGGCGGGATATATATTTATTCCTTCAATAAGAGCTGCTTCTTTTGCGTTTGCTTCCGGTACAAATATACTTTTTATTCCTGTTTCTTTCAATCCAAGAACGAGCGGAAGTACACCGTTAACTCCTCTCAATTCTCCATCAAGTGAGAGTTCTCCAATAAATGCATAATCTTTAGTCTTTTGACTATCGAGAGTTTCTTCTTCTGTGAGAATCCCTATTGCTATAGGCAGGTCAAAGCTTGTTCCTGCTTTTTTTAAATCCGCAGGCGCAAGATTTATTACGACTTTTTTGGAAGGAAAAGTGTATCCGGAATTCTTTATTGCTGATTTAACCCTATCTCTGGCTTCGTTTACGGATGCATCAGGCAGTCCTACAATCGATATTCCGGGAAGTGAATTTGTTACGTCTGTTTCTACAATTACTTCATACGCATTTATACCGATTACTGTTCCTGTTTTGACTTTATTAACCATACGGCTAGTATAGCATGAATAATTATTATTTGTAATTTGGGCAAATGTATGCTAAAATTCAGAGAAAAGAAGAGAAAGAAGCGCAAAATGACTAAAGAAATTTCCAGATTGAAAAATAATATTGAATATATTTATAAAAAAAATGATAATACTCCAAGAATGGCAATATGTCTTGCTTTTTCTGTAAATGATTCGGAAAAATATGCCGGAATTGGCTCCATGCTTTCAAGATTAATGCTGCAGGGCACAAAAAAATATAATTCCGAACAGCTTGCAAACGAGTTTGAAAAGTACGCAATTGATTTTTCGTGTGATTTATATCCGAACTATTTAAGATTTAAATGTGTGTGTTTAAATGAAGATTTTCCAAAAGCTCTGGAATTAATGAATGAAGTTATTACAAATACAACTTTTGAAGAGTTTGAAAAAGAAAAAGTTAAATTAAAAGGTGAAATTACTGCGGATTTGGATTCTGCACGAGCAAAATGTATGGATGCATACTGTCGTACAATGTTTGCAGGACACTATTATGGGAATTCAATGACGGTCGTTTTAGAAAATATTGATAACGTAACCAAGGAAGATGTTATTGAAACCTATAATAGAATTCTTACCAACAGCAAAAAATATCTTGCAGTTGTCGGCGCTTTGGATAAGGCGGAAATTATGCCTCAGCTTGAAGAAACTTTTGGCAATCTTCCTGAATCTGTTGATACAAGTTTTAATATTGAAGAACCTGTTCTTAATGAAAAAAAAGAAGTTGAAATTATTAAGTCAGACTTAAATCAGGCACATATTCTTAAAGGATGGAAGGTTCCTACATTAGGAGATGACGAACATACTGCGCTTATTTTGTTAAATATTATTCTGGGGTCAAGCGGTCTGTCTTCCAGATTATTTCTTGAACTTAGAGATAAAAAAGGGCTTGCTTATGTCGTCAGAAGTTCATATGAAACCCTCAAACTTGCAGGTAATTTTGCTATTTATATTGCAACAGAGCCTAAAAATATTGAGGTTTCTTTAA
Source organism: uncultured bacterium (assembly GCA_949035555.1). Classification (GTDB taxonomy): domain Bacteria; phylum Cyanobacteriota; class Vampirovibrionia; order Gastranaerophilales; family Gastranaerophilaceae; genus Zag111. The sequence goes on along the minus strand of CAROLD010000001.1, from coordinate 176,889 downwards.
AAGGTTTTGATGAAGAGATTGAAAAAATTAAGTCAATTCCTGTTTCTGAAGAAGAACTTAACAATGCTAAGAATAATTTAATAGGTAAATGTGCATTTATCACTGAAACCAATATTCAGCAGGCATGTTCGTATGTTAAATACGGAGTTATGGATTTAGGTTTTGAATTCGCGGCTGAATTAAAGGAAAAAGTAAAAGCAGTTACTCCTGAACAAATCCAAAAATGTGCTCAAAAAGCTTTTAATGATAAATACGTCCTTTCTATTGTTAAACCATAACTTTTAACATATCAGCTAATAGTTTTTTCTCTCAGATTTGAAGATAATCACGTTTGAGAGGTTTGCCGAGTGGAAAATAAATTCAGAAGAATTATATATATTTTGCTTTTGTTTATCTTTGCAGTAAACAATCCTGTGAATGCAAAAGATTATCCTCAGGCTCCAATATCTGCAAGGCTTTCCGAAACATATATCAAGCCTACTTCTGAAATTGAAAATATATTTAAAAATAACCTTCATTTGGGTAAATCCGTTGTTTATACCAGAGTTCCAAGAGGTCTTATCGTGAGTATCGACAGTCTGATATTTTTTAATGAGGGGGATGATAAACTTCTTAATTCTTCTAAGCCGGCGTTAAAAATTATTGCAGTTATTCTTAAAGAACTGGAAAATGAATGCGTAATTGAATCTAATACAAATTCTGACAGTTATGAAAATTCTGATTACGATACAAATTGGGAATTATCCACTGTTCGAGCCGGCAGAATTGCAGAATATTTGATAAAAGAAGAAAAAATTCCATCGGAAAAAATCAGAGCGGTAGGTTTTGGTGAAATGATGCCGTTTTACAGCCATATTGAACATTCTCCTGATTTAGACAGAAGGATAGATTTTGTTATTATAAATTACGAAAATGTTCTGCCGCTCAATTAAACAATAGCCTGTTGCAGGCGTGATGTGCGGTTTTCATTGAGAATATTTTTAAGCTTCATAATACCTTGAGCGTGAAGCTGGCAGACACGTGATTCTGACATTCCAAGAGTTTCGCCGATTTCTTTCATCGTCATGTTTTCCTGATAGTAGAGAACCATTAAGACTCTTTCTCGTTCCGGAAGTCTTGAAAGTGCCCTTTGCAGATCAGTTCTGACATTCTTTTCTTCCATTCGCTCTTGAGGATTTAGTTTGTTTGAATCTTCAATTGTATCAATAATCTCCATGCTGTCTTCAGAAGTACCTCGTTTATCATAAATTGAGGTAATTGTTACATCTTCGGAAATTATCTGGTTAACTTTTTCAACATCCATTTCAAGATAATTAGCAATTTCGGATGTCGTTGGAATTCTTCCAAATTCTTGTTTTAGAATTTCTGTAGCCTGTTTGATATCTTTAATTTTTTTTCTTACAGTTCTCGGTAAGAAATCCTGTGCTCTGATTTTATCAAGAATTGCACCGCGAATTCTTATCAAGGCATAGGTTTCAAATCTGGTATTGTGCTGTGGAGAAAATCTTTCTACTGCGTTAATAAGACCTTCAACACCGTAGCCCGCAATGTCTTCTACTGAAATTGTTGCCGGCAGCGATACTTTTACACGACCTACTGCGTATCTGACAAGATAAATATATTGTACAATTATCTCATCACGTGAATGTTTATCAGATTTGTTTGCAAGATATTTTTCCCACAAAGCGGTAAGTTCGTCTTCAGACAAACGCTTTATACTATTATATGAGGAAAAATCTATACTTTGTTCCATCAACCTGCCCAATTCTTTCTTTCTTACATTTCTATTCTATAATATTACGATTTTTAAACATCATTTAAAAAGATGAAAAGGGCAACAAATAATTAAAGTTTTTCTAATACATGTAATTGAAAATAAAATGGGCGGCATGATATATCATGCCGCCCATTTTTCATAAAATCTTCTTAGAAGTAAGATTTAGTACCTTTCCCTCCCGGATTCCAGTAGGAGTTACCTTGACTTCTCTGTTTAGTACGGACTCTTACTCGAGGTTCACGTTTAGCCGGAACAGGTTTACCTTCTGCTGCTGCATTTTGGGGAACCATGTTTTCTCCTAATTTTGGAGTGTAAGTTGCTTCATAAATACCGTTTTGTCTTTGAACAGATACTTGCGGTGCATTTGGATTAGTTACTGCTGAGGTTCCCGCAGGTAAAACTGCCGGATTTAAAGGTTCTAATAACAATGGTTCTGCGGCAAATGCTGAGCCTGTCATAGAAACCAAAGTTACTAATAATAAAATTTTTTTCATTTTATGACTCCTGTTTTGTAGTTTATTCTATTAATATACTTATATAACGTAATTGTATAAAAATCAAACAAAAAATAATTTGTTATATAATTATTAAAACAAAAAGGAAACAAAAAATGCATGAAAGATTACCTCAATATTTAAAAAGACCAATAATTGATACGGAAAAAACACGAACAGTGCGTAAAATTCTTAAATCAAACTGTTTGAATACTGTTTGTGAAAACGCGAGATGCCCGAATAAAAATGAATGTTATACAAAAAACACCGCAACTTTTTTGATTATGGGAAGTGTCTGTACCAGAAATTGCAGGTATTGTAATATTTCATGTCAGAAGCCGGAGCCTTTGGATATTGATGAACCTAAACATATTGCACAAGCGGTAAAAGATTTGGGCCTAAAATATGCAGTAATAACCTCAGTTACCCGTGATGATTTGGAAGACGGAGGAGCTGAGCATTTTGCAAAGTGTATTTATGAAATAAGAAAATTGACACCTGAAACAAAGATTGAAATATTAACTCCTGATTTCAAGGGTGTCCCCGAAGCATTAGATGTTATTATAGAAGCGCATCCGGATGTATTTAACCATAATATCGAAACTGTCAAAGAAGTTTTTAAAACTGCGCGTCCGCAGGGCAATTATGAAACTTCGCTAAATGTTTTGAAATATATTAAAGAAAACAGTGATATTAAGACAAAATCAGGATTAATGATTGGGCTTGGTGAAACTTTTGATCAGATAAAATCTACGCTGGAAGATTTACACCAGGTGCAATGCGATATCTTGACTATAGGGCAGTATATTCAACCGTCAAAAGAGCATCTTAAAGTTGAAAAATATTACAAGCTTGAAGAATATGATCAGTTAAAAGAACTTGCCGCAAAAGTCGGAATTCGGTACTGTCAGATTGGTCCGTTAGTAAGAAGTTCCTATAATGCGGCAAGTCTTATTTAGTCAATGGAAAAGAAAAAAATGACACTTATTTTAATTTTTTAACTATCTCGTCTGTGATATCCTCTCCGCCTGAAATTACCATGCCTGTCGGAAGCACAAGGTTGTAGTTTGTCTTCTTTGCTTCATTCGAAATCAAAGAACGTATCTTTGTGGTAATTTTGCCGATTTTATTGTTATAATCATCTTCCATTGATTTTTTCTTTATTTCTATTTCTTTTCTATATGAGGCTTCTTTTTGCATTGCTTTATTTCTGTCGGTTTCATTAACAATTTCGTTTTGAGCTTTAGAAATGAGAGTATTTAATTCTTCCATCTGTTTTTCCTGTGAAATTTTTAAAGACTGCATTTCTGATGATTTTGAAAGAATTGTCGGAACATCCACAACTGCAACCTTATATCTTGGTAAAGATACTGCTACATTATTGATGTTATAACCTACAAAAAATACTAAAACACATGCCAGAATAAACCAAAAATTGTTTTTCATCTTATCCCTAACCTTTCTGAATTGTTATTTCTATGTAAAAATTCTAATATCTGCCAAGACAAAAAAAATCCCCCGATAAGGGAGATTAAATTAAAAAAATTAGTAGTAAACATAAGGAAAGGAAATTTAAGAAATCTAATTAAGAAAAAATACTTTTTAATGGTTCAACATCATTTTTTTCTTCTTTTTTTGCTTTGCCCATAAGAAGTTCACCGTTATAGAATGGATTTGAACCGTCTTTATCTTTAGATGCTGCTGCTGCAAAAATGCTCATAAAATGTGATGCTGAAGTTGTTTCAACTGCTTTTTGAGTTTCAGTAACAGCTTCGTTCACAGCCGGCATGTATTTACCGTCAACTTTTTTTGCTACAGCTGATTGTGAATTCAAGAATTGAATAGCGTTAATAGTAGTTTGGTTAAATTCAAATTGAAGAGTATTGTTCATTGCTATTTGTTTTTGAACATTAGTTTCAATTTTGCCTTGATATAAGTCAACCCCTAATTCAACAGGTTTTGCAAAAGATTGAATCTGCGCTGTTGAGTTGTTGGAATAAGCGGCGCTTTTTTGAGCTGCACGGCGTAAAATTTCTTGAGATACATCTTTAAGGACAGAGGTATCAATGCCGTTTTTGTATAATGAAGTATAGTTTACATTTAGACTCATTAGACTTATCCCTTTAGTTTCCTTACAAATATATATTCGGCATACTTTTTGGAAAACTTTAGGAATATAAGTGATATTGTTAATGTTTTGTTACAATTGCAAAAAAAAGACCTCATTTAGAGGTCAAGGTTGGTTATTTTTGGTTATGTTATAGTATTATGTCAGTTAAATTGTAGGGTAAGTATATTTTGTATGGTTGTTTTATATCGGGTAAATGTTTGTCGGTTATACATCGTACCGAGGAGGTTTAATTTTTATGCGGTACATTTTTTTTAATTCTCCTCAAGATTTAGTTTTGCTTTTTTTGTTGCCGATATTTACAAATCTTAATATACAATGAGAAGTTTTGATACTATCATGAAATTATGTTTGAAAAATTGCGGAAATTTATTCATTATCGAATACTCGGCAAAAATTACTGGCGCACCGGAAAATGCAACGGCTGCGGTCAATGTTGTACACATATTTATGTAAAACACTTCAAACATGTATTGTCTGATGAAAAAGAATTTAAAAGGCTTCAATTTGTACATAAATTTTATTCTGATTTGGAAATTATCGGTAAAGACGAACTCGGTTTGATATTTGAGTGCAAAAATCTTGATAAAGAAACAAAACGTTGTAAGGTTCACTTTTGGCGCCCTGGGATATGCAGAAGATATCCTCAGGAAGAGCTTTTTTCTATGGGCGGAACAATTTCCGATACATGCGGATACAAAATGGAGCCGATTGTTCCGTTTAAAGATGTACTGCTTGATGTTGAGAGAAAACAAACTCGAAAAAATAAACGAATTATCCGTAAATGGTTTTAGAAAAGATTATACTTTCTTCCAATGAAATTCAATTTTACATGCTCCATACTTAGTCATACAGATATGAAAAGGAGACAGTATAATTATGAGAAAGATTTTAATCGTTGCTCTTTTAGCCGCAATATTTACTGGTCTTGAAGCAATTTGCGCCTGTCCGATAGATGGTCTTCTTAATGGTCAAAAAAGCTGTACTGTCGGTTTGCAAGATCAAGGACAGACAATACAAGATAAATTAATGCCAAATAATCTTAACCAGATGGTTAATCCTTCAAGAAATACATCTAAAGAATTCAAACGTCCTCCGCATACAATGCCTGAAACAATAAATACTGATACTTCCAAAAATCCGGAAATGGAAGAAGGTAATAAGCCGTATAATGCGGCGTGTCAGTTTGGTGTATGTCTGCCGGGGGAGAATAATGGGCGGAAGAATTAAATAATATTTTTCGCCAATTTTTCAGCAGTCTTAATATCATCCTTAGCTTCTCTGCCTACAGTTGTAAGATAATTGCCTATTAAAATTCCTTCGACACATGTTTTAAGAGCCAGTTCCTGATTTTCTTGCGATAATCTCATTCTGCCTCCGCAAAAACGGACAACAGATTTAGGATTTGCAATCTTGAAAATCGCCATGGTTCTTAAAACATTTTCTTCATCAATTTTATCGTGATAGCTTTCGAATGGAGTCTCAGGAATTGGCATTAAAATATTTATAGGAATTGAATCCGGTTCGATTTCTGCAAGTTCCATTGCCATTTCAACTCTTTGTTCAACGGTTTCGCCCATTCCTAAAATTACGCCGCAGCAAAGTTCCATCCCATATTTTTTTACAAGTTTACAGGTATTTATTCTGTCTTCATATGTATGTGTTGTGCAAACTTCAGGGTAATATGAACGGCAGGTGTTTATGTTGTGGTGAAATCTTTTCAATCCTGCTTGTGCAAGCTGCTGTGCTTGTTCATCGTCTAAAATTCCGATTGAAGCGCAAGAATTTAAGCCGTCAATTTTATTGATTTCTTTAATCATTTCAAGCTCAAGATTGAAATCTCTGCCTTCATCCGGAGTTCTGCCGCTTGTTACGATTGCAAAACGTGATGCTTTATTTGCTTTTGATTCTTTTGCGGATGTGATAACTTCATCAAGTTCTACTAGCGGATATGATTCAATATTTGTACAGTAATGAGAACTCTGCGCACAATATTTGCAGTTTTGTGAGCATTTGCCGTTTCTTGCATTTATCAGTGAACAAAATTCAATATTATCTGACATAAATTCAGATGACTTTGCTAATAATTCCTCAATAGGCAAATTATATAGTTTTAATAAATCTTCTTTTGTGTAAACTGTACTATTCATATTCCAAGCCTCCGTCAGGTTAATGTATATAGAAAATACTACGTCGGATAGGTTATAATGTCAAATTCATGATAAAATAATAAAAAAGGAGAGAATAATGGCAGGAATTTTAAATATACAGTTAAAACCTACTTTGGGGAATAAGGAATTAAATCTTAAAAAAATAGAACATTTTATTAAAAAATATTCTGATAAAAAACTTGATTTGGTGGTGTTCCCGGAATTTTTTTCTACAGGAATTTCGCATGAACAGTTTTTGAATTATCCGGAAGACGAAAATGGCGGAGATACAATTGCGTTTGTTCGAGAACTTGCTAAAAAATATAACACAAATATTATTGCCGGCACTGTTATTGAAAAATCAGGTGATAAGTTATATAACACTTCCTTTATTATAAATCGTCAGGGCGAAATTATTGATAAATACCGAAAAATTCACCTGTTTAATTATATGGGCGGCACAGAAGGCGAAAGGATAACTCCGGGTGACAGGGAAGTTATTGTCGATTTTGATTTTGGCAGAGTCGGAGTCGGAATTTGTTTTGATATAAGATATCCGCTTCATTATAAAAAGCTGGCAAAGCAGGGTGCTGATATAATTGTTCTTCCGACCGCGTGGGCTATCCCTAACGAAATTTATAACGATTTGGATGCGCTTGAATATGCTCAGGAAATGTGGGTAGCAATGAACAGAACAAGAGCTTATGATAATCTTGTCTATGTTGTAACAAGCAACCAAACCAGAAAAGCTAATGATATGTTTAGTTCAATCGGATATTCTATGATTGTTGCGCCGTCTGCGGAGGTTATTGCAAATGCTAAAAACGATGAGTGCGCGCTTTATGCTGATGTTGATTTGGATTTAGTTAAGTATTACCGTCAAATTTATCCTATATCCCAAATTGATTAGATGGGCAAATAGCGGGAGTAAATCTCATAAGTTGCATTTTTTTTACTATGATATTATAATTAGGACATATTAAACATAAGGAAAAGAAAGAGTAATGAGTGAGTCGAGTTTGGGAACAATAATTTTTAATTGGATTATAGTTTTTTTACTATTGATTATTAATGGATTTTTTGTAGCTGCGGAATTTGCAATTGTCAGAGCAAGAAAAACAAAAATTGAACAATTAACAAAAGATGGAAATGTAGATGCAAAACTGGCTCTTAAAGCTTTAGACGATATGAATTTCTTTATCGCTGCAGTTCAGGTCGGGGTTACAATTGCAAGTATCGGTATTGGTTGGTTTGGATCTCCAACAATCGAAATGATGATGAAACCTTTGTTGACGGAATTCCCGCAAGCTCATTCGTATATTTCAATGGCGACAGCGGTTATTGCATTCCTTGTGGTAACTTTCTTGCATGTTGTTCTTGGTGAACAGGTTCCGAAATGTATTGCTCTTCAATATCCTGAAAAAATTTCACTTTATGTTGCAAAACCGATGGATTTGTTTATGACAATTTCAAAACCGTTTGTCTGGATTTTGAACAAATCTTGTAACGGTATTTTGCATTTGTTAAGAGTTCCTGTAAATTCAGCAAAAGTTATTCATACAATCGAAGATTTGGACTTGCTTGTTGATACAAGCTACGATGAAGGCGTCCTAAACGAAACCGAAAAAGATATGCTTCACAATATGTTTAAGTTTTCGGATCTTACAGCCCGCGAGGTTATGATACCAAGAACAGATATGGTCTGTGTTCCGCTGGATATGCCGCTTGAAGAATTAAATAAAGTTGCAACAGAAAATCAATATACAAGATATCCTGTTTATGACGGCGATATTGACCATATTACAGGTTTAATTCACGTTAAAGATTTGTATTCCCTTTCATTGAAAGACGAAGTTTGTCCGATTGAAAAACTTCAAAGAAAAATTATGCTTGTTCCTGAAACAATTACTATGGATAATCTTGTTATCGAATTCAAGAAAAATAAAGCTCAAATGGCTGTTGTAGTTGACGAATTTGGCGGCACATCAGGTATTATTACTCTGGAAGATGTGTTGGAAGAAATCTTTGGTGATGTACAGGATGAGTTCGATGAAGAAGCTGAAATTGATATTAAAGAAATTAAACCTAATCACTATCTTGTTAACGGAATGATGAGACTTGATGAGTTGGCAAATTTCTTTGATATTCCTGAAGAAAAACTTGAAGATGAAGATGTTGATACAATTGCCGGTATTGTTGTTAAAGAACTCGGCAGAATTGCTAATCTAGACGATTTCGTTCAATACGGAGAATTCACATTCACAGTAAAAGAAGTTGACGGCGCTAGAATTACTAAAATTCTTCTGGTTCGTGAAGTTCCTGCTCCGGCAAATTCTGAAGAATAAAAAGATATTAAAAAAAGGCGGCGGTGAAATTTTTCACCGCCGCCTTTTTTGTTAGATTATGAACTTTCCGTTTTCATAAATCAATTTATTATCTGCGTAAATTCTTCCGCCGTTTTTCATATTTTTAATTAAATCCCAGTGAAGTCCTGAAACATTTTTCCCGCCTGTTTCCGGGTAAGATGCACCGACTGCCATGTGGATTGCGCCGCCGATTTTTTCATCAAACAGGATGTTACCTGTAATTTCCTGAATTTCATCGTTTGTGCCGATTGCGATTTCTCCGATGCCGTGAGAACCTTCATCCATGTTAATCATGGCATTAAGAAATTCTTCGCCTCTTTCCGCTTCTGCTTTTACGACAAGACCGTTTTCAATCCATAAATGAACTCCTTGAGCTGAGTTACCGCGGTAGTTTTGGGGATAATCAAAATAAATTTCTCCGTTGATACCGTTTTCTACAGGGGATGTAAATACTTCACCGTCAGGATAGTTATTCAAACCTGAACAGCTAATCCATTTTCTGCCCTCTACATTAAATGTAATATCAGTTTTTTCGCCTGTAATGTGAAGTGTTTTTACTCCATTTAAGTAGTTTGCCCAGGCAGTTTGTTTTTTATCAAGTTCTTTTAGTTTCGCAACCGGGTCGTCTAAATCAAGATAGCAGGATTTGAAAAGGAATTCAGTATATTCATCAATAGACATTTTAGCTTCCTGTGCAAGCGCGTGGGTTGGAACATCTGCTATAACCCATTTGGCATCGCCGTCAGCTGAACGTTTCATGAGTATTTCAGATAATTGTTTTGTTGCTTTTCCGCGGCGAGCAAGCTTATTTAAGTCAGCTTTTGCCATACTTTTTGTATTAAGCGGTGCGCCGATTGAAATATATTTATCGGCTTTTTCATATTCAAGTCTTGTCATCGGGTCGATATAGTCAAGCTGTTCGTCTGATGCATTTTTGATAAAAACTTCTGCCAAATCACCGAAAGAGCTTCTGACTAAAGGATTTCCTCCGCGTTCAAGAATTCTTTTATAAACCGCACGCACCAAATCTTTTGCATACGGAGATTCGGCTCTTATTACAACTAAATCGCCTTTCTGTACATCTGTTGAATAATCTACAAGTACTTCTGCGTACTTGTCCCAAATAGTTTTTTGCATATAAATACCTCTCTTTTTTATTTGATTTTATAATATTTAAAAAAGAAAGTAAATGGTAAGGTGCGTAAATTTAAGCATTTAGTCAAATAATGCGTTAATTTTATCCGTAATATCCTGAGGGTCGATTTCGTTTGTAATTTTGTTTACATCCTGCGCAATCTGGTATAATTTTGCGGCTTCAATTTTTTCGCCTGTTATGGCAATGGAGCGTGCAAGATTGAAGTGTGCAAGTGCATAATTAGGATTATATTCAACTGCATTTTTAAACATTTCGATAGCTTTTTGAACTCTGCCTAAATCGTCTAAATAGATAACTCCGAGATTGTTGTATGCGATTGAATATGTTTTATCATATTCAATTGCGTATTCATATTCTCTAATAGCTTCTTCCGTGTCGCCTTTACCCCAATATAAAAATCCTAAATTACAGTGAATTTTAGCGTTTTTCGGGTCAAGTTCAAGTGCGTTTCTGTAAACCGCTAAAGCATTGTCATAATCTTCTTTGTCATAAAAAGCACTGCCTAAGTTAATATAAATATCAATATCTTCAGGAGTTAGAAGGTATGCACTCTGGTATGATGTGATTGCGGCATCCAAATCTTGTTTTGATTCCTGAAATACAAATCCAAGAGTTTGATTCACAACACTTGTCCATTCTTTACCCGGATTTAACGTAACAGCCGTCTGGAAATGTGAAACTGCTTTATCAATATCACCTTTAACATACAAAATGTTTGCAAGGTTTGAGTGGAATTCCGGCATATTCGGCATTATTTGAATAAGTTTGTTATAAACTTCTATTGCATTGTCATAATCGCCTAAATCTTCATAAGCTTTACATAAATGTCGGTAAGCCGGAATATTCAAACTGTCCAGCCAGATTGCCATTTTGTATTCCGTAATTGCATTTTCGAATTGTCCTAATGCTGAATAAATATCGCCGAGAAGACAATATAACGGTACAAATCCCGGAGCTTTATCAACTGCGTCAATATAAACATCTACCGCTTCATCAAGTCCGTTTGTTTGAATTTTTAAATATCCTTTCATCAAAATTGGCAGGAATTTAATATAAGCAAAAGATTCTTTAACCTTTTTCATTGCTTCGATATCAAACGGAAGTGTTAGTGCAGACATTATGTATTCATAAGTTGATTTAACCTTGTTTTTGAAAACTCTGAATGATGAAATTTTATATAAATTATGCAAAAGATAATGCGCGCAAGAGCTTGCAAAAGGGCTATATTGAATTGCTTTTTTTGCATTCAATTCAGCATCTAAAAATCTCGCTTTTTTTGTATAAGTTTCAGCAAGCATATAATAGCTTTTTGCATCTTTTGAATTTTTTTTGACGGCTGTTTCAAAGTAGTTTACAGCTTTGTCCAAATCTCCTTTATAAAACTGTGCCTTGCCTATTTTATAATATATTTCGGAGGAATCAATATAAGATTCTAACGCAATTTGATACTGCGTAATTGCTTCATCAATATATTGGCATGATGAATAAATATCCAGATGCCACGCAAGGTATAAATCCCCTAATCTTAAATGTAAATCCGCATTTGTCGGATCTTTTTCAAGCCCAATCTGGCAAAGTTCAATTGCAGATTTAACATTTCCTGTTTTAATTTCTTTTTTAATCTTTTTATCCAGTAATTTTGTATCGTTTTTCATAGTCATAAATAGCTCTTTACATCAATTGTAATTAATTATTTGTAAAAAATCAAGGAATTAACATAATTTTGTGTATAATAGAATTTAATTGTAAGGGAGAATTATTAAATGACAGACAACAGAATTTATTTTGTAGATGTAACAAATAGAGATGGTGTACAAACTTCACGTTTAGGGCTTGCTAAATTGCAGAAAACGATAATCAATTTGATGCTTGATGATATGGGAATAACCCAATCAGAATTCGGATTCCCAACAACAAAACACGAATTGAATTACCTGAACGGCAATCTGGAATTGGTTAATCGCGGAGCTATCAGAACAACTAAATTATCAGGCTGGATGCGCGGCATTGCATCTGATGTTGAAGAGTCATTTAAGAATGTTCCCGAACTTAAATATGTAAACCTTTCTCAATCCACTTCTGAACAAATGATTAATGGGAAATATCTTGGTAAAAAAACTCCTGACGATATTATCAAAATGACAAAAGAAGCTGTTGAATGTGCTGTCGATAAAGGTGCTAAAATAGTAGGCGTTAATGCGGAAGATGCTTCCAGAAGTGATATTGATTATTTGATTAAATACGCATCCGAAGCTAAAAAATCAGGCGCTTATCGTTTTAGATACTGTGATACTTTAGGTTTTGAAGATCCTCAGACTACATATGACAGGATTTATAAAATTGCAAAATCAACAGAAATGCCTATCGAACTGCATTTCCACAACGATTTGGGAATGGCTGCTGCCTGTTCTGTTATGGGCGCAAGAGCCGCAATTGATGCTGGTGTAGATGCTTATATTAATACCGCAATCAACGGAATGGGCGAACGTGCAGGGAATGCAGACCTTGTATCTTGTCTGCTGGCATGCTTAAAATCAGCAGGCTTTAGAAATAAATACAAAATTGACGAAAATATAAAATTAGACAGAGCATGGCAATTAGCAAAATATACAGCTTATGCTTTCGGAGTTGATATTCCGATAAATCAGCCTGCTGTCGGGGATAATGCGTTTGCCCATGAATCAGGAATTCATGCAGACGGAGCCTTAAAAGACAGAAGAAATTATGAACTATATGACTTTGAAGAACTTGGACGTGGGGAGCCTGAAATTATTGAAACCGGAAGAATGATTACGACAGGTGAGTACGGCGGCATTAAAGGTTTCCGAAATGTTTATAACAATCTTGAAATAGAATTCAAAGATGAACACGAAGCCCGTAATATTCTGGAACTTGCACGTTATGCAAACGTTCATACTCAAAAACCTCTTACAACAAGCGAACTAAGATTTATTTATTATTATCCTGATATTGCTGCTCGGGTGATGACGGTTTCTCCATACTACGAGCCGATTGGCGCTATTAAAGACCGTGTTGAAGAAGAAAAAATTCATCCCCCTAAAACTGTTATTTAACCTTCATTACGATATTAAAATAATATAAAGGATTTTAATATCCCGCTGATTTGTACTATAATTGACATAACGGACAGTAAGAAAGAGGGTTAATTATGATTGACAAAACAGCAATAATCCATCCTTCAGCACAGATAGCAGAAGATGCGATTATCGGACCATACGTTGTAATAGGCGAAGGGGTAAAAATCGGAAGCGGCACAAGAGTTATCTCTAATGCTCACATTGAATTTGCGGAAATAGGTAAAAATTGTACAATTTCTCCGTTTGCAACAATCGGTTCTGAGCCTCAAGACTTAGGTTATAAAGGAGAGCCTACTAAAGTTATTATTGGAGATGAAACAATTATTAAAGAGAACGTAACTGTTCACAGAGGGGCTGCTTGCGGAGATTATACAACCAGAATAGGTAACAAATGCTTATTGATGGTAGGTTCTCACGTTGCTCATAACTGTGTCCTTGATGATCAGGTAATTTTAGCAAATCTTGTAACTCTCGGCGGTCACGTTCACGTTGGATTTGGTGCATTTGTTGGCGGAATGAGTGTATTCCATCAAAATATTAGAATTGGTGATATGGCAATTGTAAGCGGATTTTCTGCTTCTCGTCAAGATATTCTTCCATATTCAAAAGGAGAGGGTCGTCCGCCTGTACCTCGCGGAATCAATGTTATAGCACTTAAACGCCGCGGTGTTCCGCTGGAAGTTAGAACAGCAACTAACGAAGCGTTTAAATTGTTGATTTCAGAAGATTATAACACTTCTCAAGCTATTGAAAAAATTAAAGCAGAAATTCCGATGAATGAATATATAGAAAAAATGATTGATTTTATACAAACTTCAAAAAGAGGAGTATTGCTAAAATCTCACAAATCAGGACATGAAAGTCTTGAAGATTAAATTTAAAAATAAAAAAGGGCGGCGGGTTCGAAGAACCCGCCGCCCTTTTTTATATCTTATTATAATGATTCTTCGTAAATTGTACGAACAACTTCTCTGGAATTGCCGCAAGGACCGATGTTAATTAAACTATCAAGCGACGGAGTGTTGAATGCTAAATTAGTCAGCATATCAACATCATTCGCGCTAAATCCCATATCTGTTAATTTTTCAGGAACATCAACAGATTTAAGCCAAGTGTAAACACCATCTGCGGCTTTTTGAGCTTCTGACGGGTCGCCTGTAAGTCCAGGGACAATCGGAGCTAAAATATCTGCTAAAGTTGCAGATTTTTTAGGATAAATTGATTTAACAACAGCAGGTAAAAGAATTGCTAAGCCAAGACCGTGAGCAAGTTCAGGTTTTACCGCGCTCAGAGGGTGTTCCAGTGCGTGAGTGTAGTGTAATAATCCGTTATCAAAACTTACTCCGCCCATCATTGCCGCGTATGCTAAGAAATATCTTGCTTCCAAATCATCAGGATTTTCAATTGCTTTTGGCAGATATTCCGCAACCAGTTCAATAACCTGTTTTGCCAGTGAAATTGAATACGGCGAAGCTACTGCTGATGTTGCCGCTTCTACAACGTGGTTTACTGCATCAATTGAAACGTATCTTGTTTGTTTTGGAGATAATTTTGTCATCAATTGCGGATCGTCAATTGCGTATGTCGGGTAGATGCAGTCATATGCAATTGCAGGTTTGAAGTTCTTTTCTAAATTTGTTACAACTGCAAAACGATTTGTTTCTGTACCTGTTCCGTGAGTTAGGTTGATTGAAATAATCGGAGCAGCTTTTGACGGTGCAAATGTGAAGTCATAAATATCTTCAGCTGTTTTATCAGGATATTCAAGAAGGATTGCAACTGATTTTCCCGCATCGGTTGGAGAGCCTCCGCCAATCGCAATAACTGCTTTAGCGCCAAAGTCTTTTGCTAATTTTGCCGCATCGTTAACGTGATGGGTGTTAGGGTTTGGAGTAACCTGATCGTAATTTACATAGCCGATGCCGTTATCTTTCAAGGCTTTCTCTACAACATCCCACGCTCCTGTTGCCTTATAAGCATTTCTGCCTGACATTACAATAACTTTGTCAATTCCTTTAGTTTTAATATCTTTTGCGATGTCATGAATTTTTTGGATTGCTCCAACTCCAAAATAAACGTTTGTTCTTGTGCGAATTTCACGTACTTCGTGAATATTAATGTCTTTTTCCCACATAATAAACTCTCCTTTCGTTAAACCATTAAATAAATTTCACAAGAATTATATGTTACAAATATTAATATTTCAAGTGGAGCTATATCAAAATCTCGTTTGTTGTATTTTAATAAATACTATGAGAATTTATAGTTTACCCAATTACAATATAAATAGCAAATTAGCTTTTAGAGCCTCAAATCCTAATAATAACAGTCAAATTCCTGAGCACAGAAAAATCGATAACGTTAATAAGCCGCTGCCGGATTGGGCGAGAAAAACAATGCTTTTTACTCTGTTGTTTTTTGCTTTTAAAAACAGCCCTACTGTTCAAAATATAATTAATCCTTATGAACCAACGCAGGAAGACATTGATCGTAGCGAGTATTATAAAGATACCCGAAAAATGATTAAAGGGTCTGGTTCAGTAAGTTCGGCGTTCTACCAGCTGGATTGGTTGAATACTATTGAACAACCAAAAGTAAAAGCTCTTGATGAGCATTCTTATGCTCTTGAATTTAAGCTTGATAAGCAAACCATTAATATGGAGATGACGCTTGACAAAAATAATAAAGATACAATTAGCGGCAGAGTAAAACTTGATGACAGACCGTTTGTAAATTATAAAGCGGTATTCTCTCCTGATAATAAAGATGAATTTAAAATCCTTATTAAAGATAAAAATGCAAAATGTATTTTAGGTAGGAATGGTTTTGGTGAACTTTATCAGGTTCGTAACGGAAAAAGAGTAATCTTAAATAATAAAAATGTTGAAGCTTACAGAGAATATCAAGAAATGATGGATGATTTAGATAAATTTTCATTTTTTACTGATAAAAATCCGTTTTGGCGTAAAGCAAATTATATCTTGCTTATGCTTCTAGTTTATCTGGAGATGCAGCATGAGAAAGCAAAACACCGTGCGCGACAAAATAAAAATGATGATGAAGTGTAACAAATTTTACAAAATATTATCCACCTGTACAATGTCTGCCATGTTTGTTTTATAATCAAAATTGAGAGGTTAGAATTGAAACATTCACGACTTACAGCACTGATATTTTTATCACTTATATTAGGTGTAATATTTGGTCATTTTTGCCCCCACATAGCGGTGAAGATGCGTACTTTTGCCGTAATCTTTTTAAGAATGGTGAAAATGATTATTGCCCCATTGCTTTTTGCAACACTTGTAACAGGGATTGCAGGTCATGGTGATGTAAAAAAGCTTGGTAAAATAGGTCTTAAAACTATTATTTATTTTGAAATAGTTACAACTCTGGCTCTTATTATAGGCTTAACTATGGGTAATATTTTTAACCCGGGTAAAGGCTTTGTGACAGGTACTGTTGCTAATCCTGAACTTTTAAAAGAAGCAGGATTGATGGCGGTTACAACTCCGCATACATCAATTTCCGAGATGGTTATGAATATCTTCCCGACAAGTATTGTTCAGTCTATGGCGGAAGGGAATTTGTTGCAAATAGTTGTATTTTCGATATTTATGGCAATTGCAATTTGTGCTGTAGGCAAAAAGGCTCAGCCTGTTATGGATTTGTTGAATTCTGTTTCTCAAATAATGTTTAAATTTACCGAATATGTTATGTACTTTGCTCCTTTGGGTATATTTGGCGCAATTGCTTCTACTGTCGGTATGAATGGTTTATCTATTCTGAAAAACTATGCGAAAATTATTTTCTCATTATATACTGCACTTGCGGTTTTTGTGTTGTTGGTTTTATTTATTGCTTGTAAATATGCAAGAATATCTTTACGTAACCTTCTAAAAGCAATTCAAGAACCTGCAATTTTAGCTTTTTCTACTGCAAGTTCAGAAGCAGCTTTCCCGAAAGCTATTGAAATTATGGAAAGATTTGGGGTTCCGCAAAATATTGTCAGCTTTGTTATGCCTACAGGTTATACGTTTAATCTTGATGGCAGTACTTTATACCTTGCAATGGCTGTAATTTTCTCCTCTCAAATTTGCGGTATAAACCTTGACCTTAATCAACAATTATTGATGATGCTGGCTCTGATGCTGACAAGTAAAGGTATTGCAGGGGTTCCGAGAGTATCTCTTGTCGTTTTGGCAGGTACTCTGGCAAGTTTTAATATCCCGCTTATCGGAGTTGCAATATTACTTGGTATTGACCAGATTTTAGATATGGGCAGAACAACCGTTAACCTTGTCGGTAACTGTGTTGCAACTGTTGTTATCGCTCGTTGGGAAAATGCATTCGATTATGATAAAATGAAATTATTTATAAAGGATTTTGATGCAGACAAGCCTGCTATTGCTTGTGCGGAAAATCCTGTTTGTGAAACTGTAACAAATGAAATAGAGGGACAATAAAATGGCAGAAAGTACTAAAACTGAGTATAAAAACACCCTGAATTTGCCTCAAACAACTCTTGCTATGAGAGCAAATGCGACTGTAAGAGAATTAGAAATTCAAAAATTTTGGGAAGAAAATAATATTTATGAAAAAATGATTTCAAATCGTGATAAAGCAAATTCTTTTGTTTTACACGACGGACCACCTTATTTGAGTTCTGAAAAAATTCACGTTGGTACAGCTTTAAACAAAATTTTAAAAGATATTTTAATTAAATATAAATCTCAAAAAGGCTTTTATGCACCTTATGTTCCTGGATATGACGGACACGGATTACCTATTGAAAATGCCGTTGTTAAAAATATCAAAGGTGGAAGACATTCTATTACAGAAACTGAATTAAGAGCAAAATGCAGAGAATTTGCACATAAAAATCTTAAAGGTCAAGAAAGTGAATTCAGACGTCTTGGAGTTTTAGGTAACTGGGAACATCCTTATTTAACTATTGATGCAGAATATGAAGCTGAACAGGTTAGAGTTTTTGGCGAAATGTACAAAAAAGGTTACATAGAAAAAGGTTTAAAACCTGTTTACTGGTGTGCGTCTTGTGAAACAGCTTTAGCTGAAGCTGAAGTTGAATACGCTGACCATACTTCAACTTCTATTTATGTAAGATTTAAGTTTGAAGATGAAGCTCTTTCTACAATCAAAAATTTTGCAGATATTGAAGGCAAAGATGTTTATGCAATTATTTGGACAACAACTCCTTGGACCATTCCTTCAAATATGGCAATCAGTATGCACCCAAGATTTGAATATTCATTCTTTGAATATAAAAATGATGTTTATGTTGTTGCAACAGACCTTATGGGTTCATTCGTGAAAGATGTAGAATGGGATGAAGTTGATATTAAAGTTATTGGCACTTGCAAAGGTCAAGATTTAGAATTATTAAATACAAAACATCCTTTAGTTGATAGAAAATCACCTATTATTTTAGGGGAACATGTAACTTTAGATGCCGGTACAGGTTCTGTTCATACAGCACCGGGACATGGTCTAGAAGACTATGAAGTTGGTTGCAGATATAATATTGAAGTCTTTTCACCGTTAGATGGAGCAGGTGTTTGGACAGATATTGTCGGAATTCCTGAACTTATTGGCGTTCCTTATTATAAAGGAAACTCAATGGTTATTGAAATGCTTCAAAATTGTGGCGCATTATTAACACAACAAGATATTCAACACAGTTACCCACATTGTTGGAGATGTAAAAAGCCTGTAATTTACAGAGCAACACCTCAGTGGTTTGTAAAAGTTGATAAATTCAGAAAAGAAACACTTGACGCAATCCATAATGTAAAATGGATTCCTGCAAGTGGTGAAAATAGAATTGGAAACATGGTAGAAAGCCGTACTGACTGGTGTATTTCACGTCAACGTGCGTGGGGTGTTCCGATTCCTATCTTCTATTGCGAAGATTGTGGTGAAGTTATCTGTACAGACGAAACTATTGATAACGTTGCAAAAATGTTTGAAAAAGAAAGTTCTGATGCTTGGGTAAAATATTCGGCAGAAGAATTGCTTCCTCAAGGTTTTGTATGTCCTAAATGCGGTAAGAACCACTTCCGTAAAGAAAAAGATATTATGGATGTATGGTTTGATTCAGGGGTATCTTGGAGAGCCGTTGTTGAAAAACGTGCTGATGAATTAGGTCATACACCTGTTGATATGTATTTAGAAGGTTCAGACCAGCACAGAGGTTGGTTCCAATCTTCACTTCTTACTTCAATCGCAACTCAGGGTAAAGCTCCTTATAAAGAAGTTTTAACTCACGGTTTTGTATTTGGAGAAGATGGTCGTAAGATGTCTAAGTCTTTAGGCAACTATATCAGACCTGATGATATTATTAAAAACTATGGTGCTGATATCTTAAGACTATGGGCCGCATCTGTTGATTATAGAAATGATATTAAAATTGGTAACAATATTATCGGACAGCTTACAGAAATCTTTAAGAAAACAAGAAATACTGCTCGTTTCTTAAGCGGTAACTTGTTTGATTTTGACCCTGCTGTTGATTATGTTCAATATGATGATTTGAAAAATATTGATAAATTTGCACTTCACAAGTTAAATAAATTGATTGCAGAAGTTACCGAAGCATTTGAAAACTATGAATTCTACAAATATTTCCAATGCTTGCAGAACTTTGCCGCAAACGATTTGAGTTCATTCTACTTAGATATTGTAAAAGACAGATTATACACTGCCGGTAAAAAATCATTATCCCGCAGAGCTTGTCAAACTGTTCTATTTGAAAACTTGATGGCGTTGGTAAGAGTTCTGGCTCCTGTGATGCCTCACCAAGCAGAAGATATTTGGCAAAATATTCCGGAAGTTCAACGTGGCGGATTAATCAGTATTCTATTATCTGATTGGCCGGCTGTAAATGCTAAATGGGATAATTCTGAACTTGAGGAAGAATTTGGCAAAATTCTTAAATCTCGTGAAGTTGTATCTCGTGCAATTGAACCTTTAAGAGCTGATAAAAAAGTCGGAAGTTCATTAGAAGTTTCTGTATGGATTAAGGCTGATGAAGATGCTGTTTTAAAAGCTAACGAATCTGATTTGGCAGATATTTATATTGTTTCTCAAGCTAATCTTGCAGACAGTGCTCCTGCTGATGTGTTGAATGAATATACTGAAGACGGATATACAGTTTGGGTAACAAAAGCTCAAGGTGAAAAATGTGTTCGTTGTTGGAAATATCGTAGTTTAAACGATGATGGTATTTGTGAAGACTGTTCACAAGCAATATAATAAATAAAAAAGAGGGAAGTTTATTCCCTCTTTTAATTTAGGTTGGAGTATTAAGCTATTGTATTCATTGGTTGTGGTTGATTTACTTGAGCAAGCTGTCTTGCTTCTTCATCAGCCTTTTTTGCTCGATTAGAATTGATACATCCGTCAAGAAGTGAGCCTATACCGTATCCCGCGATTGCAATCATTGGACATACTGTTACTAGTTGTTTTAAACTAAATACCTTTGTAAGTTTTCCGCCTTTAAACAGTTGTACAAATTTATTTGTCAGTGGTGCCAGAAAACCTAAAGCCGCACCTGTCTTCTTCCAAAAACCTGTTTTTTTATAAGGGTTTCCGTTTTCTGTTAATTCAACATTGCCATCAGGTTTTACAAGAGCTCCCGTAAGTTCCTGTGTTAAATCAGTTTGAGGATTGCTCTGAGCTTGAGATTGAGCAGTTTCTGCCTGTACCTGTTGTGGCAGTGGTTGTTCAGGTGTTTGTATTTCGGTATTTTGTACCGGTACTGTAGTCTGAGCATTGTTTGTTATTTTTAATTCCGGAGGCATAAATAAATCATCTTCGTAATTGTTGCCAGTTGGCATTAAAGAATTTGTATTTGTACCAAAATTTAATAAACTATTTGTATTTGCATTATTATTCAGTGCTGTATTAGGATTTAAATTGCTTAAAGGATTAACTCCATAATTTGGCATTGATACTGAACCTACCTGTGAAACCATATTAACAACCTTTCCACAAAAATATAATAAACCTTTACCCACTTATATAAAGTATTTTCTCAGAGATAAATTGCCTAATTTTTATAATTTTTTAAAATTTGTAACATGTACAAAAAAAAACTCTTTCTTGTTGAAAGAGTTTGGAATCTTTTTCAATTCCTCGTGTAGAAGGTTAGTGTGTAGTAGGTAGTGTATAATTTATGTCTCGTGTTTATTTTCGATTTATTGTTTGCTTATCGCTTACATTTATATAAAGTATTTTTGGAGTATATAATTGCTATATCCTTTAAATGTTGTTACATAACTTAATATTTGTATCCGTTTTATTTGATATAATAGAGATATAGAGAAGGATATGTGTAAATATGGATATTAAAATTACCCCTAAAGTTGAACCAACATTTCAAAGTATTCAGCGCTGTTGTAAATTAGGTGCATTTTCAGGAGCTAGTCAATCTTCTGTAAAATTAGCCGTAGATGCTTTTGAAAATTCAAAATTGTTACAAAAATACTGTACTGATAATGATGTTCATATGATTATTGCATCTGATACATTGAAAAATTGCCGTAGAAATCAATGGTATGCTTCACTGGATTTGATAAAAATGTTTCCTAAAAAAGAATTAAATTGGTTAGGAAAAATTATTAATTTCTTTAAACCAAAACCATTTGAAGCGGTTATTATTCGGGCATATGGACACGATGCCCCAATGGCGCAAAACAAGCTTGTAGAATTCATTACCTCAATAAAAAATCAACAAGATTTGGAAAGACATATCAGTAAAAGTAAACATAATCCTTTGGCAATGAAAAAATGCAGAACTTGTGGTTGGGATATTGATTATAGACAATATTAACCCTGATAATGGCTTACGTTTACCCCTTGATTAGTTTTTTTGTTGGTGCTACCATCTTCATGTTATAGTAGTAAATTTTACAAGATAAGAAGGAGTAAATCTTATGTCAAAAGTAAAAGTAGCAATCAACGGTTTTGGTAGAATTGGCCGTAACACTTTAAGAGCAGCTATCAGAGAAGGTATCTTCGAAGAATTAGATTATGTTGCAATTAATGACCCTGGTTTAACACCTGCAAACGCAGCTCACGTATTCAAATATGACTCAGTTATGGGCAGATTTGACGGATGTGTTGACGTTGCAGAAGATGGTTTAATCATCAACGGTCACAAAATTAAATTCTTCGCAGAAAAAGACCCTGCAAATCTTCCTTGGAAAGATTTGGGTGTTGAAGTAGTTATTGAATCAACAGGTTTCTATACAGATGCCGAAAAAGCAAAAGCTCACATCGCAGCCGGTGCTAAAAAAGTTATCATTTCAGCTCCTGCTAAAAACGAAGACAAAACTATCGTTTTAGGCGTTAACGAAAATGAATACGATCCGGCTAACCACAACGTAATTTCAATGGCTTCTTGTACAACTAACTGTTTAGCTCCTGTAGCTAAAGTTATCAAAGAAAAATTTGGTATCGTTAAAGGTTTGATGACAACTGTTCACTCTTACACAGGTGACCAAAGAATTTTAGACGCAGGTCACAAAGACCCTCGTCGTGCTAGAGCTGGTGCTCTTAACATCGTTCCTACAACTACAGGTGCTGCTAAAGCTGTTGCTTTAGTTCTTCCTGAATTAAAAGGAAAATTGGATGGTTTCGCTATGCGTGTTCCTACTCCGGATGTTTCTTTAGTTGACGTTGTTTTCGAAACTGAAAAACCTGTTACAGCTGAAGAAGTTAATGCAGCATTAAAAGAAGCTGCTGACGGTCACGTATTATGCTACTCAGAAGAACCATTAGTTTCTTCTGACTACATTGGTTCAGCTCAATCTTCTACTGTTGACGCTTTATTAACAAAAGTTATGGGCGACAATATGGTTAAAGTTATTTCTTGGTACGATAACGAAATGGGTTATTCAACAAGACTTGCTGAAACAACAAAAATGGTTGCTTCTAAATTATAATTTTTGATTTAGAAAAACTTTTACAATAAGCCCGTTGCTATTAGCAACGGGCTTATTGTTATCTGAATAAATTTTAACAAAATTATAATTGTAAACAAATGTAACATAATAACTTGATTTTGAAATAGGGTATTCGAAAAATACTTTATATATACAAGAGAGTTTAAAATAAGAAGAGGTCGCAATTATGGCTATTTCAAATTTACAAGAAAAGTTATTATTCTACACACAACAAAAAAGTTTAATAAGCGCTAAGCTTGGTGATGTTCAAATGCGCCAATTATCTGCTTCAAAATCAATTGCTGAAAAACAACAGGCATATAATAACCAGTTAAGTGCATTATATTATGATGAAGAATATGGCTTTGGGACTGAAGCATACACTGAAATTCTTATGGAGCTTCAAAACGAACACGAATTTGAACTTGCAAGTATCAATTCGTGGGAATCAGAATTAGAGCTTCAAAAAGAAAACCTTGAAACTCAGTTAAACGAGATTAACGGTTATGAATCAGCTTGGCAAAAATTATTATTGTCAAATATTAAAAACGACTTTATGTATGGAGGAGCCGGCGGTAAATAAAAACTAAAAACTAAATAGTCAGAGAGACTAAAAGAGGCGATTTGCTATGCAAATCGCCTCTTTTAGTTATTATAAATTATTTTTCAAACTAAGCTTTAGCGCCTGATTTTGAAATAATTTCTTCTTCGATATTTCTTGGAACTTGTTCATAGCATTTGAATTCCATAGAGAAAGTACCGCGACCTTGAGTATTAGATCTCAAGTCTGTAGCGTAACCAAACATATTAGCAAGAGGCACTGTAGCTCTTACAATTACGTTACCGGTGTTACCAACAGGTTCTTGACCTTCAACTCTACCACGTCTTCTTGAAATATCACCGATGATTGTACCTGTGAATTCGTCAGGAATTTCGATTTCAACTTTCATCATAGGTTCAAGGATGCAAGGTTGAGCTTTTCTTGTACCTTCTTTAATCGCCATAGAACCGGCAATTTTGAATGCCATTTCTGAAGAGTCAACTTCGTGGTAAGATCCATCGTAAAGTTCAACTTTAACGTCAATCATTGGATATCCTGCTAAGATACCGCCTTCAAGAGCTTCTTCCATACCTTTTCTTGCAGGTTCGATGTATTCACGAGGAACAGCACCACCAACGATTTTGTTTTCGAATACAAATCCTGCGTTTTCTTCAGCAGGAGAGATTCTAACTTTAACGTGTCCGTATTGACCTTTACCACCAGACTGACGAACGAATTTAGAATCCTGATCAGCATTTCCTCGGATAGTTTCACGGTAAGCAACTTGTGGTTTACCGATGTTAGCTTCAACTTTGAATTCTCTCATCATACGGTCTACGATGATATCTAAGTGAAGTTCACCCATACCTGAAATAATTGTTTGACCTGTTTCTTCATCAGATTTAACACGGAATGATGGATCTTCTTCAGCCAATTTTTGAAGAGCGATACCCATTTTATCCTGGTCTGCTTTTGTTTTTGGTTCAATAGCAACTGAGATAACAGGTTCAGGGAATGTCATTCTTTCTAAGATGATAGGTGCTTTTTCATCACATAAAGTATCACCTGTAGTTGTATCTTTCAAACCTACAGCTGCACAGATATCACCTGCGTAAACTTCTTGTTCTTCATGTCTTTGGTCTGCATACATACGAACTAAACGAGCAATACGTTCTTTTTTACCGTTAGTTGAGTTTAGAACATAAGTACCTGAAGCGATTTTACCTGAGTAAACACGTAAGAATGTTAAACGACCAACGAATGGGTCAGTCATAACTTTGAATGATAAAGCTGAGAATGGTTCTGAATCTGAAGAGTGTCTTTCAGTTTTTGTACCATCTTCAAGTTCACCTTCAATAGCTTTTACGTCTACAGGTGATGGCATATAATCAACAACGTTGTTCAACAATAATTGAACACCTTTGTTTTTGAATGCTGTACCGCAGCATACAGGAACGATTTTGTTTTCACAAACAGCTTTTCTTAATGCAGCTTTTAATTCGTCAACTGTAATTGAATCAGGATCTTCAAAGAATTTTTCCATTAAAGCATCATCTTCAGAAGCAATAGCTTCAACCATAGCGTCATGATATTCTTTAGCTTTTTCTGCTAATTCTGCAGGAATATCTTCTTCTCTGATATCTGTACCTAAGTCGTTAGTATAAATTTCAGCTTTCATTGTCATTAAGTCAACTAAGCCTGTGAATTGATCTTCAGCACCAATTGGAAGCTGGATAGGAACAGCATTAGCACCAAGTCTGTTTTGGATTTGGTCAACAACTCTGTAAAAATCAGCACCTGTTCTGTCCATTTTGTTTACGAATACCATACGAGGTACTTCGTAACGGTTAGCTTGTCTCCAAACTGTTTCAGATTGAGATTGAACACCGCCAACTGCACAGAATACAGCTACAACACCGTCTAATACACGAAGAGAACGTTCTACTTCAATAGTAAAGTCAACGTGCCCAGGAGTATCGATGATGTTGATTTGGTGGTTTTTCCAAGATGCAGTTACTGCTGCAGATTGGATTGTAATACCACGTTCTTTTTCTTGTTCCATAAAATCTGTTACAGCTGCACCATCGTGAGTTTCACCAATTTTGTGAGTTTTACCTGTGTAAAACAAGATACGTTCTGTCGTAGTTGTTTTACCGGCGTCGATGTGGGCTGCAATACCAATGTTTCTAATTTTTTCCAATGGAGTTTGTCTTGCCATTTTTCTTTTCCTTTTTCTATTATATGTACATCGCTATTTTATATTTAGCCTCATTAAAATTGTCTCATAAACATGATATTTTTCAAACGCATACGAGCTTTTTATGAATGTTTTTTAAGATTGGCAAAAAATATTTTCAGGGGAATTATAATAATATGAAAATTTTACCTATATACAATTCTTTTAACACTCAAAACAAAATAAATTTCGGCTCAACTGACAGATTTTACAAAACTGACCGCGGGAAAGAAATAGGTAATAATTCATGGATTTTCAGGGAAGATATAAACTGGCGGGATTTTTCAGAATTTTTAATTCATAACTTTCGAAATAAAGAGCAAGTAAACATCATACAATTTGCGGCATCAGACGGTTCGGAAGGTTATACTCAAATTATATCTCTTCTTGAAAATCCAAACAAAAAAGATGTTAGTAAATTTTTCCCAATACAAGCATATGATATTGACGATTTTATAGTAACAAAAGCACAGAGCGGGAAAATCAATTTAGGGGTAAATGATATAGCGAGATTAAGAACCAATTCAATACCCCGGTCTAAATATTTTATTCGCAAACCTTTAACATTTGTACCGGAAAATTTATACCAAAAAGTACTACAGTCTAATCCTGATGAGATATTTGGAGTAAGGGATGTGTTTGAGGTTTCTGATATTTTGCAAGATAAAATAATATTTGATATGGGGGACATGTTTAAAATTCTGCCTGAAATTAAAGACGACTCAAACACTGTAATATTATGTAGGAATATTTTAGGATATTTTCACGACGAACCTGAAAAAATTGAAAAGTTTATTCAAACTGCTTCCGCGGTGTTAGAGAAAGGTAGTGTTTTTGTTATCGGAAAACTTGATACAGATTATGGTGTAGACAAGATATTAAAAGAAAACTCTTTCCTTAAAATGCAGAATAATGTTTATATGAAAATATAAAATTCACAATAAAAAAGACCCTTTAATGGGTCTTTTTTATTGTGATATTGATTAAATTAAATATCTACACGCCATATTTTTTTAACAAATCAGCCGCAGCTTTTTTGGTTTCTTCGTTTTGCATATTTAAAATTGTTTTTTGAGAGTTTTGGAAAGTTGTCCATTCTTCTAAAACTTTTGTAGCCGCAATTGCATTCTCCAGACTATTGTAAGTATCTAAAGCATCATATGCCTTTATTGCAGCTTCTTTGTTTGCAAGTTTCATAACAGTTTCGCAAGCTTCACCTTTTTTCTTTCCGTTAATATTATCAGTACCGTCCCATGTTGATTTAATAGTTAAAAACTCATTATGCGGTACATTTTTTCCACGTACGCTACCAATATACGCATTAGCACAATGTCTGCCATTAATTCTATATCGTAAACTCTCGGGATTTTTCCCGGCTAAAACTTCTAAATCCCAATATTCTGTACCAGCAAGTTCTTCTCCGGCTTTGCTTAACTCATTCAAAACTTTTGCACCTGCAGCTTCTAAATCTTTACTTGAACATTTAATTTTTAAAGCCATACCGAAATTTTGGGATGATTGAACATTATTTACTTGCATAAGGGTAAATTTCCTTTCATTTACTTCTAACTTTCCAATATTCTAACGTTACTAAAGATATAATTTGCCAGTTAACGTAACAAATATTTACATTTATCTCTAGATTCCAACACTTAAACCGGCACAAAGATTTATCGATTGTCCTGTAATTCCTTTTGCCTCATCTGAAATTAAATACTTAACAAGCCCTGCAACTTCCTCAGGCGACACAAAACGTCGCTGTGGAATACATTCAATAATTTCTTCTTGGCTAAACTCACTATCTTCAATTGAACCTTTTCCCAATTCTGTATCAACCCATCCCGGATTGATTGTGTTAACTGTAATTCCAAACTCTGCAAGTTCCAATCCCGTTGCTTTTGCAAACCCTACAAGTCCTGATTTTGTTGCAGAATAAAGACTTGCATTAGCTTCACCCATAACCCCGGAAATTGAGCCTATATTCACAATTCTGCCAAATTTCTGAGATTTCATATAAGGTACAGCTCGCGAAGTCAAATAAATCGGAGCCTGAAGGTTTACATTCATAATATGAGTAATATTATGGATTTCTGTGGTATCAATGGCGCCATAGATATATTCGCCCGCATTATTAACCAGTACATCAATTTTATTCTCTGCAATAAAATCTCCGAGTTTTACCAAATCTTTTTCTTTTGAAAGGTCGCAAACAAAATATCCGGCGCAATCCAGACTTTTTAGAGCTTCAATATTTCTAGCTGTCGCATAAATATTCCCGCAAGATTTCAAGTTTTGCGCTATAGCTTTTCCAATTCCTCTGGATGCTCCTGTTACCAAAATATTCATATTATTTGTATCCTTTCAAAAAACTCTGCACAATATGCGATGCCATAAAAATACCTGCCGTTGAAGCTACAAAAGGAGTTGAAGCAGGTGTAATTTTAGTGAATTCTATATCAAGTCCGCTCTCTGTTGTAATCTTTTCATTTTCGGAGATTTTTTCCTGCACAAACGGTTTTTCGCGGCTGCAAACAAAAGTTATCCCTTCTGTTATGCCTAATTTTTTTAATTGGTAAATAACATTTGAAACAAACGGAGCATTTCGATTTTCTACATCTTTCAAATCCGCTATATAGAGCTGTGTCGGGTCAATTCTGTTTCCTGCACCCATTGAACTTATCACCGGAATATTGTTTTTATAACAGCTCTCAAGAAGATGAATTTTTGAGCGCATTGTATCTATTGCATCCGCCGTATAATCATAATTTTCTTTCGATAAGTCAATTACTAGTTCTTCCGCGTTATAAAAATCATTAATAATTTTAAGATTTATATCGGGGTTTATGTCCTTTAACCTTTTTTCAAAAAGGGCAGTTTTTTTCTTTCCTACTGTAGAATTCAGCGCAATAATCTGACGGTTAATATTTGATTTTGAAACAGTGTCGAAATCAACAAGAGTCAAACTGCCGATTCCAGCTCTAGCAAGAGCTTCCGCACAAAAACCGCCAACTCCGCCAAGACCAAAAATTGCGACATTTTTTGCCGCCAGCAAATTTTGATTATTTTCTCCCCAGTAAAGAGAATTTCTTTTAAAAATTTCGTCATCCATAGGTTTTATTGTAAAACAAAAATATTATTTTGCGGCTTTTGAAAGATTTTTTACATTTTGAAACGATACCATAGTTTGCAGATGCGCTTTTTCATACTGAGATTTCAATGTAAGAATATCAGTACTGTTTGTCAATATTTGTTTGAATTCTTTCTGAACGAGAACTTTTTGTTTCTTATCAAGATTTTGACGAGCCCTTGCGCCCGACAGAATTGAACCGGTACATACAACTCCTGTGGCGGCTATTATTCCCCCTATGATTTTTCCTGTTCTCATTTTACTCCTTTATATATTAAAAACCCCGACACTAATATTTCGGGGCTTTTTGAGTATATTTATAAAAAGTTTCATTAAATTACTTAACGATACCAAAACCAATTAGGAATGTGCAAAGAATAAATATTGCACAAATTATTCCTGTTAATTTATTCAAACCTTTTTCTGCACTTTTTTGAGATGCAAAAACATGTGATGCACCGCCAATTCCTCCAATCCCATCACCTTTTGGCGAATGAAGAAGGATTAAAATTACTAACAAAACGGCTGAAACTGTTTCTATTGCCCAGATTATATTAACCATTATTTACTTGTCTCCTTTTTAATAAAATGTGCTCTTTTAGAGTTTAATTCAATATTTTCAAAAGTATATAGCCTTGCAGGTCTTTTTGAGGATGATTTTGTATATTCCTCAAGTTCAATCAAACCGTTTGTAGCAAGAGCCTTTTTACGGAAATTACGTTTATCCAATTTTTTGCGCATAATAAGTTCATAAGCTTTTTGCATTTCAGTCAAAGTAAATTTTTCAGGAAGCAATTGATAAGCGACAGGACAAAGTTCCAATCTTTCAATTGTTCTTTTCAAAGAATACTGAATAATTTCTTTGTGGTCAAAGGCAAGAGCAGGAAGGTCGCTGATTTTATGCCATCCGAGTTCAGGTGAAGATGTAATTTTCAAATCCTCAGAACGTACAAGCGCAAAGTATGCACATGTGATTACACGTGCATTCGGGTGACGAAGCGGGTCGCCAAAAGTGTATAATTGTTCAAGATAGATATTGTCAACTGCAGTTTTTTCTTTTAATACGCGAAGTGCCGCATCATCAAGATTTTCGGATAATCTTACATATCCTCCCGGAATTGCCCATTTACCTTTAAACGGTTCATTTGTACGTTTGACTAACAAAACCTGCAGGGCATTGCTTTTAATTGTTAAAATCACAACGTCAACTGTTATCTCGTGTGTCTTTGTTTCGTTAAACATTCTTATCTATCCTTAAACTACACCTATTAATATATAATAAACATAATTATTTCTATAAATCAAATTGTAAAAAATGTTAATATTTGTTAACAAGCGGATAAAATTTATGCAATTTTTATATACTTTTTACCTTTATATTAATACAGGGGATATTTTAAGGGATATTATGAACGCATACATGGCAGCATTAAACAGCAGAATAGACAGAATGGGACCTCCGCCATCAACATTCGGCGGCAATCCTTTCTGTGGAGGAAATTATATCAGTTCTCCGCGTCTTGGTTCATTTATGGCTGCTTCATTATTCACATCTTCTTTTATGCCTTTCGGTATGGGGTATTGTAATCCGTTTGCATTTTGTAATCCATTCATGATGCCTGTTATGAATTTCGGCTTCGGCTCATACAATATGCCGACATTCCAAATGCCGACTTTCTCTATGGCTTCTTTGCCAGTACCTAAATTCACTTTCACACCGAGCTACACTCCAACATTCACAAACTTCTTCAGCGCACCTGTAAAATCTTCGCAGGCTCCAACAGAAGAAAAACAGGGTGTTGTAAATTCTGCGGCTAATCTTGCAGGAAAAACCCTTAAGAAAGATAAAAGTAAATACGGACCGGCTTTCTTGGCTAAAGTAAAAGAAATTTCAAAAAGATTAAACTGTGATTACAGAGATTTATTAGGAGTTATGAATTCCGAATCCGGCATCAATGCTCAGGCAAAAAACCCTCACGGTTCAGCAACAGGATTAATTCAGTTTATTGAATCAACTGCAAGAAGTCTTGGCACAACAACTGCAGCATTAAGAAATATGTCACCGATACAACAGCTTGACTATGTTGAAAAATGTATTGCCAATTCTAAAAAAATGGCAGGCTTTTCTGCGAGTGATAAACTTAGTGCAGGCGAATTATACGCACTAATCTTTTTACCTGCCAGAGCAAAAAGAGAAGTTTTAACTCAGTCAGGAGAAAACTATTACTCAGCAAACAGAGGCTTAGACAAAAACAAAGACGGCAAAATTACAAAAGACGAATTAGCGCAAAGAGTTCATTCTTTCTATGTAAGCGATAATACCTTCTTAGCTTAGGATTGAATGCAACATTTAATTACAAAAAGTACATAATTTCTTGAAGTCTTTTATTGTTTCGTGTACCTTATCTAGTGTAACCGAATTTTTAAGAAAGGGAAAAATGGATAAGGGATATATTGAAAACGGTTTTATCGTTGATTTAACCGCGGCTAAAAAGACTTCGGAAATTATTTACGAACTTTCAAGAGTCCTTGACATGCCTGAATCTAAAGGCAAACATATTTGTCTAAAGCTGGGTTCTGCAAATCTGTCACAGGCTGAATTAACCAGTATAAAAGCACTCGTTGAACTTATGGAATCTCAGCTTGCATTCATAAGCACAAGCTCAACTGAAACATTAGAATCTGCAACGGCTTTAAATATTAAAGTTTCTGAATTCACAAACGAAATAGAGGCTCCGTCTTTTGAAACAAATGAACCAACAGAAGAAGTTTCAGAAGCATTAGATAATATCTTTGGTGATGAAGCCAACGAAAGTTCATCAGCTGACGAAAAAGAAATTTCTCCTGTAGTTCAGCATAATGAAGTAATTGCGGGTCAAGTCGAGGCTCAGGAAATTAGAGAGGAATCTGATGAGGAAATCAGTTCATTAAAAAATGCCCCGGAAACTTTACCTACACTTTATTTAAGAAAAACAATCCGTTCAGGACAAAGTATTTCATCTGACGGAAATATCATTGTCATAGGCGATGTTAATCCGGGTGCAGAAATTATTGCAAAAGGGGATATTACTGTCTGGGGTATTTTAGGCGGCATCGCTCATGCCGGTTCTGACGGCAATAATTATGCAAGAATAAGAGCTTTAAAATTAAATCCTGTTCAAATCAGAATAGGTGAGGTTTTTGCCAGAAGACCTGATACAATCAATCTGCCATATATACAAAAATCCAGTGAATATACACCGGAAGAAGCTTTTACATACAAAGGCAGTATTGTTATAAGAAAAATTCATGAAGAAAATTAAGGAGATATAAATGACTGGTAGAGTAATAGTAATTACATCCGGAAAAGGCGGTGTCGGTAAAACTACTACTAACGCTAATATCGGTACTGCTCTTGCAAGAGCCGGTAATAAGGTTGTAATGATTGATACAGACTTAGGTCTTAGAAATTTAGATTTATTATTAGGTTTGGAAAACCGAATTGTTTATACAATTGTTGACGTTGTTGAAGAACGTTGCAAACTAAAACAAGCTCTGGTTAAAGATAAGAAAAACCCTAATCTTTGTTTATTGGCGGCTGCGCAGACAAGAGATAAAACCGCAGTTACAGAAGAACAATTAAAAGATATCTGTGACAAATTAAAAGAAGATTTTGATTATATTCTTGTTGACTGTCCTGCGGGTATTGAACAAGGTTTCCAAAACGCAGTAGCCGGAGCAACTGAAGCTATTGTTGTTACAACTCCCGAAATGTCAGCTGTACGTGATGCAGATAGAATCATTGGTCTTTTGGAAGCAAAAGAAGAAATTAAATCTTATAAGCTGTTATTAAACAGAGTTCGTCCAAACCTCATCAAATCTAACGATATGATGAGCGTTGAAGATGTTGTAGAAATCCTTTCAGCTGAATTAATTGGTATCATTCCTGAAGATACAGGCATTATCACTTCAACTAACAAAGGCGAACCAATTGTTAACGATGAAAAATCTCTTGCCGGTACAGCTTACCGCAATGTTGCACAAAGAATTATGGGCGAAGAAGTTCCATTCTTAAATCTTGAAGAAGAAACAAGTGTTCTTTCAAAAGTTAAGAAATTCTTCTCTAACTTAATAGGTAAGGAGAAGTAAAATGAGCGAAAATATTTTAAAAGAATTATGCAACAGAGTTTTAAGCCTGTTCAAACAAACCGAAACTAAAGAAGAAAACGCAAAAGAAGTTGCTTGCAACAGACTTCGCGTAGTGTTAATGCAGGATAGAACCAATCTGACTCCTGAATTATTACAAAGAATGAGACGCGAACTTGTTGAACTTCTTTCAAAATATGTTGAAATGGACAAAGACGCTCTTGAGCTGAACTTTGACCAGGAAGGCGACCAGATGGCATTGATGCTTTCAATCCCTGTCATTAGAGCAAAAGATGAAGAAGAAATCGAAAAAGCGCTAAAAGAAGAAGATGATAAGGACGCTGAAGAAGCAGATGAAAATAGCGAAAACTCAGAAGACAACGAAGAAAATGTTGAAGAGGATGAAGCCGCAGAAGAACAAGTATCAGAAGAAGAAATTTCCGAAAACGACGAAAATGAAAAAGAAGATGCTGAAGCGGATGAAGCAGAAGCTTCTGAAAAATAAACAATATATAAATAAAAAAAGAGGCGAATTTCATTTTGAAATTCGCCTCTTTTTTTATGGTAAAGAATTATTAAATAATTTTGTAAATTTAGAATAAATGCGAAGTAATAATTGTTTATATATATAATATATAATTTATGAGAGAACCCATTAATGACAGAGCAAATTAATCCTATAGAAATTGATAACAATACAACTGAGATTGTTAAAAATATAGAAACTGAGCAGTCAAATATTGAAAACAAAACTTCTGTTGAGACGCCGGAAAACAAAAATATTTGGAATAACTATGAAAAATTTGGAATCAGCAATGATGGTTCCATGTTTAATAAACCAATTTCTGATAAAAATTTATTTGGAACAGAGCAACAAAATGTAATGTCTAACGGCAAAATTGAAGATATAAAGCAACAAGAACTTACTGATTGCTGGCTATTGAGCAGTACTAAAGCTCTGGCTCAAACCGATATAGGAAAAGAGGCAATTAAAAATGCAATCGATGCTAATCACGAAGGGACGGCAAAAGACCCTTATCAAATTACAATATTTAATACCCGCGGAGAAAAACAAACAATTAATGTAACTAAATCTGATTTAGTTGATAAAGGATATTCTGTCGGAGATTTAGATATGAACTTAATAGAAGCGGCAGTCGAAAAATATTTTGATTCAGAAGGCATTACCGCGGAAGATAAACTGTTTCCTGATAGAAGCATTAGCGGGAAATCTAATAATGTTGATAAATATTCTATTGGTTACATGCTGACAGGAAAAACTGGAAAAGGTTTAACTACAGAAAATATTGCTCCAAAAAATAAAGAATATTACAGTCCAATGACAAAAGAAGCTTTCGATGAAATGATTAAAAATTTCGCAGATAATCCGAACTCTACTACTTTAACTTGCGCATTCAAACCACCATCATTTATTGCAAAATTATTTTCATCAAACAATAATGCCGCTCAAATAGAAAATCACGAATATTATATAAAAGAAGTAATAAAAGATGACAAAGGAAATCCTTCAAAAATTCTTTATGTAAACTCGTGGGACACTACAATAGTTTATGAAAAATCATATAATAATTTCTTTAAAAATTTAGCCCAAATACAAGGGTTTACATTGTAGAAATACGGATTAGATGTTGCCGGTTGAGCTGTTTCGGTCATCTTCAAGTTGTTTGATATCAATATTAGAACTGTCTTCATCCTGATAATTGTTAATTGCAGGAACATCAATTTCTACGTTAACATCAGCATCAACCATTTCAATATCGTTTTTATCAAATTCTTTTGTTTTACCGTCTTCCATTTTAACCGCAACTTTGCCGCTCATAAACTGCAAATAGCAAACCTTTCCTAAGCCTTCTGTTGTCATAACAGAAGAACCTATAGGCGGCATACCTTTTGCGGCATCAATGTAGTTTGAATATTCGTAAGTCAGACAGCACAATAGTCTTCCGCAGGTTCCTGAAATTTTACCGGGCGCTATAGGCATCCCTTGATCTTTTGCAAGTTTTACGTTAATTGTTGCAAACTTTCTTAAGAAGCTTGAACAACAAAAAGGTTGCCCACAAATTCCGACACCTTCCAGAATTGAGGTTTCATCTCGAACTCCGATATGACGAAGGTCAATTCTTACTCGCGTAAAAGTTTGAGTCAAATCCTTTAATAATGCACGAAAATCAACTCTTTCAGGTGCTGTATAATAGAATGTGATTTTACGTCTGTCAAAAGTAATTCTGCACTGAACAAGATTCATATTAAGTTTATGCTGTTTTACAAGTGCCTGACATTTGAAATAAGCTTCAACCTCTTCCTTTTTAATATTTTCCAAAGTCTGTAAATCCCTTTGAGACAATGTTCTGATAACAGGAAGCGGTTCAGGTTTATGTTTTGAATTTGCCCAGATTTGTTCTATTTGAGAATTAACAATAAAAACTTTCAGGGCTTCTTCGCCTTTTTCAGTGCGGACGATAACCATCTGACCATCTTCAAGCTTCATTGTATCAGGTACGTTCAGCGGATAAAATGTATTTTTCAAATATCTTACAGCAAATTTCATTATACGTATCTTTCTTCTTCTTTCAGTTTTCTATTCATAAGTTTGGACAAAAGCTCTTCCGGTGTAATATCAGTATAAACTGCTTCATATATTGCATTTGAAACCGGCACTTCTATATCAAGTTTTTTAGCCAATTCGCAGATTGCTTTTGATGTTTTAACTCCTTCTGCAACAGAACCGAGTTCTGCGAGAATGTCGTTAATTTTTTTGCCTTTAGCAAGCATAGAACCAACGGTATAATTTCTTGACATTGGAGAAGAACATGTTGCAATCAAATCTCCCATTCCGGACAAACCGTACAGAGTAGAAGGGTTAGCTCCCAGAGTTATACTTACACGCACGATTTCAGCCATCCCGCGGGTTAACAGAGAGCCTGAACAATTGTCGCCCAAGCCCATAGTATGAGCGAAACCTGAAGCAATTGCTATTACGTTTTTCAAACTTCCGCCAAGCTCAACCCCGATTACATCAGTATTTGTGTATAATCTGAATTTGTTAGGAACATTACAAGCCTTTTGAACAAATTCAGCAGTTTGAATATCTTCGCACGCAACACATGCCGCTGTAGGTTTGCCTTGAAGAACTTCTTTAGCAAGAGTAGGACCTGATAGAATTACAAGTTTTTGTTCAGGAAGAACATCTTTTATTACCTCTGACATTCTCATCAAAGATGGTAGTTCAATCCCTTTTGAAGCATTAACCAAAACTTGTTCCGGTTTTATACCTGCTTTTTTCAAATTCTCACAAACATCGCGGGTTCCTGATGTTGCAACAACAGAAAGGATAATGTCAGCACCGCTGATTGCATCTGCTAAATTTGAAGTAACTTCAACTTTTTTATCAAGCTGAACTTCTAACGGCTTTGAACAATGTTTATTTTCTCTTAAATCCTGAGATAAATCCTGTTCTCTGCCCCAAACTGTTATATTTTCAAAATTATCGGTTAAAAGCCACGCTAAAGTTAGCCCCCAACATCCTGCTCCAAGTACTGTTAATTTCATCTTTTTTATCCTCCTACACAGCGGAAGAATTAATAATTCTTCTTAGTACACCGCCGTGTTTTTTTAATTCCAATCTTGCACTATCTGTATCCATTTTTAATCTGTTCATAATGATTGCGGTTTTGATTTCCCAATCACATTTCAAAAGTGAGGCAAGAGCTTCGCTGTGAGAAACTTCTGCAATTTGAGATACAATTCTGATAGCTCTATCTTTAAGTTTTTCGTTCACTGCTTTAAGGTCAATCATAAAGTTTTCGTAGGTCTTACCGATTTTAATCATTGAACCTGTTGAAAGCATATTTAAAATCATTTTTTGTGCAGTACCGGCTTTTAATCTGCTTGAGCCTGCTATAACTTCAGGTCCGACTTCCGCACAGATAACATGTCCTGCTTCTTCGGCAATTCTGCCTTTAGAGTTGCAGGTAATACCAATTGTAGCCGCACCGATTTCGTCAGCACGTTCAAGAACACCCAGTAAATATTTAGGATTGCCGCTGGCTGAAATAACAACGCAAACATCTTTGTCTGTTAAAACATCTGCGTCTTTTCTACCGGCATCAAAATTATCCTCAGCGCCTTCTGCGGCACTTGTAATGGCTTTTTCACCGCCTGCAATAATGCCTTGAACCATCTGAGGTTCAACACTGAACGTAGGAGGACATTCGGAAGCATCAAGAATACCCAGCCTGCCCGAGGTTCCTGCTCCAAAATAAAATAATCTTCCTCCTTTTAGGAAAGATTTTGCAATAATATCAATAGCCGCTGCAATATTTGGAGCTTCATCTCCAACAACTTTTGCAACTATCAGGTCTTCTTCGTTCATTTTTCTCACCATATCGATAGTTGATAATAAATCAATATCTTTGGTGTTCTCGTTTCTGTACTCGGTAATTACTTCTGTCATACTCAACTCCTTTCCCTGAAATCCAAATACGGAATTTCGGGTTACACTAATTTAACCAGATTTGCCATTTCGATTGCAGTTTTAGCGGCATCAGCGCCTTTATTGCCGGCTTTTGTTCCGGCTCTTTCTATAGCTTGTTCAATATTATCAGTAGTTAAAACTCCGAAAATAACAGGAACACCTGTTTGAAGGCTGACTTGTGCAACTCCTTTTGACACTTCAGCAGAAACATAATCGAAGTGCGGAGTCGAACCCTTAATCACTGCACCCAGTGTGATTACCGCATTATATTTTGCAGATTTTGCACATTTTTGAGCAATAACAGGAATTTCAAAAGCTCCAGGAACTTTTACGATATCAATATTATCAGGATTTACACCGTGTCTTTTTAATTCATCAACAGCGCCTGCCAACAATTTTGAACCGATAAAATCATTAAATCTTGAGATTATTATGCAGAATTTATCATCGCTTGTTGTGGTTAATTGCCCTTCAAATGTTTTCATTATACCTACTCCTTAAAAATGTCTGAAATATAGTATATATAATACTATACTCAGACTTATTTTACAAGGATTCCGCCGAAAATCTTATAAAAAATATATAATGAAACAAGGATAAGAAGAACCCCGCTGAATTTCATAATCTTTTCGGATAATTGGTAGAATTTTTCGCTTGTTTTAATTTTTGAAGTAATAAAACCTGCAATGATTAAAATTAATCCCTGTCCTATTGAAAACAAGAATAACATTATGACAGCTGAACTTATTTTAGCTGAAATTGATGCGAACGCCATTATACTCGCCAAAATTGGTGTAGAACACGGTGTTCCGATTAGCGCAAAAACCGCACCTAAAATTAAAGGATAAAGAAAATCATTGTTAAATTTGTTTTGCGGAATTTCTTTTACAATCGGCGGGAGGTTAAAATCAATAACCCCGACAATTTTCAAGCCCATTATCATAATAATTGATGCGACAATAAGAGCAAAATAAGGGTTGCCGATAAACATTTTACCTGTAACCGCGCAAATTGCACCGATTATGGCAAAAACAATACCCGTACCGATTACAAAAACTATCATCTGCATTAGGGTTTTTAACGGTTTTTCTTTAGAATATCCGCCGATATAACCTATTATCAAGGGCAGCATTGATAAAGAGCACGGTGAAATTGACGAAATTAAACCGCCCAAAAACGCTGCCGCAAACAGAATATAAATACTGCTCTGTGTTGAAAATACCTGTGTTAAACTTTCCATTATTTTAACCCTTTAATATATGTTTCCATTTCTGATGCCGGAATTGATGATTCAATTCGTTTGTATTGAGTTCCGTCAGAATTCAACATAATAATTGTCGGAACAAGTTTAATATTGTATTTTCTAATCATATTATTTTTCATATCGTCGCGGTTATCAACAATAATTTCTGTATAAGTAACTTTGTCTTCGTATTTTGGCAAAACTTCTTTAAATACTTTTTCAACCTCTTTACATTCAAGACACATAGTTGAAGAGAATTTGATAATCTGCGGTTTGCCTTTTGCCTGTGCCACAATTGAAGAAGTGTCTTTGTGGAAAGTTAATCCGAAAAACGCAACAAGCGGAATAATCAGAATTGCAAGTACGGTTATAATTGATTTTACGTTCATAATAATATCTCCCTTTCTTATTTATACCACATTAATACAAACAAGATAACAATTTAACAATTCCCGCTCTAACCTTGCCAAACCGGGTAAGAAAACAGGGAAAATAATTATTTGTAACGATATGTAAATAATATATAAAATTTATATATTATTACGCAATTAATTGTTGCGAAATTTGTTTATATTAGTGTAACGAGGTACAATTAAAATCATGGCAGAGAAGACTGAACAAAACTTAAGAGTAATTGAAGAGAATTCGACAGAGACGAGAGTAACGGAAGTTTTTGATCAACATCAGAAATCTCGCCAGACAAATCCTATTGCGAGAAAGTTGCTGGACTTTAGCCTGTCTAACAAAACCCGCAAATTTTCAGTCAAGGACTTGTTTAAACGATAGGCACGAGTAGCACGGTTTTATGAGGACCGATACGCACATCAATTTGTGTGGTTTGTGAAAGACCGAAAATTAATTTACTTCGTTACTCCCTTCGTGGGTGTGAAGATTTTAAGGTTAGTAAAATGTATGCAATTAAAAAAGAGATTTATCTCGATTTGACGAAAAATCAAAAATCAGCGTTGTGTAATTATTTGCGCGCACTTGTGAAAAAATCTCAGGAACTATCAGTATATGAACTCTGGGAAATTTTTGTTGAGGACGAAAAATATTATCTTGAACTTAATTGTTCCAGGTTTGAGTTTGTTGCCGAACTGCTTGACTCTGACAATTTTAGAAAAGATACATTAAAATATTTGAAAGAGTGCAAGAAATACTATGATTACAAAGAAAAACAGCGTCCGATAATTGAAGCAAATAAAGAATTTGAAAAGAAGAAACGTAAATTTTTACAAGAAGTAAAAATGTCAAAAGAAGCACCTACTAAAAAACAACTTTACTATTATGAACGATTATGCAAAAAATATAATATAGAGAAAAAAGAATTAATTTCGAAACTTGAAGCTCGGGACGAAATAGACAGAATTATCCGCGAGCACGATGCTAGAAAAGTTTTTGAGCAAGAGGAAGATTAAAAGAGTGTTAATTCAAGATATTGTAAAAATCCTGACAGATGCAGGAATTGAACCTAACGAAGCAAATATTGAAGTTAAAATGTTAATCGAGCATTTTGCCGGATATTCGCTTGTTGATATTTTAACAGGCAAAAATTTGGACGAAAATAAGCTTAAATTTGTCGCAGAGAAAGCAAAACTTCGTGCTTCAACCCGCCAGCCAATCCAGCATATTATAGGTTTGGCAGATTTTATGGGAGAAAAATTTAAAGTAAATTCTGACGTGCTTATACCGCGCGATGAAACAGAAATTCTTGTTCGAAAAGCAATCGAACTAATTGAGAAAAATAATTTTAAAGCGGCACTTGATATGTGTACCGGTTCAGGCTGCATAGCCTGCATGATTGCAAAATTAACTGATTGTCAGGTTGTTGGAGCTGATATTTCAACAGATGCTCTGCACGTAGCATTTGAAAATATGGAAAAAATGAAACTTTTCAACCGTGCATCATTTAGAAAATCTGATATTTTCGCGAAAATAAGAGAGGACGAAAGATTTGATATTATTGTCTCAAATCCGCCTTACATCCCGCCAAAAATGAAAACAAGCATTCAAAAAGAAGTAACTTTTGACCCTGATTTAGCGCTTTACACAACAGATGATAAAGGGCTTGAATTCTATGAAAAAATTACTGCGGGCGCTCATTCATTTTTAAATGACGGCGGATATCTTATGTTTGAACTCGGCATAGGGCAAAGCCGTGATGTTGCTGAAATTATGAAGAAAAAC
Organism: uncultured bacterium; assembly: GCA_949035555.1. GTDB lineage: Bacteria > Cyanobacteriota > Vampirovibrionia > Gastranaerophilales > Gastranaerophilaceae > Zag111. The sequence goes on along the minus strand of CAROLD010000001.1, from coordinate 135,801 downwards.
GGATTTTCAAATATTCAGGTTGTGAAAGATCTGGCAAATATTGACCGTGTAATTTTAGCACAGGCATAACAAAAAGGCGGGCGATTAAAAAATCGCCCGCCTTTTTGTTTTAAGTTATTTTTGAACTACGTATGAACCTTTTGAAAGACTTTGCGCAACTTCAATTGCTTTTTTCAATTGGACGTCGTCTTTATTTTTTACATCGTCGTCTGAGAGTTCAACCACAATATCAGGAGTGATTCCTTTTTTGTGAATATCAGTTCCGCTCGGGGTCAAATATTTTTGAATTGTAATATTTATACCTGCATTATTTGGAAGCTTGTTAATTTCCTGAACAAGACCTTTTCCAAATGATTGGGTACCGATTAGGACAGCTCTTTTGTTATCTTTCATTGCCCCTGAAAAGATTTCACTTGCAGATGCGGAACCTTTGTTTAAGAGGATTACAAGAGGTTTTGTTGTAAGTACGCCTCGGGTAGCTTTCTGGGTTTCTTTGTAGCCGTCACGGTCAACTGTGCTTACAATTGCGCCTCCGTCTAAGAACATATCGGAAATATAAATTGCGTTACTCAACAATCCGCCGGGATTTGAACGTAAGTCAACAATAAAGGCTTTTTTATCAGGCGAATTTGTCAGAATATCTGCAAATTCTTTTGAAGCATTTCTGCTAATAAACGAACTTAATCTTATATAGCCGACGTCTTTTGGCATTGTGATATTTTCAGGAAGCTTTTGTGAAATTGACTTAATTTCGATTTCTGCACGTGTAATAGTATATTCTTTTGGTTCTGTGTCTTTACGGTTGATTAAAAGTTTAACCTGAGTGCCTTCTTCCCCGCGAATTTGATCTGCCGCCTTGTCAACTGTAATACCTTTTGTGCTTTTGCCGTCAATAGAAAGAATTTCGTCATCCGCTTTCAATCCGGCTTTTTCAGCAGGTGTGTCTTCAATTGGTGCAATTACCATCAATTTCCCGTCTTTGACACCGATTTGAATACCGATACCTTTTAAAGAACCCTTGATTGAACCTGTTTCATCTGCAAACTCTTTCGGATTTAAGAATTTTGTATAAGGGTCATTTAAACTTGCAACCATTGTATCGATTGCGACATATGCGTCCTCATCTGTTCTGATTACACTGTCATATTTGTGGCGCCATTTGCTCCAATTTTGTTCGTTGTTTGTCTGGTCAACGTATTTAGAATTAATAAGTCTCCAAACATTATCATACAACTCCGCAGGGGTAGATGCCTGAACGTTTGATTGGATAATCCAGCCGAACATTACCACAAATAACCCTAGTGATATAATGCTTTTTTTCACGATTTTTCTCATGCTTATTTAAACCTCCAATAATTCCTTCTTCTTAATCGGACGAATTTATTTTGAAAAAGTTTCCGACGTAAAGAATTATTACTAAGCCTATATTAACACATATTAAAAAAAATGTGAAATTTTACATTCCACATTCAATTAAATATTGTATTAATTATTATTTGTGATCAAACTGAAGAAGTCTAAATCCTGTCTTTTTACGTTCAGGGTGAGCATCAGGTAGTTCGTAACACTTAATGCATCGAGCTTCATAAGTTTCATCGCCGCCAATCATTATAAGCGGAGAATTTTTATCCGCAGGCTGTCCGTCGATTAATCTTTGAGTTCTGGTGGCATGCTCACAGCCGCACTTCATACAAACAGCATGAAGTTTGTCGATTTTAGTTGCAATACACATTAACTCAGGCATATAACCAAACGGTTCAGCTTTAAAATCCAGTTCCAAACCTGTTCCGATAACTTTTTTACCTTCATTCATCAGCTGGGTAATAACTTTTCCTATGTTAGAATCAAAGAATTGCAATTCATCAATTGCAACGACTTCAGCATCTTTAACCAAACTCAAAATTTGTACAGAATGCTTAACCTTGACAGCATCAAGCCATAAGCCGTTTCTGGACTCAATGTAATCCCCTTTAGCTCTTGTATCAACATCCGGTGAAATTACTTTAACTTTTTTCTTAGCAATAATACATCTTCTAATTCTGCGAAGCAACTCTTCTGTTTTTCCACAGCTCATCGGACCTGTTATAATCTCGAAACTGTATCCGTCCATTTTCCCTTTTCTTCTCCCAAAAATATACATTCAAATTTGTTGTTATGTTAATTATAAATCTGTGAAAAAATTTTTGAAAGTAAATAATTATTAAAAAATTAGCATGCTTTTCGTTCGTTCAAATACTCTTGTAAATCGTCAATATCTTTTTTACTGTTTTTAAAAATTTCTAATAATACAGCAAGTATAGTAACAATCTGCTCTTTATCTTCATTATAATCCTTATGGAAAGCAAACATAATACTTAGATTTTTAAGCAGAGCTTCAACTCGCCTCATTTGCTTATCTATTTCATCAACTTTGTCAGATATAGTCCAAAACGAAAATTCTCTCAGAGGGATTTTGGAAATATCGCGTTTTTTTCGTAATTCGTCAGAGACATTCTCTGTAATAATGATTTCAGCAATTTGCGCCAATAATTTGTCTCTACCTGATTGTTCAAGCAGGTCAATAAAAGCATCATCCATAAGTTCTTCCCGAAATTGGTCTAACACGTTATCAGCCATTGGTTTAGAATTTTTGTTCTTTTTCATATTTACCCCCTAAAAATATTGCCCTTGCTAGTTCGTTATACATGACGAACACTCTGTTAGGATATCAATTATTATTGGGAAATGCAATACACAAACGAAAAAAGTTTACAATTGAGAAAGGCTCTCGGAGATTTGATAAAAAATAAGCGTGAAGAGCAAAAACTTTCTGGTTTAAAATTTGCAAACTCGTATGATATAAATGATAGTAATCTGGGTAAAATTGAAAGAGCTGAAACTGATTGTAAACTTGTAACTCTGTGGAAAATTGCAGAAGCGTTAGGCATTCCGCTTTCAGAACTTATCCTTGCACTCGAAAACAAACTCGGTAAAGATTTTAAGCTTATTGATGAATAAAATACTTATACCCGTTTACCCCTTACGGGCTGAACCAATATTGATAGATTTTGAGTCAAGCTCAGAATGACAAAACATAATAAGTAATTAATGTATATTATATGCAGAATTTTTGGTCAAAATTTTGTCTTTCAGCTTTTTAAATCCTGTGCCGTAGAAGTATTTCAACTGCTCAGGGAACTGTCTGTTTACATCCAGCAAATACATGTCATGAACAACAAATTGCTTTAGCAAAAATGCAATATCTTTATTCTTTGTCCATACAACCTGTTTTTCAATCTGCCCGAATACGGATTCTTCTTCATCTGACAACAGGTAAACTAATCTGCTTCCAACAGAAAATTCAATCTCTTTACCGCCTTCGTGTCTGTATACAAGCCCGTATGGCGAAGTCAAATTATCATAGCCCACAATTTTTATATCGACTCCGCGGTCGTAAGCGTTGGAAAGCTCAGCATCAAGATGTTTAAAGTCGTTCGCCCAAACTTCAAGATAAATGGACTTGCGGGAATTTTTTATAACTTCTTTTAACTTTTTCAAAATATTTTCGTAACCGCAAAGCGTGTGAATTGGTTCATTATAATCTTCTTTTACATCAGGAAGTTTCTTTTCCAGATAATCAATTGTAGAAGTCATCTTTCGCTTAAATCGTACGGTTAACTCTTTTGGCGATACAGGGGTGTATTTTTGGGGTTTTTCAGCTGTAGCAAAAGCAATTTTTGACCCCACAAGGGATTTCAATGCATCATAGGCTCTTGACTGCGGGATATCTGCAATCTGCGAAACTTCATAACCTGTTGCAGGATATTTTTTTAATAACGCAAGATAAACCTTTGCTTCGTACGAATTAAATCCCAATTCTTTTAACTTTTCAACAATATCGTCCATAAAAGAATTTTAGCAGATTTTTGTAAGGTATGCAATAAGAAGGGGGCGATGCGTATGCATCGCCCCTTTCGATTATATGAAGATTATTTTTTATCTTCTTCGGCACGTTTTCTTCTTTGTTGTTCAATATCTCCTTGCGCCTGAGGTCTTGTATCACGTGCAGGACCGGTCCAAGTTCTTTCTGTTGTTGCTTCTTCCTCATCGGACTTTTTGGTATTTGTTTTTTCATAACCCTGATAACCTGCTCTTTGGGTTTTACCGCCGCCGCCGCTTCGACCTCTGTTGTTTTTAACAACTTTGCCTTTTGTCGGGTCTTTTGACATATCAGCTTCATATGTTGTACCGTCATCCAGTGTGATTGGCGGGAATACAAGCTTGGTGCCGACAACCATATTATCACCTTTTTTGTAGTTGTTTTCAGCTGCCCACGCTGTGTATAGTTTTTGGAATGCTGAACCAGGTTTTCTATTATACGGCACTCCGTAGAATGCGAATATCATACCTGCAGGATTGTCACCTGATTTTACATCATATGTCGGGTTATCAATCTTAGTTTCGTCGATACCGTAATCACGTGTAACTGTTGTTGTAACAGGTGTTGTGATATCCGGGGTCGTAATATCCGGAGTTGTGATATCCGGAGTTGTTGTATCGTCTTTTTTCGGAGGTATAGATTTCAATGCTGCCGCAATACCGACTAATTCTCTGTCGTTCAACTTGCCTGTACCGTTATTACCCATAGCTTCTTCCATCAAAGCTAATTTGATTTGTCTTTGAGTAGCTTCATCATATCCTTCAATCTTGAAGTTTTTGATATATGTCATAACTTCCTGATTGTGTTTTTTCTTCAATTTAGAAGGATCTTCCAATGCATCAGCCAGAGTTGCATCTTTTTTCAAAATGTTAGGATCTTTGTTAAATACCGCTTTCAACGCTTTTGTACTTAAATCATATACGGTATAACCCATACCTAAAGCTCCAATAGCGTCACCCAAACCTTTTTTAGGCTTAACTTTTACATCTTTAGTTCCAACAGTATCCGGAGTTGTAGTATATGTCGTTGTAAATGTCGTTGCAGATGTTTCAATCTTATCATAATAGTTTTGTCCGTCAGGACCTTGAACAGTTACTTCATTGATATTATTAGTTATAGTTTTATCAATAGCTGTATTTACTGCCCCCGGAACAATATAGCTGATAGCTTTAGTAACTGCACCGCCGGTCATAAAGTCAGTGAAATATGCCGTAGCTGCTGTACCTGCACCTAAAACTCCGCCGATAGTATGAGCAAGCCAGGTCTTATCTTTCTTATAGTCAATATTTAAACCTCTCAAGAAAGCTTTAACATCTTTTTCTTTTACGCCAAGTTCTTTTGCTACAAGTTCTAACTCGTTTCTGTCACCACGGTCACCTGCAATTGAAACGATACCTCTCGCTACTGATTGAGCTTTTTCAATATCTATTGAACCATCTTCATTAAGAATTGAAACACCCATTTCTTTTGCTTTTTCGTTCAATTTTTCAGCAACAGCATATCCTTCTTTTGACATTACTTGAACCTGAGGACGTTTTTTATCCCAATCATCACCCAGTTGTTGTTTATCATGTTTTTTAGCTTCTTCTGCAGTCATCTGTTTGCCGTCAATAGTGTATGTTTTACCTTCGACATATACAGTATTCAAATTCAATTGTCGTTGAATATGTTCACTGTTTTTTCTGGCATTTTTAGCAACTTTGCCGGCGCCGCGACCTGTGACACCTAATTCAGCTTTTACTTCGTCTTTTTCATCCATACCTTCATAGGTTTTAACAAGAGCTTCCATACCTTCTCTTGAGTTCACACCGCGGACAACATTTTCTGCTGTTGCCTGACGTTGGAATTCGGCAGCGCTTTCTTGTCTGATAGCGTTAGCAGCTTCTTCCATCTGTTCCGCGAACGGAGGTTTTTGAACACCGGTTTCTTCTGCAAAAACTCCTGCCTGTTCTAATTTTAAATAATATTCAGCAGCCTTTTTATAATCACCGTCATTTGCGGCTTCTGTCATGCCATATAAGAAACCTCTCAATTCTTTGGTTGGAAGTTTCAGAGATTCTTCACCAAAATATTTCGCATTAGCGGCTCTTGCTGTAGCATCACTCTGCGCTTTTCTTGAGCCTTCAGCTTTTGCCTTATCCTCATCTGTCGCAGGCTTGTGTTCAACTTTTACTTCGTCTGTCTTTGGCTGCTCTTTCGGTTTTAACTGTTCCTGTAATTTTACCGCATCTTGTTCATTTAATACTCCTGCATCTCTTAAAGCGGCAATCTGGTCCGCATTTTTGATTTGAACGGTTCTGCCATTCACTTGCACACTTAATGGTTCCATTTTTTGTCCTTTCTTTTCTTATAGAAACTTGTACTTATTTTCACTATGTTTTAATAAACGTTTTTTTTGCCCCAAAATTGACTACAAAATATTTACTTAGTATATACTATACACCTACATTCCTTATATAGATTATATTTCACCATATTAAGAAATATTAAGATAATCTAATTTTGAAACCGAATTACACTTTATCCCGGCTTACCTCTTACACAAAAGTTTGTCATCTTTTACCTTTCATAGTCGTCAGTAACCTTTACACACATGCGTTATCGGCAATTTTAAAAATTATCTTTAATAATTTCTGGAGTAAATGCACCATAAAAGGCGAAAATAGCTATAAATAGTGAAGCTACACCATTTTACAAAACTTCACAAATACCAAAAGAGATAGTTTTTAGACCATTGCAAACCCAGTATTCATCATGGTTTGCAAACTCTTCATTGAAAGAATAATATGTAGAACCTGAACCGGTCATTACTGACGCAGGGTAGCTTGTTTTTATATACTGTAATTCCCTGTAATCATCAATCACAGCCCATTCCAAATCATTCACATAATCTTCACGCCCTTGATGATGCTGTGAATTCTTTTGAGAAAACTTAGTATAGGCTTCTTTTGCAGAAATCCCGAGATTTAGAGGTTTTATAAGATTAACTGTGCGTTCAACAAAATCAGAAGGTTCAAGGATTTCACCTCTGCCTTTTGTCATCATACAGCCGCCCGTAAGACAAAAATTCAAATCAGACCCCAATTTTGCACATAGTTTGTGCAGTTCTTCAACAGACATCAAGCCGCCTAAAAGTTTATTCATACCGTACAGCATGCCTGCCGCGTTTGTACTGCCACCCGCAAGACCCGCTGAAACAGGGATATTTTTATCAATATAGACGCTAAATTTTTTATTATGAATATTATTAGTATCAAGATACAATTTTGCGGCTTTATAAACAAGATTTCGCTCATCGTAAGGGATTTCTTTGCAATTCCCGCTCAGTAGAATTTCGTTATTTCCCGCATCTTCCATTGAAATAGTCAAATAATCAAACAAATTGATTGTCTGCATAATGCTTTCGATATTATGAAATCCGTCTTCTCTTTTATTTATAACCTTTAGAGTCAAATTTATTTTTGCAGGGCATTTAATTTTAATTGTTTGCATTTTCCTGTCCTAAAAGTGCTTCTGAAAGCTTGCCGAATGTTTCAATCGACAGTTTTTCGCCTCTTGTATTTTCATCTATACCCAGTGAGGATAAAGCTTTTGTAATATTTTCCCGTAAAAATCCGCAGTTTAAAAGACAGTTTTTAATATTCTTTCTTCGCTGAGCAAAGCCGGCTTTAACAGTTCTTCTAAAGTGAGAATAGTCCGTAAGTTTGAGCTTAGGCTCTTTTCTCACATCAAGTTTTACAAGTGCAGAATTAACCTTCGGTGCAGGATAAAAAGATTTTCTGCCTACAAGACGTAAAATTTTTACATCAGCCCAGAACTGAGATAAAATAGTCAGCAAGCCGTATTGTTTGCCTTGTGAATTCTCGTCCGCAGCCATTCTGCGTGCAACTTCTTCCTGTACCATCAAAATTATATCTTTAATTTTATTGCGGTTTTTGTTATTCAAATCGTCAACTTCACCCAGCAGATGTGCAATAATAGGGCTTGTAATATAATATGGAATATTTGCAACGACTTTAAACTGTTCGTCGCATAATGCTGATAAATCAGTTTTCAAAACATCATTGTGAATAATTTCCAAATTTGGAGCATCAAGTTTTTTGAGTTCCGCTATCGCTTCTTCATCAAGTTCAATAGCAATAACTTTTTTTGCATATTTAACAAGCTGTTCTGTAACAAATCCTACCCCGGGACCGATTTCAACTATCGTATCTTCTGGTGTAATATTTGCGAATTCAATTATGTCCTGTATAACTTCCCCGTCAACAAGGAAGTTTTGTCCGAGGCGTTTTTTAGTTCTAAAGTATCTTGCTCTGTCGAAGTAATTCATCTTACTAAGTATAATACCACACACAGGTAAATGTTTACAAAGTTTTATTTGATATCTTAAATAATGTTATAATAATATATATAAAAGGGGCAGGCATGATTAAAGTTGAAAACCAACAACGACTAGATAGAGAAGATATTTTAAAACTATATACTAAAGGTTTCAAAAAAGCTGAGGATTTTAAAATTAGTATGGAGTATGAGAGATTACCTATCTCGGCAACTTCATTTAAGGCTGTAGATTATTGGAGTGATTTCGGTGTCAAAAAATTCCTTGAAGATTTTGCAAGAGAAGCAACCTGGGATTATATCTTAGACGGCAAAAATATAATAGGGCTTAAGAAAAATCATGACACCATTACGCTTGAACCGGGTTCTCAGGTTGAAATCAGCGCAGAACCGCAGAGAACTATTTTTCAGTTAAAAAATAACATTGAAGAAATTAACGAAATTATAAATTCAGTACTCGAAGGTTCAAATATGACTCTTTTGAACTATGGGGTTTCTCCTTATTCAACGCATAAATCCATCAATCTTATTCCTAAAAAGAGATATCGCATTATGGCAAATTATCTCTGGGGTATTCTATCTGACGTAATGATGAGAGAAACCGCAGGAATTCAATGCTGTATTGATTTTAAGTCAGAAGAAGATGCAATGAGAAAATTCAAACTTGCAAATAAATTAACCCCTTTTATGACTGCAATGTTTGCAAACTCACCTATCAGAGGCGGTGTTGATACAGGTTATAAAACATTCCGCGGTTTGAGCTGGATTAATACTGACAACGACAGATGTGGCTTCTGCGGCAAAATTAGTGAAGAATTTTCGTTCGACGAATACATTGACTGCGTTTTGAAAACTCCTATGATTTTCATTCAGAGAAACGTAGGTCCGATTGAGCTAAACGGAGATATTACGTTTGAGGAATATATGAAAAACGGGTTTATGGGTGAATTCCCTACACTTGAGGATTACGAACTTCAAGCAAATTTGTATTTCCCTGAAGTTAGAATGAGAAATTTCATAGAAATACGTAACCACGACTGTGTCGGAGGAGATTTGAAATACGCAATCCTTGCAATCTACAAAGGCATAATGTATGACAACATTGCAATGGACGAGTGTGAAGAGCTGTTTAAACATCTTCAATATAAAGATTTTTCAGAGCTTCGCTATAATGTGCCAAAACAAGGTTTACAGGCAAAAATCAAAAAAGTTAAAATTGAAGATTATGCAAAAGAAATCATAAAAATTGCTGAAAAATCTCTCAAAAATGCACAAACGGGGGAAGATTTATTTCTGGAAGCAATAAAAGAATATACGATGAAAGGTATTTCTCCTGCTGATGTTATCCAGAAAAAATGGAACGGCATTTGGAATAAAGATTTGAAAAAAATGATTAAATATATCCAATCTGTCAGCTAAGAATTTTTGCTTCAGAGGCAGTTTCAGGCTCAAGATGGATATTTGTTTGAATATTTTCGATACTCTGCATCAACGTATGTTCTATTTTGTCACAAATATTGTGGCAATCCAGAATAGTCATATCCTGCGGAAAAATTAGGGTTACCTCAACGCGCTTTTGCGAACCCAGACATCGGGCTTTTAAATCCTTGTAAGTAATTATTCCGTTATTTTTAAAGGAATTTAAAATTGTGCTTATTTGTTCTAAATCACTGTCAGGAAGGGAACAATCAAGCAGATTATCCATAGTTTTACGAGAAATTTGAAAGCCTGCTTTGAATATAATTAATGCAACAAAAATTGCAATAATCGGGTCTAAAACATAAATTCCCGTAAGTTTAATTGCAAGAAGCCCGGTAAAAACTCCCGCAGATGACCACACATCTGTGCGTAAATGCTGTGCATCAGCATATAATGAAATTGAATCAGCAGATATAGCAACTTTAAAAAGTACAGAACTTACGACTAAGTTTGCAAATGCCGAAATTCCCATAACCCATAAGCCAAGGGTTGTATCAACATCCCCGCAGTGACCTGTGAATATCTTTTTTAAGGCTTCATAAATTATAAAAAGTGCTGCAAATATAATCAATCCGCCTTCAATAAATCCTGACATATCTTCGTATTTACCATGTCCGAACGGGTGTTTTTTATCAGCCGGTTCGGAAGATTTGATAACAGCAAAAAATGTTAAAACAGAAGCTAAAAAATCACTCAATGAGTGAACTGCTTCAGAGATAATACTTATACTTCCCGAAATAAGTCCTGCTGCAAGTTTTAATATAATTATCAAAGTGTTTGAAAATATTGATAAGCCTGCCGCTAATTTTTTCTCTCTGTTTATGTCCATAACAGTAATTATATCAGCTATTGAATAAATAGCAAGAATGGATATTCTTAAATTGGCATTGTCAAGTTCAGAATGACAAAAATAAAGGCTGACTTACTTCAATATAGTTTTCAATTACGATTCTTTTTAGGTTTTCTAAAAGGCGTCGAAAGCTGTATCGATAGGGTTTTTGAATTTCGTAATATTGCCTTGGAATAACAATTTAACTGTTCCTACAGGACCGTTTCTGTGTTTAGCAATAATAATTTCAGATAAACCTTTAGATTGCGCCTTAACGTTTTCCTCTTCTTCAGATTCGCCTTTATTATAATAATCCTCACGGTAAATAAACATTACAATATCCGCGTCCTGCTCGATTGAACCTGATTCTCTCAAGTCTGAAAGCATAGGGCGTTTGTCATTTCTGCCTTCAACCGCACGGGATAGCTGTGATAATGTAATAATAGGAACATCAAGTTCTTTTGCCAGAATTTTTAAACCTCTGGAAATTGCAGAAATTTGTTGTAAACGGTCATCTTTTCCTCCGCCTTCCATCAACTGCAAGTAGTCGATTACGATTAGTCCTAAATCTTTTTGCTGCGTTTTCAATCTGCGGCATTTTGTACGAATATCCGTTAATGTACATCCGCTGGTATCATCAATATAGATAGGCGCCTGGCTGAAATCGTTCATCGCCATGGCAAGTTTATCCAAATCCTGCTGTAACATATTACCTGTTTTAAGTCTTTGAGCATCAACTTCTGCATAAGAACACAACATTCTCTGTACCAGCTGTGATGCTGACATTTCAAGCGAGAATATGCAAACCGGAACATTTTCTTTTACTGCAACATTTTGTGCAATGTTAAGTGCAAATGCAGTTTTTCCCATTGCCGGACGTGCCGCAAGGATTATCAAATCCGAACGGTGCAAACCGCTCATCATATTATCAAGTTCGGTAAAATCTGTTCTCAAACCTGATAATTCATCTCTATGATTAAATCTGTACTCAATATTATCCCACGTATCCAGAACTAAATCTTTAACGTGTTTCAAATCAGCTGTAGCTTTGCTTGAACCGATATCAAAAATAAGTTTTTCTGCCTGCTCAAGCGACCGGTCGCTAGGTTCGAGGTCATAACCTTTACTGACAATCTCGGAACCTGCATTAATTAATGCCCTTTTTACGGCTTTTTCCTGAATTATTTTTGCGTAATATGCAATATTTGATGTGGTAATAGTGTTTTCTACAAGGTCATTAATGTATGCTCTGCCGCCGACAGATTCTAATTTTCCGCTATAGCTCAAAACATCAGAAACAGAAACAATATCAATATTGTCATTATTATTGAAAAGCTGAAGCATTGCCTCATAAATATGTCTGTGCGCAGGTTTATAAAAACTTGCAGGCAGCAATGTATCAGAAACTTTGGCAAGAGTTTCCGGATTAACTAAAATTGCACCAAGTACCGCTTCTTCAGCTTCCGTATTTTGAGGGATTAAGCTTTCGTCAGTTTTTCTTCTTGTATCTTTTGATGTTACAGCCATTACAATTCCTTTGTTGTATAAATCATATTACATAAATACTTTAATGTCCTCATCTAAAAAATTTATATTAAAAAATATTTACCTAAGCTCAAGACAAAGCATCCTCAATTTCGCGAAGAAGCATATCTATATATTGAACATTTTGTTTATTTCCTCTTGATTCAAAAATTTCTCTTGCTGATAAAAGTTTTTTTTGCGCATCCTGAGGGTGTTTTTTCTTTGTCAGTTTACCAATTTCGGTTTGAACATGGGCAAGCATCTGTTTATAATCTTTTTTAGGCGCTAGTCTTCTGGTTACGGTTTTATGAGTTTCGGATAGAGTTTCATAATGGTTAGTTAATTCTTTCAAACATTTTTCCTGCTTATATAAAACTTGAATATATTGATATAATTTTTCAGGGCGGCGATAATAAACTTTGCGTAAATCATTTAATCTCGCCATCATATGAATAGGGTCTCCGTTAGCTTTTGCAATCTCATACCCGTTCATTGCAAATTTTTCTAATTGGTTAGGCATAAATTCGGTTAACTTGCATAATGCACTCATAATAATTCCTGCAAAATCATTATTCTTTTGTTCAACTAACTTTGCCGCAAGCCCATCAGCTTCAGAACAAAATGCATCACACTGTTTTTCAATCATATAGTGTCTTTGAATTTTACCAAATTCTTCTGCAAATACTTTGGGACTTAGTTGTGACTGATTGTCTAAGACAAATGCCGAAAACCTTTTGAATGTCGGAGCAATTGATACTGATATAACTTTAGGAGCTTGATAAACCATTAGATACCTGCCTTCGATTAAAATAAGAGTCCTAAAAATAAAAATTGCTCAATTGTTAAAGTTTGTAAAGAAAAGAGGGCGGAATAAATTCTTATTCCGCCCTCAATAATGTAAAGCGTATCAAAGCGATTCGGTATCACTTTGACTTATTTAAAAGTCTATTTAGCAGATGTCAAAACATATTTTGCAGCATCTGATGCAGGTTCAACAGTTGCATCGTGGAATACTATAGGAAATACGTCTGTCATATGTTTAGCATCATTTTTAACTGTACAATCTCTGTTTTCAACATTTCTGGTAGATGTACCTGCTGTAGCAGTTGTCCCACAAGTAACTTCTTTGTTAGGTAATGTTGTACCATTTACATCAATAAAACCAATACAGTTGGCAAGAGTACCACTAGCTTCTAATTCTGTATTTAAGTTATGACCTAATTCTAAAGTACATCCTAGTGCATTTGTAGGGAATGCGACAATTGAACCATCAGCTAATGTATATGCGTGGTATCTACTTAATGCTGGATTGTTTCCTAGTGATCTGGTAAAACCGGTTTGAATTGCGTTAATCATGTAATTTGTAGAACCTGCAGAATTTCCAGAGTTAGCTCTTTTTAATGAAGATAAATTTGCAATATAAGTTGCACCTGTTAATGTGCCATTTAATAATGAACAGAATGTCATTCTGTTTTCCGGATTATCTTGTATTACATCATTTGCACAAGCTTGATCAGTTCCTGCATAATCAAAATCATATTGAGCTTGAGCCATCAAACCAGCTTGGTTCAATGTTGATAATGTTTTCTTGAATTGTGATCTAAATTTAGCAGAGTTTGTGTTTGCAATCAAGTTAGGAATAGTCATTGCAGCAACAACTCCGATAATACCTAATGTAATCAATACTTCTGCAAGAGTAAAGCCGAATCTTTTTGTCATAATCTTTTCATCCTTTCTTTAATGTACTTATCTCATCAACCCAAATTTATGACTAATACTTATGGATTAATAACAACTTCCTATATACATGTTGTCATATCATGCCAAATTTGTCAAGTGTAATTGTTATGAAAGGTTATATTTTATTCGTTTGATTAAGTGTATGCTTGTAATAGAGGGAGATTATGGCAATATTAAGTAAGTTATTAGGACAGAGAATAAAAGAATTGAGAAAACGAAATAATATGACTCAAGCAGCACTTGCTGAAATTATCGGGATGGAAACCACAAACTTATGCAAATTAGAAAACGGCGGACAAATTCCAAAAGAAGAAAACATTGAAAAAATAGCACGAACTTTAAAAGTAAATATTAAAGATTTATTTGATTTTGGACATATGAAATCAATTCCTGCATTACAAGATGAACTAATTGAGATTATAAAAAATTCCTCACGTAAAGAACTTGAATTGTACTACAAACTAATCATGGCAACAAAAGAGAATTAAAATTTTACAATTTATTGCATAAAAAAGAGGTTAGATATTTTATCTAACCTCTTTCCAATTTGTTATTTATTTTACAAATTAGTGACTGCATCCACAGCAAGAACCGCAAGCACAAGCCATTGCTTCTTTTGCTTCTTCTAAACGAACTTTAATACGTCCGTCAACTGCAATACCTTCACCTGTTTTTTCAGAAATCAATAATGGGTTAATATCTAACTCATCAATGAAGCTGAAATCATGAACTAATTGAGACAATCTCAATAGAGTTTCTTCAATTTGATCCATTTGAGCAGGAGTTGTACCTCTTGCACCTTCTAACAACTTGTATGCTTTAACTGATTTAATCATTTCTTTAGCGTCAACATCTGTCAAAGGAGCAATTCTGAAAGTTACGTCTTTCATAACTTCAATAAATACACCGCCTAAACCGAACATCATCATTGGTCCGTATTGAGGATCTGTTGCAATACCGCAAACCATTTCACGGTTGCCTTTAACCATTTCTTGAATGATTACACCTTCAAGACCATCGATAAGTCCTTTTTCTGTTAATTTAGCAATTAAGTCTTGGTATTCAGCTCTTAATTGTTCTTCTGATTGAATGTTAACTCTTACACCGCCAACATCAGTTTTGTGAGATGTTGTTTTTGAAGTCATTTTCATAACTACAGGGTAACCGATTGAATTACCAACTTCTACAACTTCTTCTTCTGTTGTTGCAAAACCTGATTTACATACTCTGATACCGTAAGCATCAAGAACATCAATTGATTCACGAGTTGTTAATTGTGCTCTGCCTTCTGCAAGTGATTGTTTAATGATTTGTTTAGCTTTTTCTCTGTCAACATCGTAAACAGGGATTTTACCTTCCGGTCTTTCCATCCATTTTCTTTGTTGATTTAATCTGTTAAATCCGTCAGCAGCTTCTTCAGCGTACATAAAGAACGGCATATTAACATCTAAATCTGACAATGCTGTGAAGAACTCGCTCTTAGTCATGAATACGCCAATAACAGGTTTTTCAGGATATTCAGCTTTGATTTCCATAACAGCTTTAGCTACATCGATATCTTTCAAACCTAAGAACGGTAAGTAGATAACCATAATCATATCAACATTTTCATCAGCGATAACTGTTTTTAAAGTTTCTTTGTAGTGTTCGATAGGTGCAGATGCAATCATATCGATAGGGTTTTTAACTGATGCTGCTGAAGGTAAGAAGCTTCTAAGTTTTTCTTTTGTAGCATCAGTAATTTGAGCCATTTGCATACCGTATTCGCAAACAGCGTCAGTTGCCATAATACCGGGACCGCCTGAGTTTGTAATAATTGCAACTCTGTCACCTTTTGGAATAGGGCAGTTAGCAAAAACTTTTGCGGTAGCAAATAAGTTTTTCAAAGAATATTCTCTGATTACGCCTGATTGATTTAACAATGCGTTAGCAGCTTTATCGGCACCTGCTAAAGAACCTGTGTGAGAAGATGCAGCAGATGCACCCGCAGCAGATCTTCCTGCTTTTAATGCTAATACAGGTTTTTTCTTAGAAATTCTTGTAGCTAATTTTCTGAAATTTGAAGGGTTTTGAATTGATTCCATGTAAAGAAGAATTTGTTCAACATCATCTTCGTTTTCCCAGTATTCCATAGCTGTTTCAGCGTTAACATCAGCTTGGTTACCAATTGAAATGAATTGAGCAAAACCAAGGTTAAGGTCTTTCAAGATATTCAAAATACCGCCGCCCAAAGCGCCTGATTGAGAAACGAAACCGATGTGTCCGCGTTCAGGTAAAGATTCAGCGAAACATCCGTCCATTCTAACTTCAGGATCTGTGTTAACAACACCTAAGCAGTTAGGTCCAACACATCTCATGCCGTATTCTCTAACTTTTGCCAACAATTGTTTTTCAGCTTCTGCCCCTTCTTTGCCTGTTTCTTTGAAACCTGCGGTAATGATACATAAACCTTTAATTCCTTTTTCATGGCATTGATCAATTGTATCTAAAACGAATTTAGCGTTAACAACGATAATAGCTAAATCAACTTCACCGGGAATTTCTTTTACTGATGTATAAGCTTGTAATCCTTCGATAATACCGCCTTTAGGGTTTACAGGGTAGATATTACCATTGAATTTGTATTCTTGTAATCTTTTCATAATGTCAGAGCCGATTGTGTGTTCTTTGGTTGAAGCACCCACAACAGCAATGGCTTTTGGTTTCATAATTTTGTCTAAATTACTGTTCATTTTTCGTCCTTTCCTTTTTATTTATTATTAAAAGTTTATGAATATCCGTTCTGAATCCATTCGCGAACTCTTAATTTTGCACCAAGTTCATTCGCAATTATTTCACATCGAGTTATATCAAGTCTTCTGCCTTTGTACCCGTCAACAACGGATGCAATAGTTGAGATTCCTGCATCTGAGCTGGATTTGATGAATTTTTTAACTTCTTCATATGCGTTTTCAAATTTTGGTTGAGATAATTCATCATATTCTTCTGAAGTTGTCCCGTTAAGGCTTACCGAAAATTCATCAACTAAACCTTTTAATTCCGGCACAACATTTTTTTTGTATATAAAATTAGCATGCCCGTTAGTGTTAACTCTTATTTTTATATGCGTGTAATTTTCTTTAATATAACTTGCAACCTGACGTAAAATTTCAAATTTTAACATTGGTTCCCCATATCCGCAGAAAATAACTTCATTTGACAGCTCAAAATTTTTAAGCTGATCAATAACATCTTCAGCTGTAAAATCTTCACTATCGAGCCATAATTCCTGCCCGCAAACATCGTCTTTATCCTGTCTTAGACAGAAGATACACTCATTTGTACAACGATTTGTCAGGTTTATATAAATTTTTTTATCCAGTTCGTAAACTAAAATATTTGACATGTCCTATCCTTCAACACCAATATTATCGTACGCACAAAGATTTTTTACAAGAGGGTGGGAGTAAATATAAACTTAAAATATTATAAACAATGCTGTATAAATTTTTTTGAGATATAATAAACATATAAATGGAAATTTCATGTAGACATTGTTGTATCAACAGTTTTTACACCACGGGATGTAGCGCAGCTTGGTAGCGCACTTCGTTCGGGACGAAGGGGCCGCAGGTTCAAATCCTGTCATCCCGATATTTTAATAAAGTATGAAAAATTTCTTATTAATAATTTTTATTCTAATATTTCTGCAATCTGCATCTTTCGGAATAGAAGATGTTAAAAAAGTTTATTTGCAAGAAGCAATTGATGTTGCTGTAGAAAATAATATTGATTTACAGGCTGCAAAGCTTGAAATAAATATAGCAAAAAACAATATCAAATCTGCAAATCGGCTGCAAAATCCATCTTTTGAAACCTTATTTTATGCAGGTGCCGCTCCTTGGAGTGAACCAAGACAAATCGGGTTAAGTCAGACTGTTGAAATTGCTAAGAGACAAGCCCGAAAGAAACTTGCTCAGTCACATTTTCAACTGACTGAAAAAAATGTCGATTACACAAAATTTGATTTGAAAATGGATGTAAGAGAAGCTTATATTCATTTGGTTGCAGAAAAATCTGTATTGGAAACACTTAAACAGCAGCAAACTCTACAGGAAGAACTTTTAAATATTGCAAAACAGCGGGCTCAGTCCGGAAATGTTCCGGAAATAGATGTTTTACAGGCAGAAATAGCACTTAACCAACTCATTACTCAGGTAAACAGTGCAAAGACAAATGTTAAAAGTGCACTCTCAAATTTTAATAAAATAATAAATACACCGAATCAATTTATTTATGATAGCAGGGATAATATTTTTGATGAAGAAAATAACTTTTCTGAAATGCTTACACCACATCCGACAAAAGATTTTCCAGAGGTAAAGTCCATTTTACAAAAAGCACTGGAAAACAGATATGATATACAAATAGCAAAACAAGAAATTGATGTTGCCGAAAAAAATTTGGCAGTAATAGCGAGACAAAAAATACCTGATATTGCCATAAACGGGGGGTATGCATACCAGACAGCTAATCATTCTGAGGACGGTAGATTTAACAGCGGAGCATATATTAGTGCAAATTTAATTAACATTCCGCTATTTTATAATTATTCCCCGGAAATTCAAAATGCGGCGTTAAAACTCAGGCAGGCAGAATTAAAGTATAATTCCGTAAAAAATAAAGCTGAAAATGATGTAACCTCTGCCTATGATAAGTTTTTAACCGCAGCAGAAAATTTGAACTATTATGAAGCAAAAATCCTTACAAATTCAGAAGAATTAATTGAACTATCAAAACAATCTTACGAGACCGGAAAATCTGATATAACTTCATTAATAGTAATGAAACAATCATATAAATCTATCGTAATCGGCTATACATATGCTTTAGCAGAATATTATAATAGCTGGACATCTTTTTTACGAGAAGTTAATGATGAAAATTTTGTTCTGTAGAATTTATTTTGCGTTTTTAAATTTTTTAATTTTTAATAAAAATAATAATGGGATTACCAGAATACAAAGCAAAGCTAAAATTGCGAATGCATCATAAAAAGATGCAAGTTTGGACTGCTGTAAAAGTTCTTTATATAACATACCATTGGCTTTTTTAGCCGCAAGAACTTCAGGGCAATGAATAAGAAATTTACTTTTTAACATCATGAATTTATATCTGAACATCATATTATGATGGGATAAATCTCCCACCAGATAATTTTGATGAACCTGCGAAGCCCTTGCAATAAAAGTTGCAGAAAGAGCTGTTGAGATTGCAGTAATTACATTTTTAAAAAGTGCATGCAATGCAGCTGCATCAGCATTCTTTTTTGCAGGCAGCGTTTGAAAAGACAATGCCGTAATCGGTACAAAAGCTGTCGGAACTCCGATACACAGCAAGATATTTGGAATGACAATACTGACCATAGATGATGTTAAATTCATTTGAGTAAGCATAAGAACAGAAATCCCCATTATTAAAAGTCCAATAATTGCAAGAATTCTAGCCTTTACATATTTTGAAATTTCCCCAACTGCAAGTAATCCGATAAGACAAATTATTGCGCGCGGAAACATTGCCAGTCCTGACATAGAAGGACTGTATCCTAACATACTTTGAACAAACATTGGAACCAAAAGTAATGTTGAATACAACATTACATTAATAAATGAACTTGCAATGGTTCCGAATAAGAAATTTCGATCCTTAAAAACTCTTATATCAATAACAGGATTATCATACTCCAATTCCCATACATAAAAGAATATAAATGAAAAAATGCAAATTCCCGTCAAATAACAAATCCAAGGGGTATCAAACCAGTTATACTGCTGACCTCTATCCAGAACAATTTGCATACAAGCCATAGCGAGAATAATAGAAAAATAACCTACAATATCGAATTTCTTCTTTTTTGATGTTTTAGGAGGTTTGTCATCAGGAACAAATAATTTTATTAACAAAAGGGCTAAAATACAAAGGGGAATATTAATAATGAATACCCATTGCCAGGATAGGTTATCCGTCAAATACCCGCCCATAAAAGGTCCGGCAAGCGGAGAAAACATCGCTGCAACCCCAAACAGACCCATTGCAACACCGCGCTGTTCTTTTGGGAAAACTTCTAATAAAACAGCCTGGCACAATGGAAGAATACAGCCGCTTCCGATACCTTGAACAATTCTTGCCCCAATTAAAGCTTGAAGGTTTGGAGCAACAATACAGAGGAAACATCCTAAACAAAATAATATAATACTGTAATAAAATAACAGCTTTTTACCGATGGTTAGAACCAAATAACCCGTAACAGGAAGCATTATTCCGCCTGAGATAATATAACATGTTATAACAGTATTTGCCTCGTATTGCGTAGCTCCGAAGTAACCTGCAATATTGGGCTGACAAACATTTGTTGCAGAAGATGCAGCAAGTGCCAAAAAAGAAGGCAATAAAACGGATATTGCTACTACATAAGGGTTTATCGGGGTGTTATCTGAAGTTGTCATATTTTTGCCTTTGTTATTATGATAACAAAAACATTTTTTATGACAATTAGATTTTTACTTCTTTTTTCCACGTATGAAGAAAATATATTGAAAGCACAAAATATGTTGCCCACATAATAATTGTTGCAAAGCAGTTGGAACCGTGCAAATATGCTTTAATCCACATAATTGTGGATAGTCCGTTTACGATAAACCAAACATACCATTGCTCTATACATCTTTTTACCGTCAGTATCAAGCCGACAATTGACAGAATTGATGTAATCGAATCAATTAAAGGACTCAGGTCATTAAAATATTTTAAAATGAAATATAAAACAATTGATGAAATTATTGAAATCGTAGTATATAAAATTCTTTCTTTATCTGATAATTTAGTTTTAATAATTTCCTGTGCCCCTTTTTTTAAATGTTTTTTCCATTTAAAAATACCTACAATCTGCATTGGAAAATAATATAACAAATATAATACCAAATTCCCGAAAAGTTGATTTTGCAATGAAATTAAAGAATAGCATAGAGTTCCGCAAAGTCCGAAAAAATAGCACGAAATTTTACCCTTACCGGCAAGTATTGTGTAACTAATTCCGCAAATTGCTGAAATAAGAGCAATTTTGCTGTCCTTCATAACAACAGAAAGCAGAATGATTAAAACAATTTCTAACGGGAAAATTATTCTTTCATATTTTCCCCAGCCGGTTAATTCTTTTTTAATAAATTCTGCGATTTTCATTAAAGTTATTTTAACCTAAATTATAAGATAATGAAATAGTTTAAAAATATTTATAATCATTTTACTTTTAACTATGATTATTGTTTACTGATAACAGGACAATAAAATGCGCATACAACAAATTAACCCAAACAAACTCTCGACAAGACTGTTAAAAAATAAAACAGTCCTAAGGAGTTTGGAAAAAATTTCCGAACACGGAACATCTTTTCATGCCGGCACATCTTTGTTTTTATCTCTTGCAATACGGCCTTTGGCGATAATTTCAACCCCGAATACAGAAAAAGAAAACAAGCAGTATGCGGCTGCAAATTCTATATGTTCCGGATTAATTAAGTTTGGAATAGTTGAAGCCATTGCAATTCCGATTGAAAATGCTGTCAAAAATATAGACGAAAATCCTCACAGATTTTTGAAAAATTTTGATAATTTAAGCCCTAAAAGCTATAAACTTTTGACACAAATTGTTAAGTTAAGCACAGGTTTTTTTACTGCAATACCCAAATCTATGCTTACTCTGGCATTAATTCCGGTATTAATGGACAAAATGTTTTTAAAACATAAAACTGCAAAATTAGAAGATAAAAACCCATCACAAATTAATCATTTACAGTATATTAATGATAAAAGCTTAAATTTTACTGGCGGAACAGATAAACTTTCAAAAGCGCTTGGTAAAATTATAGATAATAAAACTTTTCAAAATTTTGCAAAAAAATATGAATCAAAAGACAAAGATATTGCAAAACACATTACCGCAGGTACGGATATTTTGCTGACATCTTCTTTTGTTTACCAGACAAATAAAAGCGATAAAATAAAAGAAAACCGCAAAAAAGCTCTTATTTATAATAATGTCATCTCGACAGCAATAACTCTTACTCTGGGTTACGGATTAGACAAAATTATAAAAAATAAAACAGCCGGTTTTATAGACAAATTTAAGCAAATAAATGCCGCAGACCCTAAACTCCAAAAATATGTTGAAGGAATAAATATCTTGCGTCCAGCATTGATATTTGCGGGAATTTATTACTGCATACTTCCGATTTTTTCAACTTATATGGCTGAAAAAATCGATAAATATATAGAAAAGCACAGCAAATAATTATTGCGGCTTTACATTATTCAAAGCTTCAGGATGTTTATCAAAATATGCTTTCAGCAAGTTTTGATAAATCGGAGTCTTTTTAGCCCATTTCCACCAGATATCACCGTAAAACATATCCGGTAAATCCCAAGGTTTATGTTCTGATAAGTAATGAATTATCTTCGGTTCTGAAATACCGCGGACATATTCCAGGGCAAGCTCTTTTGCATTATGATCCTGAACGATTGCTGGGTTTATGGCAAATACATAGTTCCAATTATTATCAATGATTTTAACTTTTCCGTCACAAATAAGATTTAACAAATCCTGATCGGGATATAAAAGTTCTTTATGAAAATCTAAAAGTTCAAACATTTTGTCAGGAAGTTTTATTTCTCTGAGTTTTTGGAGATCCATTAAAAGAACTCCTGAATTAAAATAGTTTGCCACATTTGTAAAATGCAGACACTGGTCAAAATATATTTTAACATTAGGGTAATACCTGTAATTTAATATTGTATTGAAGTCTTTTACTGCTGCAAGATAATTATCACCAAGCTCAATATCAAAAAGCTCCGCAACATCACCTTGAACAATAGTGTCACAATCAATATAAATTGCTTTTTCTTTATCAGATAATACCTGAGGTATAAAACCTCTTAAATACATTTCTTTCGAAAAATGCAGATGGCAGAATAACTTTTCAGTGTCATAACCATTGTAAATCGCATCTGTATTAATAAATTCTATAGAAATATTTTCAATATTGTTTATCATAGATAAAATTGCAGACTTCAAATTATCATCTATGTCAGATTCAAAAATATAAATTTTATATTTTCGTTCTGCTGATGTGTTATCAATAAGTGATTTTAGCGCAACTGTTAAATAAGGCGCATATTTATTGTTTGTTCCAAATACAATATTAACCGTCTTTTTGTATAAATTTTCCATACATAAATATTATATTATCTAAGAATAATTTTTGTCATATATTTGTATGAAATTCTGTTGATTGTAAATATTTGTAAATTGAAAAATTTTTATTGAGCAAATTGGTTTTTGTTTGTGGTTTAACAAAAGAAAGTTTAGGAGGGTATATGAAGGTACAATTATACACATTTTCTGCGGGGAACTCTATCCAAAATCAAAGATTGACCAATTTTTCAAGTCAAAGTATATCAAGAATGAACAATCTTGAATCTGACATGTTTGTAAAATCTGCAAATGATGTTTCGTTTACAGGAGTAGATAAGAAAAATAAAATCAAAGATATTGCAAAAGATTTAGCTATGATAGGAATTATCGGTGCACCGTTTGCGTTATCTATCGGTGCCGCATCATATGCAATGAAACATATGGATGTTAAAGATATTTTTCTTCCGGACGGCACATATTTAATGAGTGTTGATGAATTAAAAACAGATAAAATTACTGCCAACGCAGAAGAAGGTATCCTCAAAATTGAGGGAACCCCAATTGATATTGATGCAAGCCGATATGATGTTGCAGATATTGAACGCGGAGTGTTTAAAAACTTTGACGGTTCAGTAGATATTGACTTATCTAATAACAAATATATTGATATGGATCACGGTGTAATGATTGATCCGGACAGAGAGATGTCATTTATCAAAAATGCAGATGGGATTTTTGAAAATATCGCGATACCGGCACTGAATTCGCCTAATTTTCAAGGTTCCCCGCTTAGCGCAATAAACGGAGGTACATATCGTTATAATCTTACACGAGAAGAGTATATTGAAAAAACAGGTCATGCTCCGGAGCATGATAAGGTATTAAACAAAATTTACCATGATGAAGGTCGAATTTCAAAAGACGGATATAAGGTAGTTGATCCTGATGATAACAGAACTATATCTCAAAAAATTATTGATTTCTTCAATCCGTTCTCACCTGATGGAAAAGTTAATAACTTATATGATCGTTCTAAATCATATGATGTTTTCGGAAGGGAAATTATTACTATTGAAAAACCTGATGGAAGCATTTCAAAAATAGGCTTAGATGAAAATTTAAAAGCTATTCTTAATAGATACCATTTAGAAACTGATTCGCTAGGTGAAATTTCTGATTTCTTCGAAAAAATCAAAATGAAAGAATATTTATTGGAATATCATCCGCAATCAGCATCGGCTTTTACCGCTCAGATGGAACATTTTAATGAATTTCTGCATCGTATAGCAGAAAATCATTCAGATGTTGCAGATATTATAACAAATGATGCTATTACAGAAGCTGTAACAAATAATGAATTACCGACTTCATTACTTGATATTCTAAGAGATATTGCTGAAAGTTTTTAGGGGATAAAATGAAAATTCAAGCATTGAGTTATCAAGATATGAAACGAAGATTAGAAATTCCGTTCAAAAATCTTGATAACACTGTTGGTGTACAAACTGATAATACAAAACAGAGAAAAGCTGATTTAGACAAGCTTTATGACTACGCGTTTGTAAAAACTTATTATAATCAAAAACTTGATAACAATGGAAAACTTTTTGACGAGGAAAAAAGTTTTTCAAAAGTTATGGCAGACCCGAAAGCTAAAGCTAATCTGATAAGATTTATGAGAGAACGTGCACAGGCAGAACTCTTAGAACTTAACAACAAGCCGGGCTTATCCGCAGAAGAGAAAGAAAAAGCAGAAGGGTTAAAAGAAATTATTCAAGCCTTTCCTGCGCCAGTTCAGACATATGGGCAGTATTCATCAAATATTTCTTTTGGCAGAAATCTTACATCTGACCAGAAGACCAAGTGTCATTTAATAATTCACTCCGCAGCAGCAGCTTGCGGGGCCTTTTCCGGGGCAATGGGAGAAGGTGCCGCTGTAGGTGCGGATACTCCGTTTTTGCGTGGCACTCAGGCTCTTATGTTTTTGAGTTTACAAAAGTTATTGGATGTCAGTATGGGAGCAAGCCTTCTTTATGCCGGAAGACAGTATGTAATGGGTTCCTATATAGGAGTAAGAGGTGCACAGATTATAATCGGCTGGCTTGGTATCGGCGGGCACGCAGTAACCGCAGGAACAGGTTCGGCTCCGATTACAGGGGCCGTAAGGACTGTCAATGCCGCATTAAGTACCGCACTCACCGAAAAAATGGGCTGGGGTTACGTAAAATCGGTTGAACAAGAACAAATGAACCCGAAATCTCAAGCAATTTCTGCGGCAATATATGCGGCTACAATGGGGGTTTTGCATTTCCAAGATCACAGTATCCTTGACCCATCCGATTATTCGGATGTTCAGGAAGCCTTAAACAAAATTCCAAAAGAAAATGTTTCTCTTCTTGGAGATATAATGCATACACTGTCCGGCAACACCAATTTACCAAGAGCAGGAGCTATGTTTACGGCAACCCTTCTTCAAGGGATATTAACTGCAAAAGATATGAATGAAACACAAAAGAAAGAATATTATAGAAACCTCGTGGGAATGGCTCTTATGAATACTCTTTTCTATGAAACTTTAAATGTTCCGGAAGACAGTTTGATTAGGGATGATGCATTAGATGCTATTAAAAAAATGCAGGAGGATTTAAATAATACTCCTGAAGTCTTTAAAGAATTTCGTGAAATAGAGCAGGAAATTCTTGACAAACTGCATCTGGATGACTTGAACACCAGAGATTTTATTAAACAATTCAAAGATAAAGATTTACTTATTAACCTAGCTTTGACAACAGGAGATTTGACAACAATTCTTGCAGATAAATGGAGAAAACGTAACTTTGCAATATTGAAAGAAGCAAAAATAGCCGCGCAGGAAAAAATCAAAAAAGAAAATCAAAAAGGCGCCGGGTTGAATACAAAAATTGATCCGATAAAGAAAAAAGAACTGGATGATGCATTAAATACTATTGTCAATAAAACAAAAGAAGATTTGATGCAAAAAACACGTTCAAATCACGCACTGGGCAGGATTGCCGGTTATGAAGGAACAAAAGCGCTGTTAAATATGTCTTATCTTGAACCTGTAAAAGCTAAGGATGAAAATTTTGTTCCAAATGTTTTATTGTTTTATGGTCCAAGCGGTTCTGGTAAAACTGCGATAGGTTCTGCAACAGCTGAAGATGCAGGGGCGAAATTTAGAAATAAAAGTCTTGGTATGGGCAATGAAAAGAAAATTCTTGATTGGATAAAAAAACAACTGGATTTGGCACAACAAAATTACCAGAAGGATAACAGATATTCTATTATTCAGTTAAACGAATTTGATGGGTTTTTAAACGATAACCCGGAACTTCTTAATGAATTTTGCGATTTGGTGAATGACTGTGCTAAAAAATATCATACAACATTCTTTTTAACAACAAATAATCCGTTAAGTATTAATCAAAAAATACTTGATAAAGCTGAAGTTTCGATACCTATGGGAGCGGCTTCAAAATCGGATATCAGACATATTGTTCAACACTATGTTAACAACCGACCAATTGACGGATATAATTTGGATGAAATTACAGAAGAATTTGAAAGTGTTAAACCTGCTTATGCATACAGTAACGCTCAAATTGAGACTATTATTACAAAGCGGCTTCCTGTACAATGCAGCCAGCAGGATTTTGTTTCAATTATCAGAGAAGTAAAACCATGCATAACTAAAGAAATAAATGATAAATTCCAAGGAGAACAAAATATATTGGAAGGAGATAAAAAATGATTTTAAGCATCCCATCAAGTTCTACCATAAATGAGTACAAAAATTTAAAAACATCTCAAAAAGAAGTTAATATAAATTCCACCTCTAAAAAACTTGATGAATATGTTTATGATAAGTCTCACAAATTTAACAATGCAAAAATCTTTGGAAGTTTATTGTTATTGGATGCTGTATTTGCTGTGATATCAAGAAAATCAAAGGGGCTTCAAGACTGTTTGTTTATGCTTGGTATCGCGAATTTTGCAGGACTGGGGCTTGCGATTGATAACAATACCAACAAAAAGTATGTCCTAAAAAATCAAAATGAAAAACTTAAATTATATAAACAAAGCGGTATAAATGCAGTTGTATAATTTATAATTTGTATTCATAAATAACTTTTCCGTCTTTAGTAATATTACCTGTACATCTCAGATTACTGCAGGTCAGTTCTTTTATATTATCAGGTTTAGGGAATTTCAAACTTTTAATATTTTTAAATTGCGGAATTGTTTTTATAACATTGAAATTTTTAATAACAGCATTTATTGCATCGGATTTTTGAGAATCAACCCAGAGTATACTTGATGTATACCCAAAATCTCCAAGATACAAGTCAACATGTTGATTGTTATCAAACGGTACGTATTTATATCTATAGCCGTCTGAGTGTTTTATTTGATGAATGGAAGCAAGTACTAAACTATCATGCAGTTTTTGAAATTCTTCTGTAGAAACTTCTCTGTCTATATCATATTTTTTAACTCTGTGTGGTTGAATAGTTATTGGATTAAGTTTCTTTGTGTTTTGGCAGTTGAATACTATTGTTGTTTTATATTCTTTGCTTAATTTGTCCAGTAACTTTTTAAAATCGGCAACAATATCTTCGTTTTCCTCGCTGTTTGATAGTAATTTATCAAAATTTTCAACCCATATAAGTGTACGTTTGCGGTTTTTTTCATAGTTTTCTTGAGCTGTTTCAAGAACAGTCTTAATCTGGTCAAGTCGTATTTGATTAGAATCGCCTTTATCCTCGATAAATGTATAATTTGAATTAGCCTTAGCTACAATCCATTTTATAGTCTCAACTGTTTCAGCTTTATTTTTTCCAAAAATCATAATTGCATTTGGTATTTTAACCTTTTGATTATTTGAATTAAAATCCAGCAGAAAATCCTGATTTATTTTGTATTTTATACAAGCTGCCGTTAGTTCTTTTTTTGTTGCAAGCTCAGCTGCAGCTTTTTCTTCTGCGTAGCTTTCAAGTCGTGCCCTGTTAATAAGAGTTTCAGTACGTTCAAAAGTCAGGCATGCAGTTATATAGTCCGGCCATTTTTGATATTTTTGCCAGCGCTCTGTGTTAAACCATTTATCATAGTTTCTGTAATATCTTGGCGGTTCTTCAGGGAGTTCAATCATCTGCTTTAATAAAAGCATCTGATATTCTTTATCTGTTTTCGGTTTTTCCCTAATAGGATTGCCATCATCAATACCATATAACCATTTATTGTGTTCATTTAACCCCTGGGGCCAATCTCTATTAATTCTAAGTCTGCCAATTGTACGGGCATTTTCCAATTCTGTAGAAGAAGCCTCTTCACCATTAATAACTTTTTGAAACTCTTCTCGCTGTTCAGTGGTTAATTCGTCAGAGATTTTATCAATAATACCCGTAAAAGGGATTTTATTACCTGTAAATTGGACAAAAGACACCGGTTTAACTGGAACTTGAGAATTTTGAACATTTTTATTCTCGAAAATGGATTTCACTGCAAGTGCCGCTGTACCGATACTTAACCCGATCCCTGCGGAAATGCCTAAATGTTTTTTTAGTCTTGAGTTTCTTAATTTATTTAATAACTCTATTCTGTTATTATACTCAACCTTTTCAAATTCTTTATTAAATCGCCAAACGGCAGCTTTTTTTTTCGCATCAACGACTTTCCCCATTTTTTCAAGTTCTGCGACATCTGCATTAAAATGATCACTTGCTCTTTGATAAAAATCAGCTTTCTCTTGTTTTAATATTTTATTGTAAGCTTTTTTCTCGGTAAAATAATCAATTACCCCATAAGTTCCAATACCTAATGCTGTAGAGCCGCCAAGAATTGCCGCACCTTCAAGGACTTGTTGTTTTTTTGTTTTAGGAACATTATTATTGAATATTGAAATTTTAGAAACTTCCATAAAAATTCATCCTATATATTAGCTTTATCGTTTTCAAACTGTTTCATATAATCTTTTGTTATACGTAAAAGGTTGTGATCATCTGTTGAACTGTTATATTGCTTAATTGCATCCATAATCATTTGTGTTGATAAGGGTATATTTTCTGGCTTGATTTCGTCTGTGGCAATTTCACAAATTGTTTTCAAATGTGTGTTACTGTATATTTCATCAGGCGCAAACTTAAATAACTCATCAAGAATTTTATTATAATCAATGTCTTCAGCCTCACAACCTTCGAGATAATGTTCAATAACGGCTACGGTGTCAGCCTTATTAGGCGGCGCCATAGGAATGTTTGGGTCAATTCTATGAGAATTTCTCAGCTCATACGGAATTTTTTGCGGATTATTTGTTGTCAGCAAAAATGTAACGTGATAATCTTCAGAACAAGATTCAAGGATACCTTTCATCGCATTAGTAAAATTATTTGAAACCCCTTTTCCAAAAAATCTGTCAAATTCATCAATTATAATAATGGTTCTTTTCTGTGTTTTTAAGAAGTTTTTCTGAGCTTTTTCAAGTAATCCCGCAACTTCAACTTCATCTCCGAATTCATCTGTAACAGTGTAACCTTCGAGTTTGTTGTAAAGCTGAGTTTCTTTATCTTTTTGAGAGCCGAGACAATTAATTTCCACAACATTACAATCAGTCTCTTGGGCTAAAGCTTTAGCAAAAGTGGTTTTGCCGCAACCTGTAGGGCCAAATAGCATAATAGCATTAGGTACGGCATCTGCCATAAATTTACCGGATTTTTCATCATCCAGTTTGTCAATAAATAAAACCTGCAATTTATTTTTTATATCATCATATCCGCCAATCTGGCTGAAACCTTTTTTATCCATAATTTCTTTACGCCTGTTGATTATTTCAAGACGTTTATTGCTTGATGCTTGAGCATTTTCAAAGGCTATCAGTATTTCTTTGCTGAGATTAAGCTGACGGGCAAGTTCATAAAAACGTTCAGTTTCTTCAATTGATTTTTTTTCTCGTTCTTCAAAAGCTTCCTGATACATATAAGCAACTCTTAAAGCTTCCTCTTTTTGTTTGCGTAATTTTGCGCGTTTTTTCTCAGAGCTGTTTGTCCACTGATCCCAAAATCCATCTTTTATACCGGCTATTTTTTTATCATACTCTTCTTTGATTTCGTTTTCTTTTTTGAGGTAATTTTCAAGAAATGAAGTTTCCTCTTCAGAAAGTTTTATATCTTTTTCTTTAAAAAGTCTTGAAAAGAAATCTGAGACAGATTCTTTTTTTCTGCGTGTAAAGTCTTTCAAATCACCCCACGCCTCTTCAAGCCCCCTGAACGGAACGGCAGTTTTATGCATATTATTGAGTAATCTTGGAGCAGTTGAATAAGATTGCAGATTCTTCTTGTCGGAATTGGTGTTATACACCTGATAATAAACACTACTAATTCTCATAAATACCCCTTTTTTACATTAAATCTCATAAAGATTAATTTTGCTACAAGGGACATTTATTTTTTACATATATTAACAATATAATTATGCGCCGAAGAAGATTAACGGCAAGTCATTTTCTTGCAGATATTCTCTAATAAACAAAGGAACATCTTCAACAAGTTCACTTGCTTTTTTATCGCATCTTTTGCCGGCATAAACTTATAATCGTAATTATCACGATACCCAATACTTTTAAATTCGGAAATATCAAATCTGTCAACGTATTGTCTTAATTTTTCCGTATAAAGTTCGTTTTCTGCTTTTATTTCTTTCATACGATTTTGAACACGTGTCACATATTGAAGGATTGTTTCTCCTTCTTTCTGCGGCATCATATATGCTCTTTTATAAAATTTTTGCAGATTATCAAACCTTCTGTCTGATATTTTTGCACCTGTTTCATAAGGAATATCTGTTGAACCGATATAATCCGTAAATGCTCTATTGAGAGATTTGAGCAAATCTTCTCTGGTCATATCTTTAAAAATTGCCGCACTTTCAGGATTAATTGAAGGATCTAAAAATGATCGCAATTCTGTTACATCTTCTGAGAAATCTGGACGTCTTTCTCCGCGGACTCTATATCCTGCGGTACCGCTGGTTGAAACTTTGACAGGATTTCCGCCCGCATCAAGCATTGTAATACCTTTTGAATAAGCATTACGCTGTGCAAACAAAACATCTGTTCCAAAAATATCATACAGAGCTTTCGGATTGGTTGACGGGTCTTGAAGTTCTGTCAAAAGCTGGCTTGCAACACCACGTTTTCCGTTGATTGTAACATACATCATCTCAGGAACTTTGAAGCCTCTTTTCTTGTATTGCTCTGCTGCGTCTACAATTGTGTTGTTTAAGTTGAATATCTTACTCTGAAAATCTTGCCGTCTGACTTAATATAATCATTATGCTTTCCTCGATAAAGAATAACGTCAATTTCATCGCCTTCTTTGCCAATTTTAATTGTTTTTTTGCCTTTAGCTTCTAATTTCGCAAAAAATTTTTCAAGTTCGGATAACTCACCTGCACCTTCTGTAGCAGTCTTTTGAACAGGTGTAGTATTTGAAGCAATCTGAGCAATTGCTTTACCGTAATTTCCCGCAATCTCTGTTGCATGTGTCTGAACTTCTTTTTGTTTTTTGCTTTCGGCAAGGCTGTCCAAAATATTTAAAATTTGTCTGTTTGCGTGATCAGCAATACCCGATACAATATCAGCACCATTTTTAGCTATTCTCATGCAATATTTTCCCCATAGTAGTAGTGTATATTTATATAAAGTATTTTTTTATAAAAAATTGCCATTAAAATATAAATTTATTTATGATAAAATTTTTATACAGAGTACGAAAAAAGAGGGATAAATTATGACAAACAGAGTTGTTATCGGCGCACAATGGGGAGACGAAGGAAAAGCAAAAATTACTGACTTGCTTGCTCAAGATGCCGATTTAATTATCAGATATCAAGGCGGATGCAACGCAGGACACACAGTTGTTGCGCACGGTAAAACTTTTAAATTTCACCTTATCCCGTCAGGAATTTTATACAAAGGCAAAACTTGTCTAATCGGCAACGGTACTGTTATTCTTCCTGAATATTTTCAACAGGAAATTGACGGGTTAAAAGCTGAAAATATCGACCTTACAGGATTGAAAGTAAGCCCGCTTGCCTCAATCACAATGCCTTGGCATACAGAAGTTGACGGATACTCCGAAGACAACGCTTCTAAAGGTAAAATCGGAACAACTAAAAAAGGTATCGGACCGACTTACACTGACAAAATGCAAAGAATTGGCTTGAAAGTCGGGGATTTATATTCTCCGGAAGCCCTGTCCGAAAAGTTAGACGTAATTTTACCTATCAAAAATAAACAATTAAAAGAATTATATAATTTAAAAACTTACACAAAAGAAGAAGTTATTGAATTATGCAAAAAATATGCAGAAATTTTCAAACCTTTTGTATGTTTTGACTGGCAGGAAATGCTAAGAGATGCTAAACGTGCTGGTAAAAAGATTTTATTTGAAGGCGCTCAAGGTGTAATGCTTGACGTTGACTTTGGGACATACCCGTTTGTTACAAGTTCTAACCCTGTCGGAGGCGGCGCTGCAACAGGTTCAGGATACGGTCCGACAACAATAAATGAAGTTATCGGGGTTGCAAAAGCTTATGTAACAAGAGTAGGTGAAGGTCCGTTTGTTACGGAATTAACTGACGAAATCGGCAAATCAATTCAAGACATCGGACACGAATTCGGTGTAACAACAGGACGCCCGAGAAGATGCGGCTGGTTTGACGCGGTTACAATGAAATATGCCTGTCTTGTCGGCGGAATTACTTCCATAGCTTTGACAAAAATTGATGTATTTGATACTTTTGACGAAATCAAAGTTTGTACAGCATACAAAGACACCCGCGACGGCAAAATCTATACTTCGTACCCGGAAGATGTATTTATACACAAATATCTTGAACCGGTTTACGAAACTCACTCAGGATGGGGCGAAGATATTACTGCAATCCGCAAGTACGAAGACCTTCCTGTAAACGCAAGAAAATATCTCGAAAGACTTGAAGAAATTCTTGAAACACCGATTTCTATTGTTTCAGTCGGTCCTGATAGAGAACAAACTCTTTTCAAATAAGGAGTTCAAACTTGAGACAAACAGATGAAGGTTTAATCGTTAATATAAAGATTTCTCCAAACGCGAAGAAAAATGAAATAATTAATGAAGGCGAATTTGTTAAAGTTAAAATTACCGCACAACCGATTGACGGTAAAGCAAACAAAGCACTCATTGAATTTCTGTCAAAAAATTTTAAAATTCCTAAAACTTCAATAAAAATTCTTAAAGGGGAAACCTCAAAAGAAAAAACCGTTTTATTTATGACAAATGATACCGAAAAAATCGAACTTGTAAAAAAATCTTTACAATAAAGCAAATTTTCAAATTCACAGGAGTAAATAAAAATATCAAAGGAGAAATTTATGAATATAGGCAAAATTAATGCTGTAAACTTCACATCCAAAACTGAAACTCAAAACGAAAATAAATCTAATTACAAAAAATCACATACAGGTGCAATAACAGGGTTATTAGTTGCGGGCGCAATGGATGTGGCACCCTATATGTTCCCTAAAAATAAAATTGCAAAAGGTTTTAAATTCTTATCAAGCGAACAGTTTTTAGCAAATGACTTAGCTAAAATGTTTAAAATGAATGTTTCACCTGCAATGAAAAAAGTCTTAGGAGCCGCAGGCATAGCAATTGACCTATACTTCGGATATGAAGTCGGTAAGTGGGTTGACAGAAAAATCAATAAAAAACGTGCTGCAAAAGCTGAAGCAGCCCAAACAACCGCAGCTCAATCAGTTGACAACTAAAGTCTTCTTGTTATAATAGTAGCAAAGGAATAATATAAATGACACAAATCTTTTTACAAAAGCATCATAAACATCATATCGACCTGAAGAGGTTGTAGGATTGATGTTGCGCTTGTAAAAATAATCATAAAATCAATTCTTATAAACAACTTCTTCAGGATAAAGAGACAAGAGCGAAGAAGTTGTTTTTTAGTTAAAAGAATTGAGGTTAAAATAAAATTATGACAATAACAAGTATAATATCCGCTATCGGAAATAACAGTACAATATACCCCCTATTAGTCCGCGATTGTTTTATAGAAGCTCCGTCAAAAATTTTGATTGCCAGAAAAGAAAACATGAAGGAGTCAAAAGAAATCGCCAATGATGCTACCCGGGAAAGATTTATTGACGAATACGCAACATCAGCAATCTGGCTCGGAGGAATTCCTGCAACAGAAGCTGTTGTAGATAAATTTATCAGAAAAAAAGGTTATAATCCTGATGTAAATTTAAATTTGTTCAAAGCCGACAAAGCCCGTGGTAAGAAGTTTCAAGGTATTGAATATAATATTAAAAAATTTGGTTCAATGGCTCAACAAGATGTTCAAGAAGCCGTTGCTGATTTAATAAAAATTAAAAATAATAAATCAGTTTTCGAGGGACTTCTAACTAAAAAATTTGCGGCAGCAACCATAATTCCAACTATTATAATGGGATTTATACTGCCGCCACTGAACTTTGCTCTAACTAAAAAATTACGCAGTAAAAATAATATTAAGCAAAATGTTTTCTCTCAGGATTCCAATGCAAGACCAACGATGAGCGAATTTACAGGTGGTAAAATTGCTTTTACCGGAAATTTTTCATCTGTAATAGCAAACTTGCGAACTGTTGATAAAATGGCAATCTCTGACGGTGGATTAACTGTCGGTAGAGTTTCAACTTCCCGCAACAAAGAAGAAGGTTACATCAATGCCTTCAGAATGATTGGTTCAATGATTTTGAACTTCGTAACCCCGGTATATATTGCAAAAGGACTTGATAAAACTGCTAACAAGCTGTTTGGAGTTAATGTAAACTTAGATCCGCTGATTTTGGGAAATAAAAAGCTGATTGATGCAATTAATGCAGGTGCTGTAGAAATTCCGAAATCAGGAAATGCAAAAGTTCTTTTTGATTTTATTGATTCAAATCCAAAAAGTTTCTTCTCTCAATCTGCGGAAAAAATGGGGAAACTAACATACTTGAAATCAGGAGTAAGAGACCCGAGAAGATTTGTGGATTTAAAAGATTTGCGTAAATTCAGAAAAGAATTTGAAGCATTTATAACTTCCGCCGCAAACTCCGGTAATGTTGAAAAATTTGCCAAAAAAGCTAAATACATCAAGTGTGCAAATATTCTTGCCAATGTGGGAATTTCAAGCTTCTTACTCGCAGGAGTTTTGCCAAAAGCTCAATACATGTTTAACAAACTTGTCACAGGCTCATACCTTGATCCGGGGCTAAAAAAATAATTGCGAAATTCTTTTTATCTCATACATTTACCCCCTATACAAAAACCTAAATACATGGTATCATATAACCAGATGTAGTAGGAAATATTTTTTGATATATATGCAATGAATTTATTTAAATAACAACTAAATAAAGCGCACGGGTAGGATATATGTACCCGCCATTGCGTGTATTATAAAAAATAGAAAAGGATAAGGTATTACTTTATGGTATTAAAAACCTTGTTAGTAATTGCGGCTATTGCGGTAATAGTCTTAGCTGTGATGCTAATTAATCAAAAACAAAAAGTTGCAAGTGCCTTAGAATCAATCGAAAAAGACAAAAAAGCGCTTGACGACAAAGAAAAACTTCTCTACAAAGAAGCAAAAATTAAAGCAGTAGAAGAACTTCAAGAAGACAGAGAACAACTTAACGAAGAAGAAAGAGAACGCAGACAGGAACTTGCAAGACAGGAACAAAAATTAGCAAAAAGAGAGGATATGCTTGAAGATAAAATTCAAGAATATACCGAAAAAGACATTCAGGTTCAAAACAAAATGGATCAGCTTCTTGAAAAAGAAGACTACCTTGCTGAACTTGTTCAAAAACAAACTGAAGAACTTGAAAGAATTTCAGGCATGTCTTGCGAAGAAGCAAAACGCACTCTTTTAGACCAGTTAAAAAATGATTTGGCTCAAGAACAAATGCAGCTGGTCAAAGAAAATGAAGCAAAAATTAAAGAAATTTCACTCGAAAAATCTAAAGAAATATTATCAACAACAATGCAAAGATGTATGATTGAACAGGTTGTTGAAACAACAGTTTCAGTAGTCGGCTTGCCGAACGACGAAATGAAAGGTCGTATTATCGGGCGTGAAGGAAGAAACATCAGAGCCTTAGAAACTCTTACCGGTGTTGACTTAATCATTGATGATACCCCGGAAGCAGTTGTATTATCAAGTTTTGATCCTGTGAGACGTGAAATAGCAAAACTTGCACTTGAAAAACTTATTGTTGACGGACGTATTCACCCGGTCAGAATTGAAGAAATGGTTGAGAAAGCAAGAGAAGAAATTGACAAAAAGATTTGGTCAGAAGGCGAAAATGCCGCTCTTGAAATGGGTGTTATGGGCTTAAATAAAGAGTTAATAAAAACCTTGGGACGTCTTTATTACAGAACCAGTTACGGGCAAAATGTCTTGAAACATTCACTTGAAGTCGGACACATTGCAGGAATGCTTGCAGCAGAACTAGGTGCAAACGAAAAAATTGCAAAACGCGCAGGGTTATTGCACGATATCGGAAAAGCTGTTGACCAAACTCAAGAAGGTACACATATCCAGCTTGGTGTTGAAATTGCATCAAGATATGGCGAAAAACCTGAAGTTATCCACGCAATAGAAGCTCACCACGACGATGTCGTTGCAAATACAATTGAAGCCGTTCTTGTAAAAGTTGCAGATGCAATCTCGGCAGGACGCCCTGGTGCTCGACGTGATACTTTAGAAATTTATATCAAACGTCTTCAAAAAATTGAAGAAATCGTAAATAGCTACGAAGGTATAAAACAATCATTTGCGGTTCAGGCAGGACGTGAAGTTAGAATTATTGTTCAAGCTGAAATGTTTGACGATTTAGCCTCAGGAAAACTTGCAAGAGATGTTGCTAAACGTATAGAAAACGAACTTGATTACCCTGGTCAAATCAGAGTAACGGTTGTTAGAGAATTTAGAACAACAGAAATTGCTAAATAATAAAATATAAGGCAAGATGTTTATTAAACATCTTGCCTTGATATATAAAACAAAGAGTTAAATAAAATGGGAAAAAACATAATAAAAATTATATTTTTTGGAGATATAGTAGGGAAACCGGGCAGAATTGCTGTCAGGGATTTCTTGCAATCAGATGATACCTTCAAAAAATATGATTTTGTTATAGCTAATATTGAAAACGCATCACATGGTTTCGGATTAACGGAAAAAAATTACAAAGAATTCATAGAATACGGTGTTGACGCAATGACATGCGGAAATCATATCTGGGATAAAAAAGATATTCATAACTACATCGACACGGCAGATAAATTACTGCGTCCTATAAATTATCCTGCTGGCACTAAAGGGGTTGGCAGCCGAATTTTTGATATGGGAGAATTTAAAATCGGAGTTATTAATGTTTTAGGCAGAGTGTTTATGAATTTGATTGATTCACCGTGGGAAATGGTTAAAGCTGAAATTGAAAGAATTAAAACTATTACTCCGATTATTGCAATTGATTTCCATGCGGAAGCAACAGCCGAAAAGATTTGTTTTGGAAAATACTGTTCTGAACTTGGCGCCAGCGCATTTTTTGGTACGCATACACATGTTCAGACAGCAGATGAAAGTATTATAAACGGAATGGGATACATTACAGATGCCGGATTTTGCGGAGCATCTGACGGAGTTATAGGTATGGATTACCAAACTTCTCTGTCAAGATTTTTAACTGCTATCCCTGAACGTTACGATGTTGCTAAAGGTAAAACCACTCAGGTTAATGCTGTAGAAGTTGATATTGAAGTATCTACAGGTAAAGCTTTAGCGATTAAAAGAGTTTTATGTAGTAAGAATAATATAGAAGAGGAAAGTGAAAATGAGGACTGATTTACATATTCACACTTATTTCTCGGACGGCGTGTTTTCGCCGGAGAAAATTGTGGATACTGCAATAGATGTTGGATTGCAAGCAATCGCGATTACAGATCATGATAATGTTTTGGCTTATGATGTTGCAAAAAAACATATCAATGAGAATAATCTGAATGATAAAATTGAAGTCATTCGGGGTATTGAAGTTAATACACTTTATAAAAATAATGAAGTACATATTCTCGGATATTTTATGGACACAAAGAATAAAGATTTTGTCGAGCTTTTAAAAAATCAGCAACAGGCAAGAATTAAACAAACAAAAGAAATTTTGGCATTGTTATCAAAAAAAGAAGGAATAAAAATTAAATTTGAAGACATAAAAAAACTTGTCGCAGAAGGCGGCAGTATAGGACGTCCGCATATTGCAAAAGCCATTACTGCAGCAGGAGGGACAACAAATGTGATGGATGCATATGCAAAATATATCCACGATGATTCTCCTGTTTATGTACAGAGGAAAACAGTTACTCCGTTTGATGCAGTTGAAATCATTTATGATGCCGGCGGAATTCCTGTAATTGCTCACCCGCATGATTTGGATATTGCAGAGGAGCTGATTAAAGAACTAATGAACTACGGTCTTCGCGGTATTGAGGCTTATCATAGAAAACATTCACCTGCATGTGTCGAATATTTTTCGTCTATGGCAGAAAATTTAGGGCTTATTGTAACAGGCGGTTCAGATTTCCATACTCCGAATATTATGAACGGTCAGATTATATTAGGCAAAAACTTTATTCCGGAATGGGTTTACGAAAAACTTGTTGAAGAAAAAAAACGTATAGATTTGGCATAGATAGGTAAATAATTAACACCCATTCCAGTGAACAATGAATGTAAGGTATTTTTATGAAAAAACGTTTTTGGAAAATTGAATATTCAATAACAATATTTGTTATATTTGCTATTGTGTTGCTTTTAATTCCGTCAAAATTTATAACCTCAAAGGAAGCAGGATATATAACCAAATGGAATGATACGTATAACAAAATTGACTATTTGTTTACTGCGATGGTGGCTCAGGCTGATGATGATATAGTAAAGAGTTTCCATCACGCAAAGACAAACGAAGAACGCGAACAATTAATGATTAAACTTGTCAAACCATATTTACGCATTCATGAAGAGGATGAACTAAAAAAAAGATACACACCGCATTACTTGAATGGCAATAAAGTCGGTAAAAACGATGAATTTTATTTTGAAAAATTTTATAATTCATACAACGGAAATATAATTGGAATAAAAGACATCAAAGACGATGATGTTTATCACCCCGGATTTATAATGATGTTTGATATGAATGGCATCAAAGGACCTAATATGTGGGGTAAAGACATTTATGGGATAAATATTTTTTCAGACGGAAAAATTACCCCCCTTGGTACAGGCTGGGATATTGAAGACTTGAAAAAAGATTGCTCAGAACAGGGTACCGGAATTTCTTGTTCTTACTACTACAGAATAGGCGGAGAATTCAACGAGGGCTAGGAGCATTAAAAATCCATACCTAAAGGAGAAATTAAATGATAAAAAATATATGTGTATTTGCATCATCTTCGAATTACTTGGCTGAAGAGTATTATCAAGATGCAAAAGAATTAGGAATATTACTTGGTGAAAGCGGTTATAACATTGTATATGGCGGAAGCACACTCGGTTTAATGTGGGCTTGCGCAAGTGAAGTTCAAAACAATGGAGGAAAAGTTTACGGTGTAATGCCCAAAAAACTTGCAGATATGGGATGCAAGACCGATAATTGTGACGAATTCTGGCTGACAGAAGGAATGAGAGAACGTAAAGCAAAACTTGACGAAATTTCTGACGGTGTAATTGCTCTTGCCGGAGGTTTTGGAACGCTGGAAGAACTTTCAGAAATGATTGTTCAAAAACAGCTTGGCTACAACAAAAAACCTATTATAATTCTTAATACGAACGGATTTTACAATAAATTAAACGAGTTTTTTGAAGAAATGATAGAACAAAAATTTGCTAATAAAAATATGAGGAGTATGTACTACATTGCGCAATCTCCGCAAGATGCAATTGAGTATTTAAAAAATTACAAACCATCAGAGCTGGATGTTGATAAAAACGCAATTTATGCAAGATAGATATAAATATCTATATACGTTATTTTTATGATAAAATAATAACAAATAAGGAGATATGATAAATTATGGTTGATCAAGAATTAAGAGACAAATATGAAGTCGTAATTGGCTTGGAAGTACACGCTCAATTAAAGACTAAATCAAAAATATTCGCACCTGATAAAAACGAATTCGGACAGGAGCCAAATTCTTTGACAAGTCCGATTACATTGGGTATGCCGGGGGTTTTGCCTGTATTAAATAAAGAAGTTGTGAATATGGGTATCCTGACAGGTCTTGCACTGAACTGTGAAATCCCGTCACGCTGTAAATTCGATAGAAAACAATACTTCTATCCTGACCTTCCTAAAGGTTACCAGATTTCTCAATATGACGAACCAATCTGCGTAAACGGTTATCTTGATATTAAAGGCAAAAGAATTGGTATTACCCGTGCTCACCTTGAAGAAGATGCCGGAAAACTTGTACACGCAGGAGCTGACGGTTTAGCAGGTTCAAGCTACTCTTTAGTTGACCTTAACCGCGCAGGAACTCCGTTATTGGAAATCGTTTCAGAACCTGATATGAGAAGCTCTGAAGAAGCTCGTAATTACATGGAAGAACTTAGAAACATTGTACGTTATATCGGAGTTTGCGACGGAAACTTGGAAGAAGGTTCAATGAGATGTGATGCTAATATTTCTATTATGCCAAAAGGCTCTAAAGAATTCGGCACCCGTGCAGAAATCAAAAACGTTAACTCCTTCTCAGCTCTTCAAAAAGCGATTGAATACGAAATAGACAGACAAATTGACATTGTTGAAGAAGGCGGTCAAGTTGTTCAGGAAACAAGATTATGGGACGACAATTCCCGTGAAACTCGTTCAATGAGAGGTAAGGAAGATGCGCACGACTACAGATACTTCCCTGAACCTGACTTGATGCCTCTTGAAATCTCAAGAGAATGGGTAGAAGGCATTAAGTCTGAAATGCCTGAATTACCTTCACAAAAACGTGAAAGATATCAAGGTTTAGGCTTAAGCGAATACGATGCATCCGTAATCGTTGAACAAATGGGACTTGCATTATTCTTTGACAAAGTTCTTGAATTAGGAGCTAACCCGAAAACAGCTGTAAACTTCATTATGGGCGAAATCGCTGCTTACTTAAAAGAAGACCATATTGAAATTACAGATACCAAATTAACCGCAGAAAATCTTGCAGAACTTATTAGCTTGATTGAAAAAGGTACTATTTCAAATAACATCGGTAAACAAATTATTATAGAAATGTTGAAAGAAGGTACCAAAGCTTCTGCAATCGTTGAAAAGAAAGGCTTGAGCCAGATTTCGGATGAAGGCGCTATCAAAGAACTTGTTCAAAAAGTTGTTGACACTCATCCTTCCGAAGTTGAAGCATATAGAAACGGAAAAACAAACCTTTTAGGTTTCTTCGTTGGCCAAATTATGAAAGAAACAAAAGGCAGAGCTAATCCTAAAACTGTTAATGAATTATTAAGAGGTATTTTAGGTTAATTGAATTGACAAAAAGGTTGCAGGATTAACCTGTAACCTTTTTATTATAGAAGGGAATGTTATGATATTTGATTTATTTACCAAAAGAAAAAAATCCTGCATGGAAACAGAAATCCTTGAACAGGCACAAATCACAAAGAATATCTTAGAATCATATATTAGTGATAATTCGGAAATAAGTATAAATATTCCGTCGGGAATAAATCGAATAATCTTAGTAGCAAGCGGCTCATCATATCATTGTGCACGATATGCAGCAGAACTTTTTAGCTCTATTTCGAAAATAGAAGCTCATGCGGTATATTCAAGTGAGTTTTTACTGGAAGCTACTATAGCTCATGATGAAGATGTTTTATACATTTTCATAACTCAGTCTGGCGAAACAACAGACACTAACAGCGCTCTGTCAAAAGCTCGGGAGTTTGGTGTAAAAACTCTTTGTATTACAAATAAAGAAAATTCTACAATCTGGAATGCCGCAGACTATAAAATTGCTTGCAAAGCAGGAGAAGAAAAAAGTATTGCTGCGACAAAATCCTTCACTTCTCAGCTTTTATGCACAACCCTTCTTGCCTTAAAATTTGCACAAGATAAGGGTATTGATATTTATGATTATACTCAGGATTTAAAAACTATTCCCGATTATATTGAAAAAGCATATGCCTTACAGCCAAAAATCAAACAACTTGCAAAGTTTTTATCAAAATACAAGAATATTGTTATAACAGCAGACGGTTCTTCTTATGCACTTGCCAAAGAAGCTTCTCTTAAAATTAAAGAAACATCATATATTAATGTAATTTCTTCAATTTTAGGCGAATTTATGCATGGTCATGTTGCCATTTTAAATAACAATCGTTCTGTCCTAGTTTATATTTTAAATGATAACTTAACCTATACCGCAATCAAAAATTTAAACAAAATAAAAGAAAGTTATAACCCTCCTATTGCAGTAATAGGCAATCGTACGAATCAAGTAAAATCAACATATAATATCAATATAGATTGTGAAAACCCTATTATAAAAACTTTTTGTATTGCCGTAATAATTCAGTTAATTGCACTTGAAATAGCATTAAAGCTTCATCGAAATGTTGATAAACCTCACGGATTAAATAAAGTTGTTAAATAAGAACCGTCAAAGCAACCAGGTTTTTAATTTTTTTGACAGCCAGCCACAGAGTGATAAAAAAGAGAACCCCGAAATCTGCTCGGGGTCCTCTATCAGGTGATGAATATCAACTATAACTTATTCATTACAACCGAAAGCGATAGTAATGTGTTCTCTTGGATTAACCGCAGATATTTTGTATCCGCGAGGGTCAACAAGGTAAGCAAATTCATCACCGGTAGTTTGGAACAAGCCCATAGTACCTGATAATGCTGTTCTTGTTACGTCAATTGGAGCTTTAACAGTTTGATATAAACCGTCGCCCAAGTTTCTTGCAGCTGCACCGAACTGACCTTGGAAAGCGTGTCCTAACATGTAACCTGCATCGTTAGAGACATTTTCTACAGCGTTACCAACATTAGTTAAGATACCACCTGCAGTTCTACCAACAACACCTACAAGTGAACCTGCCCATGTGAATGGTAATTCAACAAGTCTTGCTACAGGGTTTACGTTTTTAGATTTGTTAACCTGAGCTTGTAGGATTTGTTTAGGTAATTTTGTTTTGCAGTCGCCATTTTTGATATCTGTGAACGCAAGTTTTAAAGCGCCCTTTTCACATCCTGAAGGTCTTATAACTTCAACAACCTGACCTGTAACTGTTGAACCGCAAGGGTAAGTTACACCGTTAATAGTAACGTCTTCAAGTGTATTAGCTCTGAAGTATTGACCTACGTGAGAAGATTTTGCTGTCAGTTGGTCTATCATTGACAATTTCAATGTAGGAATTTTTACGATTTCTTCGTGTTCAACCAACGCGTTTTTCTCTACAGGACATGCAGGGCAAATATTGTTTGCAGTTTGCGGGTTAGAGTCATAACCTAAAGCTACACGTACAGTTTGCATCATAGATGCGATATCAGCACGAGATGCATCTTTGTTAGGCATAATCATGTTAGGAGTAGGTGAATCTTTTAATGCACCGTTTTCTAATGATTTAGCAACAGGTATTCTAGCCCAGTCAGGAACTTTGTTACCGTCAGAGTATCTGCTTAAGATTTCGTCAGCTTTGCATTTGTCGATGTCGCAAGTCATACCTTTCGCGATTGAAGTTAAAGCTTCAACACGTGTTACAGGCGCTTGAGGTCTGAAAGTTTTGTTCGGATAGCCGTTTAACAGGTCTTCATCAACAGCTTTTGCAATTGCGGCATTAGCCCAGTTGCTTCTTGGAACGTCAGTGAACATAGTTTGTTTGTCTAAGTCACAATTCAAGTTGAAACCTTTAACAAGCATTGTAGCAAATTCTGCACGGGAAATGTTTCTGTTAGGTTTGAATAAACCGTCAGGATAACCCACTACAACATCGTTAATAGCTAATTTATCGATATCACATGCTGCCCAGTGGCTGTTTGGAACGTCAGGGAACTGACAACCGCCAAATGGAGCTGCTGCACCTGTGATATTTTGAATTTGCTGAGGAATTTCGTACGGAACAAGAGTTTTCTTAACCGCATTTATAGAATTTTGAGTTTGGATATCGATAGGGCAAGAGTTGCCATCCATTCTGCAATCGTTTCTGTCGATAGGAATACCATTGTATTTGTTAGGGCATTCGTTTAAGCAAGGCATTTGAGTAGCGGCACCTGTAATTTGGCCATCAGTGGCAACAGTTGCACCTGTAATGCTTGAGGACATTCTGCTTGCAGGACAGCCTTTCATTGCTGTTTCTGTTGAAAAGATAGAGTTTGCAGGTTCACCTACGTAGTTGTTTGAACCGTAAATAGCCTGTGGGTACCCGTAAACTTGTTTCATTTCTGCACTATCAGGTTTTCCTGTTTGAGGACAAAGTGCAGTTGACGGAACAGCAGGTTTGTCACAGCTAATTTCATCAGGACATCCGCAATCTTTTTTTACAGGACATGGTTCTTGCACTACAGGGCAAGGACTTTTCTTTTTGCATCCGCAATCCGGAGCTTTTTTCTTACATTTTGTGCAAGTTTGCGGTGCTTCAACCGGACATGCAGGACCTGTTACTACAGGAAGAGCTTCTGCTGGTGCTTTCGTATTGCACGGGCATGCTGCCATTACTGGAGTCAAGGAACACGTTGCTATTCCAACGGCAATCGCAGCTGCCACAGTTAGTTT
Organism: uncultured bacterium; assembly: GCA_949035555.1. Lineage (GTDB taxonomy): Bacteria > Cyanobacteriota > Vampirovibrionia > Gastranaerophilales > Gastranaerophilaceae > Zag111. Next base: position 90,868 of record CAROLD010000001.1, on the reverse strand, counting down.
TTTAATTGACATTTTTACCTCCTTGTTTAGTGTGAGTTTTGTTTAAAATAAACAAAAGTTTTATTTAAAAAACAAACTTATACCAGATTATGTACTTTTCAGATAATTGAAAACATTAGCAGAATTACTTATTCAACCGGATAATATTAAAACTGCTAAGTTTGTAACAATTTGTGTACAACTAGCAATATTTTGCTAAAATATGTTTTATTATATATGTGTGAAGTTTTAAATTAGGCAGGTGTTTAGTATGTATAGTAAAGAGTTTATGAAATTTTTGTACGGTTATCAGAAAGATGAGTTCAAACCGAAAGAACCGCCTGTTTATGAAATTCGTTTTAAGAATGATAAGTCGGGTGGCAAATTAGCAGAAGTTTACGTGACGGAAGAAGCACGTTAGAATTGTTCCTCTTCTCAAGAAAGGGGTAGAGGTTGTTATAATCTATTAGTAAATTCATCAAGTTCAGGAAAATCAAAGAATTCTTTCATTTTTATTCCTAATCCTGAACAAATTTTATTAATTGTGAAAGCCCGAGGTTCTTTTTTGCATCTCTCAATTTCACTTAAGCCACCTTTAGAAATATCACTTTGATATGCTAGTTGTTCAAGTGTAAGTTTATGTTGCTTTCTTAATTGAGCAATTCTGTTGCATAATATTGTATTAAAATCTTTGTTTGTCATTTTTATGTTACTTCATACATGTGAATTCTTTTTGATGTTAACGCATATTTACACTTAAATAGTTCATACTAATGAACTTGTTCTTATAGCTTATTTATGAAGTTTTTGATTTCTGAAAAGTTAAAAAATTCATCTAGTGATATTCCAAATCCAGAGCAAATTTTCGCTAAAGTTAATGTTCGAGGAGCTTTAATTCCACGTTCAATTTCACTTAGCCCCCTTTTGAGATTCCACTTTGGTATGCTAGTTGTTCCATTTTTAGTTTATATTGTTTTCTCAATGAAATGATTCTTTGGGCTATTATTTTGTTAAAATCTTTATTTGTCATTAATATAACTTCATATGTGTGAACTTTTTTGATAATAGCCTAATTTTTGTGTATAACAGTTCACAAATGTGAACTTGTGAGGTGATTATGCAAAATGACATTAAGCTAAATGAGTATGTTAAACAACTTGGAGAAGATATTAGTGAGATTGAATTTTTCTCACGGCTTTTAGAAAATATGATTGTTTATAATAGTAATTCCGAACCTGCAGATAGTGCAAAAATGCTTGTAATATTATCTAAGGCTGTTAATAGCGCCAAGAAGAAAATTAATAATCTTTCTACATATTTTGAATTCGGTAAGAAAGATGTATTAAAATAAAATTTTATTTACCCCTTTACCCCTTACAGAGCCACATAGGCGTCGTCGAGAAGCTTTAATTCAAACGTACTGCCTGATGGTATTGAGAGACTTCCGCCTGTTGAGGTAATTGCCGTTAGCGGTGATAATACTGTTGCCGCTGTGTAGCCTGCAAGTCCTACTATTGTCGGTATTGGCGAAATTATAAGCCCTATAGGATTGTCTGCAAGCTTGTTTGAGGTACGGCGTGTTTTTTTGTAAAAAGCTTCGCCTTTATCAATTTGTTTTCCTACGTTTGCCCAGTATTGGCGCTTACCTTTGATGTTGTTTAAGAATATTTTTTTAGAGTTTGCTTTTGTAACTTTACCGTTCATTGCGTAATTCTTGCCATTATAAATTATGCTTGTAATTCTGATAACCACAAGTCCGCCGTTGCCTGTTTTCTGCGGGCGGTGAACATCTTCTATTCGTCCGTAAATTTTTGTTCCTGAAGGTATTGTAATGTATCTTTTGTAGACCGGCGCAGTTGTAGTGAATGACACGGCTGAGCCGGTTTGCATCCAATCAGAAATTGTCAGATTAGAGCGCACCTGAAATTTTGTACCCGCAGGGATTTTGATTGCGTCTTTTAAGTTTGCTTTGGTGATTTTTGGTGCTGTTTCTGTATATATTGGGGTTGTTTTGGGTACGGATGCGTTTTGAGTTGGCGGAGTGTATGTTGAATTTACTTTTGGCAAGGTCGCAGGTGTATCGTATTTCAGCTTATCCGCATCATATTTTTTTCTTATTTCTTCGTCAACTGATACGTCAAAATCCAGTGCCAGTACTGGCATAATAGAAATAATTATTCCAAGTAGTAATGACAAAAATTTTTTCATTTATTTTACCAGCTTGCCGGGGGTGAAAATCATTGCAAAATATATGCCAAGCAAAAATATGAAAGACAATGGCAAAAATATTATGATGAATGACAATATAAATATGGCAGATGTTGTCAGAATTGAAGCTTTACGTTCTCCTGTTATATCCCACAGCCGTTTTGCGTAATTTACAAAATTAAGATAAACAAGAGGAATAAAGAACAACACTCCAAATACTAGTAATAAAACAATAAATGCAGTCGGGCTTTTAAAATAAAAGTAAAACCCGAGGTAGGTTCCGATTGCAAGCAGTTGTATCGCCAAAAGTATCAGCGAATTAACAAAAAACTTAAGTTTTCCGATTGGAAAATCAATCTTCAAAATACTTGTTTTTTCAACTTCCTGCATATAAGCTCCTAACCCAGCATATCATTAATAGCTTTTGCTGCTTTTTTGCCTGCACCCATTGCATTAATTGCGTTTGAAGCCCCGACCGGAGCAACATCACCGCCTGCAAATATGCAAGGAAGGTTTGTTGAACGGGTTTCTGCGTCAACTGTAATATAGCCTTTCGGGTCTGTAATAATTTCTAATCCTTCTGCTTCTGCTGATTTTTGGATAATCGGGTTTGGACCTGTACCGAGTGCAACGATTACTGTATCGACATCTTCTAAAACAAAATCGCCAGTGCCTACAGGTCTTCTTCTGCCTGAAGCATCAGGTTCGCCCAGTTCCATAAGTTCAAATTTCATACCCGCAACATAACCTTCGTTTTCTAAAATTTCGGCAGGTGCGTGAAGAAACTTAAATTTAACACCTTCTTCTTTTGCGTGTCTAATTTCTTCCAGGCGTGCCGGTAATTCTTTTTCTGTTCGGCGGTATAAAATTGATACTTCTTCAAAACCTACGCGAACCGCTGTGCGTGCGGCATCCATCGCAACATTGCCGCCGCCGATGACTGCGGCTTTTTTGCCGATTTTTAAAGGTGTCGGGCAATCTCCTCTTCCTGCTCCCATAAGGTTTACACGGGTTAGAAATTCATTTGCGGAGAATACTCCGTTAAGGTTTTCACCTTTTATTCCCATCATTTTTGGAAGTCCTGCGCCTGAGCATATAAATATTGCATCAAAGCCGTCTTCTTTTAATTGTTTAAGTGTGATTGATTTTCCGACAATGACGTTAGTATGGAATTCAACCCCCATTTCTTTTAAGTTTTTGATTTCTCTGTCCAGAATTGTTCTTGGTAATCTGAAAGGCGGGATACCGTAGCGTAAAACTCCGCCGAGTTTGTGAAGAGCTTCGAATACAACGACTTCGTGACCTGCTTTTCTGAGGTCAGCTGCGGCGGTAATACCAGCACATCCGGAACCGACAACTGCTACTTTTTTCCCGGATGGTTTAATTTCAGTGTTATCTGCGCAGGTGTTATCTCCAACATATCTTTCTAATGCTCCGATTGCAACAGGTTCGCCTTTTATACCTAATACGCAGTTGCCTTCACATTGTCTTTCCTGCGGGCAAACTCTTCCGCATACTGAAGGAAGCATACTTGTTTCGCGGATAATTCTTCCTGCTTCTTCCAGATTATCTTCTTTTAATGCTTTTATAAATTCAGGGATTTTAATATTAACAGGACAACCTTGAACACAGCGCGGATTTTTACAATTTAAGCATCTTGATGCTTCCAGTTTTACCTGCTCTGCTGTCAAATTGCTTTCTACAGGGTCAAAGTTTGAACGTCTTTGGGTTTTATCCTGCTCTTGTACTCTTTGTCTTTCAACTGCCATATTTTATCCCTTCTTACTTACTGTACGTTATAGCAATATTTTAATTAAAAAATGTTTGTTGTGCAAATATTTACTTTGAAATTTTGCAAAAATATGCTAAAATCGGTTATAAATTATAAGAGAGTAAATGTAATGGTTCTTGAAATTGTAATTCTTATATTAAGTGTTGTTCTTGCGGGAGTGTTAGGATGGCTTGCGGCATCAAAAATTTATGGCGCACAGGTATTATCGCTTAAGGCAGAAAATCTTGAATTGAAATCAAAAATCGGATTAAATGAAAATATTGTAAATAATATCAAAGCCGAGTTCGCAAGAATTGCACAAGAGTCTTTGAAAAATCAGCAGGAACAGTTGTTGAGCGAACATTCCGCAGATTTGAAAAATCGAATTGAATTGTTTAAATCAGAAGAAATTTCACCTATTAATAAATTATTAAAGGATTTTAAAGAAAGTATTGATAATTATCAAAAATCTCACGCATCAGAGAGTTTAGAAATTAAAAATGCTGTTGCTACCGCTGAAAAATATGCAAAAGCACTTACGACAAATCAGAATTTAAAAGGAGAATTTGGGGAAGATATTTTAGAACAGGTCTTGCATTTTGCTAATCTGAAAGAAAATATTCATTACACCAAGCAATTTGTACAAGGAGATGTAAAACCTGATTTTATAGTGAATTTGCCAGAAGGTAAGCACCTTGTCATTGATTCAAAAGTGATTTTAAAAAACTATATTGATTACAGGCGGATAGAAGATGAAAATTTGAAAAAAAGTTTTATCTCTGACCTGTCAAACTGTATAAATTCACTTGCTAAAAAAAATTATGAACAAATTCCGCAAACTCATCAACCGGGGTTTATTTTGATGTTCATTCCGGTAGAAGCCTGCGTTGATATGATTTATACGGATTTGGATTTTAGAAAAATTGTAGAAAGTGCAAATTCTCAAAATATTATTATTGTCGGCACTGCATCAATGCTTGTTACTTTGCGGCTTGTGAATACTTTATGGGCATCAAAAACGGGTTTTGATAATGTGCAAAATATAATTGAAGTAGGTGAGAATTTGTATAAATATATATCTGCGCACGCTCAAAATTTGATGAATATTCAGTCAGCAATTGAAAAAGCAGCCGGTGCGATTCAAACGGAGGTAAACCGTTTTACAGCTCGCGGAAACGGCAGTATATTTAAAGAGGCTGAGCGTTTGAGAGATTTTGGTATTGAGGCAAAATCTTCCAAAAACGGTAAAAAGCTGAGTGAAAACTCAATTCCTCAAGAATTTTTAAATTAAAAGGAGACAGTATGACAGATAACTATTTTGAAGAAAATAATAAATTTTTAAGCCTAAAAGGAATATTGAACAGACGTAATTTTATTGTTAATTTCTGTATTTTGGAAATTATTGCGAGTTTGATTTTTACAACTCCTATGATATATCTGTTATTTACAAATCCGAATATGATGGCTGATTTTTCTCAATCTGCTGTCAAGTCTAATGTTTTTCCTTTGTGGTTCACTATATGGTTAGGTGTTTCCGGTTTGATTGAATGCGGTTTGTTTTTCCCTTCAATTGTTCGCAGAGTAAGAGATATTATTGGTGAAGTCGATGAAAATAGGGTTTATTTAGTCTCTTCTGTTCTTGCGGTGTTTATGCTTCTTGGCTATACTCCTGCTAATGCGGTTTCTCCGTTTTTTAAGTGGATTTCAATATTTGTAATTTTAGTTCTGATGTTTACTAAGGGTAAAATCAGTGCAGACAAACCTAAAAGCGAGATTGCAAAATTCAATTGGGGCGCATGTTTTGGAACCTGGTTATGGGGTTTGTTTAATAAAACTCCTATTACGCTGGTTATGCTTCCTTTGCTTTTAACAACAGGCTGGTTTGCGTTTATGATAATTTGCGGGCTTAAAGGTAATGAATGGGCTTATAAAAATAATGAAAAATACGATAATGTTGAAAAGTTTCATCACTCGCAGTCCAATCAGTCTGCATTGTGGGTGGTAATAACCCCGATACTTGCTGTTATTGCAGCTGTTGTATTGTTTATAGCGTCAGGCATGTTTATGTATAATTATACAAAATCAAATCCGCAAGCGCTTACTAAAATGGAAGAAAAAGCAAAAGCTTATCAGGAAGCTGCTGTAAAAAGTAATTTCAGCAAGATTGAATTAACCGATGATGAGTATAAATTTTATATGGATCCTCAAATTTGGGTAAAACTTCCTGAAAATTCAAAAAGAGCAAATTTTGATGTGGCGGCAGGTTATGTTGTTTCTAAAAAATATCCTGATATTAAATCTAAGGAGGCTAAACAAGGCGCTCTGGATATTCGTAATAAGACAAAAATCTACAGTACTTTTAATAACGAACTTTTGGCTGAATACAATATTAATACTCAGGAGATGAAAGATTTATTAGAAAAAATTTCGCAAGGTGAAAAAGGCGCATTTAAAAAATATATGCAGTACTATACAAACTGCTATAAATTAAATACTCACCCGACTTTGCCTTAATTACCAGCCAAACGGATGTTCAGATTTTTTCAGGCGGCGTTCGCTCATTATATCTAGTGCAAATTCTTCCGCACGATATTTGTCACGGCAAAATTCGAATGGCATACGGTGTTCTTGTCCGTCTTTCATTACAAGAATCGGGTAGTAGTCTGTATGATAACTGTAACTGTGTCTGCGTGAGTGTGTCCTATGGCGGTTTGTGCCTATTTCATACTTTTCAATATCTTTTCTGTTAAAACTGTAATCAAGCTTTTTAAACCCGAACATGCCTGTCTGTTTATAAGTTGTACATTTGTTATAAACACAGTTTATTGAATGATAAGTGTTAAAAAATACAAAAAACACTGCAAATATTGCAAGAACAATCATTGCCATAAAAAATCTGTAATCTCTATACATATAAATCTCCTAGCCTTTTGTTAATTTTGCTTTAAGGCGTGCTTCCGCTCTTGCAATAGCTGCTTCCGCACGTTTTGCATCCATTCTTGCATTAGCTTCGCGCAGTTTTCGTTTTGCACGTTCTAAGGCTTCTCGTGCGCGTGCTTCGTCGATTTCTTCTCCGGGTTCTGCAAGTGTTGTCAGGATTAAACATTCATCATCTTTGAATTGTAAAATCCCGCCCATTGTCGTGAACATCTTTACTTCGGCACCTTTTTTAGCTCTGGTTACTCCAATATCCAAAGCTGTCATAATTGGAACATGTCCTTTTAAAATCCCGAATTCGCCGTCAATTCCGCGTGAATATATTTCATCAACTCTTTCGTCAAAAACAACTCTTTCTTGTGTGATAATTTTTAATTGCATAAATTATTCCTCAACAATAGTTTTTGCTTTTTCAACGACTTCATCAATTGTTCCAACCATGTAGAAAGCTTGTTCAGGAAGGTCATCGTGTTTGCCTTCAATGATTTCTTTGAAGCCTCTGATTGTATCAGAAATTTTAACATATTTTCCTTTAATTCCTGAGAATTGTTCTGCTACAAAGAACGGCTGCGACAAGAATTTTTGGATTTTTCTTGCGCGGTTAACTGTTTCTTTGTCTTCTTCTGACAATTCATCCATACCTAAGATTGCAATAATATCTTGCAAATCTTTGTATTTCTGAAGAATTTCAAGTACTTTTCTTGTTACTTCGTAGTGTTCTTCCCCGACAATATTCGGATCTAATGCTCTTGAATTAGATTCAAGCGGGTCAACCGCAGGATAGATACCAAGAGATGCAATGTTTCTTGAAAGAACTGTTGAAGCATCAAGGTGTGAGAATGTTGTTGCTGGCGCCGGGTCTGTCAGGTCATCGGCAGGTACGTAAATTGCCTGAACTGATGTGATTGAACCGTCTTTTGTTGAGGTAATTCTTTCTTGTAATTCACCCATTTCAGTTGCAAGTGTAGGCTGATAACCAACAGCAGAAGGCATACGTCCCAATAGAGCAGAAACTTCCGAACCTGCCTGAGTAAATCTGAAAATATTATCAATAAATAATAATACGTCTTGTTTCGAGTAATCTCTGAAATATTCCGCCGCCGTCAACGCAGAAAGTCCTACTCTCATTCTTGCTCCAGGTGGTTCGTTCATCTGACCGTAGATAAGTCCTACTTTATCTAAAACTCCGCTTTCTTTAAATTCGTTCCAAAGGTCGTTGCCTTCACGGGTTCTTTCCCCAACCCCGCCAAATACTGACACACCGTTATGTGCCATTGCAATGTTGTGGATAAGTTCCTGAATTAAAACTGTTTTACCAACACCTGCGCCGCCAAACAGACCAATTTTTCCGCCTTTTTGATAGGGCTGTAAAAGGTCGATTGCTTTAATACCTGTTTCAAGGATTTCAATATCAGTATTCTGATCAACAAGTTTTGGAGATTCCCTGTGTATTGGCAAATATGTGTCAGTCTGAATTTCACCGCCGTTATCAACTGCATCTCCTACAACATTTAAAATTCTGCCTAAAATAGCGTTTCCTACAGGAATTTTAATAGGCTCTTTTGTATTGATAACTTTCATCCCGCGTCGCAAACCGTCAGTTGAAGACATCGCTACCGTTCTAACCTTATTGGAACCTAGCATTTGCTGGACTTCCGCAACAACTTTTGTACCGTCTTCCTGATACATATTTAGTGCCGTATATATGTTCGGTAAATTTCCGTCAGGAAATTCAACGTCAACTACCGGTCCTATAATCTTGGTAATCAAACCTTCTGCGGTTAATGTCTCCATTTTACCTCTCCTTCTTATTGTTACTCCTATAGTTGTATAATACAACAAAAAAATTTTTCTTAAAATATTTTTTAATATTTTTTGAAAATACTAGCAAAAAAAGTTTTTCTCATGTATTATGTTATGCATATCCCAAAATTATGGAAAAGAATATGCAACTTTTAATTGAAAAAGAACTAAATTCAACGGATAAAATTTTAAAGCCTGACTTTAACTCAAAATCCGGTCGTGAATTATTAGCGTTTTATCTGCAAACTAAATTCAGACAAATATCTTTATACGACAAAAAACAGGAAGAACCAATTATCAATGCGGTTAATCCTGAATTTATAAACAGATTTTGCAGAAGATTGATTAATGCCCCTGCAAAACGACTTTTAATAGGTGTTACAGGAGAATCTGCTTCGGGTAAATCAACAATCTGTCATGAAATTAAAAACGTAATTGAACAATTATCCATGCCTGTAACTGTTTTGAGTACAGATAATTATTTTAACGATATTTCAACTCTTATTAATAAATACGGTTCTTTTGATAACCTTAGAGATAATGGTTATGATGTTGATGCTCCGACAAGTTTTCAATTAGATATTTTGAAATCAGATTTGGAAGATTTAGCTGACGGGCTTGATATTAAAGCTCCGATGTATCTGCCTAACGGTACCGGAGTTTCAATGCCGAAAGCATTTGATGTTCATTCTCAAAAAATTATTGTTGTAGAAGGCATCGCAACAATGTATGAAGAAGTAAAAGATGTTTTTGACGTTAAAATTTACGTTGAAACCGATAACGAACTAAGAAAAAGCCGTTTTATGAATCGTGCAATTGAAGAGCGTAATCAGAGCGAGGAAAATGCACTTAAACACTGGCACTATATTGCAGATGCCGGTGAGAAGTATGTGAAACCGTTCAAGAAAGAAGCCGATTTAGTTATAAACGGCAATTCTGATTTGAAATATTTTGCACAAATTTTAGAATATATTTATACTATAACCAACAATTTCCAATAGTGAGTTAATTTCTTCCAGCGGGGATCTTGCGACTTGAGATGGATTAAGTTACTTATATTGTTGTAACTCGTTAAATTTTTATTATAAAACTTTACCTAATATAGGCTAAGGGTTACATTTTTAATTAATATAAGGTATAATAAGATTATAGGGATATTAAGGAATATGGTTAACGTTTACTCTGCATCAAATATGATGTCGCCGTTAAAGATGAATTACGGCTACAATCCGCAATCAAAAGGGGTTGCGCTATATCGTTTTGCAGATACGGAAATTGTAGGTTCCGGATCTCCTCAGGCAGGTTTCTCTCAGAGTTTTGTGCAGGCAATTTACGGAGATGGTCCTTATAGTCTGCTCTGCCCAAATGAAACTACAGAATTTGTCGGACGAAGGTTTGATGCCCTTGCATAATCTCCATTTTGCCACCTTTGTAACACTTTGTTAACTGAAATTAATCAAAAAAAGCAATTCTCACAAAAAAAAATACTTTATATAAGAGTATATAGGAAAGAGGATAATCGGTAAATGAAAGAACAAGAATTAAACACTTTAATGTCAGTAGTTGCAGATCCAATCGAAAATGTTTATAAAATTGAATCATATAAAGACCTTGCTGAAATTCAGCGAATTATTAGAATTTTTGATATTTCAGAAGAACAACATAATAAGCATACAATGTTATCAATCAAAAATTTAGCAACATTCCGCTTGGTTTTGAGTAATAACTAAAAAGTTTATTCGGTAAAAGTCAAAAGCTTCTGCTCCTTCACAGCAGAGGCTTTTATTTTGCCTGAATAAATGAAATAACAGGAGGAGCGAACAACAAGACGCCAATCATCACAGCAGTAATTGTCACAACCATTACTGCACCTGCTGCGATATCTTTTGCCATTCCGACCATTCGGCAATATTTATTGTGAAAAATTGCATCTAAAGAAAATTCTATTGCAGAATTAAACATCTCTGCTGAGATTACCGATGCAATTGTCAGAAGTAATATACAGAATTTAGTTATTGAAAAGTTTAAACAGCACGCTGTTATGAGTACTAATACCGCGATAAAAATATGTACCCTGATATTTCTCTCGCTTTTTAGAGTTAAACGCATACCTTTTCTTGCGTTTTTAAAGGTATTTGAAAAGTTTTGTTTTTTATATTTTGTCATACACTATTCCTATACTATTAAGAGCATCTTTTTGATTTTTAACTACGAAATTAAACTCTTCTTCTGTCTGGTGGTCAAACCCGAGAAGATGTAAGATTCCGTGGCTTATCAGAAAAGCAAGTTCTTTCTCTTTTGAAATTTCTTTTTTTTCTGCTTCTTCCATAATCTTATCTAATGCTATTATAACCTCTCCTAAATTAATTTCAAAATCCAGAATAAATCTTTCGTCTTCAGGAGAATCTGCAAAAACAGCAAAGGTTATAATATCAGCAGGGTAATCCTTTCCACGGTATTCTCTGTTAATTTGATGAGTCTTTTTGCTGTCACAAAAAAGGAAATCAAATGATACTGTTTCAAAATCCTGTCCGATAAGAGTACAGTTGTTTGCAATCTCAGGTGTCTGCATATAGTATTGGAAAATTCTTTCGGCTAAGTCAATAACCTTGTCTTCTTCTATTTGCCAGTCGTTGTATTCGTTTTCTATATATATATTTAGTTCCATTATAAGTCTTTATTTTCTTTCTTATTCCAATCCTCATTTGTCGGAGGCTGATTTTTGGCATCTTCAAGTTCTTTGATTTTTTTCTCAAAGTCTTCATCAAGAATTTTATTAGGCATTTCGATTTTGTTTTTTGCAAATTCTTCTGCAATATTTTCCTGATATTTAATTCTATTGTGTTGCATACCTCTTAAGATTCTGCTGAAAGTAGCGGCGATAACTTTAATATCTTTCAATGTCAGCGGACTGTCAGCGAGCTGACCGTCGTTTAATCTTTCAACAATAATTTTATCAATTATGTTTTCAATCTCATCAACAGTAGCTCCTTTCATTGCACGGACAGCGGATTCAACCGCATCAGCAATCATTAAAATAGCAGTTTCTTTTCTGTTCGGTTTGGGACCGGTATATCTGAATTGTTCTTCCTTAACATTTTCAGCACCTTCTTCAATCACAGCTTGATTGTAGAAGTATTTGGCAATACCTTCGCCATGATGCTGAAGAATGAAATCATTAATAATATTTGGAAGTTTGTATTCTTTTGCTAATTCCACACCATCTTTCGGATGTGCAGTGATAACCATTTTACTCAATCTGGGATTAAGAGTATTGTGCGGGTTTTCAATGCTGAAATAAGATTGGTTTTCAACAAAGAACAAAGGTCTTTTAAGCTTGCCGATGTCGTGATAGAATGCTCCAACACGTGCTAAAATCGGGTTAGCTCCAATTGCTTCGGCAGCAGCTTCACAAAGTGTTGAAACCATCAAGCTATGGTGATAAGTTCCGGGAGCTTCTATTTGCAATCGTTTTAAAAGCGGCTGGTTATGGTCGCCAAGTTCTGCAAGTCCGTAAGGGGTTATTATATGGAATGTGCTTTCCAGTATTGGAGACAAGCCTAACGCAGCAATTGAACTTACAATACTGTTTACAAAAATGAAAACACAGTTTTTCATAATTAAATAGTTATTAACATCAATGAGACATTTATCGATAAAGTACAAACTCATCATTGTAAGTACACCGGCAACGCCTAAATGGAAGCCGGCTCTGATTAAATCAAAACGTCTTGTGTAACGAATTTTTGAAACCGTAATCATTCCAATAATTGAAAGAATTATAAATACAATTATGAATTGGGCTTCATACTGCATGCCTACGGTTAAAATGATAAGTGTCAGGCAGGAAAGAAGGAATGCAATTCTTGGATTTAAAAATATAGCGGCAATAATAATTATTGCAGGAATTGGTAAAATATACGGTGAAAAACCTGTAGGAAGTACTACTGCCACCATACAGGCTATAGTAGTCATCATTGCTGATAACGATAAGTAACGAGGTTCCAGAAAATCTTTTTCAAAGAATTTTAAATATGCAAGGAATATTACAGTTAAGAACAATACAAGAACATAAATTGATAAAATTCCCTGCCAATTAAGTTCATAAACGTTATAACCGGCTTCTCTTAAGGCATCTCTTTTTAATCTGGTAACCGGTTCACCTTCGAAAACAATTTTTTCACCTTTCTGGAATGTAACTTTGTAAGGTTTTACCGCATCTTGAGCGTTCATTTTTGCAATTTCTGTAGCCGCATCATCAACCACAAGATTTGGCACAATAACCTGTTCTAATAAAGCAGGAATTACTGCAATTTGCCTTTTGGAAACATTGGTCACAAGGTTTTCTTGAACCAGCGAACGTATGTTATCTTTTTCGTAGTCTTTTTCTGTTATACCTTTTTGTAGAATGTTTACCAGAGAAACCGAAGCCTTGTCAAACGCTTCTCTTAAACTTGCATCGTCAACATTAAGCAAAAAGTCTATGATAAAAGTTTTTTTCGGGTTACCTGATAAATCAAACAGAACGTTAAGTTCTTCTATTTTTTCTTCTTCTGTGTTGTTTTTCTTTCTAATTTGAATAATAGAATTTTGAAGAGTTTCCAGATTTGATTTAATAAAATCATCTTCTGCGGGAACTAGAATAGGCTCAACTTTTTGTGCCACTTCTCTTTTGTGCTGTTCTGTTCGTTTGACATCTTCAACGGTTAGAGTTTTTTGAGCAATAATATCTTTTTTACTTATTCCGTTTTCAATAATTGATTGGAAAAAGAAGTTCTGTGAAGAAATTATCGCGGTAATCATTAAAGTGAAAGATATTAAGTAGAATAACTTAACAACTTTAGACGACGTAAAAAACTCTCTCGCCTTTTCTAAATATTCATTTTTTAACATGTACAATTTTCCTATTTTAAATTTTATATATCAATTTTATTACTTACTAAAAATTTTTCAAGGGGGTGGGGTGGATGGGGATATTTATAATATAATAATTACATGAATGAATTATTTGAATTTGATAAAAATTACGGAGTAGTTGTCGGAACAGACGAGGCTGGCAGAGGTCCCGCGGCAGGAGGTGTTTTTGCCGCGGCGGTTTATTTCCCTGAAATTACGGACGGTTTGATTGCTGATTTAGCACGGCTTAATGATTCAAAAAAATTATCAGAAGTCGCGAGAGAAAAACTGTATGATGTAATTTTGAATAATACAGTAAATTCTGTTGTTTGTATCGAAGTAGAAGAGATTGAAAAAATAAATATTTTGAATGCATCATTAAAGGCGATGAAGCTATCATGCGAAAGTGTAATAGACAAAGCGGGATTAAAAGAATTCATTACTCTTGTCGATGGAAATAAGCTAATAAGAAATTATACCTGTCCTCAGCAATTTATAATCAAAGGGGACGGAAGCTCCGCGTCAATTGCGGCGGCTAGTATACTTGCAAAGGTTACGCGTGACAGATATATGGATGAATTGGCTTCTAAATTCCCGCAATACGGTTGGAACAGAAATTCAGGATATCTTACCCCGGAACACTTGAAAGCAATTGATGAATACGGTTTGTCAAAACATCACAGACCATCTTTTTTAAGAAAGCATTTTGAAAAACAAAAGCAGTTAACGTTATTCTAGTTATTTATAAATTAAATTGCCTATTTGGATTTTTGTTACATAAATTGTTTCGCAGGCACCGTTACCTCTGGAAGTTTCGTCAGTATCTGTTCTGGACAGGCTGGTATGATATTCAATAGTTCTGCCGGAGCTGGTTGTATATTTCATATCAACAAGCTCCCCTTCTATTTTAACATTATCCCATTCTTTGATTTTTAAGAATGCCGCCATGATATTTCGATTCGCAGGAATAATATGCGAATGAGCAATATGAGAAATAATGTAATCTTGCGAAAATGGTGTATTGCGGCTCCAAGACCAGTTTAATCTTCTGGAACCGGTTCGTTCTACTTTTTGGCTGTATGTTGAGAAATATCGTTTAAAAATCTTTTTATCAGCTAAATCACCCCAAGAAGTTCCGATATCATATAGTGCAGCACTGTCAAAAAAATCACTAATAAATAAAAAATCATGGTTGTAAGCTACAGTTTGCCCCTGCAAAATATAGTGTGCCTGCGGAATAATTGTCATTTTGCTGTTAGTAATTAGTGATTTATATGTGAAAGTTTTTTTTACCTGTTCTTCCTTAGTGTAATCAATTTGTATAGGTTCTTCTTTTACGTTTATAGATTTGAAAGTTGTGCCTGAAGGTATTGCCACACCGAATTTTATCCAGTATCCAATCCAGCCTCTAAATATAATTATAAGCACAATGGCAATAATTATACATATTCTTTCAACTTTTTCTTCATGTTTAAGTATATCTCTATAAAGTTTTGCATCAATTTGAGCAGTAGTTTTTTCGTTGAAAATGTTTTTCATTACATTATTATATACTAGTTAATTGAATATGCCATTTTAATATTTGTTTACAATTCATCTTAATTATTAAAGATTACCTAAACTCTGTCCGATAACTAATTTGTAATCAGAATCTATGGAGTTAAAAATAATGATTAAGAAGATAACAACACCATCAAATAACAGATGCGAAAGTGTTGAATTAATATTAAGAGGAGCAAAGAAACGCCGGACTCTGGCGTATTCAAATGCCTGCATGATAAATTCTGATGCAGGAATCAAGGCGAATCTATCCGCTGTAAAATAAAAAGAGAAATTTTTTTTACCAAACTAACCTAAAAATAAGAAGAGAGTTTATAAAGCCGGAGCAAGTGTGCACCCGGCATTTTTATTTGTAAATTAATATTTGTTAACAAAATTTTTCAATTTAGTCAAATTTCATGAAAAAAAATACTTTATAAAAATGTAGGTTAGAAAATAGTGTATTTTGTTTTGAAAAGGCAGGTAAAATTATGGGTTTAGTGTCAGGTATTGGAAAAGTATTTACAAGTTATATTCCAAAAACAGTAAATTATGGTTACAGAGCAGTAAAAGTATCCCCGGATATTATTTTTGGTAAAGGTGCAGATACATTTGTAAAAGCCGCAGGTAAGGTTACAAAAGGAGCAGGAGAATCTTGGTTAACTGCGATGGGTAGAGCAGTTAAAGAGGGCGGTAAGGCTGTAGAAAGCAGTGTTGCGGCGACAAAAGCAGTAAAAGGCGGTTTCTTTAAACAAGCTTTTGGTTCATTAAGAAACACTCCTAAAGTTATTAGGCAAAGTATCAAAGATGGTGCGGCGGCATCTAAAGGCCTCGGTAAAATCTGGGGCGGAACAAAAGGTTTATTTAAAGGTATTGGCAAAAAAATGCCTCTAATCGGTAACTTAATGTTAATCGCATTTGAACTCCCAAATATCATCAAAGCAACTAAAGAACAAGGTATCGGACAAGGTATAGCAGAAGTCGCAAAAGCCGGTTCAAGATTAGGCGGAGCGGCACTTGGTGCGGCAATTGGTTCAGCCTTCGGACCGATAGGAAGTCTTGTCGGATGGGTTGCAGGTGAATGGTTGACAGGGAAAATAGTCGGTAAATCATATTCCGAAAAAGTTGCTGAAGCTGAACAAAAACAAGCAGAAGCTATCGCAATGCAACAGGAAATAATGAATCAAATGGGCGTTCAACCAACAGCTCAGCCTCCATTCACAGGAAATACTCAAATGCCAAATCTTATGAGCAACTTTAATGATTACTCAAATCCATATGCAAATGACATAATGTATCAACAGTTCAATACAGTAGCCTAACTCGTATATATAAAAGAAAGGATCGGATGTTTTTTAATTCGATCTTTTCTTTGTTAATATATCTTTACAAAAAAGTCAATTTTCATAACAAAAAATACTTTATAAAATTACAGGGGAAATTATAGGAGAAAACTAAATGAGTTTCAGCAGTTTGCCTGTCAATCAAATGAGGCAGGTTAATGATTTATCGCGCTACGTTGTAGGTGCGGCAGTAAATGAAAAAGGAGAACCTTCCGGTATAGTTGAAGGTACCGCCCTGATGGGAGGTATTTCAGGAACCGGATGGTTGTGGAAAAATAGAAAGAATTTAAAAGGCGGCTGGCAAAATCTTGCCGCAGATGCTGCTGCTCAAAAGCAGATTGTAACATCCGTGCAAAAAGTTGCACCGGGTAAACCGTTGAGCAAAGTTCGTAATATATGGGCAGGAGCGGGAGAACTTACTGCAAAAACCGAACTTGGCACAATGGCGGCAAAAATGGCTAAAAAGCCTGAATATGCCCAAATTTCTGAATATATTTCAAATGCATTGAAAAATGGAGGTAAATATACTGAAATTTTAAAAGATGCAGAAAAAATGAAAGCCGTAGCAAATCTTACTAAATATGAAACAAAAGTTGCAACTCAAATGGCAAATGGAAGTACTTTAAGAGCAATTAAAAATGCAACAGGTATAACTAAACTTTCCAAAGCAACTAAATCTCTGGCTGTGAAATCATCAGGCTTTAGATCTTTAATGAAAGGTGTCAAAGGCAATGCCGCATTTGCCGCAATATCATTAGGTATTGGCGTTGTGACCGATGTAATTCCTGCATTCCAGTTAGGTGCAGATAAAGGATTTAAACAACTTGGCAAAACTGCTGTAAAAACAGGCGCCGAAGTTGCAGGCTGGGCAGCAGGCTCGGCTCTTGGTGCGAAAGCAGGTGCAGCAATCGGTACTTGTATCGGCGGTCTTATTGGTACTGTTGTCGGCGGAGCTATAGGTCTTGTAGGTGGTTTCTTAGGCAGTTTCTTATGCAGTAAATTAGCTGATAAAGTTGTCGGACCGAGCGAAGTTGAATTAGCTCAAACAGAAGCCGCAGAAGATATCTCAAAGACGGCTATGACTGATATTGACAGTTTAGGTGAACTTGCACAGGCTTCATATCAACAATTGGTTGAACATGCCGCCGCAGGAGAGTTAAGCGAAGATGATTTAGCCGCTAAAAAATCTCTTGAAGAGATTTTAGGTCATGAAATCAACTTAGATGAAGCAGTTCTTGCGTATAAACAAAGTGGTATTGAACAAGAATCTCAAGGACAGCAAGGACAGCAAATTTCACAAGGTCAGCAAACCTCAGAATCTGAATTGTTAGCCGCACAAAATGCCGCTCAGCAAGCTGCTCTTGCTCAACAGCAACAAGCTCAGGAAGCTGAAGCTAAAAAAGCAAAAGAAGAACAGGAGAAAGTTCAAACTCAACAGCCGTTATCTCCATATCAGTCAACTTTAACAAATCCTTTTATGGCTTATACAAATCCATACAGTATGAATAATCCTTACGGGTTCGGTTCATACAATATGGGAATGAACAACTTCAATCCATTCCTTATGAATACAAATTCATACAATAATGATATGTATTATACAGAGACATTCAGATATAATCCTAATATTTCTTAGGTAAAAAAAGAGTTCCTGAAAAGGAACTCTTTTTTGTTTTAAACTCCGCAAACATGGAAGTCACGTTCTGAAACAGCTGAAGTACATTCCAACAGCTGAGTTAAAAGTTTTTCAATTACACGTTCTACTGTTTTTACTTCACCTTGTAATGCTCTGAATTCTTCTTCTCTAGCATCTTTTAAAGCATTTTCAAAAACTTCATCTCTGTACATAAATTATACTCCTTATTAACTTAACAATTTAATATTCGGCACATTTGTTCGAAAACTTTAATTTTTCATAAATTTTTCGTTACAAAATTTCATCTTTAGTGGAGCTTTAATTTATTTTACAGTAAAATGTTGACATGTTTGTAAAGGGGAAGTACGAATGTTAAAGGATTTTGAATTAACAAACTACGATTATTATTCAAGCAGACGCGATATGGAAATTATCTCTAATATCGTAGAGACTCTAAAAAAAATATTAGAAGAAGATAAAAAACAGGTTCAACCGTTATTCTTAAAGATTTCAGACAATCTTATTATGAATATCGCAAGAAAAGTTGTTCAGGAAAAGAAGAAAACTTTTCTGATCGGTATTACCGGAGAAAGCGCATCTGGTAAAACCGTTTTTGTAGATAATACTATTAAAGCCTGTGTAAAAAGTAAAACCGAAGGTATTTATACTGTTATAAGATGCGATGATTATTATAAAGATACATCAAAAGAGCTTAAAGAAGCCGGAAGTTATGAGGAATTATTTAAAACAGGATTTAGTTTTGATACTCCTGATGTTATTGATTTAAACCTTATGAAAAATCATCTTGTTGCTTTAAAAGAAGGTTTGACAATCAAATCACCAAAATATAACTTTGTGACTTGCGAATCAAATCCTGAGGGAGATGAGAAAAAACCTGCAAAAATTATTTTAACAGAAGGTTTGTATGTTTTGAACGAAGGTGTAAGAGATATCATGGATGTAAAAGTTTATGTATTTACACCTCTTGATGTTATTAAAGAACGCTGGTATAAACGTGCGGCAGAACGCGGAAAAACAGGTGCCGCAGCAGATTTACAGTTCGCAGATGTCAATAAAACTGCTCAGGAATATATTAGACCGGCTTATCAAATTTCAGATGCTGTTATTAACGGTCTTGTTAGTCAAGAATATATTCAGGAAATTACTGATAAAATATTTTTGGCACTTAAAAATATTGAATATTAAAAAAAGCGGCTTTTCAAAGCCGCTTTTTTGTTAAGGAAGTAAAATTTAAAATGCTCTCTGGCACTCTGTGCAATTATTCTGTGCCGGAATGACTTTTATGTATTCCACAGGCGCAGCGCAACCGCATGGTTCCCCTCTTTTAATTTTTACCCCGTGCAATTTTTCACATTTAGTAAGTTTAGGTTTTTTACATTTTTCTACTTTTTGACATCCGCAGGCTGTATTGTTACGCATACCAAAACCGGTAAATGGATTTAAACTGCTAAGACCATCATAAGTCCAGGCAAATGCTCCTTGTGCAGGAATTGTTAAAAATGCTAAAAGTGCAAAAGATGATAATAGTTTTTTCATACTGTCTCCTTATTGTTAAACTGGTTACATTCCTTGGTTACATTCTTATTCTAAAAGTTTTAAATAATATTCCTATGTCCAAATGGAGACTATGAACAGGATAAAATGATTAGCCTGATTGGTGTATTTTTGTAAAAAAGGCGGTTCAGAACTCTGAACCGCCTTTGAACTAGTTATTTATAATCAAAGATTATAATTTTTTGCATTCCATTTTTTTGATGCTAGCATCTTCTAATAAGATAACTTTAACTTCTTCGCCTTGTTTAGCGCTATAGTTCAAGCCTGGGGTTACCAAACCGGTAATTAAACCAACGCTTGCACCGATAGGAGCGCCGATAGCGATACCTGAACCAACTTTAGTCGGGTTAGGTATGAATGATAAACCAACACCGGCACCGGTACCAACAGCACCACCGCCAACAGTGTATAATGCAACTTTACCGGCAGTCATCCAAGGACCTTCTTTTAATGAATAATCTTTAGAGAATGGTTTTGCGTTTAAAGCAGCTTCAGCACCGCAAGGAGTAACAACTTTGTCGATTTGAGCGTAAACTCTGGCATTTTTGTTAAACCATCTTGGATCTTTAATATCTAATACTTTACCAGAGAATAATGAACCGGCAGGGAATACTACTGTACCTTCTTTAGTAACGATATCTTCTGCATTTGTGAATGATACCGCATCACCGGCAGCGTGTAATTTAGATTTGAAAGATTCGTTGAATGCGATTTCTAATACGTTACCTTCTTTAACGATGTTTCTTAAGTTAGTAACAGTAACTTCGTTAGAAGGAGCTTTTCTTGTAACGTTCAAGTGTTCAGTTCCAAGAACTGTTTCTTCAACATTTTTGTATTGAGCTTTAACAAGATTCAATTTTTGGCTTAATCTGTATAATAATACAGCAGCTTCAGCTCTTGTTAAATCTTCAGTTGGTCTTAATTCCATTTCATTCGGATGATTTACATAGATTCCGTAAGATAAAGTTTTAGCATAAACTTTTTTAGCCCAAGCCGGAACTTTAGCTGCATCAGAATATTTAGAAACAATACCTGAATCAACAGTACCATCAATAGTGATATGGCTGATTACAGACTGAGCTTCGTCTCTTAAGATATGTCCTGCTGGTTTGAAAGAACCATCCGGATAACCGTAAACTAAACCTAATTGTTGAGATCTTGCGATTGGAGCATAATCTGCACTTGATTTAGCTACGTCAGAAAATCTGTAGTTAGATTTAATTTCTAATTCGTCGTTACCTAAAACTTTTAATAAAGCTGAAACAAACTCTACTCTTGAAATTTTATTTTCAGGATAGAAGTTTCCGTTAGATAAAGTCATAACAGAATCGCTTACAACACTAGCGATTTCAGTTTGTGCCCAGTATGTTTTGCTAACATCTTCAATTCCATTGTAAGCAAAAGCCGGGATAGCATTGATGGTAAGCATACCGCAAACCAATAAGCCAGCTAATAATTTTTTCATTTCTACTTCCTCACTCTTTACATAAATAGTAAACCATTATCATTTTTATTATATTATAATGAATATAAAATGTAAAGTATTTACCCTATAAATTTCTACAGGAGGAAATGAATATGAGAAATTTATCAGCAACAAAAATAGTCTCTACCTTAGGTCCGACGAGCCGAACAGAAGAGATGATAAGAGAATTGTACCATGCCGGTGTTACTATGTTCAGAATAAATTCATCCCATGACGCGATGGAAGTTCATAAAAATACAATTGCAGCTATAAGAAAGATTGAAGCTGAAGAAAAAGCGATTATTCCGATATTGTTGGACTTGCAGGGCCCGAAAATAAGAATTGGAAATCTTGAAGAACCTATCAAGGTTACAGCAGGCGAGATTTTAAAATTTAAACATCAAAAAAGTTATAATGCCGATATAATTCCTGTTGATTATGAAGGTATCGCTGACGATGTGCATCCCGGAGAAAAAATTCTTATCGATGATGGGAAAATCCAGCTTATAGTTGAAAAAACACAGGATAATGTGGTTTATGCAAAAGCTTTAACCGGTGGTGAAATTAAACCGAGAAAAGGTTTGAATATTCCGGGTGGCACGGGCAGTATTGATATTTTGACTGAGAATGATTTAAAATATGTAGATTTTGCGGTTGAAAACGATGTTGATTATCTCGGGCTTTCATTTGCAAGAACAAAAGAAGATATTATAAAGCTTCGTCACTTATTGAATAAGAAAAACTCAAGAACTCGAATAATTTCCAAAATAGAAAAGCCTCAGGCTCTTGATAATATTGATGACATTATTGAGTATTCTGACGGTATAATGGTAGCAAGAGGAGATTTAGGGATTGAAATTCAAACCGAAAGACTGCCGATTGCACAAAAAACAATAATTAAAAAAGCAAATCATGCCAGAAAACCGGTAATTGTTGCGACTCAAATGCTTGAAAGTATGATGGATAATCCTATTCCAACTCGCGCAGAAACTTCGGATGTTGCAAATGCCATTCTTGATGGAGCGGATGCTGTTATGCTTTCTGGCGAAACTGCAATGGGAAAATATCCGGTTGAGGCTGTACAAACTATGAAAAAAATTGCAGACAGCATTAATAATTGTGATTTTATAAAGAAAAATGAATTCCCAAAAGAATTAATGACAAGGGAAAATGTTATTCCTGTTTCAATAGCATTGTCTGTTGCTGATATTCTGAAAAACCTGCCAAAAGCAAAAGGTATTATTGCATTGACCGCAACAGGATTTACTCCTGCGTTGATTTCAAAATGCAAACCGTCTGTTCCGATTTACGCGCTTTGTTCCGATATAAAAATTTGTCGTTTTATGCAAATTTACAACAGCGTATTTGCAGTGCAGGTGGATGATGAAGAAATAAATTGTGACAGAGAATCTATGGCTAAGCTAAATGTATTTCTGAAACGTGAATTTAACATGAAAAAAGATGATAATACGATTATTACAGGTTCAATACCTTATATTATGTCGGGTTTATCAACCAACTTCTTAAAAATTCATACAATTGTATAGATCTGGAAAGCGCCGAGATTATAATCTCGGCGCTTTCTTTATGTTTTCAGGATGGGCAGAGTTAGAAAGGATTATTTCGTAATACTCGTTTTTGTCAATATTAACGCCCATTGTTTTAATATTGCAATAAGTTTTCTTTTTCTTGTTTAAAAGTTTTTTATAATCTTGTCCCATATGGTTAAAATACCATAAATTTACGTATTAGTAAATTTTGAATTCTTTAAATACGTTGTCTTTGTTTACTGCAATTACCATATCTTTATTGCCGGCTTTGTTATATTCGTTGTTATGTTTTTTGAATATATCAAACAATTCTAATTTTTTTTGCCTTTATATTAAGAAATGTATTCTTCTTTTTTAGTTACAATTGGTAATAAATATTTCTCCCTGCTTGCAAAATATTATTCTTTATTATACTATTTATGATACGAACGTGCATCGGCGGATTTTTGTGTGGAAAAAGTCATTAAGCGCCGATTAAGGAATTACAAGTTAAGTAATAGTTTAGAAATATAAAGGAAAGCAGAAATGAATAACCCAATTATTGACGAATTAGAAAAAGCTTATTTAGGCAAAGAGCTTCCTACTCTTAATGCCGGTGATACCGTAAAAGTTTTTGTTAAAATCGTAGAAGGCAACAAAGAAAGAATTCAGGCATTTGAAGGTACTATCATCAAATTGCACGGTTCAGGTTTGAACAAAACTATCACTGTTAGAAAAGTATTCCAAGGTGTAGGTGTTGAACGTGTATTCTTAATCAACTCTCCACGTATTGACAAAATCACAGTTCTTAGACGCGGTGATGTTAAACGTGCTAAATTGTACTACTTAAGAGAACGTTCAGGTAAAGCAACTCGTATTAAGGAAAAAATTGAAAAAAGATAAGACTCATATTCACTGGTATCCGGGACATATTGCAAAAGCTGAAAAAAAGCTGAAAGAACAGCTTTCTTTAGTGGATGCCGTGATTGAAGTTATTGATGCGAGATTACCTATATCAAGCAGTTATGACAATATATCGGGGCTTCTTAACGGAAAGCCCCGATTTTTGCTGGTTAACAAATCAGATTTGGTTGATAAAAATGAATTGAAACAGTTTATTGCTCACTTGAAAGAAGTGCATAATGTTCCTGTAATTCAAACGGAAGCAAAAAATAACAAAGACTTAAATATTATTGTAAAGCAGGCTGTTGAACTTGCAGAACCGAGAATACAGGCATTAATGGCAAAAGGACTGTTGAGACGTCCTGCAAGAATAATGGTTGTCGGCATGCCAAATGTCGGAAAATCAAGCATTATTAATAAATTAACCCGCTCTTCAAAAACAAAAATTGGTGCAAAAGCAGGTGTAACCCGTCAGCAGCAATGGGTTCGAATCAACCCTCACCTGGAGCTTCTTGATACTCCGGGTATTATTCCGATGAAGCAGGAAGATCAGGATAGAGCAAAAAAACTTGCGTTTGTGAATTCTGTATCCGAAAACGCATATTCAAATGAAATGGTAGCAGAGGAACTTTTGAATATGCTTAATGCTGAACAGGCAAAAGTTTTTAGGGAATATTATAAACTCCCTGATGATTTAGAACTTAATGTTGATAATATTGCAATTACCCGTAATTGGCTTTTAACAGGTGGTTCTACCGATAGAGAAAGAACTTCCGTATATATTTTAAGAGATTTTCGTGACGGTAAAATAGGTAAGTTTATTCTTGACAGTTTAGAATAATTTATACTATTTATTTACTCCATAGCCAAATAAGGCAAAATCATATTTTATAGGGTCTTCAGGGCATAATTTTTTGAGGTTTTCAGTTAGTTCTATTACTGATTTAAAATCGTTTGCATTTCTCGATAAAAGCCCCATTTCTCGCGAAACTCTTCCTACGTGTACATCCAGCGGAATATATAATTCAGACGGTTTGATAAAATTCCAGATACCCAGGTCAACAGGTCCTTTTCTTACCATCCAGCGTAAATACATACACATACGCTTCATGGCACCGCCATTATGAGGGTTTGGTATCATGTGATAAAAACCCTGTTTTGCATTTTGTGTAGCTCTTGAATAAAAATAATCCACAACAGTTTCAAACATTTTTTCTTGCTTATATCCGTGTGAAAAAAGTTCTTCCAGCCCGTTAGAGGTGTTGTAGAGTTCTTTTAATATAAGAAATATTTCTGAGAAATCATCAGGTTTACCAAAGCGGTAGTTAAAATCTCCGATGATTTCCGGTTCGAAATTTTGTATAAAGTTCAGCGGTTCATTTTGGGCAATTTCAAATAATTGGTTTAGCTTTTTTATAAACTGCTGACGGCTTCCATAAGCAACAAGTGATGCAATGAAGCCTGCAAGTTCAATGTCTTTTTTTGTTGAAAATTTGTGCAGGAAAAGTATGGGATCGTCTTTTATAAAATCTTTTGTTTCGTATTTTTCGACAAGTTTATCGAGTTCTGTTTTTGTAATCATATCGTTATTATAACCTAAAATGTAAATTTGTGGTAAACTAAACGGTATATGAGAGGTCAAATTTACAAAATTCACTCGGATTTACATCACGTAAAAAGTGACGGACAATTTTTTGAATGCAAAATTCGCGAGGTTTTGAAAAAACAGCGCCAGTCAATTCTTGTGGGTGATTTTGTGGAATTTGATGATGGTGTGATTTATAAAATTTTACCAAGAAATACTTTTATCAAACGACCGTCGGTTGCGAATGTTGACCAAATTGTCGTAGTGTCGGCTCTAAAGCAGCCTGATTTGGATTTTCATCAACTGAACAGATATATTGCACTTGCAAAGTATTATAAAATTCCTGTTGTTCTGTGTTTTAACAAAGAAGATTTAGGATTAGACGACAATTCGCAGGATAAAATTGTTTCAATTTACGGTGATTTAGGGTATAAAATCGTTTTTACATCAGCATTAGAAAAAAAAGGTATTGAAGATTTTAGAAAACTGTTAAATAGTAAAATTAGCGCGTTGTGTGGAAATTCAGGGGTTGGCAAATCAAGCTTAATAAATGCACTAAATCCGAATGTTCACTTAAAAACTAAAGCTGTCAGTGAAAAATTAAACCGCGGAACTCATACAACACGTCATTGTGAAATTGTTCCTTTGGATGAAACAACAAGTATTGTGGATACTCCGGGATTTAGTAATGTTCGTTTTGATTTTATTTTGCCGCACGATGTAGATTTACTTTTTGAAGAAATGCTTCCGTACAGGGATTTCTGTAAATATGGAAATTGTCTTCATATCAACGAAGACGGATGTGCTGTTTTACAAAATATTGATAATATTGATGAAACCCGTTATTCAAGTTATGTGGAATTTGTTAATGAAGCTTTTGAATACAAAGAAAAAATTAAATATAACGGGAAAAAAGAAGAAACTGCGCAAAAAGTTAAAAATAATAAAGCTTTTGTAAAAATCAGCGCAAAAAAACGTGAAGCTTCACGTAATACTAAAAAACAAATGATTTATAAGGAAATAGAAGACCATGAAGATGAATGATTATATTGAATTAGTTAACGCTAAACTTGACGAGTTTTTACAGATTGAATATCCTGAAAATATTTTCAAGTCTATGAAATATACGGTGATGCTTCCGGGAAAAAGACTTCGTCCTGTAATGTGTTTGGAGACTTGCAGAATGCTCGGAGGCGAGATTGAAGATGCTATTCCGACATCTTGTGCAATTGAGATGCTTCACGCGCAAACTTTAATTCATGATGATTTACCTTGTATGGATAATGATGATTTTCGCCGAGGAAAACCTTCTAATCATAAAATGTTTGGGGAAGCGATTGCAGTTCTTGCGGGGGATGCGCTCTTAACTTATGCACCGCAGACAATTGTAAAACAATCAAAAAATCTTTCTCCATCAGTTTTAATAAGAGTTTTGAACGAATATTTTCAATTTGCGGGAGCAAGAGGAGTTATTGCAGGTCAAGTTGTTGATATTGAGTCTGAAAATTCTATCACATCCAAGAGTAAGGATGAGTTAGAAAAAACTCTTGAATATCTTCATTTGCACAAAACTTCTGATTTGTTTCAGCTTGCAATGCGCACAGGTGCAATAATAGCAGGAGCAGATGATGAAAAGATTGCAGCTGTTACAGCTTTTGCAAAAGCATTCGGGCTGGCTTTCCAGATTGCGGATGATATTCTGGATGAAATTTCAACCTTTGAAGAAATGGGTAAAACTTTGGGCAAAGATAAAGAAGAAGGTAAATTAACTTATGTTTCTTTATATGGTTTGGAAGATGCAAAATGTAAACTTTCTTGCCTATTTGAAAAATGCTGTGATATAATGAAAAAGCAAAATTTGGAATCTGAAATTTTTGAAGATATGATTAAGAAAATAATGGAGAGAGCAGGTATATAATGTGTTTAGATGTACTAAAGTCAACTATTGCGAATAACGGGTATGAAGTAATTACTTGTGCTGTAGCATCAGCATTTTTTGCGCAGGTAATAAAATTTATACTGTTTACAATTAAGACAAGAAAAGTTAACTTTAAAATTTTCTCAACTACAGGAGGTATGCCAAGTTCTCATTCTGCCGGTGTAATGGGGTTATCCACAATTGTAGGAATTCTACAGGGATATGATTCTATTTTGTTCGCAATATGTTTAGGTTTCTCTTTAATCATTATGTATGATGCTGCGGGTCTTCGCCGCGCGGCAGGAAAAACTGCGGCTTGTTTAAACAGAATGATGGAAGATTTTTATCATCATGATTTGCAATCTGTTGGCGGTAAATTAAAAGAACTTCTAGGACATACGCCGCTAGAAGTCTTTGTTGGAGCTGTTTTTGGTATTTGTTTTGCATACCTTTATCACGCATTTATCGTTGGTTAATTCCTGAATTATTTCTTATAACCAAACATCTGCTTTTTTTAATATTTTATCGCTTTTTAATGCTTTATTTGCATCACTGTAAATTTTGGTAATTGTTGCATCCATGATTTTATTTGCAATATCTTCAATTTCATCAGGTGCTGTTCTGTATTTAATATTATTTATATTTGTATGTGCAGCGTTAAGAGTATTTCTTTTTTGAAGAAATATATCTGATAATTTTTTAAATGTTTCTGCAACTTTTTCATCTGTTAATTTTAAAAGTTTTTTTAATGTTTTTTCGCTAAAATATATAAGTCCTTCATCAAAAGCTTCAACTTCTAATCCATTATCTTTTTCAATAAGAGTAAAAGTATCATTAATCCCTTTTGTTTTTTCGCTAAAATTTGCGGAGATATTTTCCCATCTTTTAATATTTTTATGAACACCTTTTAAATCCATTCTAGCAGTGAAGTTGACAGTATTATGCGGTATTTTGTCCATAAGTTCTCCTTTAGTTAATTATATAAAGACTCTAAAAATAAAAATTGCGTAAATATTATGAATTATTAAGTATCTTTATATTCGATTGAAAAATAAAAAGTTATTTTGTACAATTGAGCTATAAAAGGAGTGTTTTATGGGCGATGTACAGAAAAGAATTTTAATTATTGATGATGACGATGAAATCAGGGATTTGTTAGAGTTTGATGTACGAAGTAGCGGTTATTTTGTTGATACGGCAAAAGATGGCGCAGAAGGTTTGAATAAAGCTTTAAATAATACATACGACCTTATTTTGACTGATGTAATGATGCCAAGAATGAACGGTTTTGATCTGTGTAAGAACATCCGTCAGGCTAAATTGTCTATTCCAATTCTAATGCTCACTGCAAAAGGTACAATTGAAGATAAAACTGATGGTTTTGACTGCGGAGCGGATGATTACCTTGTAAAACCTTTTGATATTCAGGAAGTTTTGCTTAGAATAAGAGTTCTGTTGCGAAGAAATTCTGTGCATATTGAAGAAACGCCTTTATCTAATGAAGTTTTAAGAAGCGGCGATATTGAAATTTTTCCTGAATCTCTTGAAGCTGTTATTGTAAATAAAAAAGTTAAATTAACACCGACAGAGTTTGAAATTCTGTATTGTTTAATGCAGCATTTCAATCATCCTGTTACACTTGCAACTTTGCTTTATGAAGTTTGGGGATATGACAGCAATGAAGATGTCAGAATGCTAAGGGTTCATGTTGGCGGTTTGAGAAATAAAATTGAACCAAATGCTAAGGAACCTAAATATCTTCATACAGTAACAAATGTAGGTTATAAATTGACACCGTTCGCTCAAGAATAGTTATGAAAAAATATAGTTACGGATTGA
Source organism: uncultured bacterium (assembly GCA_949035555.1). GTDB lineage: Bacteria > Cyanobacteriota > Vampirovibrionia > Gastranaerophilales > Gastranaerophilaceae > Zag111. The sequence goes on along the minus strand of CAROLD010000001.1, from coordinate 61,942 downwards.
AAAAGTTAAAAATTATTGAACAAATTGCGATAGTATTTTTTATTGCGGTTGTAATTCCGATGTCTATCAGCGGGTTTATTATCAATAATATCAACCAGCAGTCAGTACGACACCAGCTTAGGGAATCCGCGATTCTGGTTGCTAGTATGGTATCCGATGAAATAGATTTTTTTATGAAAACAAATGAGTCAACATTGGCGCAAATTGCGGATACTCTGGAATATCTTCCTACACGTAAGCAGAAAGATAAATTTATAAAAGATGTAGCACGAAGATATCCAAACTGTGAAGATATTGTTATTGTCCATAACCCTGAAGAACTTGAAAAAGTAACGGATGATTCTCATATCAATGAAAAACCGATTCTTTCAACTCAAATGAGAGATGGTTCATTTCTTGTAATTATTTTTAATGCAAATAACTGGGACAGTCAGCTGTTTAAATCTCTGGAAAATGACAACCGCCAAATTTATATTCTGGATAAAAATAATCGTCTGATTTCGTCACATAATTTTACCCCTGATGTCTTTAAAGAAACTCTTGATTTATTGCCTACGGATATGACAATTGAGGCACCTGTTATTTTTGGTGATGAAAAAAACCGTCCGATTGTTTATTTGAGACGTAATAATCCTGATTTAACAATCGTTGTTAATACTACGCAAAATATAGCAAAACACGCAATCCTTGATAACAGGGTTAAAATTATAATTTCCGTATTATCTGCAATTTTAGCTATGATGGTTCTGATAGGATTTTATATTTATTATCTCTATATCAATATCAGACAGCTTTTTAAAGCTGTAATTGCGCTTTCTAAAGGTAACTATCAACGTCAAATCCGTCTTTTGGCAACTTCTTTTACCCCGTATGAAATTGTATTTCTTGCCAATGAATTTAATAATATGGCATCTGAAATCCATAAATCCTATATTGAATTGAAACGTAAAAACATAGAGCTGAAAGAGCTTAACGAATTCCGTTCTAATCTTATTGATACGGTAAGTCACGAATTAAGAACACCGCTGACAAGTATTCAAGGTTATACTTCCCGTTTGATGCGTCAGGATATTGTGATTGATGAGGAAACAAAGCAAAAATCTTTGCGTATTATAAAGGAACAATCAGAACGGCTGAAACGTTTAATTGAAGATTTGCTTACTATTCCGGATATTGAAGGTATGCGTCTTCGGACAGTGAATGATAAAGTTTGGCTGAATAAAGTTTTTGAACAGTCAGAACTACTTCTGCGCAAACGTGACGGGCATGAAATTATTGTTAAGCTTGATGAAAATTTTCCGCAGGTTATCGCTGATAAAGGCCGTCTTGAACAGGTTTTTGTTAACCTCTATGAAAATGCCGTTAAATATTCATATCCGGATACGCCAATTACTGTAGAAACTGAACTTGTTCGAGATAAGGCTGTGATAAGAGTTAAAAATAGCTGTGACAAAATTCCGGAAAAAAAATTGAAGACTTTATTCGAAAAATTTGTGCGGCTTGATGATAATTTGACCAGAACAACCAGAGGAAGCGGGCTGGGCTTGTTTATTGTGAAAGGGCTTGTGGAGGCAATGGATGGCACAATTCAGCTCTCTTCTGACGATAACGGTTTCTGTGCGGCAATTACATTAAATATTGCGCAAGAGGAATAGTTTATGGATTATATGGATTATGCCATCATTGAAGCTGAAAAATCTAACGGTGATATTCCTGTCGGTGCTGTTATTGTTAAAGACGGTAAGATTATATCACGAGCTTGTAATACTCGTGAAAAAGATAATGATATAACTTCTCACGCTGAAATTATTGCAATCAGAAAAGCCTCTAAATTTTTAAACAATTGGCGCCTCGACGGATGTGAACTATATGTAACTTTAGAACCCTGTCCCATGTGCGGTTGGGCAATTGTCCAATCAAGATTAAAGGCAGTGTATTTCGGCAGTTACGATGTAAATTACGGAAGTTTTGGCTCGAAAATAGATTTACGTGCTCTTGCAAATTCAAAACTAAAAGTCTTTGGCGGCATAAAAGAAGAAGAATGCGATAAACTGCTCGCGGATTTTTTCCAATCAATAAGAAATTCAAAAAATGAGATGTAAAGTTTATATAAAGACACTTTCAGCCGTGGTATAATAAATACATAGTTATTTAACGGGCAGAATAGTAAAGGAGATAAAAATGATTCCTATTTTTGATTCAAAACGTCAGTATGCACAAATTGGTGCTGAAGCTGAAAAAGCAGTATGTGAAGTTATGAGATCCGGATGCTACATCTTAGGTCCTAACGTAAAAGCTTTAGAAAGTGAATTAGCAGAATATATCGGATGCAAATATACAGTTGCATTAAACTCCGGTACAGATGCTCTTCATATAGCTCTTAGAGCTTTAGATATTGGAGAAGGCGATGAAGTTATTACAACAGCATTTACTTTTGTAGCTACAGCAGAAGCTATCGGTATGGTTAACGCTAAACCTGTATTTGTTGATATTGACTCTGAAACATTCAATATTGACCCTAAGAAAATAGAAGAAGCTATTACTCCGAACACAAAAGCAATCATTCCTGTTCACCTTTACGGTCAGCCTTGTGATATGGACGCAATTATGGCAATTGCTAAAAAACATAATTTGAGAGTAATTGAAGACTGCTGTCAGGCTATAGGAGCTTCATTTAAAGGTCAAAGAGTCGGTACATTTGGTGATATCGGATGCTACAGTTTCTATCCAACTAAAAACTTAGGTACTATGGGTGACGGCGGACTTTGTACCGTTAATGATGAAAAATTAAAAGACCGACTTATTGCTCTTAGAAACCACGGTTCAATGGTTCGCTACCATAATGATGAACTTGGTGTAAACAGCAGACTTGATGAAATTCAAGCCGCTATATTGAGAATAAAAGCAAGACATATTGATGAATGGAATTCTCAAAGAAGAGAACATGCTGCGTACTATAACAAATTATTTGCCGGATGTTCTGATATCCAAACTCCAAAAGAATTAGACAATACTTATTGTGTTTATCACCAATACACAGTCAAAATTCCTAACAGAGATGAAGTTCATAAAATGCTTGGTGAAAATGGTATCGGCGCTATGTTATATTATCCGATTCCGCTTCACTTCCAAAAAGTTAATGCCTGGTTAGGTATGGGTAAGGGATCGCTTCCTGTTACTGAAGATAATACAGAAGTTGTAATTTCTCTTCCTATGTTCCCTGAATTAACTAAAGAAGAACAAGATAAAGTTGCTCAAACTTTGATTTCTTGTATCGAAAAATCTAAATCAGCAGCAGCTGTTTAATAAGTATAAAAATGCGCCCTTGCGATATTCGCAAGGGCGCATTTTTTCCTTCTTAAGCTTCTAAAAATAATTTATGCTCGCCTTTGTCTGCATTTTGGACTAAACCGTTCTGTAAAAATAAATCGTTTTTATTGTAGCCTGAAATATTATCAGTCTGTTTTCCTTGAAAAAGCACTTGCATCATATTGTATAACGGATTATTTGGAAGTGAATTGGCATGAGCAGAGTCAGGGTTAGGGAGATTGTTAATTCCCTGATCCATATATTGGGTTCTCATATCGACCCCGGCTTTTGCATTCATTTGTATTCCGTTAAGTGATGACATTGTAGTTTGCTCCTTAACCTATTGTCTGCATTGTAAAGCAGCCGTCTGACGGATTGCCCATTTCGTTGTACGCTTGTAACTTCCCGACTCCGGGATATGCATAATATCTTTTACCCTGAACTTCAAATGATTTATCAGGGTCAGTCATTGCCTGCTGGTAAGCTCCGTTTACATTACCGTCTAAGCCGGTTGCATACCAGAATGCTTGAAGAATATTATTTTTGATAACACCAAAAGTTGAACTGATAACATTTCTTGTTTCTTCGTCAGTTTTTTTTATGTTTAATTCAGTCTTAACATAGTTATTTTCGCCCATTGCGGCAACTCTGTTAAATGAACCTGTAGCTCTGCTTGTTTCCTGACTCATGTAAATATCCTTTATAAATACTCTGCTCTTATATATATAAAGTATTTATAAAGTAGATAATTGATTAATTTTTAAAAGTGTAGGTTACAAAACTTTACAAATTAATCTCTGTGTCCGGTTTTTAATTTATGGTCTATGGCTGCAGTTCTTTGATTAGCATCGAGTTTTCCTTTAACGGCATGATATCCTGCAACAAGAACCGTTCCAATACTTGCAAGAACTTTTCCTGATTTATTTATATTTTTAATTGGATGTTTAAAAATTTCAACAAATTTCGGTCCTTCTTTTGTAAATGCTTTAGGTAATGTATTAAACAGCCAAGAACCTGCTAATATTGCGGCGCCTGTTGCAACACCATAAGCTAAACCTTTTACGATTGCTTGTGTAAATGCGTTGGCGGATGCAAAGAATTTCCAAACATCAGCCCCTCGTTCTTTTAAAGTTTTTGGTTTTTCACCGCGACGTTTAAATAAATTCGCGGCATCTTTATCTTTTTCTAAGATAACTGTAGGTTGAACCCAGCATCCGACTTCTGTTACTGTGCCGTCGGATGAAATTTCATATTCAAGACCGTCAATCATATTGCGTTCTTTCATGTGAATAATTTTAGCTTGCGGAATATATTCTTTTTGCCAATTATTATCTTTTAATCGAGTTTTAAAATCTTCAACTTTTTTATTCTGTACAGGAGTTTCAACTGTATCAGTTTTTACGGTAGTTGTTTGATATGTTGGGACGATTGTTTCTAATCGTGGTAAATTTTGTTGAGATTCCTCTGCTCTGAAACTTATCGGGCATAATCCTACTTTCATTATACACACTCCTTGTTGAAGTTATTAAAACACTAAAATATTGAATTTTGCTATTATGTAAGAAAACTTTACATTCCGAACAGTGATAACTGTGGAACTCCGTCTTCATTATTTACCATTTTCTTTCTTGTTGCAAGGTTATTTGAAAAATCTTTTTGCATTTTTAACATTAATTCTTCTGAGCGTTTAACTACAGTGTTTGGAAGTCCTGCCATTTTTGCAACCTGAATACCATAGCTTTTGCTAGCTCCGCCTTGAACAATTTTTCTCAAAAATTCAATTTCGCCGTTTTGTTCAGAGATTGTAATTCTGTAATTTTTGATTTGCGGATAAGTTTTAGTCATTACGTTTAACTCGTGATAGTGAGTTGCGAAAATGCATCGGGCATTGATTTTTGTTGCAATATATTCGGCTACAGACCAAGCGATTGCAACCCCATCATATGTGCTGGTTCCGCGTCCGATTTCATCCAGCAGTATAAAACTTCTATCCGTTGCTGTGTTTAATATGTATGAAGTTTCAATCATTTCCACCATAAATGTTGACTGCCCGAGGGTTAAGTCATCGCTTGCGCCAACACGGGTGAAAACTTTATCTACAACACCGATTTTTGCATAATCAGCAGGAACCCATGACCCAATCTGAGCTAAGATTGCGATTAATGCATTCTGGCGCATATAGGTTGATTTACCTGCCATGTTCGGACCTGTTAAAATCATAAACTGGGTTGCTTCTGAATTATGCGAATTTGACTTTAATTCCAAATCATTTGCAACATATTCACCCAGTGGCAAAATCTTTTCCAATACAGCATGGCGGCCGTTTTTGATAAGAAAATCATCAGAATCATCAATTTCAGGTTTGCAGTAATTGTTTTCCACCGCGATTTCAGCAAGTGATGAAATTACATCGGCTTTAGCTATAGAGTCTGCTATTTCTCTGATTTTTGATACAAATTCTTTTGAATATTCTCTGAAATCAGAGAATAGTTTATATTCAAGTTCTGTGGATTTGAATTTTGCGGATAGAACATCATCTTCATGTTTTTTAAGCTCGTCCGTAATATAGCGCTCTGCGCCTGTTAGGGTTTGTTTTCTGACATAGCTTTGCGGAACCATATTAAGGTATGAATTTGTAACTTCAATAAAATATCCGAAAACTTTGTTATAACCGATTTTTAGGTTTTTAATTCCTGTGCGTTCTTTTTCACTTTCTTCAAAGTTTTTCAGCCATTCTTCTCCGCCGGTCAGTAAATCTCTAAAATAATCAAGCTCTCCGCTTACTCTTTCTTTGATTATTCCGCCGTCTTTAAGCAATATAGGCGGGTTATCAACGATAGTGTTTTCAATCAGCTGTACGTAATCAGAGATTTCTTCTCTATATTCACGAATTTGTGCAAACATATCATAATCAAGCTCTTGTGTAGCATCAAGGATTTGCGGGAGCATTGCTAATGACAATTTCAAGCTTACAAAATCTTTTGGGCTTGCCGAGCCGTTGCTCATACGTGTAGCAAGTCTTTGGATATCATAAATTTTTTCTAATGCTTCTGACAAATTAAAACGTATATGACTTTTTTCAATGAGTTCTGTAACCGAATTTTGACGGTTCATAATATCGGTTACACTTTTTAGCGGTTGGCATATCCAGCTTCTTAAAAGTCTTGCACCCATGTTTGTTTTTGTTTTATCAATAGCCCACAGAAGCGAGCCGTATTTGCCTTTTTCTCTTAAAGTTTCAACAAGTTCAAGATTTTTTCTTGTTGAAGCATCCAGAATCATGTATTCTGAGAGTTCGTAAGCTTCAATTCTATCAAATTTCGGCATGTTGCCTTTTAAAGTTTCCCATACATATGCAAGCAATGCACCTGCGGCTCTGAAACCTAATTTGTATTTTGAGTAGCCAAAACTTTCTAAGCTTTTAGTTTTAAAAATTTGTTTTAAATTATTTTCGGCAAAAGAAGTTTCAAAAACCGAAGGTGGAATTTTTGAGCAATTGTATCTTTTAGTGATTTCTTGAGGCAGATTAATAACTTCATCCGGTACAATTTGGAACGGTTTGATATCTTGCTTAAGGCTCGGAGCGACAATTTCTGAGGGGTTAAGCCTAGCAAGTTCAGCCATAATTAAATTCAAAGAACTCTGTGTTGTTTTAAATTCGCCTGTTGAAATATCTGTATAAGAAAATCCGTATAAATCAGTCTTTTCATCTTTATAAATAGCACAGATATAATTATTAGAATTCTGGTTTAAAAGGTTGCTTTCAGTTAGTGTTCCGGCGGTGATAACTCTTGTTACTCCGCGTTTAACAAGACCTTTTGCAAATTTAGGGTCTTCTAATTGGTCGCAGATTGCAACTTTATAATTTTTTTGGACAAGTTTTTCAAGATACCCGTCAGCGGCTTTTGCAGGAATGCCGGCAAGCGGAATTCGTCCTAATTTAGGCCCGGCATCTCGTCCTGTTAGGGTTAATTCTAACTCTTTTGACATGACAAGTGCGTCTTCAAAAAAAGTTTCGTAAAAATCTCCTAAACGATACCAGAGTAAAATCTCCGGATTTTCTTTCTTGATTTGAAGATATTGCTGCATGACAGGTGTTGTATCTTCTATGTTAACTTCCCAACTATTTATGTGATTGATTTCAGATTTGACCATATTATAATATTCATATAAAAACGAAAGGATTTCAACATGGGTTGTTTAAAAAATGTAACACGTGCAGTGTTTTTTACAGTTGCAATAGTCGGATTTATGGCGCTTGGCGGACAAAACTGGATAAAACAGCAGTTCATAAATTATGTAAATCCTTCAAAGGATGTTGTATTAGAGCGCGCTCAAAAGGTTGGAGACTTTTCGAAAATTAATAAAGAATTTGAAATAGAAAAAGCCGCAGGGGTTCTTGGTTATAATGCAGTGTTGGCTGAACACAAAGCTTCTGGGCAAAAAATGGTTGTTGTAGATTCCGGTAAAAAACAGGTTTTAACTGCTGAGGATATAAAATCTCCGGATGCAGAAGAAAAAATTCGCTCAGCAATAAATAAAATTAAATATCAATCAGCCGCAGTAGAAGATTTTAAAGTAATAGAAAAAGGTACAATGAAGTCTTTTGGAAAAGAAATTCCGTATGTAAGATTTACAGCAAGAATTAAAAAATTACCTATTGGTGAAATTTCAGGAATAATTTCTGTTGTTAAAGATGAAAAAGGAAATGACAAAATTCTTGTTTCTGCAAATGAAAAGAGCAAATATTCTCAACTTATATCAAACGAATTTTTCAAAGAGATAAAATAAATTATTGACAATGATTTTTCAGTGAGTAGAATAAGAATTGTGACAGCACAATATTGGGGCGTCGCCAAGTGGTAAGGCAGCTGGTTTTGGTCCAGCCATCCCGGAGGTTCGAATCCTTCCGCCCCAGCCAATTAAAAGACTCCTTTCTGGAGTCTTTTTTGCTGACTAGCAAAATTTATATTTACAAGTTTTATTCCTAAAAAGGAGTAAATTATGACTGAAATTAGTTTTACATCAACATACAGAATCCCTATCTCGCAAGCCGGAGTAAATGCCGCTAAAAAGGCAAAACTCAAAGAACTTATTGAATCTTATCCAAATGGTTTGATTGGACGAAGTAAACTCGGACATGCAAGAATTTCTGTTCCTGATAAAGAAGATGCATCTTTTGTTGCTAAATTGAAAAAGATTGGGTACAAAGTTTATCAGGTTTTTGATGGAGATAATCTTCCAAAAGGTAAAATTGATGCATTTATAAGAGATAATTTATCGGCTAGTACTTTTAAACAAAAAGGAAAAAGCCCCGAAAGACTATCTCGGAAAGTAAAAGAACAAAAACGTTATGAAAGAAGTTTGCCTAAAGTTGAACAATCCGTAGCAAACGAAGTTTCAGAAGTTAAAGCTCCAATTGTTAAAACTGAACCTGCCAAAAAGCCAATAGAAATACCTGAGCATACGGTCGGTGTTTTTGGTGATATGAAATTTACAGAAGAGGAAAAAGATTTTATTAGAGAATCCTCTTGTTATAAACAATTACTCAAGGAAAAAGGCAAAGAATACGCAGAAGCTGTATATTTCGGACAAAAATAAAAAGGAATATAAAAAAGGCGGGATGAATATATTCATCCCGCCTTTTTTTATTAGATAAATTTTTTAAGCAGCTTGAGCTTCTTCTGCTGGAGCCGCATCTTTGTTTGAAATGATTTTGGTTGAAGTTGACTTAGCGTTTTTAACAGCATCTACGATACTCCAAGCACAACCAGCAATGCCTACAAGCCCAGCGCCAAGTTTGCCAAGTAGTTTACCGGCAACAGCACCTGCCGCCATTGTTCCAAAGAAAAATCCTGCGGCTTTGCCCCATTGTCCGTTAATAGCTTGTCCTAATCCTGTGATAAATCCGGAAGCTATACCAACACCCCATTTTTTGCCTGTTGAAGCTTCTGTTTCGTATTTGCGTTCTTCAAAATTTTCATGTTTAATTACATCTACTAATTTTGGTTCTTTTGCTTTGAATGCAATTGCATTATTTGAATAATTACCTGATACCGGTGATATAGCCATTAAGACCTCCTACTTTTTGTACTACTCTTTTTGATACCTCTATTAATGACTGTAATATGGCAAAATTGCTAATTTATTAACTATTTGTTACAATTTATTCATGTTAGACAAATTTTTTTGTTCACAGTTTTTAAGATTGTTGTTAAGGACTTAATATGAAAATAAATAGCGTTACTCCGAATTATATTTATAATTTACAAAAATCAAAAAAAATTTCTAATAATGATGTAAAACTTTCTCAAAAAGAATTTAATGATGATAATGTTGATTATTCAAAGATACCTTTTTGTGCGATTTATAATGTAAAACCGAAAACTGTTAATATTGATGCTGAAAAAAGTAAGCTTTTGCGTCAAATTAATGAACTTTTAGAAACCCAAATTCAGGAGGGAGACTTTGACGATTTAATCGAAACCGCAATGCGTAAAGCTTTTGGCTTTATTCGAACAAAACTGCGCAGGCAAGCCGAAATCCTTAAAGAGTTGGACAATTTGCTTCAAGATAAAATGCTCTCAGCTCAACAAATGATAAATAGGAAAAATCAGCTATTAAAAGAATGGAAGATGCTGGAGAAACAAAAGCCCAAAAAACCTGAACCTATTAAAAATCCGGCAGATGAAAAATATGATTTTCAACTTTTGAATAAGTTTAAATCAGCCCTCGCTTCAAATGATTTTAATTTGGCAAAAGTGTACAAAACACATTATGGAGCGTTGCAAGAAATCTCTAGTATAGGAGAATTACAGGAAAGATATCCTAAAATAAAAATCCCACCACGTCCCGAAGACGTTATTTCTAAAAAAATTGCGAATTTTCTAACCCGCGATTTTTATGAAGAATTTTTTAAGATGACAGACAGTAATGAATCTCCTGAGAAAATTTTTTTATTTTCTGATAAAAAGCTTAGAGAAATTTTAGATATACTTGCTGATAAATTTAATGTGGAAAGTGATGTATTGTATCAACGGCTTGCAGATTCGGCACATCATGCCATTTTGGATAATGTTGTCAATGTGCATGATAAAGGGCTAGGTATTGTTTCACAGATGCGTAAGGAAAGCCAGCCAAAAGTTACCGAAACAGATATTGATATGTTGTGTCTCGACTTTAATGATTTTGTTTTATCAACTGTCAGAAAACATTATTTGGATGGTAAAAAAATAAATGGTATTACATATCAGAATGGATATGTAACCATTCCGCTTTCATCTTTAACCGGTACCGAATATAAGTTTGAAAAGATGCCTGAAAAAGTTCGTTCAATGGTAGCAAGCGGAGATAAATTACACAAGGCGCAACGTGATTATGGAAGTTTTGATGTTGAAAATTTAAGACAGCGTTTAGGTTTTTACCTGAATGCAGACTTAGCCAATGATGAAAATATTTTAAATCGAATTATTGATTTTGATTCTTGCAATTTTGAGCAAGGCGACATTGAACCTATGATTAAGTTTTTGCGTGAGATGGACTCTGTTCTTGATGGTGTAAAAACAGGAGAAGAAGCGCTGGAATTTATCGCAAAAGAAGATATAAGACCAAGAGGTACTGAAAAACTTAATGAAATTGAACATAAGAAAGCTCTTGAACGACTAAAGATTGAACAGCAAAAAGCTTTTGAAATGACAACATTAAAGAATGAATTTGATGACGCAATAAACTTTTTGTATGCAAATAATATGAATGGTACGGCATTATCTTGTTCCAAATATCGTCCAAAAAATTTGTCCGATACTTCAGTTGAAAATGCACGATTTATTATACAGCTTATTAAAAATAATCTTGCCGAAAACGGAGGTAAGTTTGTTGATAAATCACGTTTAGAAACAAGTATTACAAGATGGGATACATTCAATTTATATAAAACAAATGATGCAGATAATCCGGTATTTAAAAAAGCTGTATCATTATATACTAATGAAAGCGGAGTTTTGGATATTGATAAAGCAGGCAGGTATATTGTTAATTCTGAAATTGTAAATAATTATCCGATGAGTTCTGATTTTGTTAAAAACAAAGAAGTCCTTGAACTCATTATGACGCGTAATGCAATGGATAAAGGCGAGGCTGTCAAATATCTATGTAAATTTGACGAATATAATGATTTAACACAATACGAAAAAACAAGAGTTTCAAGGTTTGCAGATGTTTTTGATTTGAAAGATAATACAGAAAAAGCTCTTTTAAAATATATTTTGGAAAACCATTATTCGATGGTAAATACTACTGTTATGCTAAAACCTAACGATGCTTCAGAAGCAGTTCCGGCTACTATTGGTTCCCTTGCCAAAAGAGAAATTATGGAAAAGTATAAATACCCGACTTGTATGGAATATTTAAGAGGTTTTGAAGATGCATTGAGTTCCTTTGCCGCAGAGCGGGGGGCTTCAGGAATAAAACGTATAGTTCATAATAACAAAACACCAGGTTATAAATATGAACTAAAACTGATAGGACACGATGACAGATTATTCTCGACGACTGATGATTATTTCTTTGATGTGTTTTCTGATAAAGGTCTTCATTAATCTTTACAATTAGACAATTTTTTATCTTCACTTGTTTTAAGCCGTGTATGATAAAAATATCCCAAGCCTCTCCGGCGATTTTAAATAACAGATTTTATGCTTTTAGTAAGGAAGCCGTTGGTGGCGTACATAAAGATAAAAATTATGTTGTATCTCAGTTGAAACAGTATCAAAAACAATATTGTCGTCTAGGTATTATGGATGTGTTTTGTGATAAAGCATCAAAGCTTGCGGATAGCTTAGCGAAAAATAATCAACGGGATTTTGCCGGCATGATTTACAGTAATCTTTTAAAATTCCCTATGTTAAAACCGCAATTTAAAGAAAAAATTGCAATTAGAGCACTGGAAATTGCGGAAGTTCAAGGAGATTTTGTTCATGCTCTTGCTCGTCTGGTTGATTTAAAGATGTTATATAGAGATTTAGGCATGAAAAAACACTATGCCGAAATTCTTTTAAAAGAAGAAAAATTGTTAAAGAAAATTATTAAGGATTATCCGTCATCAAAAGTAAGGTTTAAGTCTGTATCAAGACAAATTCAGCCTGTGGAAACTTATACATTAAAAATGGCAATGACAAAGGTTGATATTGCAAAAGGTATTCTGCGTAGAAATCCTAATGCTGCACTAACCAGATTGCAGGCTGCACGTGAAATTTTTGTACAATTTAATAGAACAAAAGAAATTAATTTTGTAGATAAACTTCTTTCGCAAATAGCATCTTAGATTATTTAATTTGTTTTTTTAATTCTTTTTTTACATTGGATAATGGACCATTGTTCGGATTGCGGACATTTCTATAGTAATGTTTTACGTATACGACAGGGTATTTCGGTATCCAGGATAATTTCATCAAGATTGATACTGTATCAGCACCTTTAGAAAGCATTAATTCATCAATAGTATCTTCGTGAGCCGGAGAGATAGATGAAAATATTTTTATTAAATAATCTGAAAATGTTACTACGGAATATCCGGATATAGCGCCTGTTGTAACGACAATATTATGAAGATTTAAATCCTCTTTTGTTGCAAGATTATGTTTTGCATCAACCGGCAAAGAAAGAGTTTCCGCGTTAACCTGTTCAAGCTCATACCATTCTCCGTTGTAAGAGATGCACATTACGTTTGGTTTTGGCATGTAAATATCATCAAATTCGTTTTCTAAAATGACTTTACCATCATATCCTACAATTCCGTATTTGAAATTTTTGCAGGTTAAAAACATTTTTCCAAAAAGGATATCTATTTTCGAATATTCGGGTTGAACAATGGTATTACCGTATTCATCATATATTCCGTAATCGTTATCATTGCCGAATTTTGCAAATTTGCTTACAATTCGGTCAGCGTTTCTGTATTTAATCGGGATAAGTATATTACCGTTTGAATCAATCAGCCCGAATTTGTTTTTCTTGTTCTGAACTATCCAAGAATGATTTCCGACAGGAATAAGTTTTTTATAAACTGCATCTACTGTTATCTGTTCATCAGATTTTTGTTTTAGACCCCATTTACAATCTTGTGTAAATGTTACATAGTCAGAAGTCTGCGGCAATTCTGTTTGTGCGGAAGTTGGAATTGCTGTTATAAGTAATAAGCTTGCTATAACCAAAAATTTTTTCATAATTAAATGATATCATAAAATTTCTTATGGTATAATTTTTACAGGGAATTTAAGTTTATGTTAACAGATAGAGCAAAATCAATTATAAAGTTTATAACAGTTACTCTGGTATTTTTGGCTGTTTTAGCGTCATTACCATTTGTCATATATTTAAAAGTTCTGCCTTATTGTGTATCAAATGATAAGGTTTTGGATTATGTTAAAAATATTGCACAGAAGGCTTATTATGTAGATATTGATGTTAAAAATCCGGTATTAAAAACTGATTTATCTCCGGATTTAGAATTCAGTGTTGACAAATTTGTTGTTAAAAGTAATAAAAAACAAATTTTGGAGGTTGAAGATTTTGAGCTTAAACTTTCACTTGCTGAAATTTTGAAAAAAAATATTATTGTGAAAAAAGCTGAACTGGATTATTTTTATGCTGATGTTAACAGAATAATCGATCTGCCTGCACTTAAGCAGCCAGCGAAGCCTCAGCAAAAAAGTGATTGGAATGTTAATATTTTACAGTCTGTTTTAAAAATTAATAAAGCTGATATTGTTTATTCTGTTGATAAGTCAACAACTTTAAAGCTTAACGCACGCGATATTAAAATTGATGATAATATTTCTAAAAAACACGTTAATTATAATGTCATTGCTGACTTTATTAAAGGTAAAAATAAACTTCGAATAACAACTTCCGATAACGGAAAAGTTTATATTAAGAATAAAGAAAAACTTGTGATTGATAATACTGAAATTTTAGTCAATAAGTATAAAATTTCACTTAATGCAAATGTTGATGCTAAGTCAAATTTTAATACACGACTTGTTTCAAAAAACTTCTCAATACCTTATGTAATTGAACTTCTGGACTCTCAGATTGTTGAAAATAATCTTGCAGAAATGCTTATTTATTTCAAAGATATCGGAGGAACATTTGATTTTGATATAAAAGCAGATAATAAAAATCTGGACGGGAAAATTAAATTAAATAATCTTTCATTTAAACTCATACCGTTTATGGATTTGCCTGTATTGTTGAATAAAGGGGATGTCCGTTTTGATTGGAACAAAATTACTCTGAAAAATTTTGGCGGATATTATAACGGTAAAGCTTTCAATAAAATGGATTTTGAAGGAACTATTCAGGATTATTTCAAGTCTGTTGACACTGATTTGGTGGGTAATGCTATTGTCACCGATGATTTTGCACGCAATTATATGTCAAAAATGTTCGGTACAAATATGGGTATGGAAGGTTATGCCGATACAAGGGTTATGCTCAAATCAAAATATAACAAAATTGATTTGACCTGGCTTTACAGATTTAAAAAAGGAAACGGCTTTGTATTTGACGGCGAAGAGTCAACAATGAATGATCTTGCAAACAGAGTTCTTGTTGCCAAAATGACTTTTGATAAGATGCTGTTGAATATTAAATCAATAGACTATTATGCAGCTGATCCGGATAAAAAGAGCGCAGATGCAAGAATTCCTTTGTTGAGTTTTAACAGTAATATTGATTTTAATAATAACAAAACTTTTGTGAAAGATTTTGAATTAATTCTTCCAAAACCTATGCCGAGTGGTTTTATAAATATGCTAACTAAGCAAAAACTTTTCAAAAACGGGACATTTACAGGCAGAATGAAGGTTATAAATACCGGCAAATATCCTGTCTTACACGGTAAAATGAAGATTGATAAAGTTGCTGTTCCAAGTCAGCGTTTATTTATTAAAGAAGGCGAGATGAGTGCTGAAAACGGTTTAATAACTATTAATTCTACAGGAAGATACAGACGCTCAACTTATAATACTTTTGCAAAAATTGTTAATGAAATAAAGTTTCCTATTATTGTAAAAGACGCAGAGTTAGCTATTGATTGTATAGATGTCGAAAAATATTTGAGAATATTTAATAATCAAACTCCGTCAGACACTCCGTCAACAGATATTCAAAAAACCGTTGCATCTTCAACAGAAACTACTGTGACAGAAGATGACGATGGGGATGAACAAACTTTTGATTTGGCAAACCTGTTAATAGAAAGATGTATATTAAAAGCAGATAAAGGTTTCTATAAAGATATCAATTTTGCAAATGTTTCAGCTAATTTAACATTCGATAAAGACAACATTTTGAAACTGGAATCGAATAAATTTGATATTGCGGAT
Organism: uncultured bacterium; assembly: GCA_949035555.1. Classification (GTDB taxonomy): domain Bacteria; phylum Cyanobacteriota; class Vampirovibrionia; order Gastranaerophilales; family Gastranaerophilaceae; genus Zag111. The sequence continues at coordinate 46,247 of CAROLD010000001.1, read as the reverse complement.
GGCACATCATCGGCTAAAATAAATTGTGATTTGAAAAATCATAAATATTCTATCTGGCTGGCTTTAGTCCAGGTAAATTCAGATATAATTGCATCTTCGTTGTTAAATCTTCCAAATGAAATTAACGGAAAAGCCAGCGGATTGATGGAATTGGAGACTGATGACAGTTTAAAACTGAATGGCAGAATTCAATTCCGAGTGTACGAAGGACTTATTCCGAAAATCGGGCTTGTCGAATATACAATGAAAGTCGCATCATTGTTTAGAAATCCTTTGACAATGATAACTCCGACAGTTATTACTGATTTAGTTTCAATTCCTGAAGGTAAGTTTGAGCAAATTGATGGTGATTTAAGACTTAAAAACAATGTTATACAGCCAATGTTGATAAAATCAGCATCGCCGCAGTTGAGTTCGTTTATTGTGGGGACATATAATTTAGAAAATCAGGATGCTGCACTTAGAATTTATACAAAATTTTCTAATCATAAAAAAGGTATTTACGGATTTTTAAGAAACTTATCCCTTAACAGTCTCGCGAATAGAATTCCGCTAAGCAGCCGAAACGACAGCGATTATTATGCGGCAGAAATCTCTCAGCTTCCTGATATTGATGCTGATGAAAAAGACTGCCAGATATTTTTAACAAAAGTAGACGGGGATATTGTTCAAAATAACTTCTTGTCATCGTTAAAGAAGATTAAATAATTTTTACTGTGGTATTGTCAAAAGGAAACCTTTATTGCATAATATTTCTGTATGACTAAAGACGAGTAACCCCTCGGAGAGGACTGGAACGTATGGATATATTTTCGATATTTACTTTATGCGGCGGGCTGGCGTTTTTTCTTTACGGTATGATTGTTATGTCAGCCGGATTGGAGAAAATTTCAGGCGGCAAGCTGGAAAAACTTTTAGCACAACTAACATCAAATCCTTTTAAAGGTTTCCTGCTAGGCGTGGGGATGACAATCGCAGTCCAAAGTTCTTCTGCTGTTTCTGTTATGCTCGTCGGGTTTGTTAACTCCGGAATTATGAAATTAGGACAGACGATAGCAATTACGTTAGGCTCAAATATTGGAACAACTGCTACATCGTGGATTTTAAGTTTATCCGGTATTCAAAGTACAAACTTTTTCTTAAGACTTTTAAAACCGGAATCTTTTTCCCCTATATTAGCTTTGATTGGTGTAATTCTTTTAATGACTACAAAAAATAATTATTCAAGAAGAAAACCTGTTGGAGCTTTTTTTATAGGTTTTGCAATTTTAATGTTCGGTATGGGATTGATGTCTTCTTCAATGGCACCGCTTGCTCATGATCCTAATTTTTCTAATATATTAACTTTGTTCCATAATCCTATATTAGGACTCATAGTTGGTTTAATTGTAACTGCTGTTATTCAAAGTTCTGCGGCATCAGTTGGTATGTTGCAAGCTCTTTCCATGACCGGCAGTATTCCATATGCAGTCGCGGCACCAATTGTTGCCGGACAAAATATAGGTACTTGCATTACTGCATTGTTATCCAGTATCGGAGTTAACACAAATGCTAAAAAAGTTGCGGCTATGCATATTATATTTAATATAACCGGTGCAGTCGCATTTCTTGTTTTATACGAAATATTTATTCATTTTGTGAATAGGCTTGATATGATGGCAAATCCATTTGGAATAGCGCTTGTTCATACTGTTTATAATGTTGTTACTGTTGTTGTATGCTTTCCGTTGAGTAAAGTATTACAAAAATTTGTTGACACTGTTATAAAAGAAGGGAAAGGAGAAAAAGAAGTTATCCTTGATGAACGTTTGCTTCTTACCCCGTCCATTGCTGTAGCGCAGTGTTACAAAACAACAGGCAATATGGCAAAAATAACCAGAGAAACCCTTGTAATGTCCGTTAGAATGTTGAAACAGTACAATCCTAAAATTGCGGAAGTTATTAATAAAAATGAAATTCTTATTGATAAATATCAAGATACTTTGGAAGCATTTTTACAGAAACTTTCAGCAAAAGAATTATCCGATGAAGATAGTAATAAGATTTCACAGCTTATATTATCAATTTCCGATTTTGAAAAAATTGCAGACCATGCAATCCATATTTTGAATATCGCAAATAAAATGCATAGAAAAGAATGGAAGCTGATGCCGGAAACAGTTGAAGAATTAAAACGTGTTGTAAATGCAGTTAAGGAAGTTTTTGATGTTACTGTCAAAGCTTTTGTCGAGCATGATTTGGATGCGGCTTATCACGTAGAACCTCTTGAGCAGGTTGTTGATGATATTGCCTATGTTGCGAAGAAAAATCATATTAAACGTGTTAAAAAAGAAAAATCTCATATCAAGCGCGGTTTTGTTTATGCAGAAGTTTTGAATGATTTGGAACGTATTTCAGATCACTGTTCAAATATTGCAACTAATATAATTCAATCTATCCATTCGTCTATTCCAAAACATATTTTGAAAAATAAACTAAAAGAAGTAAATAATGATGATTTTTCGGATATGGTTACAGAATTCAAATCTCATTATGCCGTTGAGCCCATTGCAAAATAGGAGAGTTCAATGATTGCAGCAGATAAAAAGAACAAATTTGTTCTTGAAGATAGATACAATGTTTCAATGTCAGAAGCTGATATGAAATATTGTATAAAACCTGCGGTATTGCTAAATTATATGCAGGATATGGCGGCTAAATCAATTAAATATATTGATGGGAATTTATCAAATGAAGCTCTACTGAGTAAAGGCTTGGCATGGTTTTTGATACGTTATAGAATTGAATTTGATGATTATCCACAAAAAGTTGAGGAGGTCAGGGTTCAAACTGAATCTCGTGGAGCCAACAAAATGACTGCATATCGTGATTTTGAATGTTATGATAATAAAACAGGCAAGAGACTGCTTAGAGCAGTAACATCGTGGTTTATTGTAAATACTAAAGATAAATCAATTCTTAATATAATGTCAGAATATCCGGATTTTATAAAGTTTGAAAAGCGCGATGATGATTTAATTCTTCAAAAATTAAAAGCAATTTCTGATGCTGATAGTGAAAAACTTTTCCATGTCCGATACGATGATTTGGATATGAACGGGCATGTTAATAATACTGTATATGTAACTTGGGCAATGGAAGCCCTTGATTATGATTTTCGAATTCAACATAAATTAAAAACTCTGGATATTTATTTCAAACATGAAGTAAAATATGGCGACGATATATTATCTATTGTTAAAACTGATAAAGAAAATAATATTACAGAACACTTAATCAAAAACGCCAATACCGGAGACGAAGTTTGCCTTATCAAGGCAGAGTTTACAAAATGCTAGCATCATAGGCATATTTGTGATATAATGCCTTTGGAAAATGATTAGGGAATTATTAGGGAGAAACCTATGAGAGAGAATGTTTTATCACTTCTAGATCAAAATACAAAGTTATACGGGGAAAGAATTGCTCTCGGAAAACGTAATAAATATGGCTGGAAAGAATTAACTTATAAAGGTTTGGGTTTGTTGACCAAACAGTTTGCAAGCTATTTGATTACCGATTTGCAAATGCAAAAAGGTGAAAAACTTGCAATTTTATCAGAATCAATGCCCGAAATGGGTGCATGTTTATTTGCTGCAGTAATTTCAGGCATGGTGACTGTTCCGCTTGATAACAAGCTTACAATCTATGAGCTGGAATCCATTTTAACAAGCTGTCAGCCTTCAGTTTTGGCAGTTTCTCATGCCAATATTGAAAAAGCTTTAGAATTACAGAAAAGAATTACTTCAATCAAACATCTTATTTTGATGGATGAACCAATGTCTAATGATGGTGATATTCCAAGTTTATATTCATTGCCTTCGGGAAGGGAATGTAAATGGCGTCATCGCTCATTAAAAGATACAGCTCTGATAATTTACACATCAGGTACAACCGGAGCTCCAAAAGGTGTACAAACTACTTTTGGTAATATGACAACTCAAGTTCTTGAGATGTCAAAAATTCTTCCGGAGATATTGCCACACGAAAATGTAAATCTGTTATCTATTTTACCGATGAATCATTTGTTTGAATTAACTGTAGGATTTTCAACATTTCTAAATCGTGGATCTTCAATATTCTATCCGCAAAGTTTAAAACCTAAAGATGTATTGGGTGATATGAGAGAAAAGAAAATTGATTTTATGATTGTTGTGCCAGCCTTTTTAAAACTGTTGAAAAATACAATTGAAGCAGATATAAAATCTTTACCGCTGGAAGAAAAACTTTTATTTGAACGTTCTTATGCTGCCGCAGAATATATTACTGATTATGATATAAAACGTCAGTTATTCAGAAGTATTCTTGCAAAATTCGGCGGTAATTTCTATGGATTTATTTCAGGTGGAGCTCCTTTAGACCCAACAGTAGGAGAATTCTTTGAACGAATTGGTATAAAAATTTTCCAAGGCTACGGTTTGTCTGAGACTAGTCCGATAATTTCGATTGACAGAGGAGAGGACAGAAAACTTTTATCTGTAGGACCGGTATTGGACTCTTATGATGCCAAAATTGATCCTGACACAGGAGAACTGCTTGTAAAGGGTCCTTCTGTTATGAAAGGATATTATAACAATCCTGAAAAAACTGCCGAAGTTTTGGAAGAAGACGGCTGGCTGCACACAGGTGATATTGGACAATTTGACGAAGACGGCAGATTATATATAACCGGTCGTATTAAAAATATGATTGTTTTATCAGGAGGTAAAAAAGTATTCCCAGAGGAAGTTGAAGCTGTCTTAGAACAAAATGATAATTTTTCTGAAATTTGTGTCTTTGGAGCGACAAGAACCACCGGGGCTAAAGATGGTACAGAAGAAATTATGACTGTAATTGTTCCAACCGTAGATATTCTCAATAAATATTCAGACGAAGAAGCCCTTCAAAAATTTATTGTGAATGAGGTAAAAGGTTTGTCTATACAGCTGGCTCCATATAAACGTCCTGTAAATATTGTTGTAAGAAAAGAACCTCTTCCAAGAACCGCTACAAGAAAAGTTAAGCGTAATGTTGTAAAAGAAGAAACAATGAACTGTTTTAAATAGTAATAAAAAAGGATAAGTTTTGAAACTTATCCTTTTTTATATTAATCGTCTTCCCGCTTTTGAATTTTATCATCATCGTCGTCAGCATCATTATCATCTGCGATTTTTTCTTGATGTTTATCTATAGCGGCTTCCGCACCTTTATCCATTCCAATAGCTTTCATTATAGGGTGAATAATTTTTGTTGCAGTTAGCGGAGCAATTATTGCTAAGCCAATAATTGTACCGAGTAATGAACTTGTTTCAATTACTCCTTTTGCCAAATCTTCATTGTCTTTATCTATGTTCCTGCGGGTGAATACGTCGCCGGATCCTGATTTTTCTTTCAGTTTAGCCATTTCTTCAGTGAGTTTTTCAGTTGATAATTTCTTAAATACTTTGAACTCTTGTGGGCTATTGAGAACTTTTTTGCTAAGTTCAGCAAGTTTTTTTACTTTTTCTTCTTCTGTAAGTTTTTGGAAGGCTTTAAACTCCTCTGGAGAGTTAAACGCTTTTAAAACAGCTGAATCTTTAAAATATTTTTGAGCCGCTTTATATGCACCTTTTTGGAAGACAGGAATGATAATTCCCAGATACATAGCTAAGCTTATTATCTGATACAAAAATTCTTTTGTAGCAGAGAATTTTTTTGTATGCGGGTCAATATTTCCGTCCATTAAAATAAATCCCGGACGAGCAACAGAGTTTAAACCTGTTTTAATACCCATCTGTGTTGCTGTACCTTGAGTAATATTGTAGAATGTAGGGTTTGCTAATACGTTTTGAATTCCGTTAATCATACTATCCACCTACCTTCATGTTAGAGTTAGTAAAGTTAGCAATGTTAACGTTAGTTCTAGGGTATAATTTTGCCTGTCCTGTTTGAGTAATCGGAACTTTTTGTTTTTCGATTTCCGGAGATACTGATGTAACGTCAAATTTTTTATCTTCTGTTTTATTTACTTCTTTGTCTTTTTTATTGTAAATTCTGTCAGTGAAAGGTTTTACAACAGCAGAACAAAGTCCAGGGATGACAACTAATGCAGCTGTCCAGGTGCCCAGAATTTGCAGGTTGTGTTTAGCCATTTTAACCTTAGCAGGGTCTTTTATTTTTAACAAATCGCTTGCTTTAGCGGCTAAAACCGGCAATGCAAGGTAAGTAGGAGCTGCAATAAGTTCTGTTATCCCTTCTCTTAGAGCTGTGTATTTTTTAGTCTCTTCCGGTGCTTTTTTGTCCATCATTGTAAAAAGCGGACGGAAAATAAGTTCTGCTGATGCTACAGCAACTGTCGGCCAATAGGGTTTTACATTTTTCCCTATGTATTTTAGTGTATTTTCAAGTGACATGAAAGCCTTTTCCCCATTATGTCTTATTTATTTTAAATTGATATTTATCCAATGTTTATTTTAAAACAAAAGAAAAATAATTTTGCTAGTCAGTCGGAAAAATTTACATTTTTAATATTTAAAACATCCCTGTTCGTGGTCATCTACAATTCCTATAGCCTGTAAATATGAATATATAATTACTGTTCCAACATATTTCATTCCGCGTTTTTTCAGATCTTTCGAAATTTTGTCTGAGAGGGGAGTAGAAACATGGAATTGTCCTGATGTATTTTTAATTATTTTCCCGTCTGTAAAATGCCAGATGTAGTTAGAAAAACTTTCGAATTCGCTTTGTATATCCATAAAAATTTTAGCATTTTTTATGGCGCAAATAATTTTGTTTTTGCATCTGACGATACCTGAATCTTGCATTAATTCTTCAATTTTGTCTTCGTCATATTCGGCAATTTTTTTTACTTCAAAATTATCAAAAGCTTTACGAAAAGCTTCACGTTTATTCAAGATAGTGATCCAAGAAAGCCCCGCTTGAAAACCTTCAAGAATTAAGAGTTCAAATAGTTCCTTATCATCATATTTGGGCACACCCCATTCTTCGTCGTGATATTTAGTATAAATTTCAGATTTTTCATCAACCCATGAGCATCTTTTCATAATTTTCTCCATTTGTTCTATTTAATTGTAGCATTAAAAATATAACAATTTGTGTAATATTTTAATAATTATTATTTCTATTGTATAATTTTATCAGGATTTTAGTATGTACGGGGTAAATATGAGAAATAAGAAGAATATATGTGCACTGTTAATTTTAATGATGATGGGAGCAATTACTGTTGCAGGAAATGCTGTTTATGCAAATGATGAAGCTGTTAGTGCCGAAGTTGCAGAACAGAAAGAAATAAAAGGTAATAAGGATGCGCTGGAAACTGCTCAAGATTTGATAAATAATAAAAATTTTGAGGGAGCACTTACGTATTTGGAGGCTTATATTTCCTCAAAACCAAAAAAATATGAAGGGTATAAGTTGAGAGGGGATGCATATTATGCTCTCCGACGTTATGATTTGGCAGAAAAAGATTATCAGACGGCGGTTGATTTAAAAGCTGAAGATGATAAGTTTATTACAAATACAAAAGTAATAACTGCGGCAGTTCTCGGAGCTGATAAAAACGATCAGCGTCAAAATCCGGAACTTGGTAATTTATATGCAAAATTGATGTATGCCCAAAAGGCTCAAAATAATCCTGCATATGAGGTTTCCTATGCAAAAGCTGTAGAATTTAATTCTCATATTTATTTGCCTCAGCCTAAAAAAGATGACATTACTCAAATAAATTGTCCGCAAAAATACGGAAAAGTTTTTAATCCGCAGGGCGATGACAAGTTTTTATACGGCGCTATTGAAGATATTGAAAAAGAAAACTTTCGAGATTCAATCTTCAAAAGTCAGTATATAATTTCAGCTTATCCTGATTATTATATGGGTTATTATCTGAACGGAGTTGCCTTAGCAGGATTAGAACAGGATGAAGATGCTATTTGGGCTTTTAAAAAGTCTTTGGAAAAAAATTCTTACGACTTTGAAGCTCTTGCCGGTATTGGACAAATTTATTACTCAAGAGCTGAAAAAACTTTTTCAGTAAGTGATGCTAAAAACTCAATTGAATATTTTAAAAAAGCAATCAAACTTAATCCTAATTGTAATTCGTACTATTTTTACAACGGTTTGAATGAGTTACAGCTTGGTAATATAAATTCTTCAATTGAGAATTTTAACAGTGCTATAAAATTGAAGCCTAATGACTATAATAGTCTTTATTATAAATTAATAGCTCAATATATAAAAGGTGACTATTCTGATGTTATTGAAGGTTCCACAAATCTTTTATATAAGCACGTATCAAATTATAATTCTGTATTATATTTAAGAGCTTTAGCTCAATATAAATCAGAGTCTTATGATTTAGCATTAGAGGATTTAGGAAAAATATATAACAATACTCACGATATTTATAATGAAGATATTCGTTATGTCTCACCTAAAGAAAAAACTCTTGAAAGTTATGTATATTATTTGAAAGCCCAAATTTTGAATAAAAAAGGTCAAGGTACAAAATCAGATATCGCCCGTGCTTATCAAAACCCTATTATTGCAAAACTTGCAGGTGTAGAACAGGTGCTTAAACCTTATGAAAAAGCTATGAGAGGGGATACTGTTACCGTAGAGGATTATGAAAAGTTCTTGAACGCATATCGAGCAGTTCCATCTCTTTTACAGGCTAATTTGCGTATAACAGAAGATGATATTGAAAATCAGTATGATTACATAAGGACGACATTTGATGATTTAGGGGTAAGTTTTGTTTATAACAATCCTTATTACCAAATGATTGCTATAGATGATTATGCAGCAAAAAAATATTCATTAAAACTTTCAGGTGAAAATGTTGAAAAAATTGTTGCAAACAAAGAGCTGGAACTAAGACAAAGAGAAGAAAATGTTCCAGTGTTAAAAGCTCACACTCCTCAATCTGAAATGATTGCTAATGAAAATTCTACTTCAATAGCGCAAATGCTTGCCTCTCAATCACTGTTAACCGAAGTAAAATCAACATCAGAAAAACAAGTAGCAAAAGATAATGTAATTGTTTCGGTGCAAACAAAATCCGAAGAAGTTTTAATTTCCCCGCCAAAAACAGAAGAAAAAATGGTAGAAGAAGTTCTTCCTTCAGATAAGACAATATGTGAAAACAGTGAAGTGGCTGAAATCGTTCCGCCAAATATTGAAACCCCTGAAGAAAAAGTTGTAGAGAATTCCGCACCGTTGGAGGAAACGATTGAACTACCGACAGTTGAGAATGTGCAAGAAACTTTAATTTCAAAAGAGTCAAAAGAGGATGAAGAAAAGCCCGTACAAATTACCGAAGATATTCAGGCTAAACAATCAGAACCTCAGGTGCAAGCTTCTGAAGAAGCAAAACTGGAGTCAAAAATTAATGAAAAACATGCGAAAGTTAATCCTGAGGAATTTAGTGTTGCATCATCAAAACCTCTTCCTGTTATTGAAAATCCGGAAGATGTGGTAGAGCTTGAACCGCAAAGTTTTATGTTTAAAGCTCCTCATCAAATGCCTGTGGAATCGTTTGAAATAAAATATCCGACAAAAATCACCGAAGATTTTTCAGGGCTGAAAACAGCTAAAGAAGAAAAGCTTCCAGTTATAGAAAGTGTTAAGTCGTCTGATGAAGATGAAAGAATTATTTTACCTGAAACTGATGATGAAAAAGTTTCTAATCAAAAAGATGAAAGTGTTGCTGTACCTATAGTTCTTGTTCCGGAAATAGGTACACCGGTGGTGAAAAATAACGAAAAAGTAAATGCGGTTATGCCGGATTTAGAACTTCGTCCTTCAGAGGATGTAGAATCTGTAGCAAATGCCAATGATACGGAAGTTTCACCTGCGGAAAAACCTGCGAAAGCTGCTAAGGTTAAAAAACAAAAAGTAAAAAAGCAAAAGACAGAAAATGAAAAACCGATTAAGGTTAAAAAAGAAAAACCGGTTAAAGAGCAGGCAGAAAAACCGATAAGAGAAAAGAAAGTTAAAGTGAAAGAAGTTAAACCTGTAAAAGAAGAAAAACTTACAGAATCTGAACAGACAATTCATTCGATAGTTGCTGAAACTTTTGGAGCAGCGGAAAATGAAACTGTCGAAACTCCTGGTGTAACGGTTGAAACATCTGAAAAACCTGCAAAAGAAGTTCTGGAAAAACCTGTGAAAGTTAAAAAAGAAAAACCTGTAAAAGAAATAAAACCTAAAAAAGAGAAACTTGAACAGCCGCAAATTTCAGAAGAAACAGAAGCTGCACCGCCCGTTGAAGAGGTTAAAGTGAATACTACTGAGCCTTCCGAAGTTATTAACAGTGAAGGATCAAAGAAAAAGAAAAAAAAGAAAAAGTTTCACTGGTGGTTAAGAAAAAATAAGGTTGAAGACAAAATTGACCAAACTGAAATAATTGAATAATAAAAAAGAGCCTTTTAATGGCTCTTTTTTATTTAAGTTTTACATCGACTATAGAATTTAAAACTTTTTGATAACGTTTCAAGTACGAGATAAATTGTTCAATATCCTCTTTTGTAAACTCCTGTTTCATTTTTTCTTTAACTTTCAGTCCTTCTTTAAAACCTTTTTCAAAGATTTTTAATCCTTCTTCGGTCATTTCATTTCTTTTTATTATTATATTATCTCTTGTATCCGCAACTCGTTTAATAAGTCCTCGAGTTTCCATATCGTTAAGAATTTTTCCGACGTGAGCTTTGCCTTTAAATAGGAATTTTGCCATTTCGGATTGAGAAATCAAAGGTTTGTAATGGATACAGTATAAAATTGCCATTTCATCCGGTGTTAAGTCGGGACTTATAAATTGGTTTTGGAATTCTCTTCTGAATGATTTATTGAAATTCGCCGTATAATCAATTTGGTATGGCAAATATTCATCAAGCTCTACCGGTTTTTCTGTTTTTATCATACCTGTATCCTTTTCTACCTGTATGTTGTAATTGTACTATGTATGGTGTATAAATTCAAGGTTTTATTGACAAGCTTGACTATTTTCTCTATTATTAGGGTAGAAAATTCTACCCTAATACATAATTGGAGAAAAAGTATGAAAATCAAAATGACAAGAAAACAGCTGGCAATACTTATTTTGTTAATAATTATCGTGCCTATTATATATAATAAAACCGCAGGTTTTATCGGCGGAATGATTATGCAGAAAATGATGAGAATGCCAAAAGAGGTTGTTATTGATAATCCTCATAACGAGAATGTTTTTATTCAGGCAGAGTCAACAGGCAGAGTTGAAGCAAAATATTCGGTTGATGTTATCGCAAGGGTTTCAGGATTTTTGATTAAAAAATACTTTAAAGAAGGCGATTTTGTACATAAAGGTCAGTTAATTTTCCAGATTGACCCGAAAGAATACCAGCTTGAAGTAAACAATTCAAAAGCCGCAGTGAGTCAGTATTCAGCATTGTTGAAAAATGCTCAGCAGGAATTGGATAGGGCAAGCGCACTTGTAAAAGAAGATTTAATCAGTCATTCCGATGTTGATTCAAGCCTAGCAAGCAGAAATTCAAACAAAGCACTTCTTGATGCGGCAAGACAAAAATATGAACTTGCAAAAGTTAATCTAAGCTATACAACAATAAAATCTCCAATTGACGGCAGAATTGGTAAAATTAAAATTACCGAAGGTAACTATGTTAACGCAACATCAGGACCTCTTGTAAATATCTCAAGTACTGATCCTGTTTATGTTTCATTCAGCTTAAGAAGTCAGGATTTTGTAAAACTTATCAAAGCAAGCGATAAGTTTAAAGATGTTCAGGTGAAAATTCAATTTGAAAGCGGGCAATGGTATGACGGGGTCGGAACAATTGATTTTGTGGATAATCAGATTGATATGAATTCCGGTTCAATCCCTATGAGAGCAACTTTTGCTAACCCTAACGGATATCTTGTTCCGGGTGATTATATGAGAGTAAAACTTATTGCCCCTCAAAAAGTCTCATATATGACAGTTCCGCAAGCCTGCACAAAAGGCGATGCTATGAGCGGTTATTACGTTTGGACAGTTAAAGACGGTAAAGCTGTCAGAAAAGATATTAAGGTATCGGATGATATAAACAGCAACTGGGTTGTAGAAAGCGGTTTAACTATGCAGGATGACGTTGTTGTTGCAGGTATTCAAAATATCACAACTGAAGGTCAGAATTTGAAAATTCTTTCTGCTGCAGAGTATGAAAAACTTGAGAATAAAGGTAAAAAATAATGAAAAAGATATTTGATATAAACAAACTGTTTTTCTTCATAAGAAAGCCGAGATTTGCGCTGGTAATTTCTATCTGTATAGTTATTGTGGGTATGATTTCATACCTTGGTTTGAAGCAGGAAAGTTATCCTGATGTAACACCGCCGCAAATTCAGGTTACTGCAAATTATATGGGCGCATCAGCAGAGGTTATTGAATCTTCTGTAGCAACCGTTCTGGAAAATAAATTAAACGGTGTTGAAAACCTTACATATATGAGTTCAACCTCTTATGACGGAAGTTATACGTTAACAATGTACTTTAAGGTTGGTTCAGATAAAAATATTAACCTGATGAATGTAAATAACAGAATCCAGCAGGTACAGACACAATTGCCGGAAGATGTACAAAGAACAGGGGTTACAGCAGTCAGCAGAACTTCAGGTTCAGGTGCATTAATATTGACTTTATATCCGGAAAAAGGAAATTGGAACCAGTTAGATTTGACAAACTACGGTTCTATATATATTAAAGACGAATTGAAACGTGTTGACGGTGTTGCCGACGTTAATGTTTACGGTGCAGGCGATTATTCAATGAGAATATGGCTTGATCCTCAGAAGATGGCCGGCTTAAATGTTTCCTCAAGTGAAGTTCGTGCGGCTATTGCGGCTCAGAATACACAGGTTACCGCAGGTGCGCTTGGTGCATTGCCGACAAATGATGATAATGCTCTTCAATTAACCCTGAAAACAAAAGGCAGATTAGTTGATGTTAAAGAGTTTGAAGATATAATTATCCGTTCAAATATGGACGGCTCAAATGTGAAAATGCGCGATGTCGCAAGAGTTGAGCTTGGTGCGCAGTCATATTCAAACTTAGGTTTGGTTGACGGTAAACCTTCTGCAGTTATTGTGATTTCACAACAGCCTGATGCGAATATTATCAACCTGTCAAAAGCAGTTCATGCTAAAGTCGATGAACTGAATGCGAGAATGACAAACGGTATAAAGATTATTACAATTAAAGATGATGCTGATTATATTCACGAATCTATGAAGGAAGTTGAATTTACAATCCTTCTGACAGGTATTATTGTTGTATTGATTATTTACCTGTTCTTAGGCGATGGTATGGCAACCTTAGTACCTTGTGTAACAATTCCTGTATCGTTAATCGGTACATTTGCGGCATTGAAAGCGTTAGGTATGTCTATCAACCTGCTTTCTTTGTTTGCCTTGGTACTCGCGGTCGGGGTTGTAGTTGACGATGCGATTGTTGTAATTGAAAACGTAAAACGTCACATGGAAGAAGGTAAATCAGCAGTTATCGCAACCCAGCTTACTATGGAAGAAGTCGGGGCATCATTGGTAGCTATGGCGATGGTACTGATGGCTGTATTTGTTCCGATTATCTTTATGGGCGGAATGACAGGGGTTATGTATAAACAGTTTGCGGTATGTATTGCGGTTTCTATCGCTATTTCAGCAATCTGTGCATTGTCTTTGTCTCCGGCTATGTGTTCTCATATTCTGGGACATAAAAAACAAGAAGACAAACCTTTTGATGCAAAACATGCTTTCTCAAGCCATTTAGAAAGAATTAAAGAAAGAATAAACAAAAGAACAGCAAGAATTGTTGAAAAATTTAATAGAGGGTTTGACAAGCTTGAAGGTTTTTATATGGAATTTGTTGAAAAGTTTGTATATGATAAAAAGCTCGTTATAACAACATATTTAATAATAGTTGTATTAACTCTGGGTGCTTTTAAATTTATCTCAACAGGTTTCATTCCGGATGAAGATCAGGGGGTATTAATTGCAAGTATTACCCTTCCTGACGGCGCATCGCTTACAAGAACCGAGACTGTTGCAAGAAAATTTGTTGAGCAGGTAAAACACATTGATGGTGTTGATGCCTCAAGATTAACAGTATTCAGCGGTATGGGTTCTGTTAACTCAGCATTCTCAATTATTTTGCTTGATGACTATGCAGATAGAAGAGTCGGACCTGTGGAATGGATTATCCGTAAAGTTCAGGGTAAATCTACAGACTTACGTCATACTGCTATCCTGTCTAAAATCAGACAAATTGCCGGCAATACAAAAGAAGCATCAATTATTGTATTCTCCCCTCCTGCAATTAACGGTATGAGTATGATGGGCGGTTTTGAATTTCAGATGCTTTCTCAAGGTGAATATACTTCACAGGAAATGGAAGCTTGGGCAAGAAAATTGATCAATGCCGCAAATCAAAATCCAAATTTGTCGAATGTTAATACAACATTCCAGGCAAATGTACCTCAGTACATTCTAGATATAGATTATGCGAAAGCTTTGGCTCAGGATGTTGATTTGCAGGAATTGTATTCAACATTATCTTCAATGCTTGGTACCTACTACGTTAATGATTTTAACAAATATGGCCGTGTATTCAAGGTACAAATTCAAGCAGAAAGCAAATTCAGAGATAAAGCAACTGATTTAGAAGGAATTTATGTTAAAAACAGAAACGGAGTTCAGGTTCCTGTATTATCTATCGTAACACTTCGTCAAACTGTTGGTACAGCATCAATTTCAAGATACAACCAGTATGAATCTGTACAGATTACTGGGCAGCAAGCGGCAGGTAAGAGTTCCGGCGACGCTATGTCTGCTATGGAAGAAGTTGCAAAAAATACATTGCCTTCAGATATGACTTTTGACTGGTCAGGTACTTCTGCTCAGGAAAAAGAAGCCTCAGGACAAACGGCAATGATTGTTTCTTTCGCCCTGGTATTCGTGTATTTGTTCCTGGTAGCATTATATGAAAGTTATACAATTCCGGTTGCAGTACTTTTAATTTCACCAATTGCGGCACTTGGAGCGCTGATATTCCAGATGATGATTAATCAATCATTTGATATTTACTCTCAAGTCGGTATGATTACTCTTATCGGTCTTGCTGCAAAGCAGTCAATATTGATTGTAGAATTTGCAAAAGAAGAACACGAAAAAAATGGTTTATCTGTAAAAGAAGCGGCGGTCAAAGCGGCAAAACTTCGTTTCCGTGCGATTATGATGACAGAGTTGGCATTCATTATCGGTGTGTTACCGATGATATTTGCAACAGGCGCAGGTGCTAACTCAAGAATTTCTGTAGGTTCTACAGTATTCGGCGGTATGGTTGCGGCTTGTACCTTAGGTGCGGTTCTAACCCCTGCATTTTATGTTCTTGTTCAGGAATTCGTTGATAAATTCCCGAAAAAAGAAATTACTGAAAAAGATTTGGAGATTTAAGAATGAAAAAGGTTATAAATACAATTTTGGTAGCTTCAGTGTTGGCGCTTAGCGCAAACTTTGCAGATGCAAAGAAGTCTAAAGCTCCTGACGAAGCTATGCTTGCAGCGAAAAAAGAAAAAGAAATTCAGATTATTGAACCTGAAAAGAATGTTAAAGTTAATCATAAAAAGGAAATTAAGAAATTAAAATCCAATGCGAAGACTAAGGTTAAATCATCGCACGAAGCAGAAGGAATGTATGAAACAAAATTCCCGACAATAGACAGCCGTATCGAATATGCTGATATGAACGGTGAAGTTACATTATCTGATTGTATTAAGCTTGCAATAACCCATCATCCTGCGATTATGTCAGCAATCAGCAATGCCGAGATTTACAAAACCCGTGTGGGACAAGCCTGGGCAAATTATTTTCCGACCCTGAGTGCGGGGGTAAGTTATTCAAGAAATGATATGTTTATGACTATGGGCGGGAATTTTGCTAATATGATTCAGCAAAAGTATAATATGTACTATGTCCCAAATATTTCCGCGAATATGTTACTGTTTGACTTTGGTAAAACAAAAGCATCCGCAGATTCTGCAAAACGGACTTACGAATCTTCCCGTTATGATGCTGAAACAAGTATTGAAAACGTAATCTATAATGTAAAAGTTGCATATTATAATATGGTATTTGCAAAAATTCAAAAATCAGTATATGAAACAACGGTTCAGGACTATGAATTGCAGTTGAAACAAGCAAGAGCATACTATGATATCGGTAAAAAAGCTAAAATTGACGTAACTTATGCAGAATATAACCTTGGTAAAGCAAAACTTAATTTGATTAAAGCAAAAAATACACTTGAACTGGCTGCAGTACAGCTTGCAAATGCCGTAGGTATTCCTGAATTGGCGGAAGTTGTTCTAAAAGACGGCTTAAATACCAAAGAATATGAAGTTAATTTTACAGATTTAATCCAAACTGCTGAAGCTTCACGTCCGTCACTTCTTGCAGCCAAGAAGAGAATGGATGCCGCAGAATTAAATGTTCGTTCTGTAAAACGTTCTTTTACTCCTGATATCAGCGGTTTTGGACAATATCAATACGGCGGACGTCAAATAGACGCTGATTACGGTTATGCGGCAGGGGTTCAGCTTCAATATTCAAATTTGAATTTGATGCGTTTGAAAAAACAGGTTGATGAAGCTAATGCAACTTATAAAAAATATGTTGCAGATTATGAGCAGGAACGTCAAAATGTTTATCTTGATGTAAAAAGTGCATATATAAATCTTATGAATTCTCACGATAGTATAGCTGTTTCAAAATTGGCTCTTCAACAGGCTAAAGAACAACAGTACCAAGCTTTCCGCAGATATCAAGTCGGTTTAGGAGACGCGATAGAGTTTAAAGATTCTGAAAATACATATTTGAATGCACAATTGGATTATTATTCAACTCTGCTTCAATATAATGTTAATGCCGCAGAACTAGAACGTGTTATTGGTGCTCCGATTAAAGAATCTGATAAAGAATTATAAATATTAATACAAAAAGGCGGCGGAAGATTTTCTTCCGCCGCCTTTTTGTATTAAACTTATTTTATGACTAATTTGAATAATATTTATAATCTTTGGTGCAAAATCCCTGATAAAATTCGTTTTCTTTTTATCGGTGCCCTTAATGCTGCGATTTCTTACATAATTTTTGTCTTGGCTCTTTATATACTGGGAGATAAACATTATCAGGCTTGTGTCATTTTACAGTGGACTCTGTCTTCTGTTTTTTCATATTTTAATCAAAAATTTTTTGTTTTTTGTACTAAAGGCAACTATTTGAAAGAATATTTAAAATGCTGTTCAACCTGGGCAGCGAGTTATGTTTTTAATGTTATTATATTGGAAATTCTGGTCCGATATATAATTAAAAATGTTTATGCCGCTCAGTTTATTTCAATATTTATGGTTGCTGTTGTGACTTATGTTTTATTTAAGTATTTTGCATTTAAAAATAACAAATAATAAATTATTTTTTTAACTTTTGAAAATTCGTTTTAAAGTGGAGATTATTTGCGGCTCAACTTTAAAAAGTTTCATCTGTGTGATTTTACGATTTATACCGTTTTGAATACTTATATTTAACCGATTAATTTTGTAGTTTACATAGAAACTTCCAAAAACCAGCCATCCAAATACATTATGGGTAATTACTATATCAAATTTTTCTTTAATATAACGTTCAATATTTTTAAGTAATTGAAGAGTCAAAAGCAGATTAGTAATTGCCCATAGTACATCTGCAATATTTATAATAAATTCTTTATTAATGCCTTTTAAATCAAGTATGATAGAAATTATATCAAGTCCGATTAGCATACAAAACCAGTTATATCTGTGTATACGCTTACCTTTTTGCGGGTAAAGATTATTGATATCGGTGATAAGTTTCCACAGCCAGATGTACCACCATACACCAAGTGTAACCACACTAAGCACAATCAATTTGAGCGTGGAGGTTTTTCTAATTGCTATATCAGAAGATTTTTTCTCCATCTGTAAATAATAGCATAGCGATATTTTAAAGAAATCATACAATTAATTTAAAATATGTTCTTGACAATTTATATTGAACTGGTAATATAATAATACATCTGAAACGATTGCTCGGAGGAGTGCCAGAGCGGTTGATCGGAGCGGTCTTGAAAACCGTCGAACGTGCGAGCGTTCCGTGGGTTCGAATCCCACCTCCTCCTCCATTTAAAAAGCCCAAACCTTATAGGTTTGGGCTTTTTGTTATATTGGTAGTATTATCTATGTGTATTTAGACAGACATTTCAGGAATGTGCGGTTAAAATGCGAAATTTGGTACCGGGCTTTTGAAATTTTAGTCGGAATTTTTTACAAAAAAGTCGGTGTAACGAACTGAGTAAACTGACTGGGGCAGATGGTGCGATTATTTCGGGCAATCGGCTTTGTGAGCGAGTTTCGTGGGTAGGAAATAATCAAACCATGTGAACTGAAATTACTCACTTTACTCTTTTTCTACTCAGGGCAGATGGTATGATTATTTTGGGCAAATCTTATTTTTTGAATAATAGCCTAATCTTTCGGCTTTTTTTGCTTGGGTCAAATGGTTTGATTATTTTGGGCAAGTGAGTAATTTGAGTAATTTGAAATTTTAATCTGAAAATTAACATCAATTTTAAGAAAAAGTAACAGAGAATTTAAGAAAAGTTCCCCTTTATTAATTGATACGAAACCGACACAATGCTCGGAAGTGGTGTTCCAATTCTTCGTCTTCAGAGTTAATGTGTGTGTACCATGAAAAACGAATATATAAACATTAAAGAAGTCGCACAGGCTAAAGGTTTAAAAAGCACTCGTTCAATTCGAATGGAACTCAATAAACCCGAAAGTAAATATATTTCAAGAGAGGTTAAAGTCAATGGCGGCATATCTTATGAAATATTGTTTTCAAGTTTAGAGCCTGAATTACAACAAAAACTTCGTGAGAATGAAACAAAATCAACGGCACTTGTACCATTAAATTATCAACTACCGGTTGTAACGGATAAAGCAAGACAAACCGCTAATCATAGAATAAATATTGTTAAGGCTGCTCTTGAACATCGAAAAAAATATCCGACTCAAAATCAAGCAGACCATGAGTTTTTGGAGTTATATAATACAGGATTATATTTACCAAAAGCTTACGAGTTTATGGGAAGTATTTCAATAGGAACTTTAAGACGATACATCCAAGCCTATCTAAAAAGCGGAAATGCAGAAAGTTTAATTCCTCAATATAAAATTACAAAACAGGGTGAGTACAATACCATTTTGGATGAAAATATGAAAAAGGTTTTATTATCTTTATTACTTCATCAAAACAGATTTGGCTTTAATACGGCAATTCGATTAACAAAACAGATATTAATCAAACAAGGATATGATGAAAACTCTCTACCAAGCAGTATTACATTTAAAAGATATGCAGAACATTTTAGAAATAATAATTATGCCGAATGGGTATTAAAACGTGAGGGAATGAAAGCATATCACGACAAGGTTGAACCGTATATTGAAAGAGACCTTTCTAAAATTGAAGTGGGTGATGTTCTAATCGCAGACGGACACGTTCTTAATTTTCAAGTTATTAATCCATTTACAGGAAAACCAACGAGAGCAACACTCGTTGGTTTTTTAGATTGGAAATCAACAGCACTTGTCGGGTATGAAATTATGATGACTGAAAATACTCAATGTATTGCATCAGCTCTTAGAAATTCAATTCTTAACTTAGGTATGATCCCGAAAGCCTTGTCCTAATGATCGTTCAAGAAGCATTCAAGAGGTATTAAATTCCGTTCAAAGGCAGGATATAAATAAATCTGCTCTTGATTATTTAATGATGAAAACAGAGGGCAGGACTATTAATAAACATGGAATTACATTCTTAAATATGCATTACAGAAGCGATGCAATTCTCGGACTCAGGGATAAAATATATATCCGATACAGTTTATTTGACCTTTCAAAAGTCCACGTTTACTCTGCTAAAGGTGAACCTTTATGCGTAGCATACAGAGTGCAAAAGGTACATCCGATGGCGAGGGTTCTTGGAACTGTAAAAGATATGGAAGAATACAATCAGCAGTACAAAAAGCAATTCATAAACGTCTTGATAAGGTTATGATTGAAAATCGTGATTTCAAAAAATAGTTACACAATATGATTTTGAAAACGCATTTTTCTATTGCGATCCCCCATATTCAACAGGTTGTGGTTATGAAGTAACATCCACTGAAGACTTTGACCATGAGGGGTTATGCGAAACTCTAAAAAATATCAAAGGCAGATTTTTGCTTTCATATGATGATTCACAAAAAATCCGAGAATTATACAAAGGTTTTGAAATGGTTGAAGTGGAAAGACAAAACGGAATCAATAACCGTCAGGGCAATAACAGAGCAAACAAAGTTTTTAAGGAATTATTGATTGCCAATTATCCAATAATGGATAAATTCAATGGCTAATGAGCCGATTGAAATCAAAATCGACAATAAAGCAGTAAATGAAAAACTGCTTGAACTCGCGAAACGAGGTGAAAACATGCGACCGTTAATGAAGAACATCGCAGGTATTTTTGCATCCTCTACAGAGGAAAACTTTAAAGAAGAGGGCAGACCTGACAAATGGACTGAACTTGCAGAAATCACAAAAGAAAATCGAAAAAAGAAAGATAAATGGCCGGGACAAATTTTGCAAGTTGAGGGTCAGCTTGCTTCGTCTGTTAATACCCAATATCTCATTCAGCCGTCATAGGTTCAAATCTCGATTATGCCGCAATTCATCAACTTGGCGGAAAAGCAGGAAGAAATAAAAAAGTTAAAATACCTGCAAGACCTTATCTCAAACTTACTGATGATGATTTTGAAGAAATATTACAGCAAATAACCTTATATTTAAAATAAATATAAGGTTATTTTTTGTTAAAAACAAGATTATTCTTGCAATTAGAGGTAATATTAAAAATGAAAAAACTTTTACTAAAAAAATATAGCCGATTGGCTACTAGTAATTAAAGGTTTTAGTAGTATGTTAAACGAGAGGTAATCTAATGGAAGTGATGAAAAAAACTTTTGGTGTTATAGGTGTGGTATTGGTAGCTGTTGCAATAATATCACTATCAGTGAATTTTGGTTTTGCATCTCAAAATGGGATAAACGGATCAAATAAAACAACTGTCAATAAAAAATTTGAGCTTCCAAGTCGATTGCATAAAAATGGAGAAGGGTTCTATAAAATAGGAAGAATGTTGACTCCAAGATATAATCATTCTTCAATATTATTAGATGATGACAGAGTTTTTATTGTAGGTGGATCAAAGAATGGTACGATTGATGGAATTTTAAATAGTACTGAAATATTTGATATGAAAACTAAAAAATCTATTGCAGGACCCAATTTACCTTTTCCTGTAAATAATCCTGCTTTGTTTAAATTATCTGACGGACATATTTTAATTATTTATGGTGGGAATCGACAACAAATAGCTATATATAATCCCAATAAAAATAGATTAGAAAAAATAATAGAGATTCATGTTCCATATTTTACATTTCGTTCATCTACTACTTTTATCAAAGAAATAAATAATGATGAAATAATAATTACATCCAATAATTCATTTCCTTTTTCAAGAGCTATCTATTATAATCCTAGGACTAATATAATTGAGGATTATTCTACAAGATTTACTGGAGATTATCGTGTAAGTTTTTTATTACAAGATAATAATACTTTTTATTTTACATTACTACCTTGCGGTAATGTATCAAATCTAGATAATTTAATGAGGATATCAGGAAAAGAACTTAAAAATTTTTCAATAAATCCTGATTCATTTTCTAAATGTGTAAAATTGACAAAACCTAAAGGAGCTTTAACGGGAGTATGTTCTATTCTGAAACCTGAAGTATTTATTGCACAACAAAATAACATCTATTCAAGTAAGGGAATTATGCTAAATGATAAAAATAAAATAGTCTTATTTACACCTAAAAATAAATTATATTTATATGATATAAAGGATAATAAATTTGTAAGAGGAATCCCCTTTTCTGATTATTTTTCATCAGCGTCTATTTATAATATTTATCTTTTAAGCAATAATCATATTTTAATTGTTACACATAACAAATTGTATGAAATTGATTCTAATACTTTTGAAATAAAACCAAAAATATATGATAACCCTAATAGTTTTTCTTTTGGAAGTTTAACAGAATTAAATAATGATAAATTTTTATATTCAGGAGGAATTATTCCAACTATAAATCCCTTCAAATATAAATATGATAATGTCTCAGACAAAATATATGTGTGGAAAACGAAAAAGGAGAATAACTAATGGTTGAAAATGCTGTACTTGAAAATTCTGGAACTCAACAATCCAAAGAGGATGAAATAAACAGTTTAGCAGCATTTTTTGCTGATGAAGTATATAGAAGTTATCAAATCCAATATAGTCCAGTTCAATATAATAATGAAGAATGGATTGTAATATATGAACAGCATAACAATACCGGTATTGATGCATCTGGATTTGATGGTGCAGTATATTTGAATACTAAAACAGGACAATTAGTGGTTGCATTCAGAGGTACAGAATTTACAGCTGATGAACGAGGTTGGCGAGATGCAATTAAGAATGATGTACTAGGGTTTGGATACAATAAACAACCGGAACAGTATAAAGATGCTGAAAATGTATTAAAAGAGGCTATTAAAATATTAAATCGAGGGGAATGGATAAATACTATAACAGACGAACGATATACCTTTTCAAGTGACCCATCCAATCTAATAATAACAGGACATTCATTAGGTGGTGGTCTTGCACAATTAATTGGAGCTCAAGATGCCTATAAACAATACGAGGTTCACACTTTTAACGCAATAGGTGTTGCTCAAATGGTAGATAATTTAGATAATAAAGATGGGTTTAAATTCTCTCATAATTATTCAAATATACACAATCATGTTATCTCTAAAGATTTCATTTCTACCATATATGATCATTTAGGGGAAGTTAAGATTTACAAACCTAGCGCAAACAATATTATGGAAGATAATGCAATTTCTATAAATGCCGGAAATAATTTTTACTAAAAAAATATAGCCGATTGGCTACTAGTAATTAAAGGTTTTAGTAGTATGTTAAACGAGAGGTAATCTAATGGAAGTGATGAAAAAAACTTTTGGTGTTATAGGTGTGGTATTGGTAGCTGTTGCAATAATATCACTATCAGTGAATTTTGGTTTTGCATCTCAAAATGGGATAAACGGTACAAATAAAACAACTGTGACTAAAACTTTTGAGCTTCCAAGTAGGCTGCATAAAAATGGAGAAGGGTTCTATGAAATAGGAAGAATGTTGACTCCAAGATATAAACATTCTTCAATATTACTTCAAGATGGCAGAGTTTTTATTGTTGGCGGACGAGATAAAGATGAACATATATTAATTTCTACAGAAATATTTGACCCTAAAACCGGTACATCAATTAATGGACCGGATATGCCATATCCAGCATTTGAATGTTCATTAAAATTGCTTTCTAATGGTAATGTTCTTATTGTTGGTGGAAAATATAATAGTGAAAATAGAGTATCTATTTATTTGCATCGAAAAAATAAAATTATTGAAGTTAAAGAAAGGCTAAATTCCGAAATAATTTCCAATGCTATAATTGAAGATATTTCTGATGAGGAGGTGTTCATTGCTGATGTTTTTGATATTTTTGGAAATTACAGTGTTTATAATAATACAACTAATAAACTATTTAATGTTAAGGAGCAAAAAAACGGAATTTTTATTGATGCATATATTGGAAGAATAAATAATAATTTATATTTTCTCTGGGGTTCAAATATTATTGTTGTAAATATAAAAAATAAAGGGAATTTTTATAATACATATAAAAAGTACAAAAATGAAGAGTACTTTTCATTTAGAGAACCAGTAGGAATTTTATTGAAAAATAAAAAAACAATAGTAATTTTCCATGATGTAGCAATAAGTCTTTTCAATATAGAAACTAAAACATACTCAAATGCTCCAAGACCTTTATATATAGATGGTATAAGTGATTTATTTCTTCTTGAAAACGATAATATTCTTATTTTCAGGTCTTACACTGGTGTAAATTCACAAGTTTTAGAATTTAATCCAAAAACATTTAACATAAAATATAAAAATTATTTAACACCAAATATTTTAGCAACTGTAATAAATTTAAATGACGATGAGTTATTATATATGGGAGGAGCTAATCGCAACAAATATAGGTGGATTACTAATGTCTCAGACAAAATATATGTGTGGAAAAAGGAAAAGGAGTAGTGTATTATGCCTATAAATTCTTTATTTGAGGGTTCATCAATTGTTACAAGTAATGATGAAAAAATTAAAAAGTTAGCTGCATTTTTTGCTGATGAAGTATATAGAAGTTATCAAATTCAGTATATTTCAGTTCAATATAATAATGAAGAATGGATAATAATACACGAACTTCATAAAAATGACCCTAAAGAGTCTGGATTTGATGGTGCAGTATATTTGAATACTAAAACAGGACAATTAGTGGTTGCATTCAGAGGTACAGAATTTACAGCTGATGAACGAGGTTGGCGAGATGCAATTAAGAATGATGTACTAGGGTTTGGATACAATAAACAACCGGAACAGTATAAAGATGCTGAAAATGTATTAAAAGAGGCTATTAAAATATTAAATCGAGGGGAATGGATAAATACTATAACAGACGAACGATATACCTTTTCAAGTGACCCATCCAATCTAATAATAACAGGACATTCATTAGGTGGTGGTCTTGCACAATTAATTGGAGCTCAAGATGCCTATAAACAATACGAGGTTCACACTTTTAACGCAATAGGTGTTGCTCAAATGGTAGATAATTTAGATAATAAAGATGGGTTTAAATTCTCTCATAATTATTCAAATATACACAATCATGTTATCTCTAAAGATTTCATTTCTACCATATATGATCATTTAGGGGAAGTTAAGATTTACAAACCTAGCGCAAACAATATTATGGAAGATAATGCAATTTCTATAAATGGTGGCAATAATGGAATGATGGGCTTTACTATTAGCTTTACTTCTGATGCAATAAAGCTATTCAAAGGTCATGGAATAGATAATTTTTTAGATCAATCATCTTTTATTCCCGAAGATGAAAATTTTACATATCAATCATTATGTCAAAAGTTAAAGGATGCGCATGGCGGGGCTTTGACAGAAGAAGCTTTGGCTCCGATTCTTACGCCTTTGCTTGAGTTAGGATTTGGGGTTGCATATGTTGGTAAAAAAATAAAAAATATATTTAGACCAAAAGGTGTTCCTACCGGTGGTGCCGCAGGAATTGAAAATGATAATCCAATATTAGAGGGCTTTGTAAGCAATACTGATTATTATTACAATCAAATTTGTCGTATCTTTGCTGATAATGATTTTGCTGATGTTATTGTATATGCGAAAGGGTATGATGAAAACCAGCCGAATAAAATCATTCTTTCTTCATTAGAAAATGCTGTAAATACAATAGAAAATTTAAAAAACGGATTTGATGAATATAATGATGCAACCGGTGTGTATAACTATATCTCAGGCTATCGTGACTTTGAGGCATATTATAATGGAATAGAATTATTATATGATAGTGATTATGCCTATACTGGCATAAGAGCGTATTCATCATCTTATAATGAAGTAAATATTAAATTAAATGAAATTTTAAGTACAGAAACTAATTACAATATGTTTAGTTTTATTGAAATTGTTGAAAATGATAATGGAGATTCCACAGTTTTAATTTCAAAAAATGCAGATAGTGTTAATGCTAGAGACGGTTATGATAAATATATAGTTAATCCGGAATGTTCATCAGTTAGAATTACTGATAGTGACAGTTTTGGAGCTGTATATTATGGAAATCAAGTGCTAAAGGGCTCTACTAAATCAGCAAATACTCTAGGTTTATGGATTGATAAAAAAGGTAATACTTATGAGTGGAATGGTCAAAATGGTTCAACACTTTGTATAAATAATAAAATATTTATAGAAGATTTTTCAAATGGAAAATTAGGTATTAATTTGCGTAAATTTCCTGGAGATTTAGAAGAAGTTATTGTAACTTCACCAATTATCCCGCAACAAATTGATCCTTTAGTAATAGATTTAGAAGATAATGGGATTGAATTAATTGCTATTGACGAATCTGAAGCTTATTTTGATTTGAATGCCGATGGTATTCGAGAAAAAGTCCAGTGGGTAAGTCCAAATGACGGTTTCTTAGTATTAGACAAAAATTCGGATGGTGATATTAACAATATTGATGAAGTTTTTGGTAATCCCAATACAATTGGTTTTGATGATTTATCACAATATGATGAAAATAATGATGGAGTAATTGATGAAAATGATACAAAATTTTCACAATTAAGGGTCTGGCAGGATTTAAATTCAAATGGTGTAGTGGATGATGGTGAATTGACTACTTTAACAGAGAGAAATATTGCAAAAATCAATTTAAATTATGAACCCGGAGATGATGATACTTTTGCCGAAAAATCTACAATTGAATATACGAATGGAACTACCACTTTAATTCAAGACATAAATTTACAAGTTGATTATACAAATACAAAATATGATATGCCATCTGTAATTCCTGATAGTATAAAAGCTCTACCGCAATCACTGGGAAGCGGGGTTGTTAAAGATTTATATACTTCAATGGTTTCAAATCCTACCCTTCAATCTTATATGGAAAATCTTGTTAATAAAACATCAACAGAAATTTACAATAGCATGGATGAATTATTAAAAGTATGGACAGGGTTAGGTAATATTTCCAATGACGAGATGCGAGGACTTTGCCCAGAATATATGGTTGCAGTTGTTGAAAAATTTTATAATAAACCATATAAAGAAGAATTTAATGATGAAAATACTGTTACCGTAGAAGAAGCGGCTCAAGCATTTGTTTCTAATTATGACGATATTAAAAATAATTTATACACTGATATTATTATCCAATCAGGTAAATTAAGTTGTTTATCAGGGATAAATTATGACAGTGTTAACCATGAATATGTTGTGAACGTAGATGAAGAAGTAATTACACAAAATATTAAAAATTATTTATTAACCGCAAATGAATATGATACGATTATTTTAGCGAAGGTATTAGATAATATTCGTAGAGAATATGTATATGACTTTGATGCTTCTGTTTTAGGTGATGAATATACAGATTTTCAAAAATTATTATTGTCCGGTAAATATAATATATCATTTGATTATGGCTCTGAAAAGAATGATATTATTGTTGCCACTAAAGATGGTTTAACAATCAATAAAACAATGGGTTCAGACATTTATATAATGAAAAATGGGGATAATGTAATAATAGATAGTTTTGGTAGTGATAGATTTTATACAGGTTCAGGTAATGATACCATTGTGAGTTCCGGTTATAATAGTGGAGATGCTTTTGTTTCTTCTGGTGATGGGGATGATAATATTACCATTGAAAATAAAAATAAAACGACAATATATGCAGGATCTGGAGATAATAATATAGATGTTTCATATTGTAAAGAGGCAAATATTTATACCGGTGATGGTAATAATAATTTAAATGTAAGATGTTATGAGGACTACACATCTAATATTACTACCGGAGCAGGAAATGATGTCATAAATGTGTATAATGGTAATTCAGTAATTTCAGCTGGTGCAGGCAATGATAATATAATAATAAAGGATTCAAACTCTGTTATAAACTTTAATCTTGGTGATGGGCAAGATACAATTCAAATTTCTAAAAGTAAGGATAGTAATAAAACCTCAGTTATTGAATTTGGAGAAGGTATAAGTTGGGATGACCTTGAATTTTCTAAAGAAACAGAGATTATAGATAAAGATGATTGGGATGAAACATTAGAATATGCAACTTTTGCTGAAAATCTTGTTATTTCGATTAAAGGTACTAATGATAAATTGACTTTACGTTACTGGTATGGCGGACAAAAAGGTGAGTATAATTCTTCATACAAATACCAAGCTGATAAATTAGTATTTGCAGATGGTTCTGTTTATACTCACAAGGATATAAAAGGAGAAACTTTTATTGGAACTGATAATGATGATATAATAGATAGTACAATACTAAATAACATTATTGAAGCTAAAAAAGGTAATGATATTATCAATGATCCAGGCGGTGATGATACCTATATTTTTAATTTAGGTGATGGTCAAGATATTATTACTGACAAGAATGGTGATGACACAATACAATTTGGAGAAGGTATAAAATTAGAGGACTTAGAATTTTATAGAGTCCAAAATCCGGACGCAAGTGATGAATATGGTGATCAACTTATATATAAGGCAAATTTTGACGATTTGTTAATTAAAATAAAAAATTCAGATGATCAAATAAGAATAAAGAATTATTATTATGATTATAGGGAATATTCTGATAAGAATGTAGAATTTTCTATAGAAACGATTAAATTTTCAGATGGAACATCAATCAACAAGGACAAAATTGAAGAATTAAGACTTTATCCTTCTGGTTCAGGAACTAATTATATTTATGATAAGGGCAAAAGCGATATATATAATTTGGAAGGTAATACTATAGTAATAGATACCTCAGGAAGTGACATTTATAATTCAACCTCTGGAGATGTATATATTGTAGATTATGAAACTAAATCTATTTATGATGTTGCAGAAGAATATTCAGAAGAAAAATTTGGATCTTATGAACAATATGAAGCTTATTTAAGTTCTTTATTAGGTAGCGATACATATAATCTGGGTTCAGGTAACGATACTATAATAGACAATAGTTCGGGAAATGATGTTATACATGCCGGTGCCGGTGATGATATCATTACGACCGATTGTTATGGAACTCTTACTGTTTATGGTGAAGATGGTGATGATACGATACATTCATTCTATAGAGACGATATATTTATATCAGGCGGAAATGGTAATGATAATATAGAAGTATTTAATAATGGTAATGGCGAAGTTCATGGAGATGCCGGAGATGATTATATATATATTAATCATCTTAATGATGCAATTGTTTCAGGTGGAACCGGTAATGATAAAATAAAATTTAGAGCAAACAAACTTGTTTATAATTTTAACTTAGGTGATGGTCAAGATGTTATACGATTTGCTTATCAAGATAAATACTGTGATAGTACAATAAAATTTGGAGAAGGTATAACATGGGATGATCTTCAATTTACTAACATTACAGAAGTTTTGAATCAAGAAGAAGTAGATTTGTATAATGTGCCAGAAGAAATTGCATTTAGTTTAAAAATAAAAATAAAAGGCACTGAAGATTCTATTATTGTCCGATATTGGTTTGGTGGTGATGAGGCTTTTTATGAATATAGAAAAAGTGATATATATCAAATAGAAAAATTTGAATTTGCAGATGGTAGTACATATACTAAAGATGATATAGTGATAATCCCAGAGGAACTTATTCCTCCTGCGATCGAAGATAATATTTACAGGTTTAACATTGGAGATGGACAACTTGTAATTAGAGATTATTATGGCTCGGATAAATTGATTTTTGGAGAAAATATTACAGTTAATGATTTAGAATTCTATAGAACTGAGCATCAATATGATCCTACCCTATCTAATAATTATTGGGGTACTCAGTATGCTGATGATTTAATTATCAAATTTAAAAATTCTTCAGACGAAATAATAATAATGAATTATTATGGTTTTGACTATTTATATGACGAAAACTGGAATACAATTGGATATGATAGCCCATTTGTTGTTGAAGTTCTAGAGTTTTCAGATGGACAAACTTTAACGGTTAGTGATGTTGAAAATTTGAGAACTATTCCTGATACAGATGGTGATGATTATCTTGTTGGCAAAACAGATGCTAATACTTATAATCTCAGAGGCAATAATCGGGTGACTGATTTTGGAGGAAATGATACATATATCTCTACAACATCTGCTATGCAAATTATTAAAGATTATTCAAATCCGTATTATGAACAAGATAATACTAAGTCCTACGATATTAGCAAATTCCAAAATAAAGAAGATTATAAGATTTATCTTGAATCGTTTGATAATGGGAATGATACATACAACTTAGGTTCGGGTAATGATGCAATTATTGATCAAAGTTCTGGCTATGATTTAATTTATACTGGGGATGGGCTAGATTCTATTAGTGTTGGTGATGCAGGTTATGCAAAAGTTTTTGCAGAAGGTGGTAATGACTCAATATACGCTTATGAACGTGATATAACCGAATTATATGGTGGCGATGGTGATGATCATATAACTGTTAGTAATGGAAAATGGAGTTATATAAGTGGAGATAATGGTGATGATACTATTGAAACTAGTGATTGTCTAGATCTTATTATTAATGGTGGAAATGGTATTGATACTATAAATGTTACCAATTGTACAAACACAATTATTGATGCTGGAGCTAATAATGATTTTATTACAGCAGAAAATAGTACTATCTTGGAAATTGATACAGGTTCTGGTAACGATGAAATAGAGATTCATAATTATCAAGATTTAACACTCAATGCGGAGAGCGGTGATGATAATATAAATATCTTTAATGATAGTTATTATGGTACTTCTCATGTTTATGGAGGAGATGGTGTAGATAATATTAATGTTAATTTTGGAGAAACTACAACTATAGATGGTGGAAATGGGAATGATATTATTGATGTCTCTAATGTCAATAATGTAAATATCTACGGTGGAGATGGTGATGATGAAATATATGTTTCAGGAACAAATATTTCTACTACTATTAGCGGAGGCTCAGGTAATGATAATATAAGAGTAGAGGATAGGGCAACAACCACGTTAGTCTTCAATTTAGGCGACGGACAAGATCAAGTCTTGTTAAAAAAAACTGATACAACCCTTTCAACTATTCGTTTTGGAGAAGGTATCACTTGGCAAGATTTGGAATTCGAACGTCAAACAGTTCTTTCTGAGGATGATAATACTGTAGATGAAGATAATATGGTTATCAAAATAAAAAATTCATCAGATCAAATTGTTATTAAATACTGGTTTGGAGCTAATAATAATGCTGATCAGTATGAATCGTCAAGATATTATAAAATTGATAACTTTATCTTTGCAAATGGTACAATTTATACTAAAGAAGATATTTTAGAAGAAATTATGACGCGTTCATATATTGGCGGAACCAATAATGATGATGTACTTTATGGTACATCAGAAAATGACTTTATTCATGGTAAAAAAGGAAATGATATTATTATTGATAACTATATCAGTGATGATACATACATTTTTGATTTAGGTGATGGTAAAGATACAATCACTGATAAAGGTGGAAATGATATCATCAAGTTCGGAGACGGTATTTCTCAGGATGATATTATTCTGACTAAAGATAATAATGATTTGCTTATAAATATTAAGGATGCAGAGGATCAAATTCGTATTAAAGATTGGGCATTGAGTTATGATAATCAAATTGAAACCTTTAAATTCCGTGATAATAACAATTTAACTAATATTAATGCTCAAATTCATAATTATATCGGTACTGATGACGATGACACAATTGTAGGTAATACTAAAAATAATATTATAGACGGTGGTTTAGGTGCTGATACCATGTTTGGCGATTTGGGTGATGACACATATATTGTTGATAATATAAATGATATTGTTGTTGAATATGAAAACCAAGGTTCCGATACTATTAAATCAAGTGTTACATATGCATTGACTGATAATGTTGAAAATTTAATTTTAACAGGTAATGACAATATTGATGCCACAGGGAACGAATTAGATAATAACATTATGGGTAACTCCGGAAATAATATGTTATCAGGCGGAAATGGTAATGATAGTTATATCTTTGGTTTAAATAATGGAGGCTCTGATACAATCTCAGATTCTGCTGGTAATGATAGAGTATTATTTGAGAATTCTGTCGATAAATCAAATATTGCAATCTATCAAGATGGCAATGATTTAATTATTGACTATGGTAGTAATCTTGGCTCAGATAGAATAACCATTAAAAACCAATCAAATGCAGATAATGCAATTGAAAAATTTGAATTGTCAGATGGTAGTTATATTTCAAATAGTGATATAAATCAAATCATCCAAAATATGACCGCATATGCACAAAATAATGCAATAGAGTTTACAGGAATTGACTCTGTGAAAAATAACGCTGACTTGATGAACCTTGTGGCATCAGCTTGGCATAGTTAATCAGATAGTATGAAAGACCGATAATCACTATCGGTCTTTCTTTTAAAGTGTTCAGGAAATGGAAAAGATAACAAAAGGATTTATAACATTAGGGATAATAATAGCAGTTCAATTAAGCTGTTTAGGACAGGATTTTTCATATAAAGATACATTAAATTCTGCAATAAATAACTCTTTTGACTTAAAAATGTCAGAAACGGATATCGGAATAAGCAGAGCACAATTAAAAGCAGTTCGGGCAGATTGGTACCCGACATTAAGTATGCAGTTCAATACAGAGTACAATAAAGATTTAACTGACGGTAAAGGTACATATGCTTATGCCGGGAATACTATGATTACTCCTTTTACTCAATACCGAGATATGCTTTATCTGACGCTTTCTTATAACTTACTTGATTATGGAATTCAAGGTAAAAAAGTTCATATCGCAAAACAAGAACTGGCTCAAAAAGAGATTTCGTATAAGTTACAGCTTAAGGAGTTAAAACTTAAAGTCTTAGAATTATATACAAAGGCACAGCAAAATAATAATTCTATTAACGTTAAAACCGAAGTTCTTAATTTATATGAAAATATGTTTAAGAATAAAGAGCGAATGTTCAAAGCCGGCATGAACAGTAAATTAACAGTAATGGATGAAGCTGTAAAAATCGCTAAAACTAAAAATGAAATAGAAAATTCTAAAATAGAACTGAAAAATACACTTGAAGATTTAGCGTATTACACTAAACAAGATTATAATCTAAACGGATTGAATTTCAGAAATATAGATGACACAGATGTCGCAGATGATTATATAGTTGAGGTTAGCACTAATAATGTTATAAAATCCGAGGTTAAGAAAAATCAATTTGATTTTACTTTTGATCCGTATTTGACCGATGAATCACGTTATTATGATTTGGAAATTGATAAAAAGAAATCAGAACTTAGCATACTTAAACGTCAGCTATTTCCATCCTTCAGGTTTTATACAGGCTATTCTCTTTATGGTCAGAATCCTAATAACTACTATTCTTCGGTGCAAAATATCGGTCAACGAAGTTTGGTAATTGGTGTATCAAGCCAATATGTATTTTTTGACGGGTTTAAAAATCGTGCAAACCGAGAAAAAACTAAACTGGAAATTCAAAAATTACAGTTAGAAAAAGAGAAAAAATTATCCGAATTAGAAAGCAAATATAAGAAAAGTTTTAAAACTTACGAATCCTATAACGAGGAATTAACAACAAACAAAGACCTTTTGGCAACAGTAAAAGAAAAATTGGATGCAGTTAATCGCCTTAACAGTAATAAACTTATTGAACAACATGAGTTACTCTCGACAAAAGCGGAATTGCTGAATCAGGAATACGAATTGGAGCAGAATATAATCAATATAACTTCTAAATTAGAAGAAATGAAAATAATGTCAGGAGCAGATGAATTATGATGCAAACAGGGCTAATAGCATTTGAAATAGTATGCCGTATAAATAATATAGGAATAGATTTACGTTCTATTGTGCGTGAAAACGGGATAACTGAGGACGAGATTTCAAAAGAAGAACTTTTGCTGATAGCTAAGAATGCTGAGTTTAAAGCAAAAATTAAACCTATGGATTTTGATAAATTCCCAAAATATCCGTTTCCGGCAATTTTTATTTTGAAGGATAATACTTTTGGGGTTATCTTAAAACCTGATTGTGAAAGTAAAAAAGCTCTTGTATTTATTCCTGAAGATAAAAAAGCAAAAGAATTGACTTTTGAGGAAATATCTGAGATTAGTAACGGTGAAATCATCTTTCTATCTCATAAACTAATGAATGAACAAATTAGATTCGGTTTTAAGTGGTTCTTTGTTGAAATAATGAAATATAAACGAATTATTGCCGAAGTAATGCTTGGTTCATTTGTAGTTCAGTTATTTGGACTTGTAACTCCGTTATTTACACAGGTAATTTTAGATAAAGTAATTGTTCATCGCAGTATGTCAACTCTTGATGTACTGGGAATTGCATTTGTCGCAGTGAGTATATTTGAGTTTTTACTAAACCTTACACGAAACTACATTTTTATACATACAGCAAATAAAATTGATGCAAAACTTGGTGCTAAATTATTTCATCATTTATTTGCACTGCCGTTTGTTTACTTTGAATCAAGAAAAGTCGGCAATATTATTTCCCGAGTGAGAGAATTAGACCAGATTAGGGAATTTATAACAAATAAATCAGTATCTGTACTTATCGATTTATTTTTCTCAACGGTATTTCTTGTTGTAATGTTTATTTACAGTAAAATCCTTACGTTTATCGTTCTTATAATCGTTGCATTGATAGGTATTCTATATGTAACCATGACTCCTGAGTTGCGGGCAAGACTTGAAAATAAATTTCAAATGTCAGCACAATCTAATTCCTACCTTGTAGAAGCTGTAACAGGTGTTCAGACAGTAAAATCACTTTCTATTGAAGGAATAATGCAGAAAAAATGGAATGATTACCTTGGAAGATATGTCAAATCAGGTTTTAACCTTGCTGTAATGAGTAATTTTGCAGGTTCACTTTCAAACCTGTTCCAAAAAATGATGACGATTGCAATTTTATGGATTGGTGTAACTTTAGTTATAAAAAATGAATTAACAATCGGTCAGTTGATTGCATTTCAAATGTTCGCAAATCAGTTCATAGCACCTGTGATGAGGCTTGTAAACCTTTGGAATGAATTTCAACAGGTACTCTTAGGTGTTGACAGGCTTGGGGATATCTTGAATAATCCCGTGGAACTTACCTCAAGTAAAGCGATTACACTTCCAAAAATTAACGGTTCTGTACGAATTGATAATTTATCATTCAAATACAGTCCGAATAGTCCGATGGTATTAAATGGTATAACTCTTAATGTAAAAGCTGGACAAAGCATCGGACTTGTTGGTCGAAGCGGCTCCGGTAAAAGTACAATAACAAAACTTATACAAAAACTATATCTTCCGTTTGAAGGTACAGTCTATATTGATGATGTTGATATCAGGCAAATGAACCCGGTGTGGCTTAGAAATAATATTGGGGTTGTCTTGCAAGAAAATTACCTGTTCTCAGGGACAATCCGAGATAATATCGCAATGCCAAAACCTGATGCTCCAATTGAAGCTATTATTCAGGCTGCACAAATCTCGGGAGCACATTCATTTATTTCAGAAATGCCTGAGGGGTATGATACTTTTGTGGGTGAACGAGGCTCAACTCTTTCAGGCGGTCAAAGACAAAGAATTGCAATAGCTCGTGCTTTGATTACTAACCCGAAGATAATTATTTTTGATGAAGCGACCTCAGCACTTGATTACGAATCTGAACGAGTAATTATGGATAATCTTGATAAAATTAAACACGGCAGAACAATGTTTATTATTGCCCACAGACTATCTACCGTGAAGAATTGTGATTTAATTGTAGCACTGGATAAAGGTTCAATTATTGAAGTTGGAACGCATGATGAACTTATTAAAAAACAGGGCTATTATTATAACCTTTACACACAGCAAGGAGCACTTAAATGATAAATCTTTTAAATAAATTTCTTAAAACAGAAA
Organism: uncultured bacterium; assembly: GCA_949035555.1. Lineage (GTDB taxonomy): Bacteria > Cyanobacteriota > Vampirovibrionia > Gastranaerophilales > Gastranaerophilaceae > Zag111. The sequence continues at coordinate 10,274 of CAROLD010000001.1, read as the reverse complement.
CCGATGACAGTTATGAGTTTCGTCCGATAATTACAGAAATTGAAGAATCTCCTGTGAATCCACTGGGACGTACAACTTTTTGGATAATCATTTCGTTGATATTTTTTACTGCACTATGGCTATTTTTCGGAAAAGTAGATATTGTTGTCTCTGCAAGAGGAAAGGTTATCCCTGACGGCGAAATAAAGATTATTCAACCACTTGAAACAGGTGTTGTTAAAGAAATTCATGTTAAAGAAGGTGATTTTGTAAAACAAGGGCAAACACTTATTGAAATTGATACTTCAACAACTCAGCCTCAATTACAATCACTTCAAGCAAACCTTGATTATATCAATACAGAACGTCAACGTTTAAAAGGTGAAATTGTCCAAAATGCTGAAAATTCTTACACGCAAAACGAACTTGCAAAATCAGCTTATGCAGATTTGCAAAACCAACTTGCATCAAAAAATCATGAGATTAAAAGATTAAGAGAAGACATTGCAAATTACCAAAAACAATTAACTTTAAACCTAGATAAAGAACGCAGAATGCGAGATGTAGAAGATATTATCTCGCGTAATGATTTAGACAAAGTTCATGCTGAGAATATGGATTATAGAAGCAGAATAGCGAGTTTAAATGAACAGATAAGAAGTATTCAAAAGGATGCAGATTATATCCGTACAAATTTTAGAACTCAGAATTTGACCCAACTTGCAGATAGAGATAAACAGGCAAATGAATTAGAAGCAAATATAAAAGAAATAGAGTTCAAAAAGCAGCAGCAGAATATAATTTCACCGGTTGACGGTTATGTAAATACAATGCTTGTCCACACAATCGGCGGTGTCGTAACTCCTGCTGAAAAAGTTATTTCTATAGTACCGGCAGATTCTCCGCTAAGTATAAAAGTTTCTGTGCTGAATAAGGATATTGGCTTTGTAAAAGAAGGTATGCCGGTTCAGGTGAAAATTGATACTTTTGACTTTCAGAAATATGGTATGATAGAAGGAAAAGTTAAGAAAGTCTCAAAAGATAGTGTCGAAGATGAAAAGCAAGGGCTTATCTACGATGTCTTTATAACTCCGGTAACAAAAACATTAAGAGTTGACGGAATAGACCAACCAATCTCAACCGGTATGGGTTTATCTGCTGAAATCAAAACAGGTAAACGAAGAATAATAGAATTCTTTATTTATCCAATAATAAAATACTGGTCTGAAGCGGTTTCTATTAAGTAGATAATAACTATATAATCTCTTGTTTTAAAATCATGTAAATGTTATAATTCAAATCAGAGGAGTATTTATATGGCTGAGATTATTTTTAAACGAAGTATGAATGTTGGTACTATTAGTGCTGAAAGTGATAAAGAATTCTTAGAACAATGTTTTATTGAAACTCCAGAGTATGAAGATCTTTGCGATTTTAATAGTAAAAAGATGATTATTCTTGGTCGTACTGGTTCTGGTAAAACGGCTTTATTAAATAAAATAAAAGAAGATGTGGATTGCTATATAGAAGTTCGTCCAGATACTTTTGCCTTGCAATATATAACAAATGTTCCTTTTGTTAATAAGCTAGAAAAAGAAAATGTTAATCTTGAAATTTTTTATAAATTTTTATGGTTGCATGAATTAATATCTCAAATAATAAAGAATTATTTTAGTTATAATAGACGAAATTTAGTAGAAGAGTTGGCTAAAAAAATTTCTAGTGGTCGAATAAATCAATTAAAAAAATATTTAGAAGAATATGATGGAATATTTTTTGATGAAGGTTCAACTGAAAAAATAACTAAAGATGTTGAAAAACAAATATCGGCTTCCATTGGTACAGATTTAAGTAAGTTAGAAGGCACCTTATCTGATACTCAACGTTCTGAGATTGAAACCAAAACTAGTCAATATATTCATAAGAAACAAATTGCACAATTGAAAAATATAATATCCTTATTTAAAGAATATTTTGGTTCAAATAAACAAAAACGAATTGTAGTTGTTATCGATAATTTAGATGAAAACTGGATTAATCAAGTTTCCAAGTATAAACTAATTGATGCATTACTTAATGCTATTCGTTTATTTGTAGATATTCCAAATATGAAAATATTATTAGCAATGAGAGCTGACTTATTGGCAAAAACTTGTGAAACAACTCATAGACAAAATGAAAAAGATGAATCTTTTACAATAAGATTGAATTGGACACCTAAAATGTTAGAGGACTTATTAAATAAAAGAATTGAATATCTATTTTCATATAAATATAAAAAGAATACTAAAATTACATTTTTGGATTTATTTTCTTTTGATATTAATGGAATTGCTGCAAATGATTATATAATTTCACGTACGATGATGAGACCTCGTGATGCTATTAGCTTTGTAAACGCATGCATTCAGCAAGCTGATAACTCTGCATCAATAACAGCAGAGCATGTGTTAGATGCGGAAAATATATTTAAGCAAGAGAGATATAATGCCCTGCAACACGAATGGAATGATGTATATGGTAATATTGAAACCTATTTTAAAATAATATATAAATTAGGAAATGTTTTTAAACTTAGTGAATTATTTGAAAGTTCAAAATATTCTGAAATAGAGCTTTTGGCTTATGAAAATTCAGTTCTTGGAGAGAAGTTCTTTAATAGAAATGGTGATGATAACACTAGCAAAGAAAGTTTAATAAAAGACTTAATAAATATTCTTTTTACTATTGGTTTAGTTGGTATTAAAGATAAAAAAACAAAAAAAGTCTGTTATGCGACTCCATCCCGTTCTACATTGACGGTTTTGGATTTTATGGACAAAGATTTAAATTTTGAAATTCATCCTCTTTTTAGAATTTAATTTGTTAAACTTCCAAATTTCGCATTTCATCTGTCACTATTTCGCATTTGAGGTGTCACTTTACATTTAGACAGACATTTCAGGAATGTGCGGTTAAAATGCGAAATTTGGTACCGGGCTTTTGAAATTTTAGTCGGAATTTTTTACAAAAAAGTCGGAATTATAATCTTTATAATTGTAATATAATATTGAGACTTTATGTATTTTGAGCTTATAATGTTAAATATGGAATTCGATTTAAAGAAAAAACGAAATATTTTGGATGAAGAATTAATATCAGATTTACTGCGTGTTGCCTCAATTATCAGAAAAGATATTGTTACAATAGAAGAATATGACAAACTGGGTAAATTTAATTCGTCATCATTGTGAAGAAGATTTGGTAATTGGGCAAAGTGTCTGCAAAAGGCTAATTTACAGTATTGTAAAATAGATTACTCTGGAATTACTCAAGAAGATCTATTAAACGATATGTGTTATGTAGTTGAAAAATATAATTTAAAAATTTTATCTGCTGGAGAATATGACAAATATGGGCAATATAATCATTATAAGATAGTACGAATTTTTGGATCTTGGAATGCAGCACTAAAAGCTGCAGGTTTATACTATAACGTTGCTAAAAATTTAACTGAAGAAGAATTATTTGATAATTTATTAAATATTTGGCAAAAACTAGGAAGACAACCTTATTACAGAGATTTACATCGACCTTTATCAATTTGTTCAGCAAAACCATATGTAACTAAATATGGAAGTTGGTATAATGCTCTCGAAAAATTTGTTGATTATATGAATAAGGATGAAGTTGTGCAAATAAAGCAGGTAACTCGAAGAACGGAAGATGAGCATCAAAATAATAAAATTATGACACATAAAACTTCAAGGAATATTAATCTTCGTTTGCGCTATCAGGTTTTAAAACGAGATAACTTTAAATGTGTCATATGTGGAAGATCTCCAGCTAAAGATCCAAATATTGAATTGCATATTGATCATATTATACCTTGGTCAAAAGGTGGTGAAACAATCATAGATAATTTAAGAACATTATGTTCTGATTGTAATTTGGGTAAAAGTAATATATTGTAGAATTTTAAATTTAACTTATTCCAAATTTCGCATTTGAAGTGTTACTGTTTCGCATTTGGAGTGTCATTGTACACTATGATAGATACTTTAAGCAGTGTTCTATGTTTTCTTTTGGAAGATACATATATGTCCCCATTGAAAAAGGAACATTATTTTTTTTACCCCCATTAGCAAGCCATTGAGCACATTTGTTGTTGATATCAATGTTTTCGGCTCTAAAGCCTAATTTATAGTAGAAACCAAGAGGATTGCCTCTGCTTATATCGAGAGGGAATGCCTGTAACCGTATGCGCCCTTGACAATTAGGATCAGCTAAGCTTTCTCTTAAAATTTTTTGTATTGTTCTTGTTCCGCAACCTTTACTTTGATTTTTTCCGGCAACAATTCTTTCAATGTAGATATGTCCCTTACCAATATAATCCTCGGGAATTTGAAAGGTTTCAGCAAAGCCTAAATTTTTATCAATAGGGTGCCATTCTTGTACTTTATGATAAACTTGTTCAATACAAGTTTCTTCTTTTGAGCTGAACTTTACTGTATCTTTTGATATTGGGCTAATAAGATGTAATCTATTGGTTGAGGTTTCTATTGGTTTTGTCACAAGTAATTTGTTACTGCCTGTTTTTGTCCAAGCAATAATTTTTTTACCTGTATTAACCCCTATTTTTTCAAATCCCATAATTTAATAAAGTTTAACAATTTTGAATAATTGCTTAATTATTACAAAATATTTACTGTATTATTTCTTTCTTATTCAAGAATTCTTTTTTGAACTTGACTTATAAGATTATCATATTTTTCTACGGGCAATCCTATTTTTTTTGCCCAAAATTTTATATTAGAGTAGATTTGAATTTCAACTCGGGCACGTTCCAAGTCATCAAAACCTAAATTGTCAGCTTGTTTTATGAATTCATCTTTTTGGCATTCCATTATAGCAATTTGTTCTTTTACAAGTTTTTCAATCGGCTTTTTTAATTTTTCGGCTTCTTTAACCTGTTGTATTATTTCATTACTTCGTAAGACTAAGTCTTGTGAATATTTCATATTATCTCCTTTATAATTTTAGAAAATCTAAGTGTCCGATATATTTGTGCAATGTTTCCAATGGGATTTCGGTAACTTCTGAGTATGAGTGCGGATTACCGATTTTTACGGTTTTTGTACTTGCATCATAGTCTAGAATTGAATACGCATGGCTGGATACAATATTATATTCAGGAAGTAGTGTACTTTCTGCGGCAGCTCCAGATTTAGGTATAGTGCCAAACGAAATCATGAAATCTTGATTTCCTACTGCATGCATTAATAATGCTTCTGTAGTCTCAGGTGTTAACATTTGCAAGCCGAATGTTTTATCAGGAAAATCGATAAAAAATTTATTAAATACCGCTATTTTAGTTTCGGCATTTTTTTGTGCATTTAAGTTAATCGCTAGGGTTTTGCCATCCTTATTTTTGAACGGTATTTTTGTATAATTCAAAGATGAATAACCTGTAGATTGTCTTATTGTGCCATCCGGCAGTTGTACTTTTCTTGTTGGTAATATATCTGCAAGATTACCTTTACCAAAGACATCTGCCATTGTTTGTGATGCATGACCCCATGCAGAGCGTGTCATAATATCATTAATTGAAGCTATACTCGGATATGATACATTTGTATTTTCTCTAAGTGCTACTTTAGAGTAAGTTTGTTCATACATTTGTAAACCTGTGCAGCCTGTTAAATGTTTGTTATTGGAAGCTAATTTGATTTCTCCGTTCGGGAATGTATTACTTCCGAAATAATCTTCAAAGCCTTTAACCGTAACAATAACATCATTGCCTCTCATTTGGAATGATTGTAAGAATTGAGCCCTTGCTTTAGGGTTTTGCATAGCTAATCCCAATGTCTGAATTAAGTGGCAGTTTGCTATTGCACCTTGTGTTGTTGTAAACCTCTGGACAGGTGGGAATAGTTCAAGATATTTTTCTTTTGACATATTCCATTCTATGAGATTGTTGCCGTCATTAATGTACATTTTGTTTCCAACTTCAACTGCATCACCAACTTTAGTTTGTGCAAACGCAGTTTTTAAGTCTGTACCTTTTGGAAATTCCGGAACAATACTTTTACCTGCTTTTAATAATGCTAAATCACTATATATTTCAGGAGATAAATCCGCATGCTGTCCTATTTGTTTTAAAGAGGATGCATCAACTTTACCGTCTTTTATCAATTCAAAGATTCCGGAATCTGCTATTCTTTGATATTTTACAGGAGCAGCTGTTTTGACGTCTAGTAATCCTCCAAGATAATTAAAGTCATTAGGGTTTTTAAAAGTAGCTTGGAGTTCTGTTATATCATTAAGTCTTGCTCCAAGTAATTGTTTGTCTTTTAATAGACCAACTAAACTTGCTTCATCTTTTACTGTCAGTAAAAGCTCTTTGAGTTGCAACTGTTTAGATGGGTTATTTACTAGTAATTGAGCAAAACGGATTTGTGTGTTATCGGAATACTGGTTGAATTTTGGAATTTGAGAGCTTAGAACTCTTCTTTGTGAATCCATATTTGCTAAAAATTGAAAATTCTTTGCATCAATCCCATCAGCTGCCTTAAATTTGAAGGTTTGTCCGTTTTTTAGAGTATATGAATATTCTTTTAACGGCGCATCTGGATTACTTGTAGCTCTATATGTGTGAACTGCATTTTGTTTATTAGTAGTAGGAACTGTATCTGCACCATCCAAATCTATAGTTAAGATATCAGAGTTTGCTGTTTTTTTGAAGTTATTAATTCTATAGGCAAGGCTTGTTCCATTTTCGATATTCTCAAGCATTTTTGCTTCGCTTGTTTTAAATGCTTTCTGGATACCTTGCCAATCTGAACCCAGAATATTACGGCTGAAACATCTGTCGAAGTCTCTTTCTAATTCTTTAATGCTTATGCCAGATTGTTCAGATATATCTCTGATTACAGTTTGAAGCATGTCTTGAGATGGTATTTCACCATTTTTCATTCTTGCGGCAATTTCATTAAGTACATTTGTTGTTGCCTCTGCATGTTGAGTGTATTTAGGGAGATATTTTGATTCGATATCGTTAAGAACTGAAACTTTTTCAGCTTTAGGTGGCTGTGTCGGCATTGGATCGGATGCTCTTGTTGGCATCGGCTCAATCGGAGATGGTTCTGCACTTATGTGGTTTGGTCCTGCCGGAGGTTGTTGATGGTATACATTAGAATTACCATAGCTTGTAGATGATCCGTTGTTGTATCTTGAACCTTGAGTACGGGAACCCTTGTCAAATCTTACGGTTGGTCCGTGAAGGTCTGCTCCCGGATCAAAGTTTAGCCATGGATCATCTGCAGCTGTCATATCGTCGGCAAGATAGCTTCCTTCGCCGTGTCTGTTAACTCTGCCTTCATTAGAATCATATAAATTGCGGTAACGTCTATAATCAGCTTCATTTGATAAGTCTAAAATTTCATTTTGGGCTTGTTTTGTATTAAATTCGTATCTGTAGAATAGACGACCTGTTCCGCCCATTTGTCTATCGCCTATGATATTTGATGCATCTATATCAAGATTGTTACGTCTTATGATGTAGTCAAGGTCTCTTGCTACCTGTTCCATATGCGCATTATCTCTAGGATAAATTGTAAATGCTTTACCCTGTTGAATATCTCCATTTAAATGAGATACATCATGCATCATATTTAATGTTTTCCACTCAATTCCGTGTTCATTAAGATACGGAATGAGTGTTTTTGACATTCTTTGCCAGTCAGCTTCGTCAACAGAGAACATATGCATTTTCCATGCTCCGTGATGTTGATCTGCAGGACTGTTACCTTGCCAATAACCATACATATGATTGTCTTTAAATAATGCAGAATTATCTCTTATGAATTGAACATGTGAATCGTCAACATCAAAACTTCTGGCCAAATCTCTGTTTTCGTTGGATATTCGCAACGCGCTGTTTTGAGGTGTAACATATTTATCTAAGTCAGGACGACCTGTGATATTTGGATTTACACTTGTGTTATTTTTTGCAGATAACCCCAAAGAGTTATACATTTCTTTGATTTTTTCCATCAATTGTTTCATCTGAGCTTTAACTGTTGCAGATGCTTTTGATGCAATTACGGAAATGTCATTCATTATTGAATGGTATTTAGCTTTAAGTGCAGACGCGTTGATGTTAATATCAGGCATTGATAATGAACTTGCTAAATCGCTGATTTCAGATTTACATTTCTTCCATGTAGCTTTCATTGATTGCGGTATCTCGGTATCAGCAATACCTGCAACATAATTTTTCATACGTTTAGCAAGCTGTACCCCTTTAGCCACGCCTGTATTTCCGAGGATTTTAGCGCCGTTTTTGGAGATGTCTCTTATGACAATTTCACCGTTAACTTTGCGAATTTCAAGATGGTTGTCTGAAATTCCCATCTTGCCTGATGAACATTGAATATTGCCTTGGCGTCCGACTGTCAGCGTTCTTCCCTCTTCAAGATTGTCTAAAATCTTTTTAATTTGAGGGTCAGCTAAATCAAGTGTCCAACTGTCAGCAAGTCTGATTTTTGCGTCTCCGGCAACGATAACGGCTTTATTTTTAGGTAGTTTGCCTTCTAGCATATCACCCATAACGTTAACTCTGTTGCCGATATAAATACCGGAGATATCTAAATCTTTTGATGCAATTTTATCAAGTCTTGGTGGTTTATATGTGAAACTGCCTTGTTCTCTGATATCATTGCCCAGTAATCTGTTAAAGAAGCCTGAAATGCCACCGTGTTCAGATTGATAGTGTCTTACTTCTAAATCTGCAAATGCACGTCTTTCTGCCGCACTTATGGTATCGGCTTTAGTTTTAACTGAAGTTTTAGGCTTCATATTTAATTGCCATTCAGGCATACCAAAATCAACAAGCATTTGCCTAAATTGTGGTGAACATTTGCTCAGATCACCTTCTGACGCAACCGCGATAAATTCTGCAGTATTGTTATATGCATAAGAAATATGACCTTCAGAAATTCCGGCTTTTCTAAATTCGTCAACAAACATGCAGTTTTCAAAATCTGGCACCATAACAGGTTGTCCATCTTTCATTACTTGATTGCCATTGCTATCCAATTTAGGTTTTTTAGGCATGATTCTATTCAAGTCATATTGAGGCGGAATGTTATAACCATGTTTTAAGTCGTTGGTGTGTGTCATCTCATGGCGCATTGCCCAAGCTACACCTGATTCGGTCATTCCCGGAAATGCAAGAGAACCATTGTATCCAGGTTCAGAATATGCACCTGCTACGCTTTGCCCATAAGCTGAACCTGTATCATACCAATTAGATTTCACTGTGCTGAAATCTATTACCGGCGGGAATTTTGCCTGACCTCCGCTTGCCGTTTTCCACTGTTCAAATTCAACATCAAGATAGTTCATTACATCTGAGGCTTCTTTAAGGTTTGCTGAAACCATAACTTTACAGCCGTATTCACTATCAAGACGTCTGCATTTGTCAATTATAGATTTATCAACACCTATTGTTGTTAATTCGTCCAGGTATTTTGAATACATGTGATTTGAAATTTGGCTGTTAGGGTGTTGTTTCATATATTGACGAACACCATACAAACGGTTTTCAAGTTTTATATCAGCTTTCAATCCGCGTACTTCATTACCATGAATAGATGATGTTGAATTGTTCAGTAAGTCATTAGTATTTAAATTATCATTTCTTAGATAATCGTTGAATCTTTGAATTGCAGATTTACCTTTATAGTCATCTGCTTTGACAATAGCACTTCGAGCTTCAAATGCGTTTTGAGCATCGACTAAAAATTCCAGGTCTTCCATATTAAAATAACCGTTATTTTTAGCACTGTTAGCAATTTCTTCGGAAATTAGTTGCTTCATTTGAGCATCATCAATCATGCTTAATGCTTGATCTAAATCATGAATTCTGGCAACAAATTCGGCATCCAAATTAACTCCTTTATATGTGTTTGCAAATGCTTCTGCTAACTGTGGATTTGCAAATTCTTGTGATAAATATTCAGAGCTAATATTATATTTTTTTCCTATTTGGGGAACATAGGTTCCGCTTGCATCTTGCACAAAAATTATTTCGTTTTTAGATATTTCAATAGTTTGACCATTGATTTCAATTTTTAGTGTAGAGTCATTTTCTTCAAGTATTTTAGGCTTAGTGCTTCCAACTTTGCCATCGTCACTGCCAACTTTGCCATCGTCACTGCCAACTTTGCCATCGCCAACTTTACCGCCGTCGCCATCGCCAACTTTGCCATCGTCACTGCCAACTTTGCCATCGTCACTGCCAACTTTGCCAT